>JAZUPE010000040.1:0-20502 GCA_045605025.1 Acutalibacteraceae bacterium
TTTCTAAATGCGCTGCATGGCGAGCCGCTGGAGTATCTGCTCATTACTGATCTGTTCACCGGTATGCGTAGAGGTGAGATCCTCGGGCTGACATGGGATTGCGTAGACTTCGACCGTGGAACAATCACCATCAGCAAACAGATCATACACCTGCGTGACGGCAGCGGAGAATATCGGCTTACCTCTCCGAAAAACGGAAAGACCCGTGTAATTGCTCCAGCGCAGTCAATAATGGACATTCTGCAAAAACAAAAAAGCCTTCAGGAGTCCATGCGCATAGAGGCTGCCGGGGCATGGAGTAATCCCGAAGACTTTGTGTTTACCAATGAGTTGGGGCATCATCTTTATCATTCGAATGTGTACAGGAATTTCAAGCGCATTGTGGCAAGCATCGGTATGCCTGAAACGAGATTTCACGACCTGCGTCATTCATACGCCATAGCGGCACTGCAGTCGGGCGATGACATTAAGACCCTGCAGGAGAATCTTGGTCATCACACGGCGGCATTCACGCTTAATGTCTACGGTCACGTATCAGACAAAATGAGACAGGAAAGCGCCCGCCGCATGGAACTATACTTTAAGAATATATCCAATCAATCTAAAACAGAAGAAGACTATGCCGAAGCGTAAAGGGTACGAATAAGGGTACAGACAAAAGAAAATCGGCTTAAACCTGATGGTTAAGCCGATTTTCATGGTTGCGGAGGCAGGATTTGAACGCTGCGTAGAATTCGCGTTGCGAATTCAGTGAAATCGCACCATGATGCGATAAATCTCGTTTGTCGGTGCGGCTATTTCGCACCAGGTTTTCACGCTGCCACACAACAGAAAATCCGCTCCCCGTCTGACGACGAGAAGCGGATTTTTGGTTGCGGAGGCAGGATTTGAACCTGCGACCTCCGGGTTATGAGCCCGACGAGCTACCGAACTGCTCTACTCCGCGATATCTTCTCTCAAGGATATTATCCCCTTGAGCCTGTTTATTATACACCTTTGTGCACACAAATGCAAGTCGGAATATTTCACATGACGATCGTTTACTGTAAGCTTATTTACGGTGCTTTTGCACAGTAATTCGCGATTCAGGGAAAGATACTACCCGTAACTTTCCTTGACTGTTCCCTCAAGTCCATCTCATGAAGGCTTTATTTCAGGTCCGTCTGCCGTTGTTGCATTTGCCGCGCCAACGAGCTATAATAAATCCTGTAACGTGACTGCACCTGCCTAATGGACGGTCGCGGCACGATTACCGATCCATCTATTTTTCAGGGGGGGGCGATGCTATGAGCAATATTATCCGTCTGCTGATCGTTGACAGCGATCCGGTGGTGCAGGAGACTCTGCGCTTCGGTCTGACCGAAGCAGGTTATCGCTGCACTGTTGTGGGTGACGGTCTTGCTGCCGCTAACCAACTGGAGCTCAACAGCTTTGATCTGGTTCTGCTGGAAACGGATCTGCCGTCTCTGGACGGTTTCGAACTGCTGGATTACGCCCGGCAGATCAAAGTCCCGTGTATCATTATCAGCAGCCGCGCCGATGTTTCCGATCGGGTAAAGGGACTGCGCGCCGGAGCTGACGATTATATCGCCAAACCCTTCGCCATGCAGGAGGTGCTCGCCCGCGTGGAGGCGGTACTGCGCCGCTGCAGCAGCATCAGCTCGGACACCGATCCTCTGGTGCTTTCTTACGATGAGTTTGTCATCAATACACGTTCCCACCGCCTGCTGCGTGACGGTGAGCGGGTGGAGCTCACTCCCAAGGAATTTGACTTCTTCGTGATGCTGGTCAAGAACCGAGGGCATGTCCTTTATCGCGAACAGCTGTATCAGAGCCTGTGGGACATGGAATATGACGGCACCACACGCACCCTTGACCTGCACGCCCAGCGGATCCGGCGCAAGCTGGATCTGGGCGACCGGCTGACGGCGGTATACGGCGTGGGCTACCGGCTGGAATAAAGTAATCCTGCGGGCGGCTGGTGCCGCCCGTATGTCAGTTGTGCTTAAATAATTAACCGGAGATATAATATATGAAACTGGCAGCCGTTATTGCCGAATACAATCCCTTTCACAACGGTCACGCCCTGCACCTCACGCGCACCCGTGAGCTGACCGGCGCGACACATATCGCGGCGATCATGTCCGGCGACTTCGTCCAGCGGGGCGATGCCGCCTGCGTGGACAAGCGCACCCGCGCGCTGATGGCGGTGCGGTGCGGTGCCGATCTGGTGGTGGAACTGCCTCTGCCGTGGGCTATGGCCGGAGCCGAAGCCTTTGCGCGGGGCGGCGTTGGTCTTGCTTCCGCGCTTGGGTGCGTGGACATACTGTCTTTCGGCAGTGAGTGCGGTGACATTGACCGCGTTCGCCGCGCTGCTGAACTTTCCGACAGCGAGGAGGCCCGTCAGCGGCTCCGTGAACGGCTGAATGACGGCGCCAGCTTTGCCGCGGCAAGAGGAGCCGCTCTTGCGGACTTCGCGCCGGAATACGCCGGTCTTTTGTCGAATCCCAACGATACTCTCGGCGTGGAATACTGCCGGGCTGTCAACGCCCTTGCGCCTCATATCCGGCCCTTCTGTGTGCAGCGCACCGGTGCCGCTCACGATTCCCCGGCCGCCGCAGTCGGTCAGCCGGTGAGCGCTTCTTTTCTGCGCAGATGCCTGAACGAAAGCGGTGACCTATCCTGTCTGGAAAGTCATATGCCTGCAGCGGCAGCGGAGCTTCTGAAAGAAACGATAGGGGAGGGGAGGGCTCCTGCCGATATCAGTCGACTTGACCGCGCCCTGCTGCACCGGATCCGTTCCATGACCGCAGAGCAGCTTGCCTGTCTGCCTGACGTGAGCGAAGGGCTGGAGCACCGCATCGCCGACTGTGCCCGACGCATAGGCGGAGCGGACGCAGGCTTTGCGCGGCTGTGTGACGGCATTAAATGCAAGCGCTACACCCACGCCCGTCTGCGTCGGGTACTGCTGTCCGCAATGCTTGGTCTGACTGCTGCCGACGCAGAGGGAATCCCTCCGTACATCCGCGTGCTGGCAATGAACCGGCGCGGGCAGGAGATACTGACCGCATCCGCAGCCGCTCGCGGCGAAAACGGTCTGCCGGTCATCACCCGCTACGCGCAGGTGTCAGGACTGGACGCGCGTGGACGGCGGATTTTTGAACTGGGCGCCAACGCCGCCGATCTTTACGGTCTGATGCTGCCGGTTGTTCCTCCGGCGGGAAGCGACCTCTCCTGCCGTCTGCCGGTAGAGCTGAAATAATATCATCGCAAACCGAGACTGCCGCGACGTGGACTTTCACTGTCACCGCGGCAGTCTTTTTTCGTTCCGGCGGCAAGGCTGCCGGTCGTAAGGAGGCGGCGGGCGAACGCAGTGAGCGCGGACGGGAACCGGACGCACAGGCGTTCGCAGAACGCTTCGCCGCCGGGGCCGCCCGTCCGCACAGACCGCCGGTGTGCCGTCAGCCTGCCAGTCGTCTGCGGCGGGGCGAAAACATCTCCAGCTCCTTTGGCTGACCGCCGCACAGCTCCTCCGTGACCAGACGTGAGATCATCACGCTGAGCAGCACGCCTCCCTCTCCGCCGCTGAAAGCAACCAGACAGCCCTGCTGTCCCTGCACTGTTCCGGCAATCGGCAGTCCGTCCGCAGTGCGCAGAGCGCGGAACGCCCAGCCCGCTTCATATCCGTACACGCCGGTCTCCGGGAACAGATATTGTGCCGCCGCCTGCAGTTCTTCGTACCGTCGCTCGCCGCCGGAAGGAATATGCAGCGCGCCCAGCAGCCGCTCGCGCCCGTCGATGGCAGCGGTGGATTCGCAGCTGACAAAAATCCGGTCGTCCGGCGAAGTGGAGCATATAATCCCGGGCTGACCGTTTCCCCGAAGGACGCATCGGCCCGGCCAGCCTCTGAATCCGCGAACCGGCCGGCTTGCCGCGATATAGCGTGTACGTCCGCGGGAAATGCCGCCAATCAGCTCCGCACAGGCGCTGCCCGCCGCGATGACTACTCTGTCTGCTGATACACGGCGGTGGGTGGATGTATAAACGCTCACTCTTCCGTCGCTTTCCGCCGAAATGCGTTCGGCTTTTGTGTTTTCAAATATAATCGCACCGAGATCAGACGCCTGCGCCGCCGTCAGCTGGGCAAGCATACATGGATCCAGCTCCACCGCGCCGTTGCGCATCACCAGCGCTCCCGCCGCGGGGAATGCAAAAGCGCTGCCGAAGGCTCCGCGATCCATAGACGAACAGTCAAACCCCGCCCGGCTGTATTCTCCGTATTCCCTCCGAAGCTGGTCGGCATCGGTGTCGCTGTCGGCGTACACCACGCAGTCACGCATGGCAAAGCCCGCCCCTGCCGGCAGCTCCGAACACAGTTGTTCCAGCTCCTCCGCTGCCTGTCGGGTCAGCTGCAGCAGATGCACCGCGTTTTCCCTTCCTACGCGGCGGGAAAGCACCCGCAGGTCCTGTCCGCAGTCACACAGCGAACAGGGCATCAGCAGCGATGTGGCTCCGCGGCCTACCGGACTGCGGGTGATCAGAACCACCGACCGCCCCTCCCTGATCAGTCGCAGGGCGCACAGCGCACCGGTCACTCCGCCGCCGATCACGCACACATCTGCCCTGACATCACCGTCCATCCATGGATACTGGCGCAGGGCACGTCCGCTGCGCACCCACACGGGTATCTGCTTGTTCACGATTATCCCTCCTTTGATATGTGCGGGTATTATGGACCGCCGGCGGTAGGTCTATGCACCTGCGCAATTTCTGCGTTGATATTTTTTCTCTTGAATTGTAATATTTGTCAACGCGCGGACGAATTATTAATATATTATTTATATTTTGGTTATTGACTATATCGCTTTAACGTGTTAATATGTTAACACAATCAATTGCTTACACCGGATTATCCTTCAGTATACAAAAAAGACGCTTACCATCAGGCAAGCGCCTTTTTTGCTTTTTTTGCGTCTTTTTTCTCTCCTGCGTGAATATTCCGCTCCGCTTAGGCAAGGATATTTCACGAGGCGGCCGAAACAAACCGCCGAAACAACAAGCAAGCGAGGGCGCGTATGAACAGAACTGTCTGCGCCACCGCCGCCGCATTGATCTGCATCGGGAGAGTGATACAAATGACGCGAACCGCAATGAACGTGGTCAAGGGTGTGGGCGCGGCTGTCGCCATCGGTGCGGCAGTCGGTCTGGCAGGTGGATATATCGCCACCAACCGCAGAAGCCCCATGAAAAAAGGCGTGCGAAAAGCCGCCCGCAAGATGGAGCATCTGATGGACGGCATGACCCACATGTTCGGCTGAGTCCGGACACACGGAACACTACCAAAGCCCGCGGACCGCAGCTCACCGCTGCCGCCCGCGGGCTTGATATTTATGCGAGGGAAATTTTGCTCTTTTCGAATATTTTAATCAGCACAACACCAATTATCAGACCGGCAAGACCCTGAATGGCGTTGGCGGGGATATTCGCCACCGAGGGAATGAATCCGTACAGAAATCCCTCGAACACATAATAACCAAGCACCATCGCGATCTCTGCCGCAGCACCGCTGATGATTCTGGATGGCAGATTGCCGGTTTTTTTGTTCAGCAGCCGGAATCCGTAGAAAGCGATGACAGCCATGAGTCCCTTTATGGCAAAGGTTGCCGGTGCATAGACAATATACCCGGAAAACACATCCGCCATCGCCGAACCGATACCCGCGGCAAGGAAGCCGTATACCGGCGAGAGCATCCAGCCCGCAACCAGTACAACGCAGTCGCCGAGATTGATATAGCCCTTGAGAGGCGAGGGGATTCTGATAATCAGTGTTGCCACGCAGGCAAGCGCCGCCATAAGCGCGGTTATAACGATTTTCTGTGTTCTCGTATTCATTTTTTCCTGTCTCCTTTTTTCATGTTGACGGTTTAACACTTTACATCAACTCTGGTTATATAACAATTGCCAGTTCGCAAGTATTTTATATAACCAGATAGCTCATACCATTTATATGACAAACCGCGGCAGTACCGGCGCAATGCGTTTCTGTCGCGGTTTCTTATTTCATCGCGAAAACTGCCTGAATTATACAGCGTTATTTTTCTTTATCGTGCCCATACTATCAGCGAAACGACACAACACCACATCAATCGGCATAATCGCACAACCAATCAAGGAGGCATAAATTATGAGAAAAATCACGGCGGCATTGCTTGCCGTTTTCCTGCTGTCCTTCGCCGGCTGCTCCTGCGGAGGCACCGCGGGCGGACAGAATACTCCCGGTGACGATCAGGCGGCAAACTCCGATCGTCTGAGCGTGGACGCATTCTTCTACGACTACAGCGACACCTATATCGGCAGTGTGCGTTCCTCAATGGAAAACCTGCTGAAAAACGAAAAAGACCTGTTCAGCTATACCTTCTATGACGGAGCGTCCGATCAGTCCACCCAGACCGAACAGATTGAGACCGCCGTCACCCGCGGCTCCGACCTGCTGGTGGTCAACGTGGTCACCACCGGCTCGGACGAGGCTTCCCAGACTATCATTCAGAACGCGTCCGCTCAGAATATTCCGGTAATCTTCTTCAACCGCGAGGTATCCGACGACATCGTCAACAGCTACGCCAACTGCCTGTTTGTTGGCACCGATGCCGACGAGGCAGGGTATATGCAGGGACAGATGATCGCAGAATATCTGCTGAACGGCGACAACGCACAGCGGTGCGACACAAACGGCGACAAGAAGATCGCCTACGTTATGTTCCGCGGCGAGTTGGGCAACGCCGAAGCCTACGGGCGCACCCGTTATTCGGTTGAGAACGCCAACCTTATGCTGGAGCAGGCGGGCAGCGAATACCGGCTGGAGCCTTCCGCCGCCAACCAGTACGACCCCACGCAGGATGACGACGGAGTCAGCCGTTACTACCTCTACGGCAACTGGTCGGCTTCCACCGCAAAGAACCTGATGGACACCGCTCTGACCACCTACAGCCTTGACAACGGCGACATCGAAATGGTCATCGCCAACAACGACGATCAGGCCCTGGGCGCCATCGAAGCCATGAACGAGCTGGGCTACAACAGCGGCGATCAATCCAGAACCATCCCCGTGTTCGGCGTAGACGCCACCTCCGTTGCCCGCGAGGCCATTCAGGCGGGCAACATGAGCGGCACCATCGAGCAGGACGCCCGCGGCATGGCGGAAGCCATTCTCCACTTTGCCCGCAACATCGCCGAGGGGCGGGAACTCAAAGACGGCATTGAGGCATTCCATGTGGACGAGGACGTTGACAAGGTGCGTATCTCCTACCATATCTTCACCGGCGATAACAGCGGCGCGGGTACCGACGGCGATGGCTCAGGCGCTTCCGGCACCGACACCTCCGGCGAAAACGCAAACGGTAATTCCGGCGACGCTTCCGACGGCAGCGCCCGCATCTTCTCCGGCAAAAGCGGAGCGGACGGCATGGGCGGTGTAGCCGGTGACTACGCCAACGACGGCAGAACCGGCGGCAATTCCATCGGCAGCACCGGCGGTAACGCCAACGGTAAATCCGGCCGGATTCAGTCGGGCAGATCCAACGGAGCAGGCTCATCCGGTGCAAACGCCGCCTCCAATTCCGGCAGCGGATCAGGCGGTGGAATATACAACACGCAATAATCTACGCTTATATGTCCGTCAGGAGTATAGCGAACTGCAATATTTTTACTTGATATTACAATTATTAGCTATTTTCGGGCATATTAACGCAGACACGACTGCAGATTAACTGCAATTCAACCAAGGGTGACAACTGACCCGATCACACTATCATCAGGAGAATCATTATGGAATACCTGCTTGAACTGGACGGAATAACAAAGTCCTTTCCCGGCGTGAAAGCGCTGGACGGCGTGTCGCTGCAGGTGCGCCCGGGGACGGTGCACTCGCTGATGGGCGAAAACGGCGCGGGCAAATCCACGCTGATGAAGTGCCTTTTCGGCATCAATGACATCGACGCGGGCACCATCAGGCTGGACGGTCGGGAGGTGCGCTTTCGTTCCCCCGGTCAGGCACTGGAAAACGGCGTGGCTATGGTGCATCAGGAACTCAATCAGGTGCACACCCGCTCGGTGATGGAAAACATCTGGCTGGGGCGGTTCCCAAAAACCGCCCTCGGCTCGGTGGACCACCGCGCCATGCGCCGCAGGACACAGGAGATATTTGATGAGCTGGAACTGGACATCGATCCGGGAGCCATCATCAGCACGCTGCCCATAGCCCAGCGGCAGATGGCGGAGATCGCCCGTGCGGTGTCCTACGGCAGCAGGGTGATCGTATTTGACGAGCCCACATCGTCCCTCACCGACACCGAGGTGGAACGGCTGTTCGGCATAATCAACCGCCTGCGCGGCGAGGGCTGCGGGGTCATCTACATCTCCCACAAGATGAGCGAGATACTCGCCATATCCGACGATGTCACCGTCATGCGTGACGGACGGTGGGTAGCCACCGCGCCTGCAAAGGATCTGACCATCGACCGCATCATTCATCTGATGGTGGGGCGGGAGATCACCAACGTCTATCCGCCCAAGACCAATCAGCCCGGCGAGGAGATCCTCCGCGTGGAGGGGCTTTCGGCGCTGCACGTGGGGCTTAAGGAGGCTTCCTTCACCGCGCGGAAGGGGGAGATTGTCGGTCTTGCCGGACTTGCCGGCGCAGGACGCACCGAACTGCTGGAAACCATGTTCGGTATCGCCACACGGAAAAGCGGCACCATCACCCTCCACGGAAAAGAGTGCCGCAACCGCACCTGCCGTGCCGCCATGCGCAGCGGCTTTGCCATGGTGACCGAGGAACGGCGCAGCTCGGGTATTTTCGGCGTGCTGGACATCACCGAAAACACCACCGTTTCCAAGGGGCGCAGCTATCTATGGAACGGACTGTTTCTTCAGAAGGCACTCATGCGCAAGGATACCGACTGGGCGATCAGGGCGCTCAACATCAAGACCGCCTCCCAGCGCACCCGTATCAGCACCCTTTCCGGCGGCAACCAGCAGAAGGTCATCTTCGGACGATGGCTGCTGACCAAGCCGGAAGTGCTTCTGCTGGACGAGCCCACCCGCGGCATCGACGTGGGCGCCAAATACGAAATATACCAGCTCATCATCGACCTTGCCCGTGAGGGCAAAACGGTCATCATGGCCTCCAGCGAGATGCCCGAACTGCTGGGCGTGTGCGACCGGATAATAGTCATGTCCGGCGGACGCATCGCCGGGGAGGTCGATCCTGCATCCACCTCTCAGGAGGAGATCATGGCGCTGGCCGCCAAATATGTATAAGGAGAACCAACATGAACGCAATCGGCAATTTTGCGCCCCTGCGCCGTGCAAAGGCGGCCATTGACAAATACAGGGGCATGGAGCGGCGGGACAGGCTGCGCTGGTGGGGTGATTTTCTGCTCAACAATGCCCTGTATATCCTCCTGCTCCTGCTGGTGATATATGTGCAGTATTACTCGGCGGTGGAACTCAACGCCCGCAATACTTTTCTTTCCTTTGAATCCATCGTGGATATTCTGAAAAAATCCGCGGCAGGACTTTTTCTTGCGCTGGGCGTCGGCGGCATCATTGTGCTGACCGGCACCGACCTTTCCGCCGGACGGCTGATGGGTCTTGCCATGCTGGTGTCGGCATCTCTGCTGCAGAAAAGCGACCTTGCCACCAAGATGTGGCCGGGACTGGATCCGCTGCCCATTCCGCTGGTCATACTGATAGTAATGGCCATCGGCGGCATTGTGGGAGCCTTCAACGGCTTCTGCGTGGCACGGTTCAGCCTGCATCCGTTTATCGTCACCCTTGCCACACAGCTTATGCTCTACGGCTTTATATTGATATATATGACCTGGGGAAACAACGGCGGTCAGCCCATCGCAGGACTGACCGAGAGCTACAAGAACATCGTCAAGGGCACGGTTAACATCGGCAGCGTGGCGGTGCCGTACTACGTCTTTTACGCCATCGCCGCCACAATCATCATGTGGTTCATCTGGAACCGCACCACGCTGGGCAAGAATATGTACGCTGTGGGTGCCAACCCCGAGGCTGCCAACGTGTCCGGCGTAAGCGTGGCGGCAACCATCATTCTTGTTTTCACCATGGCAGGACTGCTGTACGGCTTTTCCGGCTTTGTTGAGGCGGCGCGCATAGGTTCAAACAACGCCACCGCCGGCATGAACGCCGAGCTGGACGCCATCGCCGCCTGCGTCATCGGCGGCGTATCCTTCACCGGCGGCACGGGAAAGATCTCCGGAATCGTCACCGGCGTCATTCTTCTGCAGATTATCACCGTAGCGCTGCAGTGGCTGGGGGTATCCACCAACCTGCAGTATATCATCAAGGGTGTCATCATCCTTGTGGCAGTGGCTATCGATATGCGGAAATATCTTGTGCGCAAATGACGAACCACACACGGCAAAAGCCGCCGGACGGGCACTGACTGCACCCGTCCGGCGGCTTTTGTCTGAGATTCAAACTATGATTTGGGTATATATGAGAATATGAAGAACGAATTTATCAGCCGACAATATGGTTGACAACGTACAGCACAACCATTACGGCAACAACGCCGGCAACAACCACAGCGGCTTTGTGGTGATAGAAGAAGTTCTGGATGGCACCGCCGAGAGAGCGTTTCTTTTCCTTGACAGCCGCAGGCTCTTCCTTGGCGTCCTGCTCCTGCATGTGAATTCTCACTCTGGCAGCGTTCGATTCGTAGTAGGACTCGTCACGGTCATCAACGGGATCATCGTAATCGTCGGCGAAAGTGATGGCGGGAACAAATTCCTCGTCCTCGTCAAACTCCTCTGCAACGACAGCTTCGGTTTCCGCGGCGGGAGCAGCTTCCTCGACTGCTTCGGTCTCCTCAGCGGGAGCTTCTTCGCAGGCGGCGCATTCCTCGCAGCAGCAGGTTTCTTCGGCGGGAGCCTCGACAGCTTCGGCTTCCTCAGCTGTTTCCTCAACTGTTTCGGCTTCCTCTACGATCTCCTCAACGACCGCTTCCTCTGTGGAAACGATTTCTTCGACTGCTTCTTCACAAATATCCGCGGCTTCATAAGCCATCGCGGCAGTTTCTTCAATAACGGATTCGTTCAGGACTTCAACTTTATTTTCCATATTCTTTTTTCCTTCGCTTTATTGATTTAGTTTACGGAATCCGGTATAATTATATTGCGCCGCAGATTTCTATAATATTTATATCTACCTTTGTTTTATAACAATATTTCATTAGGGGAGATAAAAAATGGACACTCCATACACAGATACATACATAAGGGACGACGGTTCGGAACAGGTTTCCTATAATCAGCCTGATTTTCCGGTTCTGCTGCGCAAAAACAACCTGCGAACCAACGCCAGTCTCTGCTCTGCCCGCAGCCACTGGCACGACGAAGTGGAGCTTATTTCTGTCATCTCCGGCAGCGCGAAGTACAACGTAAACGGCGAAATTTTCACAATAAACGAGGGTGAGGGTGTGTTCATAAACGCCCGCCAGTTCCACTATATCCTACCCAACAACGGCGCCGACTGCCTGTTCTATTGCGCGGTGATGCACCCCATGCTGCTGTGCGCCTCCAGAAAGGTGGAAAAACTGTATATCCGTCCGGTTCTGGACAACGCCGACCTGCCCTATCTGCTTTTGAGCAACCGTATTCCCTGGCAGGCAGGTATTCTGCGTGATATCGGTCTGATGTGCGAGCGCAGCCACGAAAACGCCGCGGAACTGATCGTTCAGCAGCTTTTCTTCCGCCTGTGGCAGACCCTGTGCGCCAACGCCATGGATGCCGTTGTACCTCCGGAAAATCGCAGCCTGCACATGACCACGCTCAAGAACATGGTCGCGTTTATTCACGAAAACTACCGCGAAAAACTGGAGCTGGAGGACATCTGCGAGGCCGGGGGAGTGGGCAAGACCCTCTGCACCTCCATATTCAAAAAGTGTGTCAACTGCACGCCTATGAGCTTTCTGACCGAGTACCGGCTGAAGAAAGCCGCCGAGCTGCTGGTGGACACCGACATGAACATAACCGAAATCGCGTACGAAACGGGATTCTCCGGAGCCAGCTATTTTTCCGAAAGTTTCCGCAAAAACTTCGGCTGCTCCCCCCGTGACTACCGCAGGGAGAAAATGATTACATCCGCATAAACACGCAGAAAACCGGCGATGAAGCAAACTATAACTTCATCACCGTTTTTTTTCGTTTTATTTCACGAAGCATATTACGGGAATTTTCCGCGCTCTGCGAAAAAACGCTTCCGTCGGACAGAACCGCGGTTATTCTCCGGCTCCCGTCACGGAAATCAGACTGCGCCGTTTTCCGTCAAGCACGCAATGCAGCTCGCCCTTTCCGATCACTTCCGCGCGGTCGCCGTTGAGAAAGAGAGTGATTTCCTCGGGCAGGACACCGATTTTCCTGCCGGCGGACAGCCGCTCAAGATAACGGTCACTCTCCGCGGTGTGCTCCGCAGTGCCGCTGCCGTAGTGGCAGAAGAAGGAAACGCCGTTCATCACGTCAAAACCTTGAAGATCGCGCAGTCCTACTTCGTTTTCGTCCTCAAACTCCGCGAGGTCGATGGACTGACCGAGAATTATGGCGCCCGCGCTGCTGCCGAACACCACGCCGTCGCGCTCAAGATAGGCACGTATACTCTCAAAGGCACCGCTCTCTTTCAGTTCGCCGAGCAGCTTGAAGGTGTTGCCACCGCCGATGAACAGGGCGGAATACCCGCTGAGATCGGCAGCCGCCAGTTCCGCGCCGCTGCGCACCATATCGATGCGGGGCACATTCACCTGCGCAAGCTCACCGCTCACCCATTCATAACAGCTGTCGTAGGTGTCCGCAGGCAGCGCGAGGGGAATGTACAGTATGGGCTTTGTGTTGTCGATCACGTCATTGAGCCGGCGGTTGGCTTCGACGGTCTGTTCGCCGCAGCCTCCGCCGCAGATAAATGCTTTCATACGGGTGTCCTCTCCTGTATTATTGTGATTTTCTGCCGGCTGCGGCTGTCTCTGTGGCAGCAAACGCCCGGCTGCGTCCTTCCTTGCCGTCCTCGGCAATGACCCCCAGCTTAAGCAGCGCCTTTATCGCTCCGCTGGTCTGCAGGGAGGAAAATCCCGCCGCTGTGCTGAATTGCGCCATGGTGAACCGCTCCGGCAATCCCTCCGGGATAAGCTGGCGGTAATCATCAGGACAGTCAAAGCGCATTTCGCCCACAAAGGCGGTGGGTATGCGCTCCACGCCGTTGAGCGCTCCCCTGCGGCGGCTGCTGCGGACCTGCCCTGCCGGCCGGTATTCGTCGGCTTCCAGCATGGCTATGACAATGCTCAGCCCGGGGTGCAGCAGCAGGTCGCCCAGTCCCCACAGCTCGCACAGCAGTCCGTACTGGCTGGCTTTTTTGGGAGAGCGGCGCACCGACTTCACCTCGCCGGTGTCTTTGTCAATGGTTATCAGCCGCTTTTTTACCACGCAGGGCCACACCACCGTCACCCGCGCCGCTTCCAGAAAGGCAGTCAGCTTGTCGTGCAGCTTATGAAAGCCCGCGGTCTGTATCTCAATAACACCGTGCTCCCCGACGATGTCAGCGACATAGCCGCCAATGGGGATCTCATGGCAGGCGGTATCCGGTTCATAATAGTGCTTGAGTGTGCTGTGAACACCCTTTTCGCCCATCGTACCGATGCCGGTCTGCCGGACGGTGCCGTCCCCGTCGACGATCACTCCCTTTGTCCGGGCTGCAGCAGCTTCCACGGCACGGAGAAATCTTTCCTGATCCATCTTTACTCCTTATAGCTGTAGTATAAATCAGTTGACTTTATGCGGAAAATGTGATTAAATCTAATGGTATCAACCATCGACCGTGTTTTATATATCATTATTATACGGTCTGAAAAAACGGAGGTCAATATGAACGTTTTTGACGAACTCAAGGCGCGTGGTCTTATTGCCCAGACCACCCATGAAGATAAGATCCGCGAGCTGCTTGGCGGCGACAAGCCTGTGACTTTCTACATTGGCTTCGACCCCACTGCCGACAGCCTGCACGTCGGTCACCTGCTGCAGATGATCATCATGGCTCACATGCAGAAGGCAGGCCACAAGCCCATCGCCATCATCGGCGGCGGCACCGCAATGGTTGGCGACCCCTCCGGCCGCTCCGATATGCGCTCCATGATGACCAAGGAAACCATTGCCCACAACGGCCGCTGCTTCGTCAAGCAGATGTCCAACGTGGTCGATTTCGGCGAAGGCAAGGCCATGATGCTCAACAACGCCGACTGGCTGCTGCCCCTGAACTACATCGATTTCCTGCGCGACATCGGCGTGCATTTCTCGGTCAACCGTATGCTCACCGCCGAGTGCTTCAAGACCCGTCTTGAGCGCGGTCTTTCCTTTATCGAATTCAACTACATGCTCATGCAGAGCTACGACTTCCTCTACCTCAACCAGCAGTACGGCTGCCAGCTGGAACTGGGCGGCGACGATCAGTGGTCCAATATCCTCGGCGGCATTGACCTTGTGCGCCGCGTGGAGCAGAAGGAAGTATACGGCATGACCTTTGCCCTGCTGACCACTGCCGACGGCAAGAAGATGGGCAAGACCATGGCAGGCGCCGTGTGGCTTGATCCGGAAAAGACCTCTCCCTACGATTTCTATCAGTACTGGCGCAACACCGAGGACGCCAGCGTCATCAAGTGCCTCAAGTTCCTCACCTTTATCCCCGTTGAGGAGATCGAAGCCATGGCAGCATGGGAAGGCACCGGCAAGATCAACGACGCCAAGGAAATCCTCGCCTATGAGGTCACCAAGATCGTCCACGGTCAGGAAGAAGCCGACAAGGCCCGCGCCGCCGCCCGCGCCATCTTCGGCGCAGGTGCCGACAGCGCCGACATGCCCTCCACTCAGCTGGAGGCAGCCGATTTCGCCGACGGTGAGATCGAGGTCAGCGCAATGATGGTCCGCTGCGGACTTGCCAAGTCCAAGGGCGAGGCCCGCCGTCTCATCGAGCAGGGCGGCGTATCCGTTGCCGACGCCAAGGTCACCGACGGCTTTGCCAAGGTTGCTCTTGCCGACTTCGCCGACGGTCAGATCATCATCAAGAAGGGCAAGAAAGTCTTCCACAAGGCTCTTGCTCCCACTGAATAAGATCCATCATGTCTGATAACAGCCGGACTTTCCCAATCTCGGGCATAAGTCCGGCTGTTTTGAATAATACTGAATAACAAAGAACCAGAGAAAGGAAAACAACACCATGTACATGATCAAAAACTTTGCCGACAACGACGACGTTAAAATCATTGACCAGCTGGGTCCCTTTCAGGTGCTGGAGTATCAGCGCGACCTGAGCGTTACTCCCCTTGAAGCACAGACCGCCTACTACAGCAACAAGATGAACGTGCGCAAGCGTCAGGTGGTCTGCGACCTGAGCAAGGCCAACATCACCACCCAGACCGGCGCCATGCAGTGGACGGTGGGCGATGTCAACGCCACCACCGGTCTCAAGGGCGTGGGCGATTTCCTTGGCAAGGCTCTGCGCGGCAGCGTGACCGGCGAGAGCGCCATCAAGCCGGAATACACCGGCAGCGGCACTCTGGTGCTGGAGCCCATCTACAAGCACATTCTGCTCATCGACGTTGCCAACTGGAACGGCTCCATCGTGCTGGACGACGGTCTTTTCCTTGCCTGTGATTCCAATCTCAAGCACAAGGCAGTCATGCGTTCCAACTTCTCCTCCGCTCTCGCCGGCGGCGAGGGTCTTTTCAACCTCGGCATCAACGGCACCGGCGTGCTGTGCCTTGAATCCGCCTGTCCCCGTGAGGAGCTTATCGAGATCGTTCTGGAAAACGACGTGCTCAAGGTGGACGGCAACATGGCTATCGCATGGAGCGGCAGCCTGAACTTCACCGTAGAGCGTTCGGGCAAGTCCCTGCTGGGCTCTGCCGCTTCCGGTGAGGGTCTGGTCAACGTCTACCGCGGCACCGGCAAGGTGCTGCTGGCTCCGGTTGCCAAGCCCGTTGTAAGCGTTCTGGGCAAATAAACTGCGATAAAGATAAAAACGAGCTGCCGCGGTGCTTCCGTGGCAGCTCGTTTTTTATTCTGTGGTTCAATCCGCGACAACGGTGGTGGGAGTGGTTGTGCTTTCCACCTCGTCGATAACCTCAACAGCAAATTCATCGGTGATGATCTCCGCATTGCCGTCAACGGTGACACTGCCGTCCTCGCCGATCTCCACGGTGACGGTTTCGCTCTCTGCAGAGGAAGCGTCCACGGGCAGACCTGTTTCGCCGAGGATTCCGCAATCCTCCAGCAGCTTCATTGCCGCCTCGCGGTCAGCGCGGGAAGGATCAACGGGCAGGGTGAACATGGTTCCCTCGCCGGTATAGCCTTCGGCAAAGGTGATGGTGCCGTCCTCGAGGAGGGTGAATTTTTCAATTGACGGGGCAAGACCCTCGTACACCGCCAGATAAACGGTGCGGTCGGCGAACAGCTCAAGGTTGGTGTAGTCAAAGAGATAGTAGCGCACACCGTCAATGGTGAGGCCGTGTCCGGCGCAGTTCAGGCTCCACGCGTTGACCTGATGGGGCGCCCAGCCCTCCACCAGCGGAGAGATGGCATATTCTCTGCCGGTGTCGTCATATTCCAGACCGTCCTCCGGGGCGATGGGGGTGCCGTCGGTTTTCTTTGCGGCCAGCACCACGTAGCTGTGGCGGTTTTCGATGGTCTGATCGTTGATGAAATCCAGCTGCTCGCCGGATGCGATGCCCAGCAGGGTCAGCTCGTAATCGCCCACCACAGCGGTCTGGTTGATGGATACGGCGTCCTCGCTTTCAAAGGCGGTGATAAACGTGCTGTCGCCCATCTGCTGCGCCACATCCTTTGCGGACAGCATTGCAGAGATGGCAAAGGCAGAGCCGGTCAGCAGGACGAACGCTGCCGCCGCGGCGATGATAGCTTTGATGGTCTTGTTGTTTTTCATAGATGCAGTCTCCTTATTTGTGACTGCCTGCCGCATCAGTCCGGCAGTGCGCTGCCGGAAATCCTCCCCGAAGGAGACGGCGTTCATCTGTGCGCGATATTGTTCTCTGTCGGTCATGTAAAATTCTCTCCTTCCGATGTGAAATCCGGCTGCGCGCCGATCTCCGCTCTCAGTGCGGCTCTTCCCCGCGCAAGGCGGGTGCCGACGGTGGCGGACGGCAGGCGCAGAATGTCGGCTATCTCCTTTATGGAATAGCCCTCGTAATAGTAAAGGTGAATGACGGTGCTGTATTTTTCCGGAAGACCAAGCACCAGCCGGAGCAGTTCTCCCTGCTGTTCGGGATTATCCCCGTCCGCAGCGGGCAGATCGTCGGTCAGCTGCTGGTTGTCCCGGGCTTTTGCCTTGCGCATATTGCGGGCGATATTGATGGTCACCCGCAGCAGCCAGGCTTTCTGATGCTCGCAGTCGCGGAAGCACGGCTCGCAGGTCATCAGGCGGATAAACGCCTCCTGCACCGCGTCCTCGGCATCAGCCGTGGTATGCAGCACGGAATACGCCGCCCGCAGCATGGAATCGCTGTGGGTGCGCACAGTGTGCTCTATGTATTCATCGGTACCAAACGAATACATCTGCAAAACCTCCTTTCACCTCAAACACAACCGGAGAGGGCATTATTTTTCACGGAACGAAAAAAAAGATATTTTTCCGAAAAAACGGAGCCCCGGCGGTTAACCGGAGCTCCGTAATTATCTGATTGACCGACGCGATATCTTACGCCGTTTCATAGCCTACGCGCTGATTACTCAGCCTCGACAACAGTCTCCTCGATGACCTCAGCGGCGGCTTCAGGAGCGGCCTCGACGACTTCTTCGACAGCCTCAGCGGCGGCTTCGGGAGCGGCTTCGACGGCTTCTTCGACAACCTCAGCGGCGGCCTCGGGAGCAGCCTCGACGGTCTCTGCAAGAGCGGCCTCAGCTTCGGCATCTTCAGATTCGGCTGCCTCAAATGCGCAAATGTTGGCGCATTCGGCTTCCAGAGCGGTCTCGGCAGCAGCGATTTCGTCAATTTCTTCCTCAGCTGCTTCCTCAACGGGAGCGGCTTCCTGCTCGGCAGCAGCCTCAGCGGCACACTCGGTGCAGCAGCAGGATTCTTCAGCGGCAGCTTCCTCGACGGGAGCTTCCTCAGCGGCACACTCAGCGCACTCGCAGACAGCGGCGGTTCCGGCAGCGGCGGCGGGAGCCAGCTGAGCGTTGAACTCGTCGGCGGTCAGCTTCATGTCGGCCTGGTAAGTTTCATAATCGGCAATAACCTCAGCCTTGGGCTTGCCGGTGAGCAGGGAAACGACAACGATGAAGAACAGGGAAACGATAAATGCGGGCAGCAGCTCGTAGATGGCAAACAGACCGCCCAGCTTGGAGATGACAAACTTCCAGATGAATACGGTGGCACCACCGGTAACCATACCGGCAAGGGCGCCCCAGCGGTTGGTGCGCTTCCAGAACAGGGAGAGGATCATCAGAGGACCGAAAGCGGCACCGAATCCTGCCCATGCAAAGGAAACGATCTTGAAGACGTTGCTGTTGGGGTCAAGAGCCAGAATAACGCCGATAATGGCAACGCCCAGAACAGTCAGACGGGCAACAATCATGCTGGCACGACGGGACATCTTGATGCGGAAAAGACCGCCGATAATATTCTCGGACATACTGGAAGAAGCAGCCAGCAGCTGGGAGTCGGCAGTGGACATGGTGGCGGCGAGGATGCCTGCCAGAACAACGCCGGCGATAACGGCGAGCAGAGTGCCGTTTTCGCTGAGCAGACCGGCGATCTTGACGATGATGGTTTCGGAGTCAGCCAGCTGCTCCAGAGAACCGGCAGCAGTCATACCGTTGCCCACGATACCGATAAGAACGGCGGCAAACATGGCGATAACCACCCAGATGGAGCCGACGCGGCGGGAAAGCTTGAGCTTGCTGTCATCCTTGATAGCCATAAAGCGGAGCAGGATGTGAGGCATTCCGAAGTAGCCCAGACCCCATGCCATAGTCGAAGCGATGGTCAGAGCGTCATAGGTGCCGGTATTGCCGTCGGCGCTGTAGACAGAAGTCAGGCTCAGATAGCCTTCCATGGACTTGGCGTTTTCCCAGACAGCACCGAAACCGCCGGCAGAGAACACACCGAAGCCGAGAATGGCAATCAAAGCGATGCTCATGACGATGCTCTGAATGAAGTCAGTGGTGGAGGCAGCCAGGAATCCGCCCAGAGCGGTGTAGGCAACGATGACCACTGCGCTGATGATCATGGCGGTGACGTAATCCATGCCGAACAGGCTGGAGAACAGCTTGCCGCAGGCGGCAAAGCCGGAAGCGGTGTAAGGCACGAAGAACACGATGATGACCAGAGCGGCAATGCTCTGAATGGCACCGCTCTTATCCTTGAAGCGGTTGGAGAAGAAGTCGGGCACAGTGATAGCGTCGATGCGGGCAGAATATCTGCGCAGACGCTTGGAAACGACCAGCCAGTTGACGTATGTGCCGATGGCCAGACCGATTGCAGTCCAGACGGCTTCTGCAGTACCGCAAAGGTAAGCAAGTCCGGGCAGACCCATGAGCAGCCAGCTGCTCATATCGGAAGCCTCCGCGCTCATGGCAGTGACCAGAGGGCCGAGCTTGCGGCCGCCGAGATAGAAGTCGGATACGCTGGAGTTGCGGCGGGAGAATATCGCGCCGATGGTGATCATCATCAGCAGATATGCTCCGATGGTACCAAGAAGTATCCATGCGGTGGATGTAAGGTTCATGATTTTCCTCCTCAATTTTTCCGGAGCGGAGCGCCTTTCCTCCGCGGAAAAGCACTCATCCCCATAATATGCAGATATTATACACGAAAACGGATATTATTTCAATGATTTACTGCATTAAAACTGCACCACAGCGAATTCCTTGGTGCGTTGACCAACAAAACAGCGCCGTCGGAAGCCGCATTTGTTTATTGTGCGGTCATTTTCTCTCACATTCCTCATTATTCTGCCAATATACGGGATTTTTCCGGCATCGCAGCACTGCCGGCGCCGCTGAAAATGTGAACATTTTGTAAATTAAGCAAAAGTGGGGTGCGGTTGCAGTGCCGGGCAATGGGCGTCCCACGGCACACCGGTGTACTGCCACTCCACACACCGGAATAATCCGCTTTTTCCAGAAAAAAAGATCCGGCCTCCTGCACACAGGTACAGTCAGCCGGATTATTTCCGGGATCGTTGCAGAATGTCAATTCTGCTCCACGGAGTCAATTTCAGTCCGTCCGGCAGGTATCCCGCTGTCTTTCTTCGCGCAGGCAAAGAACATCAGCCCCATACAGAAGGCAATCGCGCCGGACCCGCCGCGAACGCAGCAGCGCCCCGGACGAAACGGAATCGTCCGGGGCGCTGAAACATCATCCGGATTTGCCGGCAGCTATCGTCCTGCAGGACGATACAGGGAACCCCCGCCGAGG
>JAZUPE010000041.1:0-12148 GCA_045605025.1 Acutalibacteraceae bacterium
ATCGTCCTCCCAGTCGTCGCCAAGAGGAGCAAGGAGCAGGTCGTCCTCGCTGAAATCATCCTCGGCTTCGGACAGGGAAAGGGTGTTTTCGGTATCGTTTATCATATTATCTCCTATAATCTCCGGCGGATCATTTGCCGCCTGTGAGCAGACTGAGCACCTCGGCACGGCTGCGGGCATCGGAGCGCATACGTCCACGCAGGGCACTGGTCTGGGTGACGCTGCCTGCGGCACGGGCTCCACGCATGGTCATGCAAAGATGCTCGGCTTCGATGATGACCGCCACGCCAAGGGGCTGCAGTGACCGGTCAATGAAGTCGGCTATCATGTTGGTAAGGCGCTCCTGCACCTGAGGGCGGCGGGCAAAGCTGTCCACTATGCGGGCAAACTTGCTCAGGCCGATAATGCGTCCGTTGCTGGGAATGTAGGCGATGTGGCACTTGCCGATGAAGGGCAGCAGATGGTGCTCACACATGGAATAGAGCGGAATATCCCGTACCAGAACCATCTCGTCGCTTCCGGAATCTTCGCTGAACAGCTTGAGGTGACGGGTAGGATCGTCATGCAGGCCGCCCATGCATTCCTCGTACATACGGGCCACACGCGAGGGCGTCTCCAGCAGGCCGTCGCGCTCGGGATTCTCGCCGATGGCGATGAGAATCTCGCGGACAGCCGCTTCGATGCGCTGACGATCGATGGGGGAATTGGGTGTGTTACTCATTGTTATCATATCCATTCTGCGGTAGATTATTATGAAAATTTATGAATACGTATGTTTCCGTGTGATGCGCGAGCCTACGCAGCGTCCGAAGCCGACGTCACCGTCTCTGCGGGCTCATCCGGATAGACCACCTGATCCCAGCGGGCTTCCCAGAGGGTGACCGGCACTTTTTCTCCCAGCTTTATCCAGCCAACGCGTGTACCGTTATCGGCAGTGAAATAGGCAGTACCATTATGGACGGCGAACCGCTCTACCTCCTGCGCGCCGGTGGGAAGAAGCGCGTGATCACCGCCGGTTACCGGACAGGTTTCAAGGTCACCCTGCACGCTGACAAAGCATATTGCCTGATCGGTGACGTTGAGCGCCGAGCGTGCGGTTCCCTCGTCCAGAAAACGGGTGTATTTCATGGTGATGAGATTAAATCTCCAGAACTGGCTTGACGAGCCTCGTATGATTATGCTGGCAGGCGCGTTGGGATCAAACTCGTCCGCCGGCACTTCATGGGTCGTCTGGGTCATGTAGTAGAGATAATCGCCGTGCGCCGACAGGTTGCAGACCTCCTCGTCCACAAGCAGCTCGGCTCCGGTGCCGTCGGGCTTCATGCGGTAGATATGCCCCACGGGTTTATCCATCCGCGCGGCATCCACCCGGTACTTGGGAGGTATTTCCTTGCCGGTTATCCAGCTGATTTTGCCCGGTTCGTAATCCGGATCAAGTATGCTGTCCATGGGCACACCTGGCTCATAGCAGAATCCGGTTTGCTGTATGTAATAGATCATACCGTCAAAAATCAGCATCTCACAGGCTTCTGCGTCGGATACGATCTGCGGCTCGGCGACGTTATGGTCATCCACCTCGTCAAGTGACGCGCGCAGCATGGTTCCGTAGGGATCAATGTAATACACGCAGCCGTTGAACAGGCTGATAAAGCGCAGATTATCCTCGGCAAGCACCTGCTGTTCGATCAGTCCGTCGCCGCTGAAGCGCACAAAGAGTCCGTCTTCGTTCACGCCGTACAGCCAGCCGTCGTACCAGCACATTCTTGAGAGTGTGTGCCAGCTGATCTTGAGCAGCTCTCCGGTGGACATCTTCATTCGGTACAGCCCGGGGTTGTCACCCACCGGCTGGGAGCAGTATAGAAAATCGCCGTTGACCGCCACAGGACTGCCGGTGGCGACGTTTCCTGTCGTGTCGCCGTAGGTGTCGGGCACATCGGTCAGGCACGCTTTGATTTTCGGAAGGGCAATGAGAGCCGTCAGGAGCAGCACCACACACACTGCCGCAATGATCATGGGTTTACGGTTGCTTCGGTCCAGCGCCACGCGCTCAAGCCGTCTGAAACGGCGCTTGATCATCTCGGAAAAATCTTCTTTTTTCGGGGCGAAGCGCAGTTTGCCCGGTTCGGAAGGCTCCGGGGTGTATTCGCCGGTGGGGCGGGTAAGGTCGGAGCCGCACCGTTTGCACATCTTGCTGTATTTATCGTTGTTGAATCCGCATTGTCTGCAATACATCAGTTTACTCCTCCGCAGCATGACGACGACCGAACGCCGCTATCATATAATCGCGGTTCTTTCCGGTGTATTCAAGACCGTTTTCGGTCTGCTCCGGCCAGATATCCACGATTACAGCCAGTTCACTGCCCTCTTCCAGATGCCGGTTGACCTCGCACAGGTGCAGCAGGCCCTTGGTCTTGCTCTGAAACTCGGTCATTGTGATGTCCGCGTCTGCCTCGTCATAGACGTTGTTGAGTATATTCTTGAGTCTGACCGCTTCGCTGTAGTTGAGATGCTCGCTGATTATCCTGCTGGCAACCATCGCGTACATGTACAGCTGTTCCTGCTCGCCGCCGTTCCAGTAGGGATAATTCAGCAGACGGGCTATCTCCCAGCCGGTGTACTCACGGGTGCCGGGTGCCACATTCAGGTTGCGGTCGTTGTTCGGGGAATCATATTTGATGGCGTAGGGAATCGTTATGGTCACGCCGCCGAAGATGTTGATCACCTTGCGCATGGAGGTGTAATCCACTGTGACGGTATACACCCGGTCGCAGTCCACGATATCCGCCATTGCCTGCGCCACGAGGGTGGTTCCACCTTCGACGAAAAGCTCGCCGAGGGTCTTGTCCTCATACTGCAGGCGCGGAGAAATTCCAGCCACATATACACGGCTGTCCATGGGATCAAAGCGGGTGAGAACCATATGCTCCACGGCGGTGTGGTCGTCGCTGAGTTTGAACACCATCATAACCGTGGCGTCATCCTCGGTCATATCCTTCTCCTCCATGGGAGAGGTGGCGGTGACTTTGTCGGGCGCGATGATTTCGGCAACCACCGTACCCACGCCCCATATCGACAGCATCACCAGCAGCGCGCCCACCAGTCCCGCGGCGGCATAGAGCACCAGCTTGCGCTTCTGCTCCTCGGCAGCGGCATAGCCTTTGTATCTGCGGCGCACCTTGCCAAGACTGCTGTCCAGCTTGAGGATGTGTTTCTTTTTGCTCATAGATTATAGAATACCTCGTCAAGATATAGCCCGTCGGGAGGAGCGGTGTGTCCCGCCCGCCCTCTGTCACAGGAGGCGATGATGTCCGCCATGGTCCCGTGCTCTATTCTGCCGGCTTCCATATCAAGAAGGGTACCGGCGATAATTCGTACCATATTGTAGAGAAAGCCGTCGGCAGCGACGGTGATCTTCACCATGTCACCCTGCCGCACCACATCGAAGTGCGTGATGGTGCGCACGGTGTCCGCGTCTGGATCTTTCGGGTCGATGGAACTGCCCGCCGCGCACAGCGCCGAACAGTCGTGGGTGCCGATCAAAGCGGCTCCATTGGCTTTCATGCGCTCAGCGTCCAGCGGATATTTCCAGCTGGTCGCCAGCCGGTCAAGAAAAGGATTCTTCACAGGCGAATTCCATATCTCATAGCTGTAGCGCTTGCCCGCGCAGTCGTAGCGGGCGTGAAAGCCCTCCGGCACCTCCCTGCAGGAGGTAACGGCAATGTCTCTCGGCAGCTTTACGTTGAGCGCGGGAATCAGCCGCTCGCAGGGAATGGACGCGCCGGTGGAAAAGCTGACGCAGAACATACGGGCATGCACGCCGCTGTCGGTACGGCTGCAGCCCTTGATTGCCGGAGCACTGCCGAACACCTGCGCCAGCGCGTCCTGAAGGCGCGCCTGCACCGTATCGGCGTTGTTCTGTATCTGCCAGCCGTGATAGGCTCTGCCGTCGTAGGCAAGGGAAAGCAGCAGTGTTCTCATATTCTCTCCAGCATACCGGAAATCCATCCGGCACTCAGGTCGTAAACATCTTTCCAGTATATGCCGTTGAGATACAGCACCGCGGCGCAGATGCCGGCGGTGAGTATCAGCGACACCCAGTCGCGGAAGCGAGCCTTAGGCTCGTTGAGACGGGTGCGTCCCTTGCCGTCGGTATAGCAGCGGGTTTCCATGGCCAGCGCAAGGTCGTATGCCCTGCGGAACGCCGAGACAAACAGCGGCACGATTATGGGCACCAGCGCGCCGATACGCTTGAACAGCCCGCCGTTCTCAAGGTCGGCTCCGCGGGCTTTCTGGGCGCTCATTATCTTCTGGGTCTCCTCCATCAGAGTGGGTACAAAGCGCAGAGCAATGCTCATCATCATGGCAAGCTCATGAGTCTTTACACCAAACAGACGCAGCGGAGAGAGCAGGCTTTCGATGGCTCCGGTCAGCTCCGTGGGTGTGGAGGTAAAGGTCAGCACCGAACTCAGGGACATCAGGCACACAAGACGCAGCGCCACAAGGCAGCTCTGGCGGACACCCTCAAAAGTGATGGACAGCTTCCACCACGACCAGATGACGGTGCCGGGAAGGTAGAACATATTCAGCGCAGAGGTAAGCAGAACGATGAACCAGATGGCTTTCATGCTGCGCAGGAACATCTTCAGCGGCACGCGGGTGAGCAGCACAATCACAAAGGTACACAGCGCGACCGCGGCGGCAGACACCGCCGATTTTGTCAGGAAGGCAAAGACAATTAGCACGATGAGCTCCACCAGCTTGAAGCGGGCATCCATGCGGTGAATCACCGATTTTGCGGGATAATACTGGCCAAAGGTGATGTCATTCACAGCTGTCCCCTCCCCTCTCCAGCAGGCGCAGCGCCTCGGCAAGACCCTGTTCAACGGTGTGCACCGAGGTGCTGACGTTAAAGCCCCTGCGCTTGAGTTCGAGGAATATGCGGGTAATCTGGGGCACGCGCAGACCGATGCTTTCCAGACGTTCGGCATCGGAAAAAACCTTTTCCGGCACGTCACAGCACACCATGCTGCCGTGATCCAGCACCAGCACACGGTCGGCGCAGTCGGCAACATCCTCCATTGAATGGGAAACCAGCACCACACTGCTGCCGGTGCGGTCGCGGTATTGCTTTATGCGTCCCAGAAGCTGCTCTCTGCCTGCAGGGTCGAGGCCGGCGGTGGGCTCGTCCAGCACCAGCACACGGGGCTGCATTGCCATGACACCGGCGATGGCGGCGCGGCGCTTCTCGCCTCCGGAAAGATCAAAGGGGGATTTGTCCAGCAGACTCGCATCCAGACCGGCAAACTCCGCCGCCTGCAACACCGCCTGCTCCAGCTCCGCTCCCTTCAGCCCTTTGTTGCCGGGGCCGAAGGCGATATCCTTGCGCACCGTTTCCTCAAAGAGCTGGTGCTCAGGGTACTGGAACACCAGACCCACGTCAAAACGGGCTTTGCGCAGACGTTTTTTATCGGCAAAGATATTCTCGCCGTCCAGCAGCACCTCGCCTGAGGTGGGGGTGAGCAGTCCGTTGAGCAGCTGCACAAGGGTGGACTTGCCCGAGCCGGTGTGTCCGATGACGCACATCAGCTCGCCCTGCTCCAGTGAAAAGGAGCAGTCTTTCAGCGCGTGTATTTCCATGGTAGTCCCTGCCGAGTAGGTCAGGGACAGGGATCGCGTTTCGATTATCGGTCGTGACATAATTACCGTTTATCCTTCAGATGATTATTTGTCGCTCTGAGCCTTTCCAGCCTTTCTTTTACAAGGGACAGGCACAGCTTCGGCGGCAGGCTCCTCCGCGGGTGCAGGCGCGGGGACAGGGTGGTCTTCGGTTATGAACTTCACGCTCCGTCTGAGCTCTGCGGCATTCTCGCCGGTGAACAGGTATACGTAGTCGGAATAGTCCGCACGGTCGGGTTCTCCGGTGCGCACGTGGGCGGTCAGCTTTACAGACAGCTTATGCAGAACCTTTTCATGGAGATTTTTATAGCTGCGCTCAAAGCTGCGCACAGCAAGAGCGGCAAGGCTCACCCGTTCAAGAGGCAGCGCTGGTGCGGCAGAGGCGGCGGTTTCATCGCCGGGAAGCTGATCGGCAGAGCCGTCAGCCCGCTCGCTCCATCCGGCACAGGGTGCTTCATTGAGCATTACCACTCTGCCCTCTGCCCAGGAACGGCGCAGATCGCAGCCGAATTCCATATCCAGCAGGTCGACGATGTATTCATGGGGCGGCACCGGTTCAAAGGACACAAAGCATACGCTGCCTTTTTTGCCCAGTCCGGCAGCCGCGGCGTTAAGCTTTACGGCGGATATGTGGAAGAATCCGTCGGCAAAATCGCATTCCGAAGCGGCAAGGGCGCATTTCTCCTCAAGCCCGTCAACGGTCACCGCGCACACCGACTGGCCGTCCTCAGCGCGGACATGGGCACCGCATGCCACAACTTCGCCGCCCAGCATAAGACCGTCCACCGACAGCCGCTCGCCATCGGGACAGACAGCAAAGACGTATTCGTCCTTTGTGCTGCCGCGGAGCAACGATTTAACTCCCGCATCGGATACTATCACGCGGGAACCCAGCCTCTTGTTGCCGGCTGCAGAAGCAAACAGAGGGTATCCATACTGTCCACCGAGATCAATTGCTTTTTTAGGCGTTGAGCAGAGCACTCTGGGCGTGAGAGCTGACGCGCACAGTCCGATGTCGGCGAGGGCGCGGTATTCGCTCTCCACCCGCACGGGCACGGAGCACACCTCACGTCTGAGAGCTGCCACAAGATCCCGCCAGTAGGGATTGAGACTCTCGATGCGGTCAATGCGTCCGAACTGCCATTCGTAATAGCGGCAAGCTCGGTAAACCTGATCGTAATCGTGAAGGTCGCCCACACGATAGTAGGCGTTGAGGGCTCCCCGAAGCTCGGGAGCAAATGTCTCGTCGCCGGCATCACCGATGCCAAGCACGGTGTATCCTGCTTCACGCAGAGCCGCCACATAACGGCGGTGTCCGGCGGGGTAGTTGGGCGAAATAAAAATAATATTCATAAAGCGCACTCCTTGCGTCACACAGGCTCATTTGCGGGATCTTTTCCAGAACCGGAATTCTCCCCGTTCTTAAAAAGATATTATATCATATGTATTCCCGACCGCCAACTGTTTTTGCGCACAAATCTGCCTGTTTTGTGGAGAGGTTGTGATTTTTTGCGGATTCACTGTTTTTTCTCCGAACAGATTTCTGTTCGCATCCGGTGTTGCCATGCGGCGGAAATTATGGTATATTTAGGAAAAGATTTTAGATTATCAGCGGGAGGGCATCTGATGATATGCTTTGAAAATAACCACGAATACGTGCTGCGTCCCGCCGATTACGCTCATTTTGAAGCTTCTGTCCTGCCTCTGCTTGAGGAGGAGGAGCTGGTTCTGCTGGTCTGTCAGTCGGCCGGCAACGGCATGATCTTTACCAACCGGCGCGTGATTGCCGTGGACGTGCAAGGCATGCTGGGCACCTGTTCCGATGTGTGCTCCCTCCATTACCGCAGTGTGCAGACCTTTGCCTGCGACCGCGAGGAGAACTCCAGCACCATTGAGCTGTTTCTCTCCGGACACAAGATGGTGCGCTTCCGTCTGGATTATCCCGATGCCGATCTGACACCGGTAACTACAGCAGTGGCCCGGTTTACGGTGTAAATAACGTATTATACGCACGGTATATTGCGAATAGTATTTTGCTCTCTGCCCCGCCGGCCAAAAACCAGTTGCAATGGCTGGTGAATTGTGGGATAATAATTTATTATCAGCCTTACAGGCTGTTCCGGAGGAATATCAATGAAGAAAATTATGCTTGCTGCCGCTGTTCTGACAGCCGCTATTTCACTGTTTGCCGGCTGCGGCGATAAATCCGGCACTCCCGCCACCATTGACGGCTCATGGATGTCCGAGGACGGCTCTGTGCTGACCATCGAGGACGGCACGCTCTCCCTCAGGGACGGCATGGGCAGGAACATTCTGGCACAGGAGACCCTCCCCTGCGAACATCGCGGCGATTTTCTCTATCTGAGCTTTGACAGCGTCGAGGCAAAGGTCTTTGAGGTTTCTCTGGAAGACGACAGTCTTACTCTGAAATATACCGTCGAGGTGCAGGCGGATATGCGGCGCACCTATGACCAGCCCATCGTTCTGACCCGCTCGGAGGGCTGAACCGGCTGGCAACTCGTGGAAAGGGACAGGGCTTTACGCCCGCAGGTGAATTATCAATGAATAACAACGACAAATTCAAGAACAGCAATTATGATGTCAGCTCCATGGCTCCCCTTGACGGAGACGACGAGCGCAAGTCCGGCGCCGAGCGTGAGGACGCTTCCGGCTGGGACCGGCTTTCCGACGGTCAGCGCAAACTGATTGCTGTCGGTGTGCTGATCGGCATCGTGGTGTTCCTTGTGCTGATGCTGGCCGTTGGCAGCTCCTGCGGAGCCTGCGCCGACTGCGCCGCCAGAAACAGGGTGTCTGCCTCTGACGCGGAGAGCGGCGAACGTCTGCCGGAGATCATCGTGGAAGATCCTGTATCCTCCACCGACCTGCCCGGCAGCGGCGAAGAAGTCACAGAGCCCGTCGTCAGCGACGGAGATGTTTCCTCTGCCGACGTTATCGAGGACAACACCGAATATGTGGAAGTAGTCCGTCCGGGCGGACTGAGCGCCTGTTCCCATCAGGCTGACAACGAAGCCGGCGGCGGAAGCAGCGGTGAAAACGGAGGTTTTCTCGGATTCCTGTTCGGCTGCTCCGGCTGCGCTGAGGGCTGCAGCATTGATGTAAACAGCAGTCTGACCGACCGCGAAGACAGCGACGACCCCACCCGTCAGGACGGCATGATTCTTTCCGGCAGCGATGCCCCGGGACACCTCTGGGAGGCTCAGCCTGACGACGAGGCATATATCGAGCTGCTGCGCGTACAGCTGGCCTCTGTCTCCGAGCAGTTCGCTTCGCTGAACGCTCTTGACACGGCACTGGCCCCCTACACCGATCCGCAGCGTGTGCGTGATAACGACCGTTTCCGCAAGCTGACCGAAGAGATGCTGCAGTGGTGTGACGCCGCGGAAGGCTACGATGCCTCTCTGCTGACCGGCGACAACGCTCATGCGTGCAATATGCTCAGCGTTCGTCTGGCAGGCGATCTGCGCCGGTATATTGACGAATATCCCCTGCTGATCACCGGTGCCATCTCCGGCGCGGATGTGCTGGAAAAGAGCGACCACCTCAACGCCATCATGGGCGACATCGTGGAGCTGTACGCGGCACTCAATCCATCTCCCGTCACTGTTGTGCCGGAGGTGACAGCGGACGCCGCTGACGCAGAATAAATCATTTCGCAGTTATTCACCCGACCGCTGACGGACGCACGCCGCGGTCGGGCGTTTTGCTTTCTCTGTAATTTTTTCATGATTTCTGTAACGAACCGGCTTTCCGGCAGTCTAACGTGTGACGGAACAAAAAGTCGACTGATTGACCGGACAAAAAACGAAAGGCAGGTGATTGTGTGCGTGAAGTTTTTTCCGACGAGGTACTGTGCGCCGAATACAAGGCAGTGTATCGATATGCGCTTACCCTGTGCCGCAGCGAAAGTGACGCAGAGGATATCACTCAGGAAACCTTCCTGCGGGCGATGAATGCCCGTGAGCGCTTTGAGGGCAGCAGCAGTCTTTACACATGGCTGTGCGCCATCGCAAAGAACCTGTGGCTCACCCGATGCCGGAAACATAACCGCGAACAGCTCTCCGGAGAGCCCGACGAAAGCGTCCGCAGCGAAGATACTCCGCTGGAGCAGCGCATGGACGACCGGGACGACGCCATGCACATACACCGCATTCTGCACACCCTCAGCGAGCCGTACAAGGAGGTATTCTCCCTGAGAGTATTCGGCCAGCTTTCCTTTGCGGACATCGCAAGTCTTTTCGGCAAGACCGAAAGCTGGGCGCGGGTGACCTGCCATCGGGCACGCAGAATGATCGGTGACACCATGAGAAAGGAAAATAACGATGAATAACCGCGAAAACAACACTCTTGACTGCGCCATTGTGGGTGATCTGCTGTCGCTCTATCACGACGAGGTGGTCAGCGACACCACAAAAGCCGCAGTGGAAAGCCATCTTGACAGCTGTGAAAGCTGCAGGAAAGAATACGATGTCCTGTGCGCGGAACTGCCTGTCGAAGGAGAACAACGCTCCACCGGCAGCCGTTTCGCCTCGATGATGAAGCGGCAGAAGATAAAGAAGATCCTGAGCATCGTGCTGCCTATACTGCTGGCTGTTGCCATACTGGTGACCGGTTACTTCGTGCAGCTCAACAATCCCATTGTGAGCATGGACGAGCAGGTATCAACTCCGCTGGTTTACCGCTATGAAACCGAGGAGGGAATAAAATTCTTCATCCTCTTTGTGCGCCCGATGTACGACGGTGCTCTGTCCGGCGAGGCTCACACGGAATACACCGAAAACGGTGCCGCGCTGTTCATTGAATTTGACCGTCCGCTGCTGGTCACAACTCTCGGTGACGAACAGGCACTCGATATCTTCGTTTATGAATTCGACGGTCTGCCCGGCGCGGCTCCTTCCTGCGCAGAGATCACCGAGATACTGCTTGGCGACCAGGTCATATGGAGCGAGGCGGAAAACGGCGGCGATGCCGTGCCTGACTATGTCTACGAGTACGACCGCTTCGACGGCTGGTACATCGAGACGTGGGATGTGGACTACGACGAGAATGATCCCTCAAAGTGTACCATGACCGCTGAGTATAACGACGGCCGCACCGTGATATGGGATTTCGATGGCAACATAATCTCCGTAATCCCCGCCGGAATCTGATACAAACCGTAATATCGTCCGTAAATATAACATAACCGCCGTGAAATCTACCCTCCACGGCGGTTTATATATATTCTGTTTCAGTTGACGTACACTCGCTTGATGTTCTGCTCTGCTGAACCTACGACCGCGGCCGCCGCCACACACAGCACCTTTTCCGCGCCGGCAAGCTTGAGCACGGAAGCACATTCGTTCAGGGTACTGCCGGTGGTGATGATATCGTCACACAGCAGAACGGTTCTGCCGCGCAGACCGCGATAGTTTTCCGACAGTTCAAAAACGCCGCTGACGTTCTTCTGGCGCTCCTGACGGGTAAGGGAATGCTGCACGCTGTTGCGGGTGGTCTTAACCAGCAGCTTGCTGCTGACGGGAAGTTCCAGCAAAGCAGCGGTCTTGCGGGCAAGAAGCTGTGCCTGATTATAGCCACGCTGGCGCTGGTCGGCGGGGTGCATCGGCACGCAGGTCACCACGTCGATAAACTCGCTGGCATACTCACGGCGCACCACTGCAGCCATATATTTTGCGTAGAAATCGGCGACGGTGGGGGCGTTCTGGAACTTGAAGCGATGCATGCCCCGGCGTACAGACTTGGTGTACACAAAGGGCGAAACACAGCGGTCAAAGACAAAAGGCTGCTCTCCGCAGGCGCAGTCAAACAGCGGTCGTCCGCAATGCAGGCAGATCGGCGGCTTGATGTATTCAAGGGTGTCGGAACATTCGCCGCAGATGCGTTCGTTGGGCATCAGCGGTGTGCCGCACAGCGGGCATCTGCGCGGAAAGATCCGGTCGAGAGCGGCATCCTTTATGTTGGTGAAAAATCCCATAGATTGTAGCCTCCGTTGTCAGGACGGGCAGTGTCTGCACCGTCGGGTCAGCTTTCGGTCAGGAAATAGGAAAGTGCTGAGTAGCGTTTGGTTTTGGATCGTCCGGCTATCATCTCGGCAACGATATCCCGCTGCCCAACCAGCACCAGCAGGGTGCGGGCACGGGTCACGGCGGTGTACAGCAGACTGCGGTAGAGCAGCTGGGGCGCGCAGGGGCACATTGGCATTATTACCGCAGTGAACTCGCTGCCCTGGCTCTTGTGGACGGTGACGGCGTAGGCGTGCTCAAGCTGTCCTGCGTCGTCCAGCTCGTAGGTGGCCACGCGGTCGTCAAACTGCACCTCCAGCTGTCCGCTCAGGTGATCGATGCGACGTATCATGCCGATGTCGCCGTTGAAGATGCCGGTGCCCTCCTCGCCGCTCAAGTGGTTTTTCCATGGCACATCGTAGTTGTTGCGGGTCTGCATGACCTTGTCACCC
>JAZUPE010000042.1:0-7994 GCA_045605025.1 Acutalibacteraceae bacterium
AGTTCCTCGTCGGTCTCAGCAATGGCCTCGTTGAGCTGAGACATCAGATCATCGAGGTTATCAAGAGCAGGCATGTCGCAGGCGGCAGCCTTGCCGTTGTTGTAGGTATAAGCCTTCTGCTCAAGCAGATCAACGTAGCACTTCAGGGTGTCGCCCTCATAGTAGGGAACGACAACGGGGCACACACTGGTGCCGAAGGCTTCGCGGATGGCGTCATAGGCTTTGTAGAAGTTGGCACCCTCGGTGTCCAGCTTATTAACGAAGAAAATGCGGGAGCGGCCGGTGTTCAGAGCCAGCTTGTTGGCTTTCTCGGAACCGACGGCGACGCCGTCCTTGGCAGCTACAACGATGAGGGCGGTCTCGGCTGCGCGATAAGCCTCGTTCATGCCGCCGACATAGTCAAACAGACCGGGTGCGTCAAGCAGATTGATTTTCAGACCGTTCCTCTCCAGCGGTGCGACAGCAGTGGAAACTGAAGTCTTACGCTTGATCTCTTCGGGATCGAAGTCACAGACGGTGTTGCCGTCGGCGGTCTTTCCCATTCTGTCAGCGGCACCGGAGAGCCAGAGCATAGCCTCTGCCAGAGAGGTCTTGCCCGAGCCACCGTGACCGGCGAGAACGACGTTTTTGATCTTATTTGCCGGATACTGTTTCAAGTTATGTTGCCCCTTTCGGTCGGATCCCGTCAATAACAGGAAACGACTTCGTATATGATTTCTGCATAGCGCCGATAATTCACGGCCTACTCAACTAATTATATCTCAGCACAGGGAAAATTTCAACAGATATATCACGAGCGCCGTAGAAATTATTGGCACAAATTTGGCTATTATGACTGCTTAAAGCGTTGAAGTGGTGAAAAAACTTCTCAACCGAGATGAATCCGGATGTAGTTGGACAGGGACTGGAAGGCGTGAGCCATGGTGTTGGCAGCCTCTCTGGGTTCCTGACCGCGGCGCCACACAAGGAAGCACACCGCGCAGGCACACAGACCGATCTGCACGATGAGGAAGCGGAAGACGGTCTGGGTGTCAGACCAGCCGCGATTCTTGCGGAAGTGGTCGTGGAGGGGGGTGCGTGTGTTCTTGAGAATGCGGATTTTAAGGAAGCGGCCGAGGAACAGCTTGACAAGACCCAGTCCGCCGTCAAGGATGATGACCAGAGCCACGGGAATATACATCAGAGGAGAACCCGACTTGAGGATGGCAATGGCGATAAGCACGCCGGTGGCACGGGATCCCGCGTCACCCATCATCAGCGTGCTGGGGGATGCGTTGAACCACAGATAAGCCAGCAGACCCACGGCATACAGCAGGCTAAGATAGGATGTGGGATCCTGAGTGTCATTATATACACCGATGAGGAAGATGGTGGACAGAGTGACAATGCTCAGAGAGCCGGAAAGTCCGTCCACGCCGTCTGTGCAGTTGGTGACGTTGATGCTCATCCATACAAGGATGACGATCAGCACAGCGAAGACGTAGCGGTTGATGGTGATGTCCATGCCCAGCGAAACGATGTAAATGCTGCCGGAGTTGTTGAGAAGGTAGGTTACGGCAACACCCAGAGCGATGACAAAATCGAGGAAGCCCTTGAGATACTCGCTCCAGGGACTGTCCGAACGGTCGTCAAGATAGCCGGTGACCATACCCAGCATGATGAGCAGCAGATAGATCAGCGTCTCCCAGCTGAAGGGCACGCCGCTCCACTGGAAGCGGGAGAACAGCAGAGACATAAGGAAAAACACGGTGACAAAGATTATGCCGGCTCCACGGGGTTTGCCCTGAGACTTTTTGCCGTTGAAGGCGAAGTCACGTCCCAGATCTCTGGGCAGATATTTTGAGAACACGATAATTGAGAAAAATGTCACCAGGAACATGGCGATGAGACCGAAAATGGACACCGCTTCGGTGTGGTCGGGAAACAGGTACTTGAGCATGGATGAACCTCCCGTAGTATTTTTGATTGGTATAACGGACAGTATAGGGTCAGAGAACTTTCTTTGTGGTGGTCAGTGCTGCAGCAGCAAGACACAGCAGCTGCAGCAGCATGATCTGCGCCGGAGAGATTCCGGAAGACCCGGACAGACAGCACAGCAATGTGGTCAGCATCAGCATCAGTCCGTACGCCACCAGCTGGATAACCGTGGAGAAGTGAAGCTGAACATGAAGTCTGCGTGAGGCAGTCAGCGCGTCGGCAAGGGCGCGCATTGAGCCGTCGGAAGCCAGCACCGCCGGTGAACTGTCGCGAATGACATGGGTCAGCCGGTCGTATTCCGAACCGGCATGGGTACTCAGCATGGTGATGTACCGCTGGGGTACGCTGTAGATTCTGGAAAGCATTTTTGCGGTGACGTTGGCGTCACAGGTGTAAACCACCAGACTTACGCCGCTTTCAATCATGCGCTGCACCGAATTGACTGTGTCGGCATCGGCGGAATATTTTACCAGCAGAACAGCGCAGGGAATGCCGGAAATAGCGATATACACCAGACTGCGGTTGTCGCCGCCGGTGAGCAGATGCTCGTAATCCTTTGACGGCATTGCGCAGCCGTGGGTCTTGAGCATCATCCGGTTTCCCACCAGCACCGGCAGGCTTTCCACAAAGCCGGATACACCCATCTCGTTTTCGTAGTCAATGCCTTCGGCGGGCAGTACCCGTGAGCGGTCGCCCTCCAGCAGCTGCTCAAAGACCTGAGCCAGCGGCCCTCCGGCAGCCAGCACAACCGAGGCGGCATACTGTACCGAACGGGAGAGCGGCTCTTCGCCGAACGCCTTGAGAGACAGCAGACGTACCGAACCGGCAGGGAACAGCACATCGGAGGACACGGCAAGGGTGTCGGTGCGTCCGAACTCATCCACGCAGGACCAGCCGTTGACCAGAGCACCCCGGCGGAGCAGCCGTCCGGTAACCCTGCTGAGCGGAAGGTTCAGACAGAACATCCGGCTGGCGGGTATACCCACAACCAGCACGGCAACAAAACAGTAGATTGCGCTCCATATACCGGCTTCGGCAGCGCCGGTGATACCGCCAACAACGGCGGCAAGCAGAGCGGGGAAGATAATATACGGGGTCAGCCGGCGGAACATCTGCTCGCAGAAGTCCTCCTCATAGGCATGGCCCAGATAGCCGGAAAGGAATTTTGCCTTGACACAATAGGTAACGTGGGAGTGCAGATGGTTGTCGGCGTGACGCAGCTTTTCAAGATGGGTGTCGTCACCCAGCATGCGCGCCGCGCTCTTTACGCCGCGTACTGCCACAAAGCGGAAATTGCGGGCGACCCGCCGTGCCATCAGCAGCAGACCGGTATCGTTGAGCAGCAGAGCCAGCGTGACCGGAGCACCGAATACACGGCACACCGGCTGACGCAACGAAAGATACACGATCAGTTCGGCAGCCATATGCAGCAGTGCTGCCGCTGCGGCGATGGCAAGGGCACTGTCGCCGTCCGGTTTTTTAATCAACGATACAAAGCCGCCGATTATCACTCTGTGGCACAGCGCAGCGCAGAAGCCGCACAGCACAAGATTAAGCGCAAGATACATGATGGGAGCCTTGTCGGGCATGAACATATCGGGAAGCGCAATTCCCAGCATGGGCAGCAGCTCGATAATTCCGAGGAACAGCGTGACAATGGCTCCGGCCAGCACACGGAAATTCAGCGAGCGAACCTGTTCCAGAAGTTCGCCGTAGATAATGTCGCTGTCTCCGGGATCGTGGAAATCGTCGATGCTGGTGGGATCGGAATCCGGCCGGTGGCGAAGCCGCGGGTTAAGACCGGGGCTTTCCTCCTCCGGCGGGAGAATAGGCCGGCGTGTGTCTTTGTTCAGCCGTCCGATGACCCTGTCCTCCACCGGTTTGCGGTAGATAGGACGTTCCGGGAAAATGCGAGCGTGCAGAACCTCAAAACATATCTCGCCCTTTTCCAGCCGGAAATGACCCTTGCGGCTGGCAGGTCTGGTGGTGCCGCCCCATGCCACCGGCACGGGCATGGCAAGCATGGAACTGTATTCACGGTCAGGCGATTTTTCTTTGCGCCTGTAGCCGATTGAAACTGTATGCCTGACGTGGATCACCTCCTTGCTGCAGATACCCGGTGGATGGGGATATATACATTAATAATATAATAATTTTCCGGATAATTCGAAAATATCAGGAACGGGAACGACGGGAGAACCGCGAAGAACGGCCGCCGGAAGACGAGTTGTCATCGTCCCAACTGAAAGAACCGTTCCTCTGTGCGGAGGAAACAGCAGCCTCGTCGTCAAACCATCCTCCGGGGCTGCCGGACGGTGCGGCAGATGCGCTGCCTTCCTGAGCCGGAGCGGAATCAGCAGCACCGCGCGTGCGGCGGCTGAAGCGGCCGGAACTGCCCACAGACCCTTCATCTGCGGAAGCAGGTGTGCTTTTCTCTGTCGCGGGTTCGGGCTGTGCAGTTACGCTGCTCTCTGCAGAGGCTCGACGGCGGTTAAAGCGACCGGAACCGCCAACAGATCCTTCGGCTGAGGGAGCAGCGGCTGTTTTTTCTGCCGCGGGTTCAGGCTGTGCGGTTGCGCTGCTCTCAGCGGCGGGGCGACGGCGGTTAAAGCGACCGGAACCGCCGGCAGACTCGTTTTCAATGGGAGCGGGTGCGGCGGGTTCGGGCTGTGCGGTCACACTGCTCTCTGCCGCGAAGCCATGATAATCGGATCGATCGGATACGCTCGTATGTTCTTCTGCAGCGGGCACGTTGTTTTCGTTCTGCGCTGCGGGTGCCGGAACCGGTTCGGGTTTAGGTTCGACAGCAGGCTTGGGCGCAAGGCTCGGATAGGGAGGAAATTCATCCTTGGCCGTATGACTGTCCGCCTCGGAGAAGTTGTACTGGTGGAAAGGCTCAGCAGCAGCCTGCGCCGCAGGCTGCTGGTCGGAGACAGGAACCACAGGAGCTCCGGAAGGAACGCCGCCTGCCTGATGTGCGGGATAGCCGTAACCGGGCGGATAACCATAGGCGGGATAACCCGGATAGGCAGGATAAGATGCCGGATAAGCGGGGTATCCATAGGGGTAAGGCGGGGGATATGCGGCAGGATACTGACCGTAAGGAGGATAGATAGGCTCGCCGTAGCCTTCTCTGTAACCGTAGCGGTCGTCATATCTGCCGTCGCGGTAATCGTAGCCGTAATCATCTTCGTATCTGCGGTCGGGATAGCCGGGACGATAGTTGTAGCGGTCGTCATGCCGGTCATTGCGGTAGTCACGGCGTGGATCGCTGCGGTCATCATACCGGTCACGCCTGGGCTCGTCATAGCGGCGCTCAGGTTCGTTCTGCGGCTGCCCGGAGATCATAGGAGCATCGAGCGGTCTGGGTTCCGGGTTGACGGGAGGCTGCGAAACAGTCTCCGCAACCGGCTCCGGCTGCTGTGATGAGGCAGCGGCGGTGTCACGGGTGCGGCGGGCAAAACGCCGTCCGGACGGCTGCGGATCAACGGGTGTCTGCGCGGCAAAGCGATCCGCGGCGGGCTCCGGAGCACTCATGCGGTTTTCCGGGCGGCGAACCATGGAAGGCTGTTCGCCCTCCATCAGACCGGCATATTGTTCATCGCTTCCGGAGCGTCCGTCATAGGCAAGTGCGTCCAGACGGCGGGAGCGCTGGTCATCCATATGGTTATCCATCGGTTCGGTGTCGCTGAAAAGATATCCGAATTCGGAGTTGGAACGCATAATTGGTCTGCGTACCGGGGGAGGGGTGCTTCCCTCGGCGCGGTGGGCAGCTCCCGGAGTGCGCTCTCCGGAGAAAGGCGCAGAACTGTCCTGCTGAGCACTGCGTGCGCGCACGTTACGGATGGTGCGTTTCGGTGCGGCAACGGGAGACGCGGAAGAAAGACCGTCTGCGTCAATGTCCGCGCCGCCTCCCTCAAATTGTGTATCATATGAGGGGGTTTCTTTTCTGATGTCTTCGGGTTCAAATCCCATAGGGCTTTCGGCACCGCTGAGCTGCAGGCCGCCTCCTTTCCGGGTTAATATATGCTGCAGGCTTCCGTTCAGTTATCGCGACGGCGGAAGCGTCTGCGGTCGATGTCTGTTTCGTGTCGATCATTGTACCGGTTGCTGTAGCGGTCGTCGTACCGATCATCGTACCGGTCATCGTACCGTCCGGCACGACGGTCATCTCTGTCAAACAGATCGGGGTACATTCCGCGATATCTGCCTCGGCTGCGGTCACGCTCAGCGAGCTCCCGTCCTTGCTGATAGCCCATTTCCATGGCGCGCTCGTAGCGCAGACGTGTATCCTCACGGCGGTCGGAACGGGATCGTGGAGCGCTGCGGCCGCGGGCGGACTGCTCACTGCGGCGTCGACGTTCTTCGACGGCGCGGCGGGCCTGTGCCGCCTCCTTGCGGCGGCGGTATGCCCAGTCAAGAAAATCCTCGCCCTCCAGCGCACCGCGGTTCAGATCGTTGAACCAGGCGTTGACCAGACGGTCGTCGGCATAGTATTCCGGCGGTATCCAGCGTCCGCGGTATTCCTTGTCCATGATCTCTCTGATGCGGTCGGGGGATATGCCGTTCTTACGGTTGTATTCGTTTTCATATTGTCCCACTTCTTCCGAATACAGACGCTCACGGGGAGCGACACCGGTTATCGGACGGAAGGGTCGTTCGGGATCATATTCCACATCGTCCACATAGTGGGCGCGGCGGGTTTCCGGTTCATCCTCCAGATCGGAGGGGCTTTGAAGTTCCGTGTGCTGCTGTATCTCCGACCAGCTGGGGTTATCCGAGGTAATGCGGCTCCAATAGCGGGTTTCTGATTCGAACTCAGGCAGCTCGGCGCGCTCGGCATCAAGACCGTATTGTTTCGGCATGCGCGCAGAACGCGTCACTGACAGATCACGCAGCTCCGGCAGCGGTTCTTCGCTGCGGGCGGATGGAACGGCATAGATTTTGCGCCGTTTCTGTTTCTTTTCTTTTTCCCGCTTTACCTGATCGGGGTCTTTTGGCAGGCGGCCGATCTCGGCATCCATTCGCTGTTTTGCCCGCTGGCTTTCGCGGACAATCTGCCGGGCTTCGTCCGTATCGGTGTCGGGCAGCATTCCGATCAGTGCGGCCCTGCGTTCATCCAGAGATGTTTCCAGACGGCGGGTATCGTTCCGCAGGGAGCCGTCTTTTTTGCTGCCGCTCTTTTCCAGTTCACGGCGAAGACGATCGTCGGCGTCGGTCAGGAATGATAGATCCTCCGGAGGGTTTTCCAGTTCACCCGCAAGCACATCATACCGCTGCATGGTGCTCATGGGGGTGACCAGATGCTCGTCCAGATTACCATGAGGACGGTAGGTGGCGGAATAGTTCAGTTCACTCAGTTTCCGCAGGGAGATGGTTTCTCCCATCAGATCCTTGCGTATATCCAGACGGAAGCGGGCTGCGGAAGGTTTGTTTTCGCTTTTCGGCTTTCTGCCGGCAATTTCCTTGCGGCTCAGCTGAAAAGAATCTCTTTTGGCACGCCAGTTGCCGGTGCGCCACCGCTCCCGCGCTTCGTCCATTATGACCGCGGCGCTGTACCGGTTTTCGCCGTCTTCAATGTCAAGATAGGGGTTGTCAAAGGAATATACGGTATACTTGCCCAATACAGTCACCACGCTTTCGCTTCAGAAATGTCTGCCTCTATGCGGCAGTATATTTTTATTTTGGGTTTCTGGCTTTGATACCATTGCGCTGGCGGGCGGCTTCGTAGAGAACCACCGCGCAGGCACAGGAGGCGTTGAGAGAGTTGATGCGTCCGTACATGGGCAGGGAGACGATAAAATCGCACTTTTCACGCACCAGACGGCTCACGCCGCCGTCCTCTCCGCCGATGACCACCGCAAGGGGTCCGGTGAGATCGGCGCCGCACCAGCTGTCGCCGTCCATGTCAGCGGCGCACACCCACACGCCCTTTTTCTTCAGGTCGTCGATGCAGGAGGCGAGGTTGGCAACACGGGCAACCAAGTCGGATCGTAGCCATGTCGTTCTGTGAGCCA
>JAZUPE010000043.1:0-107016 GCA_045605025.1 Acutalibacteraceae bacterium
CAGCGGTGACAAAGGGCTTGCCGGTCAGCTGAGCCACCTTGGAGGCTACGAGGGTGTCAAAGCCCTTGGGGGCGTTGAGGCCGGTGCCAACAGCAGTGCCGCCCAGAGCCAGCTCGTAGAGAGGCTTTACAGCCAGCTTCAGCAGCTCCACGTCACGCTCGAGGGAAGAGCGCCAGCCGCTGATCTCCTGAGAGAAGGTGATGGGAGTGGCGTCCTGCAGATGAGTACGGCCCGATTTGACGATGCCTTCGTTCTCAGCCTCGAGGCGCTTGAAGGTAGCGATGAGCTGCTCCACGGCAGGAATCAGCTTATCCTCGATGGCAATGACAGCAGAAATGTGCATTGCGGTGGGGAAAGTATCGTTGGACGACTGGCTCATGTTGATGTCGTCGTTGGGATGGGTCAGCTCTTTGCCGGCGATCTGGTTGGCGCGGCTGCGGATGACCTCGTTGGAGTTCATGTTGGACTGTGTGCCGGAACCGGTCTGCCAGACGACCAGAGGGAAGTGATCGTTGAGCTTACCCTCTATGACTTCGTCACAGGCGGCGCAGATGGCGGCAACCTTCTCGGCGGTCATCTTCTCCGGTCTGAGCTCGCCGTTGGCAAGGCAGGCAGCCTTCTTAAGGATACCGAAGGCATGGATGATCTCGGCAGGCATGGTCTCTATACCCACGCCGATGCGGAAGTTTTCACAGCTTCTCTGGGTCTGAGCCGCCCAAAGACGGTCAGCGGGCACCTTCATCTCGCCCATGGAATCGTGTTCGATGCGGTAGTCCATATATAAAGTCTCCTTGTCAGTATATTAATGAATGAAAAGCGATCACAGATTGATGCCTCTGATGATCTCCTTGAGGCAGTCAGCGCTGTGGTGCAGCTTGCCAACCTCCTCATCATTGAGCGGCAGAACCACGTCACTGCGAATACCGTTGTTGCCCACCACACTCAAGGTGCTCAGGCAGACGTCGTCAATGCCGTACTCGCCGTGCATCATGGTGGAAACGGTCATGGTGGTGTCGATACCGGACAGCAGGCACTTCACGATGTGGCAGACAGAAACCGACACGGCGTAGAATGTCGCGCCCTTGCGCTTGATGACGCGGCTGCCCGACTTGCGGACATATTCTTCAACTTCCTCGCGATTGATGGGCGGAAGAATCTTTTCGCTGTTAGTAAAAGAAGTGTGGCACTCATCAATAGGAACGTTAGATATATTAGCCAGAGACCAGGGAACAAAGGAAGAATCGCCGTGCTCTCCCATGACGTAGGCATGGCAGTTGCTCTGGCTGATGGAGTAGAACTCCGACAGACGGGCACGCAGACGGGCAGTGTCGAGAATTGTGCCCGATCCGATAATGCGGTGCTCCGGTACCCCCGACAGCTTGCACATGGCGTAGGTCAGAATGTCAACGGGGTTGCTGACGATAAGATACACAGCGTTAGGGGCGTATTTGGTAATGTCCGGAATAATACTCTTGAGTACATCCACGTTGGTCTGAGCAAGATCAAGACGGGACTGACCGGGCTTGCGGGCAATTCCTGAGGTGATAATGACAATGTCGGAATCTTCGGCATCGATATAGGAACCGGCGTAAACAGAGCAGGGATTGCAGAACGGAATTCCCTGACGGATATCCAGAGCCTCACCCAGTACCTTCTCGTTGTTGATATCGATCATGACGATCTCCGAAGCAAGACCCTGCAGGGTCAGGGAGTACGCGATGGTCGAGCCGACGTTTCCGCTTCCAATGATTGTGATCTTGTTCATAATAACTGCCTTTCTTCCACTCGGAAAAATAATACGCCGAATGATTGTTTTTCACATTGGCATATTTCACAGATTGATCAAAACTGATTTCAGAAAAACAGAGTGTGTTAATTTTTTATCAGTCTCACATGCTTAAAATATTTTTTGATCGACTAAATCTTATCACTTATATACTCCGTTTTCAACACAAATATGTCATTTGGCAAAAACGCTGTAGATTCATTGCAAAACCCCATATCTTTGCGGATTTTATTCGTCAATATTCCACTACGTCAGCAAGGCACATTTTCGTAAAATGCCGGCTCAGAAAATAAAACCGACCGTTCTTCCCACCGGAAAAGACGATCGGTTCTACTATAACCCGCAGTTAAATTGTTAAACGATTGACAATATCATCCTGCTACAGTCAGACGTTCCACTGTGCTGCCGGCGGCAAATTTTTCCGCGTACAGTCTGGTGCATCTTGCAAAGCGTTCAAAGCACTTTTTCGACTTATCCACGTCACCGTATACTTTCCAGCAGCCGACATATTTCTCGTTCTTTGCCCCGTTTTCAATGAATCCACGAACGTCCTCCGGCGGATAGCCAAGAAACAGCCCGATCTCATGCGGAAAATCCCCCAACTGAGCAAGACGGACGCGCAGGTGGTTGATGCACCGCTCCGGCACATAGTTGGCGTAACCGTATCCAGCAAGAATGGCTCTCGCCTCTTCCCCTGCGAGGTCAGCACGCAGTTTATTCGGACGATAGACGTAAATCATGGCGTATCCTCTGCACACTCTCAGTGGGATTATACGCAGCCCCTTGGGCGAAAGACGTCTGTTGAGGGCGCGCAATTCGCCGTAAAGCTCCACATAGGAAGTGAACGGGCAGCGGAAGATATTGCCTGTCTTGATTCCTGCGAGGGTGGGCGCACAGTGCTGTACAAGCTTTCTTTCAGTCATGGAGAATCCCCCTTTCAAATTCATTGAGGCCCGCGGTTAGCGTACACTAACCAACAATGTTAAGATAAAGCAGAGTCGGTACCCTCTGCCAGTCTCATTTTTGTGTGCTAAAGATTTTATGTGTTAGAGCAGTGGTTAGCGTCCGCTAACTGTTCAGGTTAAGTTCAAGCAGAAACAGTAAGTCTCTGCTAACTATCTGCATTATACCCGCTTTTCCGCAATTTGTCAATACCTTCAACTGCACACCGATAAACGGCAGCTGCCGGAACACCGCTTCGGCAGCTGCCGTTATACATATACAATATTGCTTACTCTGCTCGGAAACCGCGGTCAAACTCCTTTACTGCGTCACGATTCAGTTCGTCGTCATAAATGTCAGATTCGTGGAATCTCCCGCCTTTTGCCGCCGAAAGATACCCGGGCACAAGCTCCATCGCAAAAAAAGACGGATAGTTATATCCTCCGGCATCGCTTACGCCGAACTCCGCTGCCTCTCTGAAGCCGAGCCGCGGATAATACTCCGGCTCACCGAAGAACAAAACCGCACCGTAACCAAGCCGCTTTGCGCGCACAAGCATGGCGTTAATCATCGCCTTGCCCACGCCCTGCCGCTGATATCCCGGCAGTACACTGACTGGTCCCATATTCAGCACCGGCGTTATCTTCTCGTCGTTCCTCACCTCTGCCCTGCTGCAGATTATGTGTCCCACCGGCACTCCGTCCGCTTCCGCAACAAGACTCAGTTCTGGAATTCCATCACGCCGCCGCAGCTCGCTGACCATCCAGTGTTCATACGGACAGCAGATACCTCCACGCTCCACCCTCTCGGGATAACCAAACGCACTGCGCGTGATCTCCTCAACAATACGGTAATCCTTCTGTTCTTCGATTCTTACAGTGATATTCATTTATGATCTCCTTTTCCGTCAGGAGACTTCAGCAAGGCCTCCTGCGTTTGTTGTGATATTCATTTTCAACAACCCTGCCTTTCATAAATGGATTTGTCTGCTGCATACGCCGCGGACACAAACAAAGCTTACCGCAATTATTCAGCCAAGTCAATAGTACAGAAAAACCTGCCGCAGCAAATGCGCCGCGGCAGGCAATCTATAATGTTTATCGGTCAGCTTATCGCAGGGCGATTCATCTGCTCCTTGTGGTACTGGAGGGTATAAAGCTGATAGTAGCGTCCCTTCTGAGCCAGCAATTCCTGATGGCTGCCATGCTCGATAATCTCACCATGGGACAGCAGAATAATGTTGTCCGCGTGCTGAATGGTGGACAGTCTATGGGCAACGATGAGCATGGTGCCCACGTTCATCATCTTCTCGAGAGAATCCTGAATGAGAAGCTCAGTCTCAGTGTCGATGTTCGCTGTAGCTTCATCAAGTATCATCACCGAAGGCTTATGAATGATGGTACGGGCAAAGGACAGCAGCTGCCGCTGACCGGCAGAGAAGTTATTGCCTCTCTCGCGAACCACCTCGTCAAGACCGTCGTCCAGTTTGTTGATGAAGGAATCGGCGTTGACGTAGCGGCAGGTTTCCCATATCTCCTCGTCGGAAATGCCCTCGTTTCTCAGAACAATGTTGCTGCGAATGGTGCCCGAGAACAGGAAAACATCCTGCAACATCTGACCGAAGTGCTTTCTCAGAGAAGAAATCTTTATCCTGCGGATATCGATTCCGTCAATGAGTATCTGCCCTTTCTGAATATCATAGTTGCGGCAGATGAGCGAAAGAATGGTGGATTTACCCGAGCCTGTGGATCCAACAAAGGCTACCGTCTGGTCAGCGGACACCTTGAAGGAAACTCCCTTGAGCACCCATTCATTCTCAACATACGCAAACCACACATCACGGAATTCGATGTCGCCGCGCACCTCCTCGAGCTCGATGGCGTCAGGTTCATCCACGACTTTGGGCTCGATATCCATGACGGTAAAGATCTTTTCTGCGGAAGCAAGCGCAGACTGCATCCAGTTGAACTGCTCGGCGAGACTCTGGATGGGGTTGAAAAACTTGTTGATATATAAATAGAAAGTAACAACTGTACCGCTGGTAAGCGACTGCCCTAAGAACTGCCAGCCGTCCATGTGTCCTTTGCCGCCGATGTACATCAGACAGAGTACAGAACAGATGTACAGCATATACACCACCGGACGAAAGACACCGAAGGTGAATATCTGCTTCTGTTTTGCCAAGCCAAGCTCATTGTTTCTGCGCTCAAAATCGCGCATTTTCTTATCCTCGCAGTTGAATATCTGCGTGATCTTGATGCCGGAAAGATTCTCCGAAAGGTATGTGTTGATGTCGGTAGTGCCGTCCTTTACTCGGCGATATGCCTTACGGGAAAACTTGCGGAAGATGACCGTAAACAGCACAATAAACGGCACAAAGCACAGCACCATCAGCGTCAGCAGATAGTTTACCGCCAGCATAGCCACCATAACGCCAATGATCACGAAGAAGTTCTTCACAAGATTGACCACAATGTTTGTAAACATCATGGATATGGCGTTGGTGTCGTTGGTAACACGCGTAACAAGCTTGCCCACCGGAATGGAATTAAGCTGTTCATGGGACAGATTTTCGATGTGAGTGAAGATGTCCTCACGCATTGCCGAGAGTATCTTCTGACCGGTTTTCTGCAGAACGATGGCCTGCGCATAAGAACACGCCAGCGAAATCAGCAGTATGCTTCCATAAACAGCTACGGACCAAAACAGCTCGCTGAGTACAAAATCGGTCTTTATCATTTCCTCTATCCGTCCTACAATAAGGGGCGCAATGATATCATAGGAGATGGAGAACAGCATAATAACGCCCACCAGCAGAAACTGTCTCCAGTGTGGCTTTGCGTAAGCAGCCAGTCTGCGGAAAAGCTCGCTGTCCTTCATGTTGCGGTCAAAGCCGATCGCTTCCTTTTTATTCTTCATCATAGCGTACGCCACGACAAAGCAGATGGCAAACACGCCAACTATCGCGCCCACTACCAGCAATGGATAATACTCACGCATTGTTGTGTTCGCCTCCTTCCTCCTCCAGCTTCTGCAGGTCGACCATTCTGCGGTAATCCTCGCAGGTTTCATACAGTTCAGCATGGCTGCCCACCGCCGCCACGCGACCTTCGTCCACATAGATAATCTTATCCATGCGCTCGATGGTGGAAACGCGGTGAGCGATGAGGATTGTTGTGCGTCCTGCGCGATTTGCGCGGAGGTTTTCCAGGATAACCTTTTCGGTTCTGGTATCAACCGCGGATACTGAATCGTCAAGAATAAGTATCGGAGCGTCTTTAAGCAGAGCGCGTGCGATTGAAATTCGCTGCTTCTGACCACCGGAAACGGTCACTCCGCGCTCGCCCAGCACCGTCTGATACTGATCGGTAAACTCGATAATGTTGTCGTGAACATCTGACAGTTTCGCGGCTCCAACGACCGCATCGCCGTCAATGTCATCAAACGCAAAGCCGATGTTGTTCTCGATTGTGTCGCTGAACAGGAAGTTATCCTGCGGCACATACGCCGAAGCGGCACGCACGGAACGGATGGATACTGTGTTGACATCACGGTCATCAACAAATACCGTACCATCAGGGACGTTGTAGGTGCGCAGAATGAGATCGACTATCGTGGTCTTGCCCGAACCGGTCTTGCCCACGATGCCTACGCTCTCCCCTGCCTCAATACGGAAGGAAACACCGCAGAGCGCGTCGTAGTCGCCGTCGGGATAGCGGAAGGTAAGATCACGGAACTCAATGCTTCCCTTAACGTTCTCCAGCTCCTCCACACCCTCACGGTCGCACACGTCTCTCGGGGTGTCCAGCAGTTCGCCGATACGCTTTACAGAAGCCTTGCCGCGGGAGGTCATCTCGATAAGCTGGGAGATGGCCATGACAGGCCATACGATGGAAGTGAAATACCCGATGAACTCCATCAGCTCACCGGCGTCGAAATCGCCGCTGTAGACAAGATATCCGCCGTAGCCGAGGATAACGCAGATTACCGACTCCACAAAGAGGGTGACCGATATATTGAGAATGGTGGAAATACGTGTGAAATCCACGTTTGCCTTTTCGTTATCCTTGTTGAGCTTTCGGAAAGCCAGCAGTTCCTTCGTCTCCTTGACAAAGGCCTTGATGACCGCGATACCGGAAAAGCTTTCCTGAGAAAAATCCGAAAGATCAGAGAATGCCTGCTGGCGGATCTCCCACTTGATGCGCATATATCTGCCCACAATGATGCCGACCGTCAACAGAAGAACCATTGGAATAAGAGAAAAGCCGGTAAGCACAGGGTCCATTCGCCACATCTTGACAATAGCGAGAATACCAAGAATAGCGGCGTCAAAGAACATAAGTATGCCCGAGCCGAAGCAGTCCTGCACCGTCTCAAGGTCGTTGGTGAACAGGGACATAAGGTTGCCCACCTTATTGACCTGATAGTACTGATGAGAAAGATCCTTGCAATGGTCGAACATCCGCCGGCGCACATCGGTCTCCAGACGAATAGCCGAGCCAAAAAAGCAGATGCGCCACAGGAACCGTCCGATAACCAGCGCAACAATGGTGATGATCATCGGCAGACAGATTCTGTCCAGCAGGAAATCAAGATCAAAGGGCAGCATCTGCCCGTTAACCTCCACCATTCCGCTGTTCATACCGTTGATAACCATTCTGTACATCTCGGGAACGATAAGCTGGAAATAGTCCACCATCACCAGCGAAAGAATCCCCAGCAGCAGAACCGGCAGATACTTAATATAATATCTGTTGATGTGCTTTCCGAAAATCAAAGCATATCCCTCCAGTAAATAATTTGGAAAACCTCGTATATGTTATCATAAAGCCACATGGTTGTCAAAAGAATCAGCGAGGCAAAACACCGTCATGTCCGCTGTCTTTTCAATCAGTAAAAAAACGACCGGAAATTGCGCATAATACGTTCATAAGCATAAATCAGCTGCCGCAGATTGGCTCCGCGACAGCTGATCTTATCTTATTCTTCAGTTTCAACCGGCTCAGTCTTTTCTGCCGGTCTGGTCATAAGGAAATACCACAGTACAATCAGCACCTGAAACACTGCCGCAACAACATAAACCAGCGCGGCATTCTGCAGTTGGAGCATCACGTGGAAACTGAGCGCCAGCAGCCACACCAGCGCACTGACCGCAATGCACCGCACGAGCCAGCCCCACCACATACAGCAGAACACCAGCACAACAATCGCACACACCGGCAGTGCGGCAACAAATGCATATTCAGCGTGAGGCATATCGGGAGCGATAATTTTCAGAAGAAAGAACACCACAGCCGCCACAAACCACACAAGACCGGCGGACAGCAGCAGCACATTCACCTTGGTTCCCATCGGCAGCTCAGCTTTGGGTTTCGCAACGGTAACCGGAGCCGCAGGCTCATCCTCACGGAGCAAATCATTGACCGTGATGCCAAACAACTCGGCAAGAGTTGTCAGTACCACAATATCGGGCAGACCTTCACCACGCTCCCACTTGGAAACCGATTTATCAGAATAATTTATCTTCTCCGCAAGTTCCAGCTGAGTCCAGCCAGCGTCCTTGCGATAGTAGGCAATATTCTTAGCAATAATCTGCTTGAGATTGTGTTCATTCATAATGCGCTTACCTCATTAAAAAGCATTCTCCCCGCAATAGAAAAGCAGGAATTTGTGCAATTATTGAGTATTCTATCACAAAGAGAAACGGATATCAACCTTTAATCGCTTACACGGTTCTTTTTTACAAAAATCATCACAGGGCGCCAATAATTCGCACAGCAGAGCCATTCTACTGGCAGGAGAGTGCAATTCTACTGTTCTATCGGGCAATATATTTTCCGTTTACGTCCGGTTGTTTTGAGTGGGTTGCTAATTGTGGGCAGAACAGGATATAATCAATGCAGATCATTCAAAAAAGGAGACAGCCCCATGAACTATTCTTTCCTTATCACCACAGATTCCGGATGCGATCTGCAGATCGACTACTGCCGCAGCCGACAGATAATCCCCTACTATATGAAATACACCATGGATGGCGCAGAGTTCACCGACGTGATGACCGAAGCCTCCATCAAAGACTTCTATAATAAAATGCGTATCGGCGGTGTTGCCACCACCACCCAGATCAACCCCAGAGATTTTGTGGATTTCTGGAGACCGCTGCTTGCCGAAGGAAAGCCCATCCTGCACCTCTCTCTCTCCGCTGCCATCTCCGGCACCTACAGCAACGCTCTGACCGCTGTGGACCTGCTCAAAGAGGAATTCCCCGAATCCCGCATCGTAGTTATTAACTCCACCTCTGCCTCTGCCGGTTACGGTTCCATGTGCGTCTATGCCGCAGATATGCGTGACGCCGGCAAATCCATAGACGAGATCGCCGCATGGCTCAACAACATAAAGAGATCCTTCAACGCCTATTACACCACCCCCGACCTGACCTATCTGCATCGCGGTGGAAGAGTCAGCAAAACCAGTGCTGTTCTCGGCGGTCTGCTGGGCATCAACCCCATTCTTGACCTCGATGCCGAAGGACACCTCAAGGTCTGCGACAAGGTCCGCGGCGTACAGGCAACCTATGACCGCATGGTCAAAACCATCAAAGAGCGTGTATTTGATCCCTCCACTCAGACCCTCTTTATCAGTCACGCCGACTGTCCCGACCGCGCGAAAATCCTCGCCGAACGTCTAAAGAAGGAAGTCGGCTTCCGCGATGTATTCATTTCAAACATCGGCGTAATCATCGGTTCACACACCGGTCCCGGTCTGGTGGCAACTTTCTTCATCGGCAAAGCCCGAGAGTAACACAGAATCAATCAGAATATGTCGGGAATTAATTCCCCCTCCATCCCAGGCAGTCCGCTTATTACCGGCGGGCTGCCTGTCCTTTTATTTGTACAAAGCATCACAGGCGCCACTTGCAAGGGTTGAAAAACGAACATAAGTTCGATATAATGGTGACATTGCGATGAACGCCCTCATCGTCAAAGATCAACTGAAAGGCGGTACACACAATGGCAAACCGCATCCTTGACGGACTCAATGAACAGCAGCTGGCGGCTGTAACAGAAACCGAAGGCTATGTACGCCTTATCGCCGGAGCAGGTTCGGGCAAAACCCGCACACTTACCCGCCGTTTTGCGTATATCACACAGACGCTCGGCGTTTCCCCTGCCAACGTGCTGTGCGTCACTTTCACCAATAAAGCCGCCTCGGAAATGCGAAACCGCATCAAGGATCTTACCGGTGACAATGCCGCAGGAATGATAACCACCTTCCACGGCTTCTGCAACCGGGTGCTCAAGGAGGATATCCACCGTATCAGCTACCCCAAAACCTTTATGATCATGGACCCTGAAGATCAGAAACAGATGGTTCGCAAGGTCATGGAGGACATGGGACTTGCACTGAAGGATTACCGCATCAAGCACATCGTCGAGGACATGATCGGCCCCAAAAAGGGTGCGGCACTCAATTATGTCGCGCTTCTTGCCGCCACCGGCAACGCCTCTCTTGAGGAATGCATTGCGAAGTCATATAAAGAGGATGACGAGATTTTCTACCGCTATCTGCTGGAGCAGAAGAAGAGCTTCGCGCTGGATTTTGACGATCTCATTTACTTTGTGCTGTACATTTTCTCTCAGCATCGTCCGACGCTGCAAAAATGGCAGCACCGGCTGGAGTATATCATGGTCGATGAGTTTCAGGATGTGGACGACACCGAATACGCCCTTGTTTCCCAGCTGGCCGGCGAACACCACAACCTCTTTATCGTGGGTGATCCCGACCAGACAATCTACACATGGCGTGGCGCCAAGGTGGATTACATCATGAATTTTGACCAGCTCAACCCGGGCTGCAAGACTCTCATGCTCACCTCCAACTACCGATCCACTCCGCAGATCGTTTCGGTGACCAATTCCCTCATCAGTCACAACCGCTACCGCATCGACAAGCAGCTTGAGGCTGTAAAGGCAAACGGCGCACGGGTGATCTATTCGCACTCACGCACTGATAAAGAGGAAGCACAGTACATCGGTGAGCTCATTCAGTTTCATCACGCCGCGGCTATACCATACAGCTCTGTCGCCATCCTGTACCGTGCCCATCACATCAGCCGCTTCCTTGAAGAGGAACTGCTGTCAAGGAATATACCTTACCGGGTATATGGCGGCGTTGGTTTCTATGAACGCCGTGAAATCAAGGACGCGCTTTGCTATCTGCGCATGCTCACCTCCGCTGATGACCTCGCTTTAGCAAGGATAATCAACACCCCTCGCCGCGGCATCAGCCGGACCAAACTGGGTCAGCTTAAAGAATTCGCTGAAAGCCGCGGTCTTTCGCTCTACACTGCCCTGTGCCGCTGTGTAGAGGAAAACTCCCCCATCATCAACCGCACACGTGCCGCTGAATTCGTGGACATGATCGAAGGTCTGCGCGAGCGGACGGAGGATTATTCTGTCTGCGCCCTGCTGGAGCAGCTTATGGCTGCCAGCGGTTACGAGCGTATGCTGCGCATCGACGGCGATCAGGATCGTCTTGATAATCTGGCTGAACTCAAGCAGTCCATCTCGCAATATGAAAAAGACGAGGGCGAAACCGTAAACGTTACCGACTACCTTGCCGCCGTAACGCTTATGACCGCCGCTGATGAGCCTGACAACTCCGATTCCGTCAAGCTGATGACGGTACACGCGGCAAAAGGTCTTGAATTCCGCGTGGTGTTTGTCTGTGAGCTGTGCGAGGGCATCTTTCCCAGCCGCCGTACCAACACCCGCGACAAGATGGAGGAGGAACGCCGTCTTGCGTACGTGGCCCTCACCCGGGCGCGGGACGCACTGTACATTACCGATTCCGAGGGACTGACTCTCGACGGTTCCATCAAATATCCCTCCCGCTTTGTTTTTGACATTGACCGCCCTCTCATCGAATATACCGTCGAGCTGAGCGAGGATCTTGTGCAGCAGGCAACTGCGGTAATCGAAAAAGATGAAGGAACCCTTGACATGATACAATACAAAACCGGAGACCGGATCACTCATCCGGTATTCGGAGAGGGAGAAATCATTGAACGCAACGAAAAAAACAGCTGCTATGTCGTGCGCTTTTCAGGCGACAGGACACGCAGCATATCTTTCTCGGCTGAATTTCTAAAAAACGGACAGTAACCTTGCAGAAACAGGTTCAGTTCTGCTTTCTGACAACTCCGTATTCATCGTCGTAGCGATAATAACGGCACTCGACCTGACTGCCTGACATCAGACGGCTTACATCGTCTTCATCCATTCCCACAGTGCACACATAGCACTCCCAGTCTTCGTCATATGCATAATACACACAGCTGTCACATTGTGACGACATAATGCTCCACCTCATTGATTTTTGATTTATTATATCATTCCGCAGCCGACCGTGCAAGCCAAATCGTTTCATTGTATTTATTACCGCTCCTGCCCTTGACATACAGCGATATCAGGGTATCATGGAACCGTGGGAACGATAATTAATGAAAGGTGAATGTTTATGGCGATTTATGTTACCTCTGATCTTCACGGTTACCCGTTCGATAAATTCCAGAAGTTCCTGGGCAGTGTCAATTTCGGATTTGACGACACTCTGTACATACTCGGCGATGTTATAGACCGCGGCGAGGACGGCGTCAAATACCTCTGCTGGCTGCTGGTGCAGAACAACGTCACGCTTATACTCGGCAACCACGAGGATATGCTGCTCAACTGCGCGTTTGCTTTTGATCGTATCATGAATAACACGCTGCATCAGCTCGACTATGAAAAGCGCGAAAAAATATCGCACTGGTATATGAACGGCTGCGCACCCACCCTTAACGGAATTGCCAGACTTCTCGCGGTCAACCCCGATATGGTGGACAGTATTCTTGAATACCTGCTGTGCGCCCCTCTGTACGTTCAGCTGACTGTCGGCGAACGTGATTTCATTCTCACCCACGGCGGCCTTGGCGAGTTTCATCCGGACAAGGAACTCAGTGAATGCACCCGCTTCGAACTGCTGTGGAGCAGACCCTCCACCGCCCAGCGGTATTACGACAATATCACCACTATCATCGGGCACACTCCCACCGAATGCTTCGCTGAGGGAAAGAAAGGCGAAATGCTGGTCACCGACACATGGATCGACATCGATACCAGCGCTGCCTACGGCGGTCATCCGATGCTTCTCCGTCTTGATGATATGACTCCGTTTTATATGAGCGAGCAAATGCTATCCGATTGATTTGTAGCTTTTCTCTATTTTCATTTTTCACGATTTATCACTGTTTACAAATTTGACAAAAACTGTTGACAACAACGCACTGTTATGCTAACATCGACGTAATTACTGTTGGTATAATTGAATATTTCAACTGATAGAGGTGCGGGGCTCACAAGTAACTCCTCTCCAAAAACGCAAGGCAGCGCGGGGAGCGAACAGGTGTCACCGCCGAAGCTGCGGAATTCATGCCTTTGATCCGCTTGCTGGGACGATGCAGAATATGTATCGTACTGTCACAGAAATGTGGAGCGCTGTCATGTCATCAAAGCTGCCTGACTACGGTGGCGTAATTTGGTATTTAAGCATGAAACAGACTTCGGTTGTTTCATGCTTTTATTTTTCAGAAAAATTATGGAGGTAAAGCAAATGGAAAACAATAACATCGAAAACGCTGTTGAAACCGTCGCTTCCGTTGATTCCGCCGCAGAAGAAGCAATTTCTGCCGAAGTCATCGAAGAAACCACAGCAGCAGAACCCGCCGCTGAGGCTGTTGAAGAAGCCGCAGCAGAACCCGTTGCTGAGGCTGTTGAAGAAGCCGCAGCAGAACCCGCCGCTGAGGCCGTAGAGGAAGCAGTCGCGGAACCTGCCGTCGAGGTCGCGGAGGAAGCCACAGCAGAACCTGCCGCCGAGACCGTCGTGGTTGCTGCCGAAGAAGCTGCCCCTGCAGCAGAGGAAGCCCCAGCAAAGAAGAAAAATGTCGGCCGCATCATCACTAATTCCATCATCGGCATTCTGCTTCTGGGCGTATACGGCTATCTTATTTACCAGAAGGTCACCGTTCCCGGTTTCTCCGCAATGAACACCATCTGGGCTCTGCTTCCCCCTGTCACCGCCATCGGACTTGCACTGCTCACCAAGGAGGTTTACAGCTCCCTGTTCCTCGGCATCGTTTCCGGTGCACTTCTTCTGACCGACTTTGATGTTGTCAAGGCTACCGAAACCGTGTTCGCCAACGGCATCATTGCTAACATCGCCCATTCCGGCCATGCAGGAATCCTTGTTTTCCTCGTTGCTCTGGGCATCATCGTGGCTCTGCTCAACTCCGCCGGCGGTTCTCAGGCTTACGGCAAGTGGGCTGCCAACCACATCAAAACCCGTAAGGGTGCTATGATGGCAACCTTCGGTCTGGGCTCTCTGATCTTTGTTGACGACTACTTTAACTGCCTGACCGTGGGCAGCGTCATGCGTCCCATCACCGACAAGAAGAACATCTCCCGCGCAAAGCTGGCTTATCTTATCGATGCCACCGCTGCTCCTGTTTGCATGATCGCTCCTATCTCCTCATGGGCCGCAGCTGTCGCAGGTGTTGTTGAAGGTGAAGACGGTCTCACTCTGTTCATCAAGGCTATCCCTTACAACTTCTATTCCCTGCTCACTCTGGCTGCAATCATTGTAATGACTGTTATCGGTCTTGATTTCGGTTCCATGAGAACCCATGAAGCCAACGCAATCAACGGTGACATCTACACCACCACCGCACGTCCCTATGACGAGACTGATGACATTCCCGCCACTTCCCGCGGCAAGGTCATCGACCTGATTTTCCCCGTCATCGTCCTTATCCTGAGCTGCATCATCGGCATGCTTTACACCGGTGGTTTCTTCGACGGCGAGAATTTCGTTGACGCTTTCGCCAACTGCGACGCTTCTCTCGGCCTTGCCATGGGCTCTGTTGTCGCTCTGCTCATCGTCTTTGTTTACATTGCAATCCGCCGTCTGCTCCCCTTCCAGAAGATGATGGATTGCGTACCTCAGGGCTTCAAGTCCATGGTTCCTGCTATCATGATCCTCATCTTTGCCTGGACCATCGGCGAAATCACCAAGGGACTGGGCGCTCAGCAGTACTTCAGCGAGGTCTTCAAGAACGCCTCTTCCACCACCTTCGCTCTGCTGCCCACTCTTGTATTTGCTGTTGCAATCGTTCTCTCCTTCTCCACCGGTACTTCCTGGGGAACCTTCGGCATTCTGCTGCCCATCGTTGTCAGCCTCGGTCTGCCCGGCGAACTGCTTATCATCGGCATTTCTGCCTGCCTCGCCGGTGCTGTCTGCGGTGACCACTGCTCCCCCATCTCCGACACCACCATCATGTCCTCTACCGGTGCCCGCTGCGACCATCTGACCCACGTCGGAACCCAGATTCCCTACGCTCTGCTGGTTGCAGTAGTGTCCGCTGTCAGCTATGTCATCGCCGGTTTTATCCAGAATGTATGGATCGCTCTGCCCATCGCCCTCGTGCTGATGGTTGGTATCCTGTTCCTGATGAAACTCTTCCAGAAGGTCTTCAAGAAGACTGCATAATCGCAAATCACAGTCTAAGACAACGCATAACACAAAAGACCGGATCGTTATGATCCGGTCTTTTTCTGTCACTATGTTTGTTATTACACCTTTTTGTAATGCATCCAGCGAATCTGCCGGTTGTATCCTATGCGCCGGTAGAATTCACTTCCGCCTCCGGTCATCATCTTCGCTCCCAGTGGCTTGAGTCTGCGGTAAAGCTCACTCAGCGCAGCCGCGGCAAGTCCTTTACTCCTGTGGTCTGGAACCGTGCACAGCGGCTCCATGTAAGCAAGACCGCAGCGCTCCACCCACCACATTCCGGCATAACAGACGTACTCCCCGTCTGCATCGGCAACAAGGATATCCTGCCCGTAGGTGGAATGGGGCGGCGGCGACATGATGGAGCTGATGATGCCGTTGTAGGCTTTCTGTGGATTCCACGATGAATCATCGGGAATAGGTGCGTCCCAGTTCACAAAGGGGCCCTTATCCTCATGGCCGAAGCCCTTCCACATACATTCGGCGAACCTGACCGGATCACAATTCGGCGTATCGACAAAGTAATATCCCTCCGGAAGCTTGTGAGTCAGTTCAGCGGCATCAAAATCAATGACGTAGTCCGACTCATCCCACGCAACAGCATAGCCGCGCTTCTCAGCAGCAGCGATAAGGGCGGTCTGCCCCGGAAAGAGCACAATTTCCTGCTCTGTTTCGCCGCCGGGCATATATTCACGGGCGTAGTCGATCATCTCGCCTGCAAGCTCTTCGTATCCCGGACGCAGGTTAAAGAAGATGGCGGTGGCAGGCGATTCCATGAACGCAAATGCAATAACATTATTCCCATCCAGCCACAGACGGCATAAATGGAGATAGCGCTTGTCCATCCACGACGATGTCAAGGCATACTCAAAAAACGGTGCAGGTACGCCGTTGGAATAATCATCGCTGAAGACATCGGTCATAAAGTCCCATACAAGCTGACAGTCGGTAAGTATCTGGAACTGCTTAGTGGTTATGTTTTTCATTAAGCTCCCTCCCGCAAGTTACATTTCCGACGACGGTCAGTCGTAAATACCGGCAGAAAGATATCTCTCTCCGGAATCAGGAATGATAACTACGATCATCTTCCCTTCGTTTTCCGGATCCTTTGCTGCCTGAGCAGCAGCAAAGAGCGCCGCTCCTCCGGAAAAACCGGTGAGGATTCCCTCGGTGGCGGCAAGTGCGCGGCAGGTATCCACCGCCTGTTCTGTGTTGACACAGGAGATTCTGTCAATGACCGAGAGATCTGTGGTCGCAGGAACAAAGCCCGCACCTATGCCCTGCAGACCATGCTTGCCCGCCTGTCCTCCGGACAGCACAGGTGAATCTGCAGGCTCTACTGCGATTACCTCCACCGACAGCTTCTGATCCTTGAGGTAGTTGCCGGTCCCGGACAGCGTGCCGCCCGTTCCCACTCCCGCTACAAGGATATCCACCTCGCCGTCGGTGTCACGCCAGATTTCGGGTCCGGTTGTGGCGTAATGAATCTCAGGATTGGCCGGATTGACAAACTGACCGGGTATAAATGCCCCATCGATTTCCGCAGCAAGTTCTTCTGCTTTTGCGATAGCACCGCTCATGCCCAGTGCGCCGTCAGTAAGCACCAGCCGAGCGCCATAGGCGGCAAGAAGCCGTCTGCGCTCCAGGCTCATGGTGTCAGGCATTGTGAGAATAACCTTGTAGCCCATGGCAATCGCAGCCAGCGCAAGACCGATGCCGGTGTTGCCACTGGTGGGTTCGACGATGGTTCCGCCCGGCTGAAGCACACCCTCAGCCTCTGCGGCACGGAGCATGGCAGCGCCCACGCGATCCTTCGCGCTGCCCGCCGGATTAAAGCTCTCCAGCTTGGCAACAATACGAGCGGAGCTTATCCCCTGCGCGGCGCAGAAAGCCTTCAGTTCCACCAGAGGAGTGTTGCCGATGAGATCAAGAATGGAATTGTGGATATTCATACTATACCTCCGGTATAATCAGGCAAGAATCTGATCGTTGAGATAGGTTACAAACTTCACCTTGAGAAATTCAGCGGCGCGCCGGCACAGCAGCATTCTGCCAAGGAAGATCTCGTAGAACTCCATGGCAGAGAAGCGCTTGCTGTCGGTGGTCAGGTGCAGTTCAATCCTGCCGTTTTCCTTGTCAACAACCACTCTGGAGCTTTTCACTGAATAATTGACGCGGTCGTGAATATCAAAGCTGATGGTATCACGGTTGCGCACGCGGCTGCGGCGCACATCAGATTTATCGGCGATGATAAGTGCGGCAGCCACAGGATTGACAGGCATGGCGGTTGATTCGTCGTGGTTGCCGATGGCCGTTACCACAGTGGCTGTCTCGTCAGGCTCCATACCCATGGCGCGCAGGATACGGAAGGCCATGATCGCGCCGCTCTGGGCATGTTCTATGCGGTTGATGAGATTGCCGATGTCGTGCATATATCCGGCGATCTGAGCAAGCTCAGCCTCACGCTGAGGATATCCCAGCGACTCAAGAATCATGCTTGCTGTGCCGGCAACACGCTTGGCATGGGTAAAGCTGTGTTCGGTGTAACCGATGGCATCAAGCGATTGATCAGCTTTCTCGATATACGTATTGATCTCCGGATCGTTTTTGATATCTTTATAGGTTATCATAGTTAATCTCTCCCTGAAAAATCAGCCGCGGTGTGCGGGGTTATCCCACTCGCCGCGGCTGTCGGAATCAGTTTATACGGAAATTGAGCACAAGCTGCTCAATTTCGGATTCATGCATGGAATAGCTCACTCCGGCAGAATCCATCATTCTCTTGGAGGCTATTGTAGAATCACTGTCGGCGTATTTATCGGACAGGTAAACAACCCTTGCGATACCCGACTGGATAATAGCCTTGGCGCACTCATTACAGGGAAACAGCGTGGTATACACAGTAGCCCCGAGCAGCGATTTTCCGCTGGCGTTGAGTATCGCATTAAGCTCAGCGTGCACTACAAAAGGATACTTGGTGCAGTTGTGCTCCCCTTCCCGCTCCCATGGGTAAACATCATCGGAGCATCCTTTGGGAAATCCGTTGTATCCTGTGGAAAGAATGGTTCTGTCCTCACCGACAATGCAGCAGCCCACCTGAGTGCTTGGATCCTTGCTGCGCATGGACGCAAGAATCGCAACACCGAGAAAATAATCATCCCATGAGATGTAACCCTCGCGTTTCATGCTCTATTCCCCCCGCAATTAATAAGTGCCGAATATACGGTCACCGGCATCGCCCAGACCGGGCACAATGTAGGCGTTGTCGTTCAGGCGTTCGTCCAGAGCGGCAGTGAACACGGGAACATCGGGATGTTCTTCATGGAAAGCCTTTACTCCCTCGGGAGCGGCAACAAGGCACATCAGACGGATATCGGCACAACCCTTGTTCTTGAGCATGCGCACAGCGTCAGAGGCACTGCCGCCGGTGGCAAGCATGGGATCGGTGACGATAATGAAGCGATTCTGGATATCATCAGGCAGCTTGCAGTAATACTCCACGGGCTTGTGGGTCTCATGGTCGCGGTAAAGACCGATGTGACCGACCTTCGCGGTAGGCACAAGGCTGAGCAGACCGTCAACCATTCCCAGGCCGGCACGCAGAATGGGAACAATGGCGAGAGTTTTACCGGCGATGGCCTTGCCGGTCATCTTTACAAGAGGAGTTTCAATCTCAACGTCACGCAGAGGCAGACTGCGGGTAACCTCGTAGCCAAGCAGACGGGAGATCTCTTCCAGCAGTTCGCGGAAATCTTTGGCTCCGGTGTCCTTATCACGCATAATAGTCAGCTTATGCTGGATCAGCGGATGGTTGATAACATGGAGCATATTGCACGCAGCACAGCTCTGTTCATCTTTGATTTCAGCGGCAGGTGTTTCAGCCACGGGGGCGGTATTCTCAGTGACTTCTGCAGTCTTTTTCTTGAACAGTGACATATCATTCACCTCATATTATACTTCTCGGGATACCGGCAAATTCGCCATCGACAAATACCGACATACCCTATTTATTAATTTTACCAGAGTGTACGGATTTGTCAAAGGTTATTTGCGTTTTTCTGATGGAATTATTGTAAAAACACAGCCGCAGCGGACAAGCACCATCGGCTCATCCGCTGCGGCGGAATAATTCTTATTAGTCCGGTCAGTCCGGAAACTTACTTCTTGTCGGCAACAGCGGGCAGCTTGACACCGCCTGCCAGCTTGACGGCAACATCCTCACTGACAGCACCGGCACCGCCGAATACCAGCAGACCCTCCGGTGCCTCACCCTTGATGTATGCAAGGGCGGAATCGGCAGACTTGTCGGACACCAGAACAACGGGCATCTTCATCTTGGCACACAGAGCACCGCCTGCGAGGGCATCGGGGAAGTTGGCTCCGGTGGCAACAGCAATCTGCTTGCCGGTGAACAGAGCATCGTATTTCTTGTTAATAGCCTGAGAGGTTGCGTAACGGTCAGCGCCGCTGATACGTTCAATGGAAAGTCCCAGATCGGTCAGGGAAGTCTGTCCTTCCGCGGAAACAGCAGCGGTACCGCCCAGAATAACGCCGTTCTTATACTTGCCGTCGGAAATGAACTTGGCAGTGGCGCTGTCAACTTTTCCGGCAGCAGGCATATAGAGGATGGGGTTGCCTTCGATAGCTGCAACGGAGCTGATAGAAAGAGCATCAGGGAAGTTAACGCCGCTGGCGAAATAGAGATTGGTAAACTTCTTGCCGGTCAGCTTATTAAGTTCTTCAGCGACCTTGACTGCAGTGCCGTAACGTGTGGAACCGTAAAGACGGGTAACCTTGCAGCCGGCAGAGGATACAGCGCTCTCGATATCGGAGCAGACAGCGGCAGTACCGCCCAGGATGTACACTTTAGTTGCGCCGAGACGGGCAATCTCATCGAGAACTGCCTGTTCGATGCCCTGAGTCTTGTTGAGAGTGAGCAGAACAGGAGCGTTTGCCGCGGCAGCCAGAGGAGCTCCGGCGAGGGCATCGGCATAGTTCACGCCGCTTGCAAGGATAACCGTGTCAGCCTTGGCCCATCCTTCTTTGCTGATAGCAACGGCGGTCTCAATTCTATCCTTGCCGGAAAGACGATCCGCGCCCTTGATTCCGTCCTGAGTAATCTTGACTTCAACCTTGTAAGGCACATAATCCTTGACTTCGTTGTTGACAGTGCAGAAAGTCAGAATATTTTCGCGAGCCAGACCGGTATTGGCAGCGGCGGTGACCTTGATGACAACGCCGCCATCTTTCATAACCGGCTTATTGTTGCTGTCAATGAGCTGATCCGCAGTGATCCAAGAAGAATCAGCAAGATACTTACCGGCACCGCAGTTCAGCTTAAGTACGATCTCAACCGAACCGCCCTTTTCGGTGAAAGAAATGCTGTCGGGGGTAACTTCCAGCATATCGGTTTTCTTGGCAACGCTGACAACTCCGACCTTCTTACCGTTGGTGGAAGTAATGTCCCTGTCAGCAGTGTCAGGAGCATAGGCACGGAAAACGTACTCCACAGTCTTGTCGGTGTTGTTGGCAGGAAGAACGAATGTGCCGGACTCAATGGTCACTCTGTTCAGCTTATCCTTATCGGAGCCAACAGAAATGACATTGCCTACCTTGGCAGTTCCGTTGAACAAGGCAACCTTGTGGTTGATCTCAGTACCGATTACTACGGCTTCAAAGATACCGCCCAGACAACTGACAACACTCTTATCCTCGTTGCCGGAATCAACCACGATCGACTTGATATCAGATCCGGAAACGTCAGATCCGGAAACATCGGATCCGGAAACATCGGATCCGGAAACGTCAGAGTCAGAAACGTCAGATCCGGAAATATCGGATCCTGAAGCAGGCTTCTTATCCGAACCGGAGACGTCAGTATAAGAAGTGTCTGTTGAAGATGTGTCGGTCTTCGAAACATGCTTGAGATCCTCATAAGGATCCTCTCCATTAGCCGCAAAGACGTTCATTCCGGTGAAGCAGCTTATCACCATCATGATTACGAGCATTACGGACAACGTTCTTTTAAGTGTGTTTTTCATTTGGTGTCCTCCTTGCATTACCATAATATTTCTGGCAAAAATCAAATCGCGCAGTAATGGCGCACAAACAGTTATATTATATCACTTTATGGCCGGAGTTCAATATCTTACTGGAATTCTTACACTCCCGCTCTGTAAATAATATGTTAATCAAATCAGCACACTGACGTAAATCTGCCCAAATTTATATCTGATCATTCTGCTTCATTCCCTCTTGTTTAGTTTTTGATTTTGTGATAATATATTCAATTATAATATCACACGCTTCAAGGAAGCGCATCTGGAGGACAAACTGATGTTAACGCAGGGGTTTGACAACAACGAATATATCCGGAAGCAGTCTGAGCATATCCGCGAGCGTATAAGCAACTTTTCCAAACTCTACCTTGAGTTCGGAGGAAAGCTGTTTGACGATAACCATGCCGCGCGTGTGCTTCCCGGCTTCCAGCCCGACAGCAAAGTAAAAATGCTTCTTGAGCTCAAGGATCAGGCTGAGATTGTAATTGCCATCAATGCCAACGCCATTGAGAGCAACAAGAAGCGCGGCGATCTGGGCATCACTTATGATATGGAGGTTCTTCGCCTTATTGATGCTTTCCGTGACATCGGACTGTATGTTGGCAGCGTAGTCATCACCCAGTACAGCGATCAGCCGGTCGTCGCCGCCTTCTACAAAAGACTGGAAAGTCTTGGTATCCGCGTCTACAAGCACTATACCATCGAGAACTATCCGATGGACATTCCCGGAATAATCAGTGACGAGGGATTCGGACGCAACGAGTACATCGAAACTACCCGCTCACTTATCGTTGTAACCGCTCCCGGCCCAGGCAGCGGTAAAATGTCCACCTGCCTTTCCCAGCTTTATCATGATAACAAACGTGGTATCAGTGCCGGTTACGCCAAATTTGAGACCTTCCCCATCTGGAATCTCGAACTTGAACATCCTGTCAACATCGCCTATGAAGCCGCCACCGCCGATCTCAACGACATGAATGTCATCGATCACTTTCATCATAACGCATGCGGCGAAGTGGCAGTAAACTACAACCGCGATGTCGCCATCTTCCCTGTGGTCAGTTCCATTTTCAGTCACATCAATCCCGATGGACAATGCCCCTACAAATCCCCCACCGAGATGGGCGTTAACATGGTCGGTTTCTGCATCACTGACGATGAAGCCTGCCGCAACGCAGCCAAACAGGAGATCATCCGCCGTTATTATGCTGCACGCTGCCTCGTCCGTCAGGGACTGGAATCCCCTGATGTGGTACGCAAGCTGGAAGTAATAATGAAAAAGGCTGACGTTTCCATCGAAGACCGCCCGATAATCGCCACTGCTCTTAGCGTCGCCGAAGATACCGGCGAACCTGCCGCCGCCATGGAGCTGCCCGACGGACGCATTGTGACCGGCAAAACCAAGAATCTGCTTGGCGCTTCCTCCGCACTTCTGCTCAACGCTCTCAAAGCTCTTGCCAACATTCCAGATGACATCCACCTGCTCTCCCCCGCGGTCATTGAACCTGTACAGGAACTCAAAACAAGACACCTCGGCAACACCAACCCACGCCTGCATACCGATGAGGTACTCATCGCTCTGTCTATCTGCGTGGCAACCAACCCCTTCGCCGGAAAGGCTCTTGAACAGCTGGACAAGCTGCGCGGCTGTGATGCCCACTCCACAGTCATTCTTTCCAGCGTAGACGAGGATACCTTCCGCCGCATCGGAATCAACCTCACCTGCGAACCCAAGTATCAGAAAAAGAAGCTCTATCATAAATAAATCGCTTCCCACGAAAAAAGCAAAAAGCAATAATATTCCAATCAGAATATACTCCAAATTTGGAATTTAATGCGTTAAATCAGTATTGTAATTCACTCTTCGGTTTGATATAATTACACCATAGTCGATTTCTTACAGACATATTATTTTTTGAAATTTAAAGGAGATGACTTCAATGGACAACATCACCAAGGTCACCGCCGCGACCGATTACAATGAATACGAAGAAGAACCCATAGTTCTTCCTATTCCTTACGAAGACGAAGCTGCTGAGGAAGCAAGAATGCGTGCCGCTGAGCAGGCACGTCTTGCAGAGCTCCAGAAGAATGCCGCTTCTATCGTTCCTCTGCCCGATTCCAGCGTTGACGAGGAAGCCAACCGCAAGGCTATGGAGGCAGAAAATGCCCGCAAAGCCGCCGAGGATGCTCTTGCTGCCGCCCAGAGAGCCAAGCAGGAGGCCGATGCCGCTGTCGCTGCAGCTCAGCACGCTCTTGACAAGAAGCGCGGTCTTGAGGCTGCTGCCGAGGCTGCTAAGACCACCGAGATCACTGTTGATGCCGAGGGTAACAGCATCGTTAAAATCAAGGTTCCCAAGGATTACGATCTCGAGTTCTTCTTCCGTCCCAAGACAAAAAAGAACTGACAATCTCGCAGAACGCTTACAGCGGATACGTCCTGTATGTATCCGCTGTTTCTTTTTCTCCGACATAAAAACGACCGGAAATCCGCATGATAAACGGATCCGGTCGTTTTATATTTTGTTATGATGATTACAGTTCTTCGTCCTCGTCGCTGACAATCATAGTCTCAAGTGTGTCAACGTCTTCATCAAACATATCCTCATCAGTGCTGGGATCATAGCTGATTGCTCTGAGTTTCAGGAACTTGTCGTAGAAGATATAGGCCACCGCCGCGGCAGCGGTGACAACCGCGACTGTAGCGATAATTGTAATTGTAACTATTGTGGATATGGCTTCGTTCTTCTTTTTCATCCGGAAGCATCTCCTTTCACTGATTCTGTGTCCGATCAGTCTATGGTCTTGTCGATGTTGAAGCGGGTAATCTTGCGCGACGTGTTCTTCGGGAATTCTGTTTTTCTGATCTTTACCAGTCCAACAGATTTGTAGGAAACCATGTTACCATTGGCCTTTTTTACCTCGTCACTGAAATATTTCTCATAATCGGTGATTCCGCGCAACTGAAGAGCTTCCTCATCGGGGAAAATCTCGGCAACGATGACCTCGCGGTCGGGGCGGCTCTTACTTTCGCCGGCATATACAACAACTTCGCACACGCCATAGATTCGTGAAATCTCCGCCTCGATCTCCTCAGGGTAAACATTCTTTCCGTTACTGAAGATAATAAGATTCTTCAGTCGTCCGGTTATATAAAGCCATCCGTTTTCGTCCAGACGACCGTAGTCTCCGGTCTTGAAATAACCTTCGTCATCAAAGACTTCAGCGGTGGCTTCCGGATCCTTATAGTATCCAAGCATGACATTGGAGCCCTTGACACATATCTCGCCCTCTCCGTTGTCATCCTGATTGATAATCTTGACCTGCTCTCCGACAATGGGAAGACCGACGCTGCCGTTAACCTGCAGCTTGTTACGGTTGCAGGAAATGAGCGGCGCGCATTCGGTAATGCCGTAGCCGTTAAGAATAGTAATTCCAAGAGCGTCAAAGGTGTCGATGATATCCTGACTGAGTGCCGCGCCTCCGCAGATTATCATTTCCAGTTTACCGCCGAACATTCCCAGAATAGAACTGAACATTTTTCTGCGCACGTCAATACCGATCTTGCGGATACCGTTGCTCAGGCTTATCATCTGACGCAGCGTCTTGTCCTGCCCCTTCTTGGCGGCAGTAGACCAGATCTTTTTATGGAGATTCTCAACAAACAGCGGCACAAGAATAAGATGCGACGGCTGCTGCTCCTGCATTTCCTTTGCAAGATACTTAAGTCCGGAGGAAATATATACTTCGGAACCCAGAGCATAGTGTCCCACAAGATTGATGGATGATCCGAAAGTATGATGAGGAGGCAGAACCATCAAAGTACGGGGCGTGACGCAGAAATAATAGGTTGCCTGAGAGATATCGGTCACGATATTGGTCTGCGAAAGCATGACTCCCTTTCCCTTGCCGGTGGTGCCGGACGTGAACACGATACTTGCCATCTTATCAGGATCAATCTCGTAATCATAATAGGAACGGTCGCCGGCTTTGTACATTTCAATGCCGCGAACAATCAGCTCCGGAACGCTCTTGTCGCCATCGGCAGCCAGTCCGCTCATGCAGATGAACTCCCTGATATTGGGACATTCCCTGCGCAGCACCTCTATCTTCGCGATGCTCTCCGCACCGTAGAAAACATACTCACAATCGGCGCGATTGACCGTAGCAGCCAGATCCTCAGCCGGCCACTCCTTGTCAAGGGGAACAGTAACCGATCCGATCGCCATGAGAGCGAAGTAGGTGTAGGTCCAGCCAAGACTTGCACCGCCGATAACCGCACAATGCTTCTCACGGCATCCCAGAGAAATCAGTGTGGTACCAAGACCGCGCATCTCCTTGCGAGCCTGTCTGTAGGACACTCTGACTGTCTCGTCACCACGAGGATCATCTTTATAGGAAATAGCAGGCTGATCCTGAAATTTCTCCGCGGAAGTCTCAATCAGTGTGCGAAAATCTCTGAAAAAAGTTGCATCATAAAGCTTGTAGTTCTTTACTTTTCTGGTTTTCATCCCAATTCTCCCCTGTGATCGGTCGTACAGCAACGAGGACATACCCCTGTTCAACCTGATTATTGCAGAAAGCCGCATCATCGTCCGTATAAAAATCCAACACGCGGCAGACATACCAAGGACAGTATATCATGCAGAGATCAGATATACAAGTATTTGCAAAAAAATAATCGGTTATTCAATATCCGAAGATACCCGTCCGGTTATTAGCGCGCTTTACCAGTGTCCGCGGATCATCCTTTCTGTAATGCAGAGCATATCACGCATCCAGAACTGCACCGTAAGGAACCACGCCGTACCGCAGCTTACCGGAAATGATTTGATGCCTGCGGTACGTGCTATTCTCCCCGAACGGAACTGATGAAACCGGTCAGTAACCACACCGACACGGCGCGGAAGCCCGGATTCTTCGAGCAATTTTCCGCTGAAAAGAAAGTTTTCATACGTAGTGCTTGACATATTTTCCACGATGATACGTTCAGGCTCTATCCCCTTTTCAAGCAGACAGTCACGCATAGCTTCCGCCTCGGCGCAGGGCTGGTCAGGCGCGCGTCCTCCACTGACAACGCACACAAGAGTGGGGTTCTTTTTCAGTTCAGCCGCAGCCTTGTTCAGCCGCCTGAGAAGCATTCTGCCCGGTTTCCCGTTTTTCAGCTTGCTGCCAAGCACCAGCAGTGTATATTCCCCGCGTTTTCCGGGTGAAAAAGAACCGGCAAACATCACCACAAGAACAATAAAGATATACAACACCACTGCCCCTGCTGCGGCGAAAACCGTTACCGCTGCAACTCTGAGCCATAGTGCACCAGTCTGCGCAACAGGCGGCATAAGCGCGGCAAGAACGAAGAAATAAGCTCCCACCGCTGCCTGAGGGATCATGCCTATTGTCCACGCGCTGACCAGCGAAGAATAGCTCATCAGATAGAATACCGCCGAAGCTATCATTACCCAGAGGCGCAATCCCTCCGCAGGCATCAGCATATTACCCGCAACTCCGGAAACCAGCATAATCAATCCAAATGCCGGTACAGCAATTTTAGTGATGCGCTTTTGTCCATCCTCACGGTGCTTTATGGCAAGAGCCGCATCCGTTACCTTGGATTTTTCTTTATTCACAGAGAACACCTCCGCTTGATTACGCTTGATTATATGAATCAAAGTATAGTAAACCACGACGCAAAAGTCAACGCGGCAAACTCTGTGTCGACATTGACAACACAGCCGCTTTATTGTATAATTATTCAAAAATGAAGAAATCAGAAAACACTCGGAAAGGGCAGAAAAGAATGATCACAGAAATCAAAGACACAATCCTTCAATCTTACCAGATACGCAAGAACAAAAAGCAAAAGACCGCTTTCATCGAATACGTACAGAACCTCTGCGCGGAGAACAACATCTCCTGCACCATTGAGGAAGAAGGCTTCAGCCGCAATATCGTTATGGGCACCGCACCCGAAGAGAGCGAAATGATTGTCGGCGGTCATTACGATACCTGTGCTGTTATGATTGTACCCAACTTCATCACCCCCAAAAATGGACTGATATTCATTCTCTATCAGTTAATGCTCACCGTGGGTATTCTCGGCATCGCCGCGGGTGTCGGTTTACTTTCCGGCTATATTTTCAGCCTTGTCTCCCCCGGTTCGTCATTAATTGCTCCACTGAGCATGCTGGGCTTCTACATCATGACCATGCTGTTACTCGTTCTGATGATGGCAGGTCCCGCCAACAAACACACCGCCAACGACAACACCTCGGGCACGGTCGCGGTACTCAACACAATGCTGACCATGTCACCCGAGCAGCGTTCAAAGGTGTGCTTCGTGCTTTTTGACAACGAGGAAATCGGTCTGCTTGGTTCTTCTGCCTTTGCAAAAATGCACAAGGAAGCAAAGAAGAACGTCCCCATGGTGAACCTCGACTGCGTTTCTGACGGCGATTATCTCTTTGCCCGGCTGCCCGGCTGTCACAAGAAGAACGAGTTTTTCTCCCGCTTTACCGAGGTCATGAGCCGCAGCGCCGAAAAGCACGGCATGAATCCGGTCATCGGAGCTTCCGGCTTATATCCCTCAGATCAGACCAATTTCAAGCAGGGAATCGGTGTTGCCTGCCTTAACAAATCCAGACTGGTGGGACTTTACATGAACCGCATCCACACCGGACGCGACACCGTGTTCACCGACCGCAACATCGACTGCATCACTGATGGTCTGCTTGAACTGGTAAGCAGTGAAACCGAACAGTAATCTTTGCTGAATATACATATCCCCCGGAGGCACATGCTGCGCTTCCGGGGGATTTTTCATAAGCTTGTTTCAGCCGCAGATTACAGCTTCTGCGCTGCCTTTACGTCCTCGTCGGTACAAGCCTGAGTGTACCGCGCCTTGTGATAAAGTCTTGTCAGCTCGGTGACGTCCTCGCCGTGCTTTCTGCACAGGCGGACAATCTCCGCGGGCGTGAGACTGTTGCGCAGATCCCTGTCCCTGCCAAGGATTGAAGTTATTCTCTTCCGGTAAATACGTCGGACCTTTGCCGCGTTTGATTTTGCCGTGCGCTTATCCTCTTTGACCTGAACAACCGCTTCAAGCTTCTCAACTGTGTCGTACCTGGCGTTGAATTTCTCCTTTACCGGAACATTCCTGCCCAGCAGAGACAGTATCGAATTCTTGATAAACCGGAAAACCACACAAATCAGCCATATGAACAGCGGGGTGAAAGCGGCGATAACAAACGCCAGACCCAACCAGGTCTGCCATGGAGCCTCTTCCAGCGGCGGCAGAGATTCCTGACCCGATTCCACCATTTCTTCAATACCATCGATATCTCCCGGCTTTGCAAGCACGGAAAACAGAGTAGCAAAGGCGCTCAAGCCCAGATAATAAGAACCGACGAACATATTGCTTAACAGAGAAGCTCCGCCAAACTGCGGCAGTACCATAAGCAGCACAAATACCAGCACCGCGCAAACGGCAATGACTTTCGTGATTCTCGACTTAACAGGTGTAACCGGCTGCTCCGAGCGTCCTTTGAAGATGCAAAGCGCATCCTGCAGACTGAGCAGCAGGTTCGAGGCTATGCACATAGGAAGATATAATGCAGAGAAGATTGCCACCCATGTGCTGGCAGCAACTTTTGCTTCGTACGGCATCTCCAGCATCTGCGCTATAACCGCCATGACCACCAGCAGACCGATAAGGAAGAACATTCCGGAATAGGTCTGACTGCCCTGCTCCAGCCGGAAGTAAATCATCAGTCCGCAGCCAGCAGCCATCACTCCCACAACGCCGAGAATAATGTACTCAAGGATATTCTGTCCCATAAGCACACAGCCCGCAACAGCAAGCACGGGAACAATCAGTCGCAGAGCGGTGAATTTTTCGGTTCGCGTTGCCAGCGCGACAAATACATACGCCACCGAGCAAAGAGCAATCTTCAGCATCAGCGGCATCGGATCGGCAGATATCAGGCTGAAATAGAAATACAGAAAAGGTGTAAGCGATACCGCCACAAGTATAAACCACTCAAGGCTGAATAACACATCGACTATGACCGGGGCACGACCTTTTTTCATAAGCGAACCCTCCAAACACAGTTATGTCTTATAAGCTCCAGTCCGGGAAGCTGACGTTCATCATCAGCGTTGACCGGAACAATCCACAACAGATCCCGTCCGGCTGTAAGCTTCTTCATACGCTCACAGCGCGCGGGATCCACCTCGGAGGAGATCATTATCACAAGCTCATCCTCGCTGGCAGAACGCGGAATGCTCTCAAGGAAACCGTCAAGGGATACTGCGTCACTGTTCATATCAAGGCGCGCAAGAGCAGTCAGACAGGAATCCTTGTGCTCCTGCGAGCTGCCGTGACCGATGATTGTCACACCACCGGCGGCATAATCCTTCGCGTTGCAGCACAGTGCAACCGGAATGCCGTCATCGATAAAATTGCCCAGCAGGGTGGCAGCCATACGGATAGCCTCCTCGTCAAGCTCATGATCACGCCAGTCAAAATGTTCTTCAAACCCCAGCCATATGCTAACGCACAGATCAGAGGTATGGTCATACTGATTGACGGTCATCTTTCCGGTACGGGCAGTCGCACGCCAGTTGATGCGTGACATCTGGTCACCGGGCATATACTCCCTCACTCCGCGGAACATGAAAGGATCCTCCATGCGGGATAAAGAGGTGACATGTTCGCCCATCATCTGTCTTGCCGCCTGTTCTATTTCGGGAACCTCAGTGCGGCGGGGATATACAGTAATGCCCGGGCTTCCGGGAAAATTCGTAAAAGTCTTACGTGTCATGAACATATCGCTGCTGACGACATCCACACCTACTATGCGGTGCTGTCCGCGCTTGTCGCAGCTTGCAGGCAGACGGCGGGTGATCTTTTCCATGCGACTGATAGCAAAGATATCCTCACGGCTGTAGTTGTCGGTTACGATGGTGCCCTTGCCTCCGGGCAGGCCGATGTCACGGGAAATCTGGAACTTGACCCGCAGCCAGGGCAGCGGAAGCTTTCCGGTATATTCCACCGTTTCAATGAGTTCGACCTCATCCCCCTCCACGGCGCGATCCTGACTGAAGCGCACCGAGGCGTTGATCCCCCTGGGCCAGTAACGCAGATAGATTGTTCGCTCGATGGCCAGCAGAACCAGCACACCGATAAGTACATACAGTATATTCATACTAACGCTTCCAGTTCTCGGTGGGAACGTCCACAGATGACACAATGGACGCGATCGCATTGGCAGAGGACAGTGCCTCACGGCGCTCACCTGCGCGCAAAATAATACGGTGCGCAAGTACAGGCTCGGCAAGAGCCTTGATATCCTCGGGCGAAACGTAATCTCTGCCGGAAAGAGCGGCGACCGCCTGAGCTGCATGCAGCAGCACAAGACCGGCACGGGTGCTGGCACCCAGAGCGATGTTGTCCTTGCATCTGGTAGCCTCAATGATGCGCTGAGCGTAATCAATGATGCACTCATGAACAAATACTCCGCGGCAGGCCTTCTGCGCCTCGGTGATGTCATTGATGGAGCACACGGAAGAAATCTCCTCAAGGCGGTCACCGGCAAGGTGGCTGGCAAAAACCTTTCTGCTGTCCTCCGCGGAAGGATATCCCAGCGTCAGTTTCATCATAAAACGGTCAAGCTGCGCCTCAGGCAGCGGGAATGTACCGTAGGTTTCGATAGGATTCTGAGTGGCAACGGTAAAGAAAAAGCCCTCCAGCGCACGGCTCACACCGTCCACGGTGATCTGTTTTTCCTCCATAGCCTCCAGCAGTGCAGACTGGGTACGCGGAGTGGCGCGGTTGATCTCGTCTGCGAGGAGAATATTGGTAAACAGCGGTCCTTTATGGAAAGTAAAGGTATTGGTATTCTTATCAAAAATGCTCACACCGGTAATGTCGCCGGGAAGCAGATCGGGGGTAAACTGAACACGGGAAAACTTTGCGTCAATGCTGCGTGCAAGAGACTTTGCCAGCATGGTTTTTCCGGTACCGGGCACATCCTCAAGAAGGATATTGCCCTGCGCCAGCATTGCTGCGACAGTGAGGCTGAGCACACGCGGTTTGCCTATAACCACTTTGCCCATATTGTTGAGCAGTCTGCTGCCCAGTTCCTGAACCTGATTTATAGTCATATCCGATACCTCCGAAATTTTGTTAAGTATTATTCTACAATAAATAAATAGTACAGTCAATTCCCTTCATATGTTAATCGTGTATATCCGGCTCATTTACCTTTGAAATCGTGAATGTTTTGTGATATAATTATGATAATATCACATTCATTCAGGTGAACCTATGAATTATTCCGATATTGTTCCCAGTACATTTATAAGCCGTCCGAACCGCTTTATCGCTCAGGTGAACATTTGCGGAACCGAACAGACCGTACACGTAAAAAACACCGGCCGATGCCGGGAACTGCTCATTCCGGGCAGCAGAGTGTGGCTGCGCGCTGCAAATAATCCCGCCCGCAAAACCAAATACGATCTCATCGCGGTTGAAAAGACGATCGATGGTGTCACACACACGGTCAATATCGACTCTCAGGCACCGAATGCGGCTGCCGAAGAATGGCTGAGGAGCGGAGGACTTTTTTCTGAAGGATCTGTAATCCGCCGTGAGGTCACCTGCGGAGGATCCCGCTTTGATTTCTGCATCGAAAACGGCAGACACACATCATACCTCGAAGTCAAGGGCGTGACGCTTGAGGAGAACGGCGTTGCTCTCTTTCCTGACGCGCCCACACAGCGCGGCGTAAAGCACATCCGCGAACTGATCAGCTGTGCCGGCGAAGGTCTTGGCGCGTATATTCTTTTTGTTATTCAGATGAAAGGGATCCATCTGTTTCGCCCCAACGACAGAACCCACAAGGAATTCGGCAATGCGCTGAGGGAAGCTGCCTCAGTGGGAGTGAATATCCTTGCCGTGGACTGTAACGTAACGCCCGGCTCAATGACTGTCGACAGTCAGATTCCGGTGGACCTTTCAGCACACGATAACCACGCAATAATCCGGTAAATAACCCGGTATTGAATAATCAATTTTCAGATATCATAAACACAGGAGGATACAGAAACCATGAGCAGTTTTGAAAATCTGAGAATAGTTGACAACTTCTATCAGACTTCGCTTTTCTTCCCCATGCCCACCGTACTCATCAGCACACTTTGCGAGGACGGCAGCACCAACCTCGGCCCCTATTCTCTGGTTCAGCCTTACTATGTCGCGGGCAAGGACTATTATGCCATGCTCCTTGAGTGCCGCAATTCTTCCAACACCGCGCAGAATATCCTGCGCACAGGAAAATGCGCCCTCAATTTCATTACCGATGAGCCAAGGCACTTTAAGGAAGCGGTCAAGCTCTCCTGGCCCGGTGACAAACCCGAGGAAAAGATGCCCCGCTGCAGGTTCAAGCTGGAAAAGAGCATGATCGAGGAGGAAGATCCCGCCGATGTCCGTCCGCAGGTCATGACCGAAGCCTTTCAGGTCATAGAATGCACATGGATGCGTGAACTGGACGGAGCGGACGCCGATCAGCCGGGCAATCTCAACGGCTATGAGCCTCCTTACCACGACTTCAACGGCATTACCAGCCAGTTCGGAGCCCACTTTATTCTCCGCGTTGACAAAATCCTGATGAAGAAAAAATACCGCGATGCGATTGTCAACGGTGTGAGGTCAAAGGATTTCCCGAATGTTCCTGTAGACTACGGATATCGTGACAGCAAAAACTTCTGGTACCACCGCGGAAGAAAAATGCGTGCCGAACTGCTGCAGATGCGTCAGGCAAGCCTTGCCTCCGTACGCTACGCTGCCGATCGCGCTGACGATACCGTGAAATTCACCGACGATGCTCTCCAGACCGTTCTGGCAGTCCCCAGAGTGTTCCTGCCTCTTGTCCTTAAGGGCTGCGTTGACTGGGCAAAGGAAAACGGCGTGGAACTTATCACCGCCGAGCATATGCAGATAATCAACGACAAACGCGCCAAAGAAAAAGGAAAGAAAAAGTAATATATCAACAAGCGGGCCCGCGGCAACCAATCTGCCGCAGGCCCGCTCTGTTATTCTGTTTCATAAGGCCAGTCAATAATTCCGCCGAATTCTTTAACATTGGTATATCCCGTCTCAACCAGCTTTTCTGCCGCCAGCTTGCTGCGCCTGCCGCTGCGGCAATAGACCAGTATCAGCTGATCCTTGTCCGGTAATTCTGATTCGGCACGCCTCTCAATATCATAATCCGGAATAAGCACCGCGCCGGGAATATGCCCGTCCATGTACTCGTCGTGGGTGCGCACATCAAGGATAACATAGTCGCTTTCGGTGTCCATTATTACTTTTGCTTCCTGCGGCGTAATCTGCGCATATCCCGCACCATGACCGTCTGTGCAGGAACAAATAATCACGCAGCATATCAGCGCAAGGACAATAGCCGTAAGTATCCTTTTCACCACTTATCCTCCTTATCCAAGCAAAACATCAGAAACCAGCATCAGACAGAAGCCAACCAGCAGTGCGTATGTCGCGCCGCGCTGACTGCCGTGTGCGTGAGTCTCGGGGATCATCTCGTCGCTGATGACGTACAGCATCGTGCCGCCTGCGAAAGCAAGGGCGAACGGCAGAATCGCCGAAGCGACGCTGACGGCAAAATATCCCAGCAGCGTGCCCACGACCTCCACCAGTCCCGTTGCCATGGCACACACAAAGGTGCGTCGGGGCGTTATTCCTGCGGCGAGCATGGGGCCGATGATAACCATGCCCTCTGGGATATTCTGCAGGGCGATGCCGCCTGCGATGAGCAAGGCTTCGGAGGTGTTACCAGAGCCGAAGCCCACGCCTGCCGCAATGCCCTCGGGCAGGTTGTGTATGGCGATGGCTGTGACAAACAGCAGCACCTTGCTGAGGTCGGCGTTGCCGCTGTGGCTTTCGTTGTCGGCACCTACCATTCTGTGCAGATGTGGCACCAGTTTATCTATAAGGTTCAGACACACCGCACCGGCAAATATTCCCGCAACGGTGATTATCAGTCCGAATTTTCCGCCGTACTCCACCGACGGCAGTATCAGTCCGAGCACTGCCGCGGCAAGCATCACCCCTGCCGCAAAAGCAAGCACAATGTCACTGAAGCGGTGGGAAATCTTTTTGAATATAAATCCGATCACCGAACCGATAATCGTCGCACCGCCCACGCCGAGCGCGGTCAGAAGCACCATTTCCATAAACGCACCTCCTAAGTATTTCTTTATTCGTATTATAACACATCAGGCGCGTTTTGTATACCTTTCGGCACCGGAAAACGCAGGTTGGTCGCTCCCCGGTGCAGGTTGGTCAAAAACACTTGCGCTTTTATTTCCCAATGGGCTATACTTTGGCTGCAAGGAACGAAAGGAGATCACCATGAAGATACTCATCGAAACCGACCCCGCGCTGAGCGAGACCGAAGTGGTCATCCGCTGCGCTTCCCCGGACGAGGACGTTTCCCGTCTCCTCGCCGCCATTCAGGCAACCGACCGCAAGCTCACCGGCATCCGTGACGACGCCACATTCATCATCGAGCGCCGCGACGTGCTGTACGTTGAATCGGTTGATAAAAAAGCGTTCATCTACACAAAGGACGGCTGCTACGAATCGCCGCTGCGGCTCTTTGAGCTGGAGGAGAGGCTTGGTTCATCCGGATTTGTTCGCACAGGGAAATCCTCGCTGGTTAACCTGCGTCATGTGCGCTCCATCAAGCCGGACATGAACGGTCGGCTCATCCTCACGCTTTCCAACGCCGAAAAGCAGATCGTCTCCCGGCAGTACGCCGTCAATATCAAAGAAAGGCTGGGTGTGAAATAAATGAAAAAGATCTTTCCGCATATCCTGAATACATTCTGCTATGTGACCATTCTTGTTCTGCTGGTTGTCGTGTCCATCTACTCCGATGTCATGAACAATATGTTCCCGCTGAGTTTTCTGTGGTACGCCATTGCAACCGGTGCCGCCTCGGCACTACTGACCCTGCTGTTCCTCACCGATGTAGTCATTAAAGAATTTTCCGAACGGCTGCGAATGGTGCTGTTTCTGGCGTCGCTGTATATCTCGGTCACCTCGCTGTCCATCCTGTTTGACATCGTAAACCCTGCACATATCTACGAGATCATCACCATGTTCGTCACGATCGCGATCATCTTCCTTGTCGTCTGGGCTGTCAACTCCTTCTCTTTCCGACAGCAGGAAAAGGAACTGACCGACAAGCTCAGGGAGTTCAACGAATCCTTTGAGGATTGAGATAAGGAGAAAACGCCATGAAGAAGCTGTACGAAAAAAGCGAGCTGGGCTTTGCTCTACTGTGGATAGGCATTTACGTTGCAGGCACCAGCCTTGCCGACGAAGCATCACGTGCCGTCGGGCTGGAAAAGAGCGTCACGCTGACATACACTGCGCTGCTGACGATAATTCTCCTCGCGTGGACGGTAAAGAACCGTCTTACGAAGAAGTACGGTCTTTGCCGCAGTAAAACCAGCGCCGGCAGATTCCTCTTCTATATCCCTCTCCTTGCGCTCGCCTCCTGCAATCTCTGGCAGGGCGCGGCAATGAATTATTCTCTCCTTGAGACCGCGCTGTATGTGGGCAGTATGCTTTGCGTCGGATTCCTTGAGGAAATGATCTTCCGCGGACTGCTGTTCAAAGCGATGAGCAAAAACAGCATCCTTTCGGCAATAATCGTATCCAGCCTCACCTTCGGTATCGGTCATATCGTCAATCTCATCAACGGCAGCGGTGCAGATCTTGTATCAAATCTCTGTCAGGTATGCTATGCCACGGCAGCAGGATTCCTGTTTGTTATCATTTTCCATCGCGGCGGCTCGCTGCTGCCCTGCATCCTTACCCACAGCTGCTTCAACGCGCTGAGCGCCTTTGCTCCGGAGACTGACCGCAGCTGGGATATCACCGTATCGATCATCATCACGGTCATCGAAATAGCTTATGCACTGGTACTGCTGCGCACACTGCCCGCACAATCACCGGCATCGGAGGAATAGAACTATGAAAAAAATCATCAGCGTTGAACATCTCAGCAAATCATACGGCGATGTAAAAGCCGTAAATGATATCAGCTTCTATGTGGAAAAAGGCAAGCTCTTTGCCTTTCTCGGTACCAACGGTGCCGGCAAATCCACCACCATTGACATTCTCTGCACTCTGCTGCAGCCGGACGGCGGCACGGTGACTATCGACGGTCACGCCCTCGGCAGAGACGACAACTCAATCCGCGGATCTATCGGCGTTGTATTCCAGAAAAGCCTGCTGGATGATATGCTGACCGTGCGCGAAAATCTGACCATGCGCGGCAGATTCTACGGTCTTACGGGCAGACAGCTCAAGGAAGCAGTGGAGAAAGCCGCCGAAACCGTAGGCGCAGATGAATTCATCGACCGCAGATACGGAAAGCTCTCCGGCGGTCAGCGCCGTCGCGCCGACATCGCCCGTGCCCTGCTCAACACCCCGAAGATCCTGTTTCTTGACGAGCCCACCACAGGTCTCGATCCCAAAACCCGCCGTGAAGTATGGGAAACCGTAAGCCGTCTGCAGCAGACCTCGGACATGACCGTATTTCTCACCACCCATTACCTCGAGGAAGCCAATGAGGCAGATTATGTAATCATCATCGACAAGGGCAGCATCGTGGCAAAGGGCACCCCCGATACCCTGCGCGAGGAGCATAGTTCCGACCTGCTGCGCATTCTTCCCTCCAACCGCGACGTCCTGCTGTCCGCCCTCGACGCCGCAGGACATTCCTACGAAGAAAAATCCGGTGTCATTCTTCTTCGTATAGGCAGCGCCATGGACGCTCTGCCCATTCTCAATTCACTGGGCGGCTGCGTGGATACCTTTGAGGTAATCCATGGCACTCTCGACGACGTATTCCTCAACATTACAGGAAAGGAGCTTCAGGATGCTTAACTTTGCACAGCGCAATCTCAGAATATATTTCCGGCAAAAAGCGGCGGTTTTCGCTTCACTGCTCGGTGTGTTCATTATCGTGGCACTCTATGCACTGTTTCTCGGTGACGCCTACAGCTTTGACGGTGCGGTCAATCCAGATCATCTGATGGATACCTGGATGATTGCCGGCATCATCGCCATCACACCCTTTACCACATCCATCGGCGCTTTGGGCGCAATGGTTGACGACAAGGTAGACGGCAACCTGGGCGACTTTTATTCCTCTCCCGTCAGACGCGTGAAGATCGTCGGCGGCTATGTTCTCAGCAGCCTTGCTGTTGGCTTTATTCTCAGCGTGGTTGCCTTCGTGCTTGGTCAGGCCTACATCGTCCTGCGTGGCGGAGAGCTGCTCTCCCCTCTCAACATGCTCTATATGCTTGGTGCAATGCTTCTGTCGGTACTTCTCTCCTGCACAATGGGTTTTCTCATCGTCTGCTTTATCAGCAGTAAAAACGCCTATATGATCGTCTGCACCGTCATCGGCAGCATCACCGGCTTTCTCACCGGCGTCTATGTCCCCGTGGGTCAGATGGGCGAAAACGTTCAGTGGCTGGTCAAGCTGTTCCCTGTCACCCACACCTCCGTGATTATCCGTCGTGTCCTGTGCTCACAGGCTATCGAGGAGAATTTCGCCGGTGCGGAAGAATACGCCGCCGAATACAGCCGGCTGATGGGCATTACCCTCGAGTTCGGTGACCGGGTCATGCCGATATGGGTGCACTGCGTGATCGTTGCTGTTCTTGCTGTGATATTCTTCATTCTCGCCACCCTTAAGGTCACAAAAGAAAAACGTCGATAAAGCACACAACCGCCGCGGTTGATTCGCGGCGGTTTTCTGTATATTTCGCTTAATTGACATAAACCCGCACTGTGGTATAATAAAGCTGCAAATCATTGAAAGGCAGGTAACACATGAAAAGATTTTTGTCGTTTCTCCTTGCGGTTCTGATGCTCTTTACTCTCGCCGGATGCGAGAATATGCTTGACCGCGAAGCTTATTACGAAATGCTGGAGCAGCTTGAGGAGGCCACAGAGCAGCTCCCCGATCTCAGCTTCAAACCGGATGACCTGGCGTCAATAGCTGACGTAATCGTTGATGAGTTCGGTGATATTGTCTCAGGTGTTGACGCGATTATCGATGACGCAGCCACCGGCACCACAACAACTACCACCACGACGACAACCACAACTACCACAACTACTACAACTACCACCACAACTACTACCAACTCACCCACCACCACTGCAACTCAGTCAAAGTACACTCCCCCCGATGAGGACGGATATTACTACGACCTTGAGAACGTGGTGCTGTACATCGATGAGTATGGTCATCTGCCTGGTAACTTCATCACCAAGAACGAGGCCCGCGACATGGGATGGAGCGGAGGTTCGGTGGAGAAGTACTACAAGGGAGGCGCCATCGGTGGAGATCGCTTCGGAAATTACGAAGGCCTGCTCCCCAAGGCCAAAGGCCGCTCCTACACCGAATGCGACCTGAACACCAAGGGCAAGAAAAAGCGCGGTGCCGAACGACTTGTTTTCTCCAATGACGGTCTTTATTTCTACACCAACGACCACTACGAAACCTTTGGCGAGGTAACAATAACCAGTAATCACGAGGTAATTTGGTAATGAAAGAATATATTATTGACTGCGCCATGATGACCGACCGCGCCGCCGCCCACGAATATCTGGCTAAGACGCTGGAGTTTCCCGAATATTACGGAAAGAATCTCGACGCTCTTTATGATTGTCTTGGTGAACTCCCTCCCTGCAGGGTCACCATGCTCAATCCCAACGCGCTCAACGTTCTGGGCGAATACGGAAACACCCTGCGCTCGGTATTTTTTGACGCCAGCATGAACGCCGACAACTTCGAGCTGATTATCTCCGCCGGCGCAGCAGACAGCGCGGACAACTGATAATATCATCAAAGTAAAAGACTTTCGGAATCTTGTCCGGAAGTCTTTTACTTTTCCCGAAATATTTATGCAATAGATCTTGCAATAATCGGATCAGACCTGTATAATCGATATGTGAACTATTTTCACTGTAAATTTATGGAGATGATTAAAATGATAGCCGCAGGACGTTATGAACCCAGCTATGTCGCTCTGATAGATTCCCGTACCTTGCAGACCGAAGGACTGTTCCTGCCCATGCACGGCGCAGATTTATCCGAAGATGATTTTTCCAGTGTATACGCACTTCTCAACCGTTTCAGCACTGTCAACCGCAGACGGTTCATACTGGCACTCAACACCCGCAGCTGCTTCAATTGCACTGTAACCGGCAGCAGTGCAGAATACTCTGTGGAGCTTTACAGTACCAACCGTTTCGGTGCTGCATGGAGTCATATTCTTATTCTGCGCACGCCTCGCGATACGTTCTGCAGCAATCCACATATACTTGAGTCCTCCGCGTCAGGTCACTTCATCATAGAAGCTCTTTCTTCTATCCGCAGTTACAATCAGCTTGCGGCAAATAATCCGCTTGCCGAAACACCTGCAGTTACAAGACAGCAGCTTGACAACGCTGTCACTCTGTGCAGCAGTCTGATTAATCTGATATGCGAATACCTGATCTGATAATATCAGATCAGCAGAATCTTCTGAATTATTCTGAGCGGAAAGCCGACTGTTTCCTGACAATCCGTACCTCTCGCTGAAACCTGCACACGCTGGAATACGGCAACTGTATTTCCACGCTGATGAGGGAAATTGTTAATCCGGTATCGTCCTTGCCCGTCGCAGACAATAAACTGCGGCGGGCTTTTTTTGAGCCTGCAAATATAGGCGGACAAAGCAAAAAAATATATGAATTTGCCCGCAGTGCCATTGACAGCTGTCGCGACGTAGTGTACTATATTTTAGATTTATAAATACTATAGCAATTCTGTCTGCCCCGTATGTATCTGTCAGGCAGCGGGACGGATGCACTCCGCCCCGCTTTTCACCGATCGTCCGGCAGTTACTGCTGAGCCTTGAATGTGGCGCAGGCAGTTTCGCCGCTGGTGCTGGCATACGAAGGTGTCACTTCTATGCAGGATGCGTTGCATACATCGCCGCTGGCATGGTATACACAGTTGTTTACCTCGCACTTGATGTGATTGACCTTATCCTCATAGCAGCCGCATCCGTTCATTTTCTTATCAGACATAGCCTTAGACCTCCGGATCGTTAGTTTTCTGACGGCAGTATTCTGCCGTCGGAAGTATTATTCTCCGCGGTTCTCCGATTATTCATAATGCGAAAGGATGATTGTTCATGGCACTTTTTGCCCTCGGCGACACCCATCTGTCACTGGGCACTGACAAGCCCATGGACATTTTCCGCGGCTGGCAGAACTATACCGACCGCCTTGAGAAGAACTGGCGAGCTTTGGTGGGTGAAAATGACACCGTTGTACTGTGCGGTGACATCTCCTGGGCAATGAAGCTTGAGAACACCCGTGCCGATTTCGCTTTTCTCCATTCTCTGCCCGGCAGAAAAATCATACTCAAAGGCAATCACGACTACTGGTGGATGACCAAGAAGAAAATCGACAATTTTATTGAAAATGAAGGCTTTTCCAGTCTTTCAATTCTGTTCAACAACTGCTTTGAATACGGTCAGCATGTCCTGTGCGGAACCCGCGGTTGGTCATACGACTGTCCGGCTGGCGAACTGCTGGTACTTCTGCGCGAAGCAGGTCGTCTGAGGATGTCTCTGACCGAGGGCGCGAAAACCGGACTGGAGCCCATTGTTTTTCTTCACTTTCCTCCGGTGTACGGGGATTACCGCTGTGATGAGATCATGGACGTGCTTCACGAATTCGGCGTAAAGCGCTGCATATACGGACATCTCCACGGTGCGTCACATCAGAAAGCTTCTGTGGGCATGGTCGAGGATATTTCCATGAAACTGGTGTCTGCCGACTACTGCGAATTTACTCCGGTACTGATCGAAAAATGACGGCATTGGTGATTATTACATATTTTTTCGTAATTTGTCGTGAATATCGAAGATTTGAGTATTCCATTTTCCGGCAGATTATGTTATAATAGCTTGGTATGCAAACCATAATATTTTTGGGAGGATTTCAATTATGAGTCTTATCAGCTGCACCGACGCCGGTGTAAATCGCAAAAAGCTTGAGATCGAGGTCGGTGCCGAGGAATTTGCCAACGCCTGTACCGAGGCTTTCCGCAAGAACGCCCACAAGTTCGCCGTACCCGGTTTCCGTAAGGGCAAGGCTCCCCGCGGAGTTATCGAGAAGATGTACGGCAAGGAGTTCTTCTATGAGGATGCCGTAAACGAGCTGTATCCCGTTGCTCTCCAGGCCGCTATCGAAGAAGGCGGTCTTGAATATGTTGATGACAAGATTGATCTGGATGTCACCTCCGTTGGCGAGGACGGTCTCAAGTTCACCGCTGTCATCACCGTAAAGCCTGAAGTTGAGCTGGACGACTATGTCGGCATCAAGCTCACCAGACCCTCCACCGCTGTTTCCGACGAAGATGTTGACGCCGAGCTGGACAAGCTGCGCCAGAAGAACGGCCGCATCATCGATATCGAAGATCGCGCCTGCCAGAACGGTGATACCGTTGTTTTCGACTTTGAAGGCTTTGTTGACGACGTCGCTTTCGACGGCGGCAAGGCTGAGCAGTATCAGCTGGAGCTGGGTTCCGGCAACTTCATCCCCGGCTTTGAGGATCAGATCGTCGGTCATTCCATCAATGACGAGTTTGACGTAAACGTCACTTTCCCCGAGGAATATCACGCTGAAGAACTGGCAGGCAAACCCGCTGTCTTCAAGTGCAAGCTTCACGCCATCAAGGCTACCGAACTGCCCGAGGCTGACGATGAATTCATCAAGGACTACACTGAGTTCGAAACCCTCGAAGAGTACAAGACCGATGCCCGCCAGAAGCTGGAAAAGGCTGCCGAGGAGAGAGCTGACCGTGCTGTTGATGATCAGCTGTTTGAAACTCTTACCGACAAGCTTAACGCCGACATCCCCAACGCTATGATCGAGAACCGCATCGACCAGAGCATTCAGGACTTCGGTTACCGTCTGCAGATGCAGGGCATCTCTCTTGAGGATTACATCAAGTTCACCGGCAGCGATATGGCTTCCGTTCGCGAGAGCATGAGAGATCAGGCCACCCATCAGGTAAAGGTTCGCCTTGCTCTTGAGAAGATCGTTGAGCTTGAGAAGATCGAGATCGACGACGAGGCTGTCGATGCCGAATACGCCAAGCTGGCTGAGCAGTATCACATGGAAGTTGAAGCTGTCAAGAACTCCATTCCTGCCAAGGATCTGCGCAGCGATCTGGCCGTTGATGCCGCTGTCAAGTTCGTGCGAGACAAGGCCAAAATCAAGAAGACCAAGTAACCTTTTGTCGCAAATTCATAATCGGCTCATATTCAGCCAATCATACGATATATTATTCACGGAGGTGCAACACTGATGAGTTTAGTCCCTATGGTAGTGGAACAGACCAACCGTGGCGAGCGTTCCTATGACATCTACAGCCGTCTGCTTAACGACCGCATCATCTTCCTCACCGAGGAAGTCAACGACGTGACCGCCAGTCTCGTCATCGCCCAGCTGCTTTATCTTGAGGGTCAGGACCCCAAAAAGGATATCAGCCTTTATATCAACAGCCCCGGCGGATCGGTCATGGCCGGTCTGGGCATCTACGACACCATGAACTACATCTCCTGTGATGTTTCCACCATCTGCGTGGGCATGGCCGCCAGTATGGGCGCCTTCCTGCTCGCAGCCGGCGCAAAGGGCAAGCGCTACGCCCTTCCCAACAGCGAGATTATGATTCACCAGCCCCTCGGCGGAGCGCAGGGTCAGGCCACCGACATTGAGATTCAGGCCAACCAGATCATCAAGCTTAAGAAAAAGCTCAACACCATGCTTTCCGAAGCTACCGGCAAGCCCTATGAGCAGATCTGCGTCGACACCGAGCGCGACAACTACATGACCGCTCAGGAAGCAGTCACCTACGGCCTTATCGACAAGGTCATTACCAAACGATAGGATCGGTGATATAATTGTCCCAGCGCGATTCCGAAACAAACCTTCGCTGCTCATTCTGCCACAAGAGCGAGGATGAAGTCGTCCGCCTGATTTCCGGCAACGGCGTCTACATCTGCGATGAGTGCATCGAACTTTGCTACAGCATCATCTCCGACGGCGGCAGATATCGCGAAAACAAGCGCAAACCAAATCTCAGACGTCTGCCGAAGCCCGCTGAGATCAAAGCGCATCTTGACCAGCATGTCATCGGTCAGGATTCCGCCAAGATCGCTCTTTCGGTGGCTGTTTACAACCATTACAAGCGTATTCGCAGCGTGGCTTCCGACAGCGATGTAAAGCTGCAGAAAAGCAACGTGCTGCTCCTTGGTCCCACCGGCACAGGCAAAACGCTGCTTGCTCAGTCTCTTGCCGAGATTCTGGATGTTCCTTTCGCCATCGCTGACGCAACCACTCTCACCGAAGCCGGCTACGTGGGCGAAGACGTTGAAAACATCCTCCTTCGCCTCATTCAGGCTGCCGACTGGGATGTGGAGCGCGCCGAATCGGGCATCATCTATGTCGACGAGATCGACAAGATTGCCCGCAAATCGGAAAATCCATCCATCACCCGTGACGTCAGCGGCGAGGGAGTTCAGCAGGCTCTGCTGAAGATTCTGGAGGGTACTGTTGCCAACGTCCCGCCTCAGGGCGGACGCAAGCACCCTCAGCAGGAGTTCATTCAGGTGGACACCACCAATATCCTGTTTATCTGCGGCGGTGCGTTTGACGGCATTGAAAAGATCATTGAAAGACGAGTGGGCAATTCATCGCTCGGATTCGGTGCCCCTATTCATGTCAAAGGCGATTCCGCTTACAGTGAACTTATTGGCAAGGCTATTCCGCAGGATCTTATCCGTTACGGTCTGATTCCGGAAATTGTCGGTCGTCTGCCTGTCTTCACTTCGCTCAACGATCTTGACTGCGACGCGCTTATCAAGATCATGACCGAGCCGAAGAACGCTATTCTCCGTCAGTACGGCGCACTGTTCGGCATGGACGATGTTGTCCTTGATTTTGAACCTGCCGCTCTGGAGGAGATTGCCCGCAAGGCTCTTGAGCAGAAAACCGGCGCACGCGGTTTGCGCGGCGTTGTGGAAACTCTGCTCACCCCGCTTATGTTCTCCGTTCCCTCCGACCCCACCGTTCAGAAGGTTACCATCACCAGAGAATGCGTGTTGGGTGAGGCCGAACCGCGAATCAAGCGTAAACCACAGGCCATTGAGTCCGGCGAGAAGGAAGCAGCTCTTCCCCCTTCCGGCACTACCGCCTGAACCTGATTAACAAGCCTCCGGGGCGATGTTCATCTTCGCCCCGGGCATACTTATTTTATTTCCCCTACACATTTTTCTTTCAGGAGCTATAAATGAACAATACCCTCAGAAGAGGCACCATGCCCGTTGTTGTACTGCGTGACACTGTTCTGTTCCCGCATATCTCGCAGCAGCTCGATATGGTTCGTTCCCTTTCCATAAAGGCAGTCCGCCGCGCTGTTGAGTCAGGGCAGGAAGTCTTTATTACAATGCAGAAAGATCCCTCTGCCGACAATCCCGGTGCAGAGGATATATATAATACCGGAGTAATCGCACTGGTCAAGCAGATTATCAACCACCCCTCCTCCGGCTCCCTGCGCATTCGTGTGGAATGCGTCTGCCGCGCTTCAGTCAATGCTGTCATCGACAAGGGTGGTGTACTTATCGGTCTTGTCAGCGAATGTACTGAAAGCGAGAGCACCGACGAAAAACATGCACAGGCGCTTCGCCGTATTCTGAACGATTCGGTCAGCAGATATATCCAGCTTGGTGATCAGAAACAGAACCGTCAGCTGCTGGATTTCTTCAATTCCGATGATAATCTCGGCCATCTGACCGACCGCCTCAGCCACAATCTGTCTATACCCGGTGACAAGAAGCAAAAGCTTCTTTCCGAACTTGATCATACCGCGCGATGTGAGCTGCTTATTTCACTTATTGACGGTGAACTGCAGCTTCTTGAGCTCAAGAGTGAAATCGAAAAGCGCGTTCAGGAAAATATAGACCGTAACCAGAAAGAATATTACCTGCGTGAGCAGCTGCGTGTCATCGGCGATCAGCTGGGCGACGGTGATTCCCCCGCTCAGGATGCCGACCTGTTCCGCGAACAGATACAGAGCCGGGATATTCCCGAAGATGTTGCGGCACAGCTGCTTAAATCCTGCGACAAGCTTGCCCGTCTGCCCTCAGGATCCCACGAAGCTTCCGTGGAGCGCAACTACATCGAGGTATGTCTCTCTCTCCCCTGGGGCATCACCACTCAGGACAGGCTGGACGTTGCCGCCGCCGCAAAAAAGCTTGACCGCGACCATTATGGTATGGAGCGCGTCAAGGAACGTATCCTCGAGTTCATCGCCGTGCGCGCACTGGCTCCCGATATCAAAGGACAGATCATCTGTCTTGTCGGCCCTCCCGGCGTGGGCAAAACCTCTATCGCCCGTTCGGTAGCGGAGGCTCTTGGCAAGCGTTATTACCGCATCTCGCTTGGCGGCATTCACGACGAAGCCGACATCCGCGGTCACCGCAAGACCTACATTGGTGCCATGCCCGGCCGCATTATCAACGGTATGCGTCTTGCCGGTGCCATGAATCCCCTGCTGCTCCTTGACGAAATTGACAAACTTGCCAGCGACTTCAGAGGCGATCCGACCTCTGCGCTGCTTGAGGTTCTTGACCCGGAGCAAAATTCCACTTTCCACGATCATTACGTAGATCTTCCCATTGATCTTTCGCAGGTCATGTTCATAACCACAGCCAACGACGCCGGACGTATCCCCGGTCCTTTGATGGACCGTATGGAGGTCATTGAGCTTTCCAGCTACACACATGAAGAAAAGTTCAACATCGCCAAGCGTCATCTGCTCAGGAAGCAGGTTGCCCGTCACGGTCTGAATTCCAAGACCTTCCACATCACCGACAAGGCTATTTCCACCCTCATCAATGGTTATACCCGTGAGGCTGGTGTGCGCAACCTTGAGCGTGAGATCGCTTCGGTCTGCCGCAAGGCTGCCAAGAAGATCGCCTCCGGTGAAAACGAACGGGTCCGCATCGCCGAGCGTGAGCTGGGCGAGCTGCTGGGACCGGCACGCTACGACAAGGACGAGCCTGAGCTTCACCCCGAACCGGGTATCGTGAACGGACTTGCGTGGACAAGCGTCGGCGGTACCATGCTTGAAATCGAAGTCGCCATTCTCGATGGCAGCGGAAAGCTGGAGCTTACAGGCTCTCTGGGTGACGTAATGCAGGAATCTGCCCGCACCGCGGTCAGCTACATCCGCTCTCGCGCCGCAGACTGGGGCATCGCTCCCGATTTCCACAAAACCAAAGACATTCACATTCACGTTCCTGAGGGAGCCACTCCAAAAGACGGTCCCTCGGCAGGTATAACGATCGCCACCGCGATTATTTCTGCTCTTACCGGTATTCCCGCACGCGGAAATGTCGCTATGACGGGTGAAATCACTCTTCGCGGACGGGTTCTCCCCATTGGCGGACTGCGTGAAAAAACAATGGCAGCAATGGTCAGCGGCATCAAGATCGTCCTCATTCCCGCTAAGAACGAGCCGGATATTTCCAAGCTGAGCGAAGCTGTTCGTTCCTCGCTGAATATCATTCCGGTCAGCAAGCTGGATGAGGTACTGGAATACGCTTTGTCCGAACTGCCCGTTGCCGAAAACGACAGCAGCGTGACCGCCGCGGAACACACTTCCTATATTGCAAAAACAGGAGGCAGCCATGAAGCTGGACAAAGCAGAGTTTGAGGCCGCGTTTGGCACTGTATCTCAGATATTTCCCTGCACCGTGCCTGAGGCTGTATTTGCCGGACGCTCCAACGTCGGCAAATCCTCGCTGATAAACAAGCTGCTGGGTCGAAAATCCCTCGCACGAGTCAGCTCACAGCCCGGCAAAACCGCAACCATCAACTTTTACACCTGTGAAGGCGCACGGCTTGTCGACCTTCCCGGCTACGGATACGCCAAAGTCAGCCGTTCTGAAAAGGAACGCTGGGCTGGTCTGATCGACGGATACTTCGCTCAGGATCGTGATATACGTCTGGTGGTCATGCTTGTGGATTCCCGCCACAAACCCACCGCCGACGACATCACCATGCTGGACTTCCTCGAGGAGACCGGCTTTCCAACTGTTATTGCGCTGACCAAAATCGATAAACTCAATAAATCAGAGCGCGCCGCACGACTTGCGGCTTTCCCCGATGAGCTGGGCTGCGACGAGGATATGCTCATCCCCTTCTCGTCTGTAACCGGCGAGGGTGCTGATACCCTGCGCGAAATGCTCACCGAAGTGCTGGAAGCACAATAAACATATTATAAAGCCAATCGGCTTAACGGAGGAATTATGGACAGCAGGATCAAAGACAACAACGTAGACTTTCTGCTTTCTGCAGTTTTAAAGCTTGAAAGCCTTGAAGAGGCCTATAAATTCTTCGAAGACCTCTGCACTGTGCCCGAAGTCAAGGCTATGGCACAGCGTCTGGCTGTTGCCAAGATGCTCAAGGACGGCTGGGTCTATGCCGACATCGTCAGCCGCACCGGTGCTTCCACCGCGACCATCAGCCGCGTCAGCCGTTCCCTCAACTACGGCTGCAACGGCTACGACATAGCATTCGAACGCATGACAGCAGACGAGCTTGCCATGCTTCCAAGCAAGGAAAACAAAGAATGAGCTACGGCGTATTTGCCCGTTATTACGATGCCCTGACGGAGAATGTAGATTATCCGTCAAAAGCTCGCTTTCTGAGCGATATACTTAATAAACATAAGCCCGGCTGCGCGCTGGTCGTTGACCTGGCGTGCGGCACGGGCACTCTTTCCCTTGAGCTGGCTTCGCTGGGATTTGACATGATCGCCGTGGACGGTTCTCCCGATATGCTGTCTGCAGCATATATGAAAGAGAATCCCGGCGTGATGTTCCTCTGCCAGCAGATGGACGAACTGGATCTCTACGGCACTGTTGACGGCGTGGTCTGCACACTCGACAGCGTCAATCATATCACCGACGAGGCTGTGCTGCAGCGCGCCTTTGAGCGGGTGGCTCTGTTTCTTGAGCCGGACGGCGTGTTTGTTTTCGACGCCAACACGCCCTACAAGCACCGCCATGTGCTGGGTGACAATGTGTATGTTTATGATCTGGATGAGGTCTACTGTGTCTGGCAGAACAGCCTGCTGGAGAATGATTTCACAGAGATCAGCCTTGACTTTTTCGAGCTCGACGAGGACGGCGCATACTTCCGCAGCAGCGAAAGCTTTATGGAGCGCGCCTACACCCGCGGGCAGCTTGCGGATATGCTTGACCGCGCCGGTATGACCATCATCGAGGAGTTCGATGATTACACCGAAGCCTCCCCCTCGGAGGAAACCCAGCGCGTGGTGTATGTCTGCCGCAAAAAAGGAGAATAATCATCAATGGGACTTTTTCAGAAATGCATAACCTCTGACGGTCTTGTGCACGCCGCTTTCCTTGACTCCACCGACATTGTCAAGGAAGCTGTGCGCATCCATAAATGCACTCCCGTTGCCGCATCGGCTCTGGGAAGACTTCTCACCGGCGTTTCCATCATGGGCGAGAAGCTCAAGGAGGACAACGCTTCCATTACCGTACGCATAAACGGCGGCGGCCCCATCGGTTCACTCATAGCTGTTGCCGATTCTCAAGGCAATGTGCGCGGCTACTGCCAGGAGCCCGGTCTGCTGCTCTACCCCGACGCCAACGGACGTCTGGACGTCGCCGGTGCCGTTGGTACTTCAGGCGAGCTTTCGGTCATCAAGGATTACGGTATCGGCGAGCCCTACGGAGCGCGCTGCCCCCTTGTGTCCGGTGAGATTGCCGAGGATCTGACCGGCTATTACGCCACCAGTGAGCAGGTTCCCACAGTTCTGGCACTCAGCGTGCATTTTGACGAGCTGTGGCGTGTGGACCGTGCAGGCGGCCTTATTATTCAGCTGCTTCCCGCTGCCGACGAGCGCGAAATCGTCAAGCTGGAACGTTCTCTTGCCGCACTCCCCTCCCTCTCCGAAATGATGAGCAGCGGTCTTTCCGCCGAGGAGATCCTTACCAAAGCTCTTGACGGCTTTGAAGTGGAATTCTTTGATCCCCAGACCACCTGCTATCGCTGCTCCTGCAGCCGTGAACGCGTAACCCGCGCGCTCATCACACTTACTGCCGACGAGCTCCGTAATCTCTGTGATGAAAGCGGCCTTGCGCATGTGGAGTGTCATTTCTGCGACAAGAGCTACAGCTTCACACAGCCCGAACTTGATCGCCTTGCTGACAGTGCAAAGGACAAGTAATTTTTTCTGGATTTATATCGTCAAACAGTCTATAATATTTCTGTTCTATATATTCCATTCTGAAAGGAGTATACGCCTCAGCGGCGTTAAGTGAACTATGACACGAAAAGACGCTATCGTTGCGCGACGCTCTGTCCGCACATACACTGCTGAGCCCATCAAGGACAGCGTTCTTGCCGAGCTTCGCAAATTCATGGGTACCATCAAGCCCCTGCATTCCAGTATCAAGACCAATGTCTCTATTCTCTCCCGTGAGGATTTCACCCGAAAATATCATTCCATTCTCAGCCACAACGCTCAGCATTATATCGTCATCCGTTCTGTTGAGAAGGAAGGCTATCTTGAAAATGCCGGATTTATAGGACAGCAGATCATCCTTTTCCTCACTGAACAGGATGTAGGTACCTGCTGGCTGGGCTGCTGCAAGCCCAAGGCGACCGATGACTCCGGACAGCTGCCCTATGTAGCAGCAATCTGCTTCGGTCGTTCTGATAACGCTCCCCGCCGCCTCAGCCCTGAGGAAGCCAGCCGCAAGCTGCTCCACGAGGTTGTCCTCGGCAAGATCAGCTCCCCCGAGCTTCTTCCTCTGCTGGACGCAGGTCGTCTGGCCCCCTCCGCTATGAACCGCCAGCCGGTCAGGTACATAACCGAGGGCACCAACATCTACGTATACCGCAAGCGTCCCATGGTCGCTATCAAGTATATGGAAGACCTCAACTGCATCGACGTTGGCGCAGCGCTTGCCAACATCTACATCGCCAGCGACCAGACCCGCGTTTTTGTCAAGGAAAAGAATTACCCCACTCCGCAGGCCAACTGTGTATATGAATACACCGCCCTTGACGCTGCCGCTTTCGGCGATCTGGACTGACGTAACCACTGAATAAATTACGGGGAGGCTTCATTTATGAAAAGACGCATCGGATTGCTGACCGCCGGCGGCGACTGTCCCGGTCTCAACGCTGCCATTCGCGGTGTTGCCTACGCTTCCTATAATATGTTCGACGCTGAATTCATCGGCATCAACGACGGATTCTCCGGACTCATCGAGGGAAGCTATACTTTCATGCCCCCCGGTGATTTCGGCGGTATCCTTACCCTCGGCGGTACCATTCTCGGTACCAGCCGCACACCTTATCGCAACATGCGCGTCATCGAAAGTGACAACGTGGACAAAGTAGCCGCCATGAAGCGCAACTACGCTGCCATGGGGCTGGACTGCCTCATCACACTTGGCGGCAACGGCACCCACAAAACCGCCAACCTTCTCTCCGAAGAAGGACTCAACGTCATCGGTCTGCCTAAGACTATCGATAACGACATCTGGGGCACTGATGTTACTTTCGGCTTCCACACCGCTGTGGACATCGCGACCGACGTTGTCGACCGTATCCACACCACTGCCAACAGTCACGGACGCGTTATGGTCATTGAACTGATGGGTAACAAGGCAGGCTGGCTGACGCTTTACGCCGGTCTTGGCGGCGGCGCGGATATTATCCTGCTGCCGGAAATCCCCTATGATCTTGACAGCGTAATCAAATCCATCGAAAAGCGAGCCACCCACAAGCGCAACTTTGCAATAATCTGCATTGCTGAAGGCGCGATGGATACCGAAGAAGCAAAGCTCAAGAAAAAGCAGCTTGAGCAGAAGCGTGCAGCTGATCATTTCACTTCGGTCGGTCAGCGTCTTGCCGCCAACATTCAGGAAAAAATGGGCGTGGAGGCACGCGTGGTTATCCCCGGGCATTATCAGCGCGGAGGTTCCCCCTCCCCATACGACCGAGTACTTGCCACCCGTTTCGGCGCTCACGCAGCCAAGCTCATCCGCGACGGTGAGTACGGCTATACTGTAGCAATGGATGGTGACAAAATCGTCCGCAACAAGCTTTCCGATGTTGCCGGCAAAACCAAGCTGGTCCCCGCTGACAGCGAGATCATCACCACCGCCCGCAGAATGGGCATTGGTTTCGGTGACTGATCCTTTCAATCAAATAGACACCGCCGGATCTGCACGAATGAGCAAATCCGGCGGTCTTTTTTCTCGCCTGTTGTTATTTTGAATAGTTGTCATCGCCGAATGCGCTTTATCATGAGTGATTAACTGGATATTGCTCAATTTATATTGCTATTTATCTTCATTTGCGGTAGTATATATACTACATATTGTATCACTTATCCGGAGGTCAAGATGGAACACAAATGTCCCGCCGTATCGGTTATCATTCCGGTATACATGGTGGAGGATTATCTCAGAGAATGCCTCGACAGCGCTGTCAATCAGACACTGTCAGAGATAGAGATCATCTGCGTTGACGACGGCTCTACCGACAGTTCTACGCAGATTGTTGAAGAATATGCCGCTAAACACGGCTCCGTCCGGCTCATCCGCAAGGAAAACGGCGGACAGTCCAGCGCACGCAACGTCGGACTGGACTCCGCCGCCGGCAGATACGTTTATTTCCTCGACAGCGACGATTATCTCGATCGCAACACCCTTGAGGAGCTTTATACCAGAGCAGAAGCAGATAATCTTGATATACTCTGCTTCAACTGCGTGCCTTTTTTTGAAAGCGAAAGAATAAAGAACGAAAATCTGAATTTCATTGACTACTACGATCGCAAGGGTGATTATTCTGGTGTGCACAGCGGACAGGTCATGTTTTGCAAAATGCGCCCCAACCGCGAATTTTTCGCCTCGGTCTGCCTGCAGTTTTTCCGCCGCGATCTTATCGAATCCAACGGACTGCGCTTCTACGAAGGTATCATCCACGAGGATAACCTGTTTTCCTTTCAGTGCATGATGCTCGCGGAAAGAGTGTCTTATGTCCGTAAGAGTTATTATCATCGTCGTGTGCGCGGCGAGTCAACCATGACCGCCACTCAATCAATGAAAAACGTGCAGGGATACATCGTTGCCTATTCGGAAATGATCGCCTTTATGCGCAACCGGCAGGTTGAACCGGAAATCGCAGAACATATCTACGAATATCTTTTCAACAGCATATTCGGTAACGCCCGCAGAATTTTCCGTTCTCTGGACATTCCCGGAGAGCAGGCCGTGCTGGATACGGACGATTTCTGTGCCGGTCATTTCTTTGATATGATCAAGCGCAGCGGCGAAACCGAATTCGAGCGCAGCTTTATCAAGGCTGAAAACGAAAGTCTTCGCAGCCGGCTTAAAACCGTTGAGGACGAATACCGCACATCTGTTGCATATCGTGTAGGCAATGTAATCACATATATCCCACGCATGGCAGTTATTGCTCTACGCGGTTTCAAGCGGCACGGACTGTCTTACGGATTCCGGGCCATCGGACTGCGCATCAAGCAGAAACTTGGCGGTTCATCTCCCCTCGTCTCAATAATCATGCCTGTATATAATGTTGAGGAGTTCATCGAGCAGGGTCTCGATACCTTGCTTCAGCAGACCATGAAGCGAATTGAGATAATCTGCGTGGACGACGGCTCCACCGACCGCTCCCTTGAGATACTCAACAAATACGCCGCACGTGACAATCGCGTAAAAGTATACACCCAGCAGAATCAATACGCCGGTGCTGCCAGAAATCTTGGTCTTTCCCACGCACAGGGCGAGTATGTCGTATTCCTTGACTCTGACGATTTCTTTGCGAAAGGTCTCGCCGAGCAGGCTTACACTGCCGCTAAACTGGCAGAGGCAGACATCGTCCTCTACGGCGCCAAGCACTACAACAACAAAACAGGCGAGTACAAGGATGCCAAGTGGCTGCTCAACACCGCCATCGCTCCAAAAAAACAACCCTTCAACTACAGAGACTGCCCCGAACATATCTTCCGCATCACTTCCCCCTGCCCCTGGACAAAAATGTTCCGCCGGTCTTTTGTGGAAAAATCCGGTCTTCAGTTCCAGCATACTCAGAATTCCAACGACCTTTTCTTCACCCTTTCCGCGCTTGCCATGGCAGAGCGTATAGTAACCCTTGACAAGCAGCTGGTATATTACCGCGTGGGACTGGACAACAACCTGCAGTCCACAAAAAAGCGCCATCCTTTGTGCTTCTATGAAGCTTATTCTGCGTGGCACGACAAGCTGGTAGAAATGGGCGTAATGGATGATCTGAGAAACAGCTATGTTAATATCGCGCTTTCCGGCTGTCTGTATAATCTGCGCAGCCAGAGCGATCCTGAAGCAAAGCGCATCGTTTTCGATAAACTCAAAAATGAAGCTTTCACTTCTCTGGAAATCGCCGGTCACGATGCCGATTACTATTACTCAGCAGAAAACTACACCGATATGTGCCGTATACTCAGCGGCAGTTTTGAAGCTTACATGGCTTCGCTAAGCGAATAATTACTCAAACGCGTCCGGACAGCATCATTTTTGCAATCCGGACGCGTTTTTTCTATATTCGGACAGCCTTTGTCCAGCTATTCACACAAACAATCTCAAGTATTATACTAAAACTAATTTTTCATCGGGAGGAAATAAAATGAGTATCAAAAAGACAGTTATTGCCATACTATGCGCCGCAGCTTTCCTGACCCTCTCCGGCTGTGATTCTCAGGATTACAAGACCGCTCTGGGCATGATAGAAAATCAGCAGTGGTTCGAGGCAAGAGATATGTTCGTCGCTCTTGAAGATTACAAGGATTCCGCCGACATGCTGACAGAGTGCGACTACAACATCGCCCTCAGCGTAATGGAAAGCGGCGAATATGAAGACGCCCTCGCTAAGTTCGAAGCGCTGAACGGTTACAAGGACAGTGCCGGCAAGATCACCGAATGTTCCTATCAGATAGCTGTCGCCCTTCAGGACGCCGGTGAGTATGACAAGGCAATTGATGCTTTTGAAGCCCTTGGTGACTACGAAGACTGTGCAGATCGCGTCACTGAATGCACCTATAAAAGCGCCATGGCTCACTATGATGCAGAAGAATATGAAGAGGCTCTTTCTCTGTTCCAGTCCCTTGAGGATTATAAAGATGCCGTACACTATGTGGTAGTATGCAGACTGCTCACTGACTCCTACGGGTACGTATCTGAATTCGCTTCCAACATGGATAGTGACTTCATGAAATATGGTATACCCTATCTTCTCGCAGAAAGAGACTCTTCCGGCTATGATGAACGTGTGTACAGAGTCGTAGGTCTTGAAGCCTCCGAGAAAACCCACGTCTATTTCACAAACATTACCTCGAACTGGACAACTCACCGCATGGGTGAAATCAACGGCGTAATCGTTATGGGCACAGCCGGCAGCGCGGAAGAAATCGAACTCGTTTATCCGGAAGTTGTTTTCACCGCCGGTACTGCACTCGCTCAGCTCGATAACACCTCAACGCCTGAAGATCTTATCCTGATGCTCAACACGGAATTTGAACGTCTGGCTGCTGAGGAGTTCGCTGAAATAACCGGCAACAGCTACACCAATTATGAATTTGAACACAACGGCTACAACTGCTATCTTGCCGTTTCAGAGATCGGCGATAATTTCCGCTTTATTTTTTCGGTCTCTGTGCCTGAACTAATAACAGAATAACTGTAAAAAACATCCTGAATCCTGCAAAGTCATTCAGGATGTTTTTCTTCTGCCGTATTTTTCTATATTTGACTTATTATCTTTATTCAGCTATAATTTATTCAAATTCATTTATTGGAGGAAAGAAAATGAGTATCAAAAAGACAGTTATCACCATTCTCTGCGCTGCCGCTTTCCTGTCCCTCTCCGGCTGTGATTCTCAGGATTACAAGACTGCTCTGGGCATGATGGAAAATCAGCAGTGGTCCGAGGCAAGAGAAATGTTTGTCGCTCTTGAAGATTACAAGGATTCTGCCGACATGCTGGCAGAGTGTGACTACAACATCGCTCTTGGTGTCATGGAAAACGGCGAGTATGAGGATGCCATCGCAAAGTTCGAAGCTCTGAACGGTTACAAGGAAAGTGCCGACAAGATCTCCGAGTGCGGCGAACTTATCCTCAAGCGTGACTATGACAACGCTATGGCTCTTTATAATGACGGTGAATACGACAAGGCTATCGAAGCCTTCAAGGCTCTGGGTGACTACGAAGACAGTGCTGATATGATCACCGACTGCACCTATCAGAACGCTATGAAGCTCTATGAGAGCAAAAAGTATAACGAAGCTCTTGCTACATTTGAAGACCTTGGCGATTATGAAGATTCCTATCGCTACACCATCATCTGCAAGCTGCTCATCGATTCCGATGATTTTACTTCCGATTTCGCTGCTAACATCTGCAAGACATATAAGCAGGTCGGATGCACCTATTCTCTTCTGGACATCAACTTTGATGACAGCTACACTGAAAAGATCTATGTGATCGACGGTGAAGACGCTTCCGAGAAATCCACCCTTTACTTCACCAACACCACTTCCGACTGGTATTTCGATTCCTACAAACAGATCAATTCTGTATATGCAATGGGAACCGCAGAATCTCCAGAGGAGATTGAAAAAGTGCTGGTTGAAGTTATCATCACAGCCGGCGCAGCACTCGCCGAACTGGATGGTTCCTCCCCCGACGAAGTCATCCTCATGCTGAGTTCCGAATTTGAATCACTGTCTATGGCTGTAATCGAACAGCTTGCGACCAATCCCGAAGCCTATCTTGACTATGACTTCGAACGCAATGGCTACGACTGCTTCATCGAAGTCTCCTGCGCAGAAAACGAATACACCTTCCTCTTCGGTGCTGTAATTCCTGAACTTGTCACCGAATAATCGATACTGATACTTGCGCCGCCTGATTGCATCAATTTCAATCAGGCGGCGTTTTTACGTATAATTATTCAAATTCAAGTGCTATCATGTTGACACGTAATTTCCTGTTTGATATAATGTTTACAAATTATTAATATTGGAGGAATGAAATTGAATATTAAAAAGACAATTATAGCCGTTCTTTGCGCCGCAGCTTTTATGTCCCTCTCCGGCTGTGACTCCCAGGATTACAACGTGGCAATGGAAATGATGGTCAATCACCAGTGGACCGAAGCAAGAGAGATGTTTGTTGCTCTTGAGGATTATAAGGATTCTGCAAATCTGCTGACCGAATGCGACTACAACATCGCTCTGGGCGTTATGGAAAACGGTGACTACGAAGAAGCCATTGCAAAGTTTGAAGATCTGAACGGTTACAAGGACAGCGCAGACAAGATTACCGAGTGTTCCTATCAGATTGCCTCCGCTCTGTACGAATCCGGCGAGTATGACAAGGCAGCTGAAGCTTTTGAGGCTCTGGGTGATTACGAAGACTGCGCCGATAAGGTTACTGAATGCACCTATCTGAACGCAAAGGCTCTTTTTGACGCAAAGAGTTTCGAGGAAGCCCTTCCCTTATTTGAATCTCTTGAGGACTATGAAGATTCCGTACGCTGCGTTACCGTCTGCCGTTTAGCCACTGAATCCAAAAGATTTGTCAGAGAACTGGTAAAAGACATGGAAGATATCATGGAAGATAATGACTTCAACTATGAGCTTCTTGATGTCAGCGAATTCTCTTCCAACGGCGATATCTGTTACTTTGTCACCGGCAATGAATGCACCGGTAAGGTTCTTGTTGCTTTCCTCAGCTTCGATTCCGATGGAGAAATCATTCTGGACGGTCCGGTGAACAGCATTATCATTTATACCAGAGATATAACTGAAGAGAATTTTGAAGCAGCATTTTCCGAGATAATGGTAGCAAGTGCCGCGGCTCTTGCCGCTATTGATTCTTCCTCCGACACTGAGGAAACCATGCTCAAAGTAATTGATGAATTCGACGAAACTGCAACTATTGAGCTTTCCGAGATCGATGTCATCCCCGGCTCTACAAATTCCGAATTTACTCAGAACGGTTTCGACTGCTTCGTTGAAATTACCGATGTCATTGCCGAAGACAGCACTTGCCTTTATGGCTTTGCTTTCGGTATTAACGTCCCCGAACTTCTCGAAGACTGATTTTATCTTATACTATTAAAAGCAGCCTGATTGTGTGATTGCAATCAGGCTGCTTATTTATGTTCTCTTGTAAAAAACAAATAACAAAATGTGATTGTCGCAGATTATTGACTCGAATATTCTCGGACATTTGTCACAGAACTTGTGTGAATCTGCCAAACTCCTGTACTCCGTGTCTTCACAGAATCTCATGGAAATATCGCCGAAACACTCCCTGGAACACCCCGGATTCCCGGCAGAAATTTTACATAATCCCGATTTCTGCTGCCCGTATCTTACGGGTATCTCTCTGAACCTTCGCAGCACCGATTCATCGCATAATTATACGGATATTCGCTGACGAGGCGGTCATAAATGTCCGTCTCTCTCCCCTTCACCTCCCTTTAAAATAGATTAAGCACCCGACTTCCTCTTTCGGTTGTCAGGGTGCTTTGCTGTTTCTGCGGCGCTTTTCCGTTCACGGAATCTTACTCGACAAACTCTGCCACAATCGACGTCATTTGTTGGAGACGCTCACAACAAAAAAAATTTTGACTTTTTTAAAAAACCTCTTGACTTTTTAGGAACAATTCTTATAATTATTCTTGTAAATAAAAGAAAGCAAAAAGGAGTGATTATATGACCGAGCAAAGAAAACTGATTTACGACATCGTCATGCAGGCCTGCAATCACCCCACAGCTGAGGAGATCTATCTTGAGGCTAAGCGAAAACGCCCCAGCATAGCTATGGGAACCGTCTACCGCAACCTCGGCATTCTCAGCGAAAACGGCGAGATCCTGCATATACCTATCATCGATGGTCCTGATCGCTATGACAAAACCCTCTCGCCTCATGAGCATATGACCTGCAGTCGCTGCGGGTGCGTAGTCGACGCGGAAATCGGCAATCTGACCGATCATCTGAGAGCTTTGAGCGGACTGGACATCAATTCCTACGACCTTAATCTTAAGGGCGTTTGCCCAAGCTGTCTTGAGGAGGGCTGATACTATGGATCCTGCCGCATTATACAATCTCAGCTACGGTCTATATGTTCTCTCCAGCAAGATCAATGGCGAACCTTGCGGCTGTATCGTCAACACCGCCATCCAGCAAACCGACCAGCCTCTGCGTATCAGTGTCACAGTCAACAAGGCGAATCGTACCTGCGATGCAATTAATGCAAGCGGCATGTTCTGCGTTTCAGTTCTTGACACCGGCACAAATTTTAAAATGATTCGCCGCTTCGGATTCCAAAGCAGCCGCGACGTCGACAAATTTGACGGTCTGCGCATCGAACAGTCCCGTTCCGGACTGCCGGTTATTACCGATAACACCTGCGCATATATTGAAGCCAAAGTTGTTCACAAGCTGGATCAGGGCACGCACATCATGTTTCTTGGAACAGTGACCGATGCAAAAACACTTTCCGGCACCACTCCTCTCACCTACGCATATTATCACAGCAACATCAAACCTAAGCCCGCTCAGACTGCCTCCGGAGGTTACCGGTGCAGAATATGCGGATACATTCACGAAGGAGACACACTCCCTGCTGATTATGTCTGTCCATTATGCAAGCACGGCGTGGTTGATTTTGAACCGCTGTCTGTCAGCACTGAAATAAACAATATAAATAATATCAAAGGAGAAAAGATTATGAAAAAGTTTGTTTGCTCTGTTTGCGGTTACGTTCACGAAGGTCCCGAGGCTCCCGAATTCTGCCCTCAGTGCAAGGTTCCCGCTTCCAAGTTTGTCGAGCAGGTTTCCGGTGAGACTGTCTGGGCCGACGAACATGTTGTCGGTGTAGCTCAGGGCGTTGATATGGAAATCATCGAAGGTCTGCGTGCAAACTTTGTCGGCGAGTGCTCCGAAGTTGGTATGTATCTTGCCATGGCTCGCGTTGCACATCGTGAAGGCTATCCTGAGATCGGTCTGTACTGGGAAAAGGCCGCTTACGAAGAAGCTGAGCATGCTGCCAAGTTTGCTGAGCTGCTGGGCGAAGTTGTCACCGACTCTACCAAGAAGAATCTCGCAATGCGCGTAGAGGCCGAATCCGGTGCCTGCGACGGCAAAAAGAAGCTTGCTGCCCGTGCCAAGGAACTTGGTCTTGACGCTATCCACGACACCGTCCATGAGATGGCCAAGGACGAGGCCCGACACGGCCGTGCTTTCGAGGGTCTGCTGAAGAGATATTTCGGTTAATTTCAGATGCGGGCATACGCTCCGTCAGGCTGCCCCAAATGCGGCAGCAAAATACACTGGCATGAACAGCCGAATCTTTCGAACTACTCCCCGCCTGCAACCGGACCATTCTTTCATGTCAAGGTATGCGGATTCCGCATTCAACCGGATGAACTAACCCGTATTCTTAAAGTTCTGTTTGCATCAAACCGTGTCAGATATAGCTGTTCAAAGTGCGGATTTACTGCAAAGTATCGAATGCACTGAGCCTGTAAATCACGATAACACAGCCATGCGGGGCTTGAGCCTCGCATGGTGTTCCCCCTAAGAATACAAGGAGGTACTGAACATGAAGAAATACGCTTGCCCCTGCGGCTATGAATACGATCCTGCCGTCGGTGATCCCGATAACGGCGTAGCTCCCGGCACTGCATGGGAAGATGTTCCTGCTGATTGGGTCTGCCCCACCTGCGGTCTCGGCAAGGACGCTTTTGAGGAAGCGTAATCAAAAATGCAAAGGATGGTCAGTATTGTCCATCCTTTTGTGTTTTCGCAAGCTATTTTTTATCAATTCGTAAGCGATTTTTCTGCATCAGATCACATGATCATTTCGCTTAGTCGAATTAATAGTGAGGGAAACAATTGAGAACACTATACTGCGGCGGAACTTTCTGCTTTGATTATCTGAACAGCAATTATCTCAAAAATGCCGAGAAAGACTATCGTGCCATGCTGCTTGGGCATCGCGATCTTCTGCTTCAGCGAAGCGACGGTGTGGTCATTTCCCCCAATACCACTTACATCGGTCCATTTTACTTTGAGTCAGACGGTATGACCGACGAGGATATTGTTCGAATCGAATCGGATATGGTCCGGCGATGCACAGATGCGATTTTTCTTCTGGATGACGCAAGCTGTCCGGGAACAGTAGGCGAACTCACGCTGGCAAGTGCATCCGGCAAACGGGTGTACATATTTTATGTCCGCAGGTCTGACTCGGAGGAAACCGAAAGCACTCTGCACACTCCATGCTGGTTTCCCATTCTTCTCAGCCGTCTGATTAATCCGGATACCAATCTGATCGAATGTTCAAGCGTTGAGGATGCCGTCTCCAGAATTATCAGTACTGTCAGCAGCTGGACCGATTGCTAAACGCCCCCAGAACCGAGGTTCTGCAGCCGGGCATTTCACGCGCAATTCATATGTTGCCTTTCCAGTTTCGTGGAGGATATCAAATGAAAACAGTTGATGTATATAAACAATATTTCGCCGCCGACTGCATCTTCAATGACATTGAGCGTCACGGCGCCGCAGTGTGGCTGACCGCTGAAAGTGACAGCGGCACAATACGGTACGAGGTTGGGGTAACCTTTTTCCCTCACCGTGATGCAGAGGATTTCGCCATTAGCTATGATGCATGCGTTCTGAAGGAGCTGTTCCGCGCAAAGGGCAGGCGCTCCAAAAAGCGTGATGAGCAGTACCTGGCGCAGGTACGTACAGCGGCAGATGAAATAGCCGCATCAATGAACGGCATCATCTTCTGGGATGAATCGCTCAATGAAGCACAGTACGGTTGATCAATCCGCAAAAAACGCGCACCCGTTTCTTTGCTGTCAGCACAACAGTATTTATATTTTTTGTCGGAGGTAATTCACATGACCGAAAACTACACGGTCTGCAACTGCAAGCAGGTCAGCTACGCTGATATTGCAAACGCTCTCGATTCCATGAAAAGTCTTTCCGATGTTCTGTCCGCCTTTGAGGATGTTCAGAAGGTCACCAACTGCTCCACCGGCTGCGGTCGCTGCCACCAGAAGGTTCTCGACATCATCTCGGAGATCATGATGGGATCCCGTGCTTGATATATCCACCGTTTTTGCATATAATACCAAGTATCACAACAAAGGAGATATCACTATGAAAAAATACGTTTGCCCCTGCGGCTATGAATACGATCCCGCCGTTGGTGATCCCGACAACGGCGTAGCTCCCGGCACTGCATGGGAAGATGTTCCCGAGGATTGGGTCTGCCCCACCTGCGGACTCGGCAAGGACGCTTTTGAAGAAGCATAATCAAGCAATTCCCAAGAGGACGGACTTCGATGTCTGTCCTCTTTTCAGTTCATGCCAGATTTATGAAGGTCCTCCTGCGGAACTCAGGATTAGCTTCGTCTGATACATACTCTCGTTCGCAAATAGAAAGAACAACCGAACTGCGCTGCCACGCGGTTTTCTGATCACACTATCACCTCTTAAGGACTTCATCTGTCATTGCAGCAAGTTCAGCTCAATTCGCTGCACAAATGCAAATACGACAGCAGTCACGCAACTATCTGTTTTTTCACTGCATCATTTATTGACATCACAAATTAATAAGTGTAAAATCATTTTAGCGACCCAACTGGAGGATAATCATTATGCGCAATAAATCATTTCTGACTTTCCTTGGTATATTATTTCTCTTGAACATTGTTCTGATCAGTCAGATTTTTAATGCTAATCGTCAGCTTTCTGATATTACCGAATCCGTTACTCCGGTTCCAGTATCTGGCTCAACGGCATCCGATTCCTCTGTAGAACCCTAATCTTTACTTCCTGATCCGCTTGCCGGATACACAATCGCCAAGGTTAATATATACGATCAGCCTGTAAGCGGTTCTGATTTGATAACCACATTGGAACCTCACACCGATGTTGAATATCTTGACTCTCAGGACGGATGGAGCAGACTGCTGATGAACGGTGAAGTCCGGTATGCAGATGCTTCCGTTATCCGCGTAAAGGCGGAACCTAACGGATATGTAATTGTTCTGGATCCAGGGCATCAGCTGATAGGCAACAGTTCCAAGGAACCTATCGGACCAAATTCGATGACAATGAAAACCAAGGTCTCTCACGGTACATCCGGTAAGCATTCCGGACTGAAAGAATATGAGCTGGTACTGATGATCGGCCTGAAGCTGCAAAAAGAGCTTGAATACCGCGGCTATACTGTAATCATGACCCGAACTACCCACGAAGTCAACATTTCAAACTCTGAACGAGCTACCATTGCAAACGAAGCAAACGCAGATGCCTTTATCCGGATACATGCAAACGGCTCAACGAAATCCAGTGTTAACGGAGCACACACCATCTGTCAAAGTGCCAAAAACCGGTACAACGGTGAGCTGCACGAACAATCAAAAGCACTGTCCACCTGCATTCTCAACGATATGTGCAATGAAATCGAGATCAAAAAGAACTCTGTATATACAGACGATTCTATGACTGGCATTAACTGGTCCAAAGTACCTGTCACATTACTTGAAATGGGATTTATGACAAACGAATTTGATGATCTTTACATGGCAGACGAATATAACCAGTATAAGATTATTACCGGCATAGCAAATGGAATTGACCGCTTCATCGCTGGTGACACTCAGTAATCCACACTCTGTATCAGGAGGTTGTTATGAGCATTACCGTAAACATTTATTACTCCGGCACAGGTGACAACGCACGGCACTTCGCGGAGGAAATGATTTCCTCCGGTATCGTGGATGCAGTGCGTGCTGAAGAAGGCAACGAGCGTTACGAATACTTCTTCCCCATGGACGATCCCGAAACTGTGCTTCTCATCGACCGTTGGCGCGACCAGACAGCCATTGACTTCCACCACAAGTCACCTATGATGGCGCAGATTGCTCAGCTCAGAGAGAAATACAAGTTGAGATTGCGCGTAGAACGCTTCATCGAAGATAAACACTGATCCGTATATTGCGCGCACAGGCACAAACCATACTTGTATACTGACATTTTAACAAAAACCGGAAGCATCTGGACACTGATTACTCCAGATGCTTCCGGTTAACTTATTGTATCAGATATTGTTTGCGATATTAAAGAGGGTGTTGGTTATATTGGCTGCCGCATTAACTTTGTTGGAGCGTCTGATACTCTTGAGATGCGCAGTCTGCATCTGCTGTTCCGAAAGAAAATCCGCGTTGAACTGCTCAACCTTCTTTCTGTGCAGATATGCGTCAAAGCTGTCCAGTGCCTCTCCAATAGTAGTCACCCGACCGCATGCCGCCGCCTTAACCATATAGGAGGTTGCCATCGGATACCAGTATTCTTCGGGAAGGAAAGAAACCGCGTCATAGTTCTCATCAAAGATTTTATTGACTGCAGTTCTTTCAACCGCAATGCGTCTGTCCAGCTCACCCGCTATAACTTTCTTCAGTTTCCTCACACCAAAGAATAAGGCAATTCCAAGAATCATTATTGTATCCTCAAACAGAATCTCTGCCGCCCTGCTGCTGAACACCTGTGTTTCAGCAAACACTCCAATGAGTATGACAAACAGGATAAATCCGGGAATCACCCGCTTCCAGTTTATCTTGCCCACGTGAAAAATATCCCGTTTCTTTTGCAGATCATCGATTCTGTCAAAGTAGACCTCTGTCTGTGCGCACACCTCGTCGGCTCTCTGTAGCGAAATAAGCAGTTCGTTCATGATTATCCTCTTTTCTTATAAGTAATTTATTCGGATGTTCGAACCGGTGTGTTCCACGGCTCTGTGTATATAATACACGTCATATAAACGAACTTGATTTTCGTCTACCGACTTTACCAGCACACATATATTCAAATAGAGTAAGCGCAGAAACAGTTCGAAAACTGCTTCTGCGCTCTTGTGTCTATAGATATTCTTATCGATTGAGGATCAGTTTGGTCAGCTCAACGGGCTCAACGATAGTACCGTCCTTGTAGACGCGCATGTTTCCGGAAGCGATCTCGTCGATCAGGATAACTTCGCCGTTGTTATAGCCGAACTCAAACTTGATATCCCACAGATCAAGGCCGATGGACTTGAGGTCAGCGGCAATGATTCCGGTGATTCTCAGAGTCTGCTCCTTCATGCTGGCAAAGAGCTTCTCATCCATGACTCCCAGAGCGGCAAGGCCTTCACCGGTAACAAGGGGATCGCCCTTTTCGTCATTCTTAAAGGTGCACTCAACATAACCGCCCTCAAGAACAGTGCCGTCCTCAATGTACTCGCCATATCTGCGAATGAAGCTGCCGGTGGCAACCAGGCGGCAGATAACCTCAAGACCGTGACCAAAAACAGTTGCAGGAAGAACTTCCATGGTGGCATCTTCGACATTCGCGGCTACATAGTGAGTCTTGATTCCGGCAGCCTTGAGCATCTCGAAGTAATAGACAGAGGTCTGCAGATTGGCTTTGCCGATGCCGTCGATGGTAAGTCCGACAGTATTCTCGCCCGGATCAAAAACGCCGTCCTTGCCGGTGCAGTCGTCCTTGAACTTGAGCAGAACGTTACCGTTCTCAAGTCTGTATACATCCTTGGTCTTGCCTTTATACATCATTTCCATAGCTATTACTCCTTTTTTATTTTATATTCTTTGAGTAAAAGAATAACACTTCTTGCCTACGCTGTCAAGAAAACATCGCTTCGACAAACGCAGAAAATCCAACGCGCAATTCCGGTAAAATACTCACATTTCACTAAAACGCTCAGTAGAAACCGCTTGTCCGCTTTTACATTTGCGGCGCATATATTGCCACGTCAGAAACACAATATGTCTGTAGATTTCAGATACATCAAGGAGTTGAAAGAATGAATGTTTTCCTCATTCTGTTAAGCGGCTATCTGATCGGGTCAATTAACCCGTCGGCGTTAATTGCTCGCGCAAAGGGTGTCGACATACGCAAATCCGGCACCGGAAACCTTGGCGCTACTAACGCAATGCTCAACTTCGGCAAAAAAGCAGGTCTTTTCGTGATGCTGTTCGACATCGGCAAGGCGTACACAGCTTTCAGGCTTGCACAGTATTTTTTCCCTGATGTCAGTTTTGCCGGTCTGCTTGCCGGTTCAGCAGCGGTGGCGGGACACATCTTCCCTTTCTATCTATCCTTTCGCGGCGGTAAAGGCTTTGCCTCGCTCGGCGGACTGATACTTGCTTTTGACACTGACGTTTTCCTCTCTCTTCTGGGATTTGGCATTGCGTTGATGATAATCACAAATATCAGCCTGTCACTGCAGTTTACCGCAACAATAATATTCCCGGTATCAGTGTATTTTCTCACCGGAAGTGCATACGCACTGATTATCAGCGTGCTTGTGTGCACACTTGTGCTGGCAAAGCATCGCAGCAACATTGTCGCTGCGTATAACGGTAAAGATGTACGGGTCAGGGATTTTGTGCTGACGCATTTTCCTGTTCGTCGAACGTAGTCTACCGCTTTACGATGAATATGTGTTGTTTTGATGTTGATTGCATCAATGAGTGTTCAGGCGTTGTCACATTGAAGCAGTTGTGGTATATTATTATGCGGAACGGACAGGGGATTTATTCCTTTACGTCGTTATCTGTCAATATACGAAAGGTGTGACGCTATGCCTCCCGGAATGGGTCGCGGACTTGGTCCCCGCGGATTTCTTACAGACGAAGAGAAGGAAAATATGCCAAAAGTAACCAAATCTCTGCTTTTGCGCATTCTGAGCTACCTCAAGCCCTACTGGCTGCAGTTCGTTTTTGTTTTTGTTGCCATACTCCTTTCCGCAGGTATCGGATTGCTGCCCTCCATCATTACCGGACGGGTGGTCGACGAAGCCCTTGTTGGTACCGATCTGAAGCTGCTCATTCAGCTGCTGCTCATGGCGTTTGTTACGCTTGTTGCCTCACAGGTCATCGGCGTGCTGGAAAACTACATCAACGCATGGATATCCCAGCGCATCATTTTCGACATGAAGAACCAGATGTACGACCATCTGCAGCACATGCCTCACTCCTTTTTCACTTCCGAAAAGCAGGGTGACATCATCACGCGCATGAACACCGATATCAGCGGTGTCAGCTCTGTTATTTCCGGCACTCTTTCCAGCATTGTAAATAACGTCTCCGTAGTGGTTACAACGCTTGTGGCACTGTTCTCCATGAGCTGGAAACTTGCCATCGTGGGCATAATCGTCATTCCCCTTCTGATCCTGCCTACCAAGAGCGTGGGTAAGACCCGATGGAAGCTGCTGACCGAAAGTCAGGCAAAGAACGACGAAATGAATCAGCTGATAAACGAGACTCTGAGTGTCAGCGGATCAATGCTCGTTAAACTGTTTACCCGCGAAAAAAAAGAGTACGACCGCTTTGTTGATGTCAACGAGGAAGTCACTCAGCTGGCTCTCAAGGAGCAGCGCAGCGGTAAATGGTTTATGGTTATCATGGGTATGTTCACCCAGCTCGGACCACTGCTGATCTACTTTGCCGGCGGTTATCTGATGATTACCAAAGGTGACCCGACTCTGTCCGTTGGTGTAATCACTGCCACTGTTGCACTCATCAACCGACTCTACCGGCCGGTGCAGTCTCTGCTGAATATTCAAGTGGACTTCACTCGTTCTCTTGCTTTGTTCACCAGAATCTTTGATTACTTCGATAAGGAAAACACCATCGTTTCCAAGCCAGACGGCGAACGTCCTGAAATGAAATGCGCCGCCATCGATTTCGATCACGTAAAGTTTTCCTATACTCCGGAAAAGCCGCTGCTCACCGATATTGACTTCACCGTTCCCGGCGGACAGATGTTTGCCATCGTCGGCCCATCAGGTTCGGGCAAATCCACCGTGGTCAATCTAATACCGCGACTGTACGATGTGTGCGGCGGCAGCGTGACAGTGTCCGGCGTGGACGTTCGCGATATTGATCTTACACATCTGCGCGAGCGCATAGGTGTTGTCACGCAGGATACATACCTCTTCAACGGCACCATCCGCGAAAATCTGCTGTACGCAAAGGATGACGCCACGCAGGAGGAGATTGAAGCCGCCTGCCGCACTGCCAGCATCCACGACTTTATCGTCAATCAGCCCGACGGCTACAACACAATGGTCGGTAACCGAGGTCTGAAGCTGTCCGGCGGTGAAAAACAGCGTCTTTCAATCGCCCGCGTTATACTCAAGAATCCGGACATTCTTATTCTGGACGAAGCTACGTCCGCTCTTGACTCCATCTCGGAAAACGCCATTCAGGACGCGCTGGAAGTTCTCATGGAGGGCCGCACCAGCATTGTAATCGCTCACCGTCTCTCCACTATCCTTAAGGCCGACCGCATTCTTGTGGTCAAGGGCGGCGTAATCGCCGAACAGGGCACTCACGAGGAGCTGCTTGCCAAAGGCGGCACCTACCGTGATCTTTACGAGACACAGTTCCGTCAGATACTCGACTACGAGGCGGAAAAGAAATAGAATATGCAAAAGCAGCCGAACCGCACCGGAAACGATGCGATTCGGCTGTTTTTTTGATATGAGGCTACGCCAGAGCCTTTTCTTTCCAGTTGCCCCACCAGTAACGGCTGAGGCAGAACAGAGCAGTAACAAACCATGTAGCTGCTGTGGTCATCCAGATAATCCAGAAACCCAGTGCGGGAATAAGCAGCAGAAGCTGCGAGAACAGCACACGGCACACAACCTCAACAACACCGTTGAGCACCGAAAAGCCGGTGTCTCCGCAGCCGTTGAGCAGCGCTCTGGGAACATAGATCATGCCAAGGAAGAAGTAGAACAGGCTGGTGATGCGCAGCGCCTTTGACGCAATTTCCATAACTGCCTGATCGTTTACAAAAAATCCGGTAATATGTCTGCCGAAAATATAGAACAGAGGGATAAGGCACATGCTGAAGATAAACACCACAACGGTAGTCTGGCGGAATCCCTTCTTAATGCGCTCAATATTTCCTGCACCTGCATTCTGACCGGAGAACGTAGTCACCGCGGCACCAATGGAACCGTAGGGCTGCTGCACAAGAGTTTCCACGCGGCTGGTGATGGTGTTGGCCGCAATAACATCCTCGCCAAAGCCGTTGACGACTCCCTGCAAGGCCATGCAGGAGACAGCGATAGTGGAATTCTGCAGAGCCAGCGGCACGCCGATTTTGAAAGCACGGGACACAATCATCTTGTCCGGCTTGATCTCGGCTCTGGTAAGCTTGAAGTAAGATATTTTCTTATACGCATACAGCTGACAAAGTACAGCCGAGGTGTACTGGGCAATTATTGTGGCAAGAGCAACTCCCGCCACACCAAGATTGAACACCACCACAAACACAAGGTCCAGCACAACATTGATAATACTGGACACAATCAGGAACATCAGCGGTGTTTTTGCGTCACCAAGCGAACGCATAATTGCCGCAAGACCGTTGTACATCGCCACGCCCACCAGACCGGAACAGGTTACCCGCAGATACTTCAACGTCTCGCCGTAGATCGCCTCTGGTGTATCCATTATCTTCAGGAGCCACGGAGCAAGCAGAATTCCGGTTATGCTGACCAGCAGTGAAGCAGAGATGATTACATAATAAGAACTAGCAATTGCCTTGCGGACGTTCTGATATTCCTTGGCTCCGAAATACTGAGCAACGATAACTCCAATTCCCATTCCTATGCCGCTTCCAAGCGCAAAGAAAAGGAAATTCATCGAGGAACAGGATCCTACCGCAGCAAGCGCCTCCTTACCGACGTAACGTCCCACAACAACCGAGTCCACCATGTTGTAAAGCTGCTGAAACAGATTTCCAAGCAGCAGAGGCAGCGTAAAGCGAATGATGTGCTTTATTGGGCTGCCGCTGGTCATGTCTGTAGTATGACTTCTGCTCATATTTTCGCCTTTCATATTTATTGTGTATATTTCTTCTATTCTTTTTCAAAAGCATTATATTTATTTTTTGTCGAACAATCTACTCAACCTTTGACTGATTATTCTTATTTTTTATCATTTACCAGCAAACTAGTTGACTTGATAATACTACGACAATAAAATATAAGCAGTTGTACAGAATCACTATCGAACGGGGGCAAATTATGAGCAATAACACTTATGAAAATCTTCAGTTAGGTCCTGTTGTCAACACAATACCCGCGGAAGATTACCCGTCATTGTATCCCATGCACTGGCATAAATACATCGAAGTGGCTGTTCTCAGCGAAAACGCACCATCCGGTGAGGAGTGCATCCTTACAATCAACAACACCACATATCAAATGGAGCCCGGCGACATTCTTCTTATATGGCCCGGTGAACTGCATGACACTCAGAAAAACACCAGCAAACACCTTTCCGGTATACAATTCTACCCCTCTCTCGTTTATGAGCTGCCGGACATTGCTTCATTTATGAGCCATTTCAAAAATGTCCATCATCTCTCCCATCGCAGGCAGCCTGAGCTGACCCAGGCGCTGCAGATGTATGTCCGTCAGATATTCGAGTTGCAGGCCGACCGCCCCAGTTTCCATGACACCGAAAAATTCATATGCCTGCTGGAAATGTTCATATGCTTCGGCAAACATATTGAATCGGAATTCAGCCGCACACTCAGCACTACACCTAATATATCCTCAGACACCCTGCAGCGTATCCGCAACGCCTGTGTCTACATCACAGACAATTGCGACAAGGAACTTTCGCTCGACAGCGTTGCCGCCTACGCCGGCTTCAGTCCCAGCTATTTTTCCCGCGTCTTCAAACAGGTCACAAAATACAACTTTGTGGAATACCTTGCCCTGCAGCGTGTCAGAGCAGCGCAGATGCTGCTTTCCGACACCCACATTCCTATCACCGAGATTTCCAGCCGCGCGGGCTTCAAGAGCATCTCAACCTTCAACCGTGTATTCCGCCAGTACAAGAGCTGCTCCCCCAGCGAGTACAGAAAGTATCTTGTCTGATAAACAAAGCAAAAGCCGGATCGCGCCATGCGATCCGGCTCTCTTTTTCTCTTGAATCAATAAGCCAGTCCGGTCAGTTGTTCATCTGCACAGGCTTCAACGATATCTGCACCGCCGATAACACAAACCGAACACTCCTCTGCCAGTTTATCCATCAGACTGCTCAGCCTGACAATCGTTTCCTTATTTGTATGCAGCAGATCACTCCAGACACGGCAGCGGTCATCATAGGTAATGCCGCGGAACCAGTCACTGTCAGCAGCCGCACTCCGATCCTTGACCGACAAAAGAGGATCCATTTTTGAAATGCAGCCGATTATTGATTTATCCAACGAACCCTCCTGAGCGCAGAACTCTCGCAGGAATTCCGATGTTTTGCGGAAAATATCCAGCGAACGGCTGCTGTTGGGATCCCTGTATGTGTAGAAACAGAGATTTCCGGTGTTGTTGGCCATCAATCCCGCGCCATAAGCGCCGCCCTGAACACGAATGGAGTTCCAGAGATAATTAAATGATACAATATGTGCCATCAGACTGAGGGCTGCAGTATACTCTCCGCCAAGGCGATACACATTTGCACCCAGCGCGGCAAAAGAAACCGCCGCAGGAATCGCAACGCATTCTGCTCTCTTTACGCCAAGGGAAGGCTCAAACGCTTCCTGTCCGGACACAGTTCCGGAAGAAAACGCGGAAATAACGCCCGAGGCATCAACCTCGATGCCGGAAGCAACACTCATTGTCAGCCTTTCTCTGCAGAAGGCTCTGTCAGCATAACCTGCAGCAAAAGCGCCGAACGCTTGTGCCCCACTGACACCGGCTTCATTGAGTGAACGCAGATAATCGTAAAAGCTGTATCCTGAAATCATTTCGTTTACAAACGAGTCAGCAGAATATGGCGACAGTACACGCATAAGCCCATAGAGATGCCCCTGTCCGACAATCGCGCGTTTGCAGCGGTCGAACATCTGCGTGATGTGCGGAGCGATCACTTCCGGCAGATCGAACCTCGTTTCTGTAAGCACCTCGACTATCAAATTTACAGCGCTGCGGATTTCTTCATCAAGCACACTGCAGCGGGCGGTAAAATACGGTCTGCATCTATCCGTCTGTCCCTGTTTGCTGAACTGCCTGAGGGAAAAATCAAGACTGCCGACGTGAAGCTTGATCTCTCTGTTCAGCTCTGACGCAGAACGTCGTACCGTTGGCAGCTCGCCCAGCAGCTTTGCCATCAGCGCAAGACGGGAAATATCCTCTACGTCTGCATCGGAAACATCGAAATAGAAGGTGAGATAGGAAATACCCTTCGCCTCCAGAGGATGCCGAAGCACTGTGACACCCTTCACCGTTTCTTCAATAGTAATCCGCTTCGCAGGCTTCTCGTTCACCTCGGAAAGGGCAAGTTCCGGCAGTCTGGCAAGGTTTTCCGGAGAATCGGAAGTCTGCTGCCATTGCCTCAGCTGTTCGTTGAGAGCGATGACACTGTCGATGTCACAATCTCTCCAGCCAGCGGCAGCATCTGTGGCGCGTTTAATCTCTGCCTGCCGACGTTCCTCGCCGAGGGTACCTGACGGCAGACACCACACCACAGCGGTGTTTTCCCGCTCTACAAGAAACTCCCTGAGCAGCTGATCAAAATAATCGCTGTCCAGTCTGGATCTGAGTGAACGGAACACCTCATTCTGTGTAAGATAAAGCAGCGGATCGCCGCCATACAACCATGAGCCGAGGGCGTTGACCGCACGTTCAAGCCCCATGGGCTCTCGTCCCTCACGCAGGCTGAATTCCAGTCGGTTGAGAGCCGCCTCAAGGCTCTGCCTGTCAAGACCGCTCTCAAGCAGTCCTGCAGCAGTGGAGACAATCACCTGATTCAGCTGCTCACGTTTATCGTAAGACGTGTTGCGCACCAGCAGGTACACCGTTGGCTGAGCGGTTCCGTCGTCGATGCTCATAACCACATCTTCGCCCAGACCGGCATCAAGTATGGCTTTCTGCAGAGGCGACTCGTTGGAATCTGTGAGATAATCGCCCAGAACGCAGGCTGCAAGCTGACGTTCCCTGTCAGACCAGTCACAGATAACCTTTCCCATCATCATCTGGGCGCGATTCTCGGTGTTTTCATCCGCTCCGATCTCATAGCTGCAAATCTTCTCCACACTATCAACCGGTCGCTGCATTACAAGCTCCGCAGGCTCTGCGGCTCCGTCAAATCCGGAAAGATACTCGCTGTCGATAATCTGCAGAACTTCATCGATCGGCAGCGCACCGTCGAGATATATGCGCGAATTGGAAGGATGATAGAACCGGCGGTAGGTGTCAATAAACTGCTCATAGGTCAGTTCCGGAATGTGTACGGGATCGCCGCCCGAGGAAAGACCGTAGCAGTTATCAGGGAACAGCAGCGAAGAAAGTTCACGATCCATTACCCGGTCAACAGAAGAATATGCGCCCTTCATTTCGTTGTAGACAACGCCATTGAACGTAGGCGTACTCTCCCTGTTTTCCAGTTCGTAATGCCAGCCCTCCTGATAGAAGATATTGGGATCGTTAAGAATTGCCGGCTTGAACACCGCGTCAAGATATACCCTTGTCAGGTTAATGAAATCGCGTTCGTTGCGTGAGGACACCGGATACATAGTTTTGTCCGGAAAAGTCATGGCGTTAAGGAACGTGTTGAGCGAACTTTTGAGCAGTTCAACAAATGGTTCCTTTACCGGATAGTTCTCCGATCCGCACAGCACTGAATGTTCAAGGATATGAAAAACGCCAGTACTGTCTTTCGGAATGGTCTTGAAGGCTATGGAAAACAGCTTGTTTTCCGCACCGTTATTGAGCCACATAAGCTCAGCGCCGGTCTTAACGTGACGCATCTCCACACACTGTGCGCCCAGTTCATTCACTGTGCGAATTCTTGTTATTTCAAAGCCGTAAACAACGGCACCTGCAGTCAGATTCATTATTTACACCTCACCTGAGATCTTATATTGGCTATATTATACCCCGAACCATAATACAGAACAAGGGCTGCGGAGAATTTCACCGAATTCTTCGCAGCCCTTGGGATTATACGTTAAAGTTATTCTGTTTTACTCAGGCACTTATGCGACATCACAGACAAGAGACATGACATAAACCAGAGGAGAATTCCAATAAATGGTGATCTCGTTCAGGGAGTATGCGGCAGTGTTGTCGATGTAGCAGCAGGCAGGAGCTGCAGTGGACAGAGTGGACAGCGCAAAGGGATCTTCCAGATTGCAGTTGGGACCGCCAACCAGCATACCGGGCAGAGTCTGACCCAGAGCGATGGAAGGACGGTGATGAGTTCCGTTGGGGGTGATTGTGCCGTGTCCGGTAACAAAGCTGTAGGAAACAGGATTGACGCCGAACAGATAATCAACATGTTTCTTGGCGCACTCTACGTATTCCTCGTTGGGTGCAAACTCGTTGGCAAACAGAAGCATCATGGCGTTGTTGGCAACGGACATGTTGCTGCCCCAGATGTAGCCGGAGTTGGGCAGAGAAATGCTGTAGCCGTACTCATTTGAAGCCTTGACATAGTTGTCAGCCTTGGCGGTGAATGAGTAGATAAACTGCTCACGGATTTCAGGATTGGAATAGGCTTCATCCATGGTCAGGTAGGTGTGCAGAGCATATGCTCCCACGTCGGCCCAGCCCAGTCCGCAGGGAATTGCAGGCTTCATTCGCTTGGTGATCTGGGGCTCGTAGGTCTCCACGTCGCCGGTGATGCTCAGCAGCTCACAGGAAGCCCAGAGATGCTCGTCGTTGAAAACGCCGTCACCGTACTCACCGGTAAGAATGTCCTCGGGATTCTTGAATCCCATGATGTTGTTGTTCAGACCGAAATCGTAAGCCTTGAGAGCTGCATCCAGACAGGTCTGAGCAAACTCAGCGTCGATATCCTTGTAGTAGCGGTAAGCCATTGCGCAGCTGCCGGCAAAACTGAAGGTAGCGGTTCTGGACATGGGGCTGAGAATGAGTTCCTCAGTCTCGTCCTGAGGCATTACGTTGCCGGGGAAGTCGGCGCAGGTTACCTTGTGGTAAACACCGCCGGTCTCGGGATCCTGCATCTTGAGCATCCACTCGATCTCATAGCGAACCTCATCGAGGATGTCGGGAATGCCGTTTCCGCTTTCAGGAATGTTGCAGTCATCACCGAAAGCCTCAGGAGCTGCACTGTATGCAAGAAGCAGGTCTGCAATTGTCTTGGCAGCAGGATCAACATAACGGCCGTAGTCACCGGCATCATGCCAGCCGCCGGTAACATCCATAGTCTTGTCGGTGCCGTAGATGCGGGCAGGAGTGTTATGGCATACCGGATGTGCAAAGTCACCTGCGTGCTCGGCAGTCAGTTCGCAGCCGCAGCGCTGGATGTAGAACATATGCACAAGATCGGCAAATGCATCATTATAAATGTCATCACCAATAGTGAACGGATAGGAATCGCCGAATTCATCAGCAACGATGCGATAAGTACCGGGCTCGGTCAGCGCGGAGAAATCACCGTGCCAGTTATACTCAAAAGCCATATAGTTCTCGATGGGACCGGTGATCTCGCCGGTATAGACAACATTGCCTTCCTCGTCAACAACGTCAAAGGAATCGATGACAGCGTTTCCGCGGAACACAGCGATCTTTTCAGCATCGGGAACATAACCCAGCTGATTGATATTGATATTCTTGCTCACGTCTTCTGCCTCAAACTCCACCTTGGAGTTATCGGTGCATGCGACGGAAATGTTATCGATATAGACCTTGTAGTTGGTAAGATCGGCACCTTCCTCGGAGCCGTCAACGGCACGTCCGAGGTTGAAGCACAGACGGGGAGCGATGTCGGTCTTCTCCTCCATGGTGAAGGCTACCTTGTAGCTCTGCATTTCCTCGGTCAGAGCAGGCTCGATAATTGCGTAGGCGTGATAGTCACCGCCGTTGACCTGCAGTCTTGCTTCGATCTTCTTGCCGGGAATGGTGCAACGGGCATCAAAGCTGAATTCATACTTGGCGTACTGATGCAGCTTGACACCGTCGTAATAAACCTGAACAGCGTGTGAAACCTTTCCGCCGTCCGCAATGTTGATCAGGAACTGATTGCCGGAAATGGACAGCTCTGCAGATCCGCCGGATTCCTCATAGGGTGTCCACAGCAGATTGCTTGTGTCGTCAAATCCAGGATTCTTGACAACGTTTTCACCGATAGCTGCAAAGTCTTCCTTAGGTCTGAGAACCTCAAACACATCGGGAAGATATTCGATCTCGGTAACCGCTGTATCCGATTCGGTCACAACAGGCGCAACCGGCTCCTCCTTGGCACCGCAGGCAGCCAGAGAAACCAGCATGGACATGGCGAGAAGCATGGAAATAATGCGCTTCATAAAGTACACCTCCATTGATTTATACCATCATTATACAATCACGCAAATTTTTTTCAAGCTAAAATTGAATATTTGTACAAATCATCCGCTATTCCAAAGCCAACCCCAATGTACCCTTTATTGATTTTTAATAAAACAAAACGACACTTGATTATTTTTTGTCCTGAAATGAATTTGATTGCATTAAAATATCAGCAATTTTTGCGCATTCCACAGCAAATATTGCTCATCTTCACAGACGATTAATGATCCGGGCAGGTAATCGATACCATCACTTCAATCATTTCATGAAGCAGCTGAGCCTGTTCGGTCGGCGCGGCCTTGTAATATACCTCCTTGCCCTCCCTGCGGCTGACCACCAGTCCCGCAGATTTCAGCTGCCGCAAATGATGCGACAGTGCCGGACTGCTCATTCCCATCATTACCGACAGGTTGATGACACATTCTTCCCTGTGACAAAGTATCCAGTACAGCCGCAAACGGCTGCCGTCGCTGAGTTGACGGAAAAGATCAGACACGACAGAAAAATCCTCGCTTGAAGGCATCCGTTCCATTATTGACTCCGATGACTGACCATGATCGTGTGGCAGCAGGTTTTTTTTCATATTATCCCCCCTTCGCTGCGAATATATAATTGATTATATCACACTTTCTGTACGGAATAAAGAGCTGCACAGCATACGGTACTTCATTCTTGAATAAACACTGACTGGTTCGCACTTAAGCTCACAGTTGCATCTGTCAGATAACTATGATAAAATAAATCGAATAAACTTACGCTCCGGAGGTAACTTATGATATACAAAAACAATCTGCGCCGACGGATTGCCGCAACTGCAGCTGCAGTTGTGCTGTCATTTTCAGCAGCTGCGCCTGCATTGGCAGCTCCTGCTGACAGAAAGCTGATATTTGGAAATGCAGTTACAGATAACCTCGATTCACCTGTAGATGCTGATTTCTACTCTTTTGAGACTCCGGATGACGGAGTTATTTCAATCCAGCTGGACTGCAAAGGCTCAGAGCATATTAAGGCTGCGCTTCTTGACGGCAAACAAACAGTTTACACTCACCACAGCAGTTCCGGCACTGCGTACATAGGACTTGAGAGCGGCGAATACACATTGCGGGTTTTTCCTGAGCAGTTCGCAGGTGATGATTACACCATTAACGTTGACTTTACTCCCTCTACCGAGTGGGAAACAGAATTCAACGACGGTGTCGCCAACGCTGATACAATAACGCTCGGAGAACGGATATTCGGCTCAATAATGGATTCAGCAGACCGCGATGTTTTCACTCTTTCGCTGAGCGAAAAGGCATACATTTCTGCCGAATTCTCTGCCGACAGCGTTGTTCCCTCCGGCTGGCAGCTCACCGTGACCGACGGGCAATCCAAGGTTCTTTTCAGCGGTCTCAGAAACGGTTCCGGCTCCACCGACAAACTTCTCCTTGAGCCGGGTAAGTATTCAGTTGAAGTGGCTCCAGCCGCATTCTCATCTGCTGTTTACAACCTGAACTTATCCTCACTCAGCGACGCGCAGATCATCCGTCTCGGAGGCAGTACCAGAATTCAGACCTCCGTTGCCATAAGTAAAGAGGGTTGGATCGCCGGCAGTTCCAGTTCTGTGGTCATCGCAAACGCCTATAACTTCCCTGATGCCCTCGCCGGCGAAACTCTCGCCGCTGCGCTGGATGCTCCTATTCTTCTCACCTCCGGCAAAAACGCCATCGAGCCGGAAATCGCAAAGGAGATCAAGCGTCTGGGAGTGAAAAAAGTGTATGTTCTCGGCGGCACAGGCGTAGTATCGGAATATGTTGCCAATGATCTTGAGGCAATAGCCGGCAGCGTGGAGCGTATCAGCGGATCTGACCGTTATGGCACCGCTATAGCCATCGCCAAAAAGATTGTAAACATAAAAGGCGGCATATCCAGAATCTACTTTGCCAGCGCTAAGGATTTCCCTGACGCGCTCTCCATCAGCCCCGTGGCAGCTTTGACCGACGGCGTTATCCTGTACATGCCAGCTACCGGTTCCATTCCCAAAGCGGTTGCCGATTTCGCAAAGAGCACCGGTTGCAGTACCGTCTACGTCATCGGCGGCAAATCCGCTATCTCTGCTCAGGGTGAAAAGAGCATCCGATCTCTCGGTTTCACTGTTGAACGTGTGGGTGGTGCCGACCGCTATGCTACCTCCACTCTCATCTGCACCAAATTTGCCAGAGCATTCACCGGCGGTGACATCGCCGTAGCGTCCGGTACTTCTTTCCCCGATGCCCTTGCCGGCGGTGTATTTGCCTCCCGCAGATCTATCCCCGTGGTACTCACCGGCAAAGCCCTGCCCGCTTCAGTAAAGAATTACGCTGCCTCAGTTGATCCTTCCACCGTATATGTATTCGGCGGCACAGGAGCGATATCTGAAAGCGTAGCACAGCAGATATCTCAGGCTTAATCAATTATCTTGATTCACATTAATAACAGGGTACGAGTCGGTGACTTATACCCTGTTATTATTTTACTTGCAGTAAAACGCGCCGGCAGTTCGTCCAACGAAGGAGCTCTGCCGGCACGCTTTGCTTATTCACTTAGAAATCCTTATAGACGACAGTGCCGTCAGAATAGGTAATGATATAGTAGCCGTGGCCTGAACCATCGCAGTCGTAGACCTTTTCCTTGGAGACGATATAGCGTCCGGCGGTTGTTCTGCGGGTAGTTGTCGTGGTGCGCTTGGTTCCCACCTCGATAACCTCAGTCACCGGTTCGAGGGTGATAACCTCACCGACAATCTCCTCGCTTTCCAGAATACCGTCCACGTAGGTGCACCGGTAGGTAACGTCTTTGGTTCCGTCCACACCTGCGGTGATTACAGAAGTCTGACCGGCAAGCACGTTTGAGTTCTCACGCTTCTCGGTAGTGTAAGGCACCGGCTCGGAACGCACTTCATCAACCACTGCAACGCGGCTGATTTCCACGGTCATGTTGTTCGTGACACCAGTCTGGAGGATACAGGATATACGATCCTGTTCGCCCAGAGTAACATCGCACTCTCTGAGCACATCGCCTACTGTAAGTGCCTCGGTGTAGTGATTGACCCGCTTGCCGTCCACGATTATGGACACAAGCTTCATCCGGTAGATGCTGATTACCATATCCTTTTCCAGCTCAGTTTCAAGAGGAGTGTCTATGGACAGAGATTTATCCAGCGTCACGTTAAGCTGTGCAAGTGCGTCAGCAACGGTACTGCCTTTCTTCATGCGTACAACCGCAGACACAGTCTCCGGCTGTTCCTCAACAATATCGGAAGATGAAGCAACGTCACTGCCGGACACTACCGCGTCGGAACCAGATACTGCATCAGTCTCCGGAGCAATATCGCCGTCAGAAACCGCGTCGCTACCGGAAACAGCATCGCTCGCTGAGACGCTGTCGCTGTCAGATACCGAGGGCGCATCTGAAGGAGTAGCGACAGAAGCAGCATATACATCAGCCGGCATAATTACAGTAACGTTATCCACCCAGCTCCACAGGTTAACGTACAGCAGTGTGAACACGGTTGCCAGAATGACCGCCGCGGCAACGCCACAGCAGATAATCAGATTCTTGGGCTTGCGGAAAAACTCTTTTGCGCCGTCAATAACCTTCACGGCTGTCGGGCGCACCTTTCCGTTCCACAACTCAGCCGCAGAAACGGCGGTTTTCTTCGCAAACGGAGTCACCCTGCCGGTATAAAAGCTTTTGATCGAATCGGAAAGGCGGAGAAAAAACGCCTTTATCTTGTCCATAACAGTATATTCTCCTTGATAGATTTACTCCTCAAAAGCGGGAGGAATTTCGCTCCAGTTAATCTGTGTGGAACCAACCACCGTCCATTGACCATCGATGGCAACGATAATCTCAGCGGCGGCACGCTCGCCCCAGACGGAATCCTTTGAAAGATACGCGATAAATCCGCTGTCGGTGTTTTCTGCGGATACAGTGAATGCCTCACGGATAAAGCTGAAACCGTCATCGAGGGTGATTCTCAGGAACACCCGTGAACGCTCGTCCATAACGCCCGGTTCCACAGTACCGTCCAGCCGCCAGAACATCATATTTTCCATTGCTTCCGAAGCAATGACGGTGCTGTCGGTAACCTTATCGCCGGAAATCAGCAGCTGGGTATCGGGTGTTTCAAGTACGGGAGGCATCTGTCCCAGCTCATCGATGGAACGTTCAACCTTTTCGATGATGACCGTATCGGGAGCGTAGATATCCATATACATACTGAGATTGAAAGGCATAGTACGCACAAAACATGCCGTGCCGTATGCCTCCGCCATGAACGGATACAGCGTATTGCCGAAAGAGTCGCGGTGCATCAGCAGCGACCCTGTGGCATCGGAAGCTGAAGTGACGATTATCGGCGCGTCGGCAGCTTCGGCACCGTTGACTATCCCGTAGCCTTTCAGCGCATATACAGGGTTCGTCTCAGGAATTGCGTTGAGCGGGTAGAGCATGCTGTTAAGGTCACCGATGTAGTTTTCATTCTCACTGCGGACCACATCAGTAAAGCTGACCTCTTCCCTGCCCACCGCATTCAGCAGACACTCCGCCGCCAGCAGCGCGCCATCGTTGTTCCAGTGGGAATCGCGGGCAAGATAATACACCTCGTCAGTCTCGCTGAACATGGCGAAAAGATCGGTGTAACTCACCCCTGCCTGCTCCAGTTCCGGAGCCAGACGTATCGCGTTATGACTGTCAACTACTGCCGGCTGAATTGTTCGCGGCATATATTCCGGATAGAGCGTGTTCTTGTTGGGCGCGACAGTGAAGATAAAATCCGCACCGCGGTTGTTTACGTATCTCTGGGTAATTGCAAGATTGTTGGCTATGTTGAAAAGCTGACGCCCGTTCATAGCCGAACTGCCGGTAAAGTCGCCAAGCGTGTCGGTATAGAACAGCCATCCATCGCGGCCCACCAGCACCGTATCCATGCTGGACACACCGAATATTCTGCCTCGCAGAGCCGCGTCAACGGACACCAGCTGCTGCCGCAGCGCAAAATGGTCGGCATAGTAATCACCGAGTTCGCTGAGATAGGCGGTGTTCAGCTCGCCGTCCTGCACCAGTTCGGGCAGCGGAGCAAGTTTTTTATTCTCGGTAGTTTGTGTGGTAGGTGCAAAAATCATGCCAGCCAGCGGTGTCAGGCACAGTGTCACGACCACTGCCACAAACGCAGCAAGCCATTTTTCCCTTTTAGAAAGATTTTTCATTGTTAGTACCTCAGAATCTGAAGTATATAAACGGATTGTATGTTCCGCCGGCAAGACTGATGACACACAGCACAAGCAGTGCCACCGCAGAAACATAGGAAACTGCATCAAGCATAACGGAACTGATTCCGACTTTTTCTGCCGACGGTTTCAGCAGTCTGCCCACAGGCATCGAACCGATCACTGCCGCAATGAGTACAGTGACAAACAGCGGATTAAGCTGCGAAAGCCCCAGAGCACTGTCTCCGGGAGCAAAATGCCAGCCTGCGAACATCTGTCCGATTATGTGCAACGCCTGACCGAGGGTATCGGCGCGGAAGATAACAAAACCCACGCACACCACAAGAAGAGTATAAATATGCCGGAGAGCGGCAGGAACCCTGCGATTCTTTGGAGCATACTCCTCCAGCATCATAAAACCGCCATGGTAGAGTCCCCAGACAACAAAAGTCCAGCTTGCTCCGTGCCACAGGCCGGTGCAGAAAAACACGATAAGCTTGTTGAGCGCGGTGCGCGCCTTACCCTTTCTGTTTCCGCCCAGAGGGATATAGAGATAATCACGGAACCAGCTGGAAAGGGAGATATGCCACCTGCGCCAGAAACCGCGAATGCTGTCGGCGATATAGGGATAGTCGAAGTTTTCAAGGAAATGGAAACCGAACATCTTTCCCATTCCCAGAGCCATGTCGCTGTAGCCGCTGAAATCGTAGTAGATCTGCAGCATGTATGCCGCGGCACCTATCCACGCCGAAATGACGTTGATCTCGCTGTTGCCGGCAGCGAACACCGCGTCGGCAGCGGCGGCCATAGTGTTGGATATAAGCACCTTTTTGCCAAGGCCCACGATGAAACGACGCAGACCGGAGGCGGTTTCCTCCACCGTCTGGTGGCGGTCGGTGAGTTCACGATCAATATCATGGAACTTGACGATAGGACCGGCAATGAGCTGTGGGAAGAAGGATATGTACAGCAGTACCCTGTCAAAGCGCTTCTGCACCCCCGCCTCTCCCCTGTAGACATCCACCACATAGGACAGAGCCTGGAAAGTAAAGAAGGAAATACCCACCGGCAGGGTAATCTGCGGCACCGGAATCACCGTGCCAAGCAGAGAATTGACCGTAGTGACTATCATTCCTGTGTATTTGTACACGCCCAGCAGACCAAGATTGATACACACCGCGGCAATCAGAATGGTACGGCGGTATTTTTCCGGCGCTCTATCCACGCCCAGCGCAGCAAGGTAGTTGAGAACCGCACTGGCAATCATCAGAAGAACGTACACCGGCTCACCGTAAGCGTAGAACAACAGACTGAATACCAGCAGCAGCCAGTTTTGAATGTCAATTACACGCGGTGATTTTATCAGAGACAGTGCCGTATATGCGCAAAACAGCACCGGCAGAAAGGCGCACAGAAATTGAATCGTGCTGAATACCATAAATCAAACTCCGTCCGATCAGAGATTTACGTTATAGGTCTTACCTTTGGAAATCTTATATGGGAAGTTGCTGTAGGTTTTCTTGAAGCAGATGAATTTATTCTTGCTGTCATCCATGTTGGCATCAAAGATATAGGTGCTTCCGTCAATAACCACTTCTGCCCAGCCGTGTGCGGTCATTCCACCGCCGTAGGCAACGATCTTGCCGGTAACCACCTTGGCATCATATCCCAGCCCCTCTGCCAGATATGCGACAGCCGCAGCGTAGCGATAACAGTTTCCCTTTCTGCCGGAAAGCATCTCAAGAGCGTACTTCGAAGTCCATCCGGATGCCAGCTTGGTAGGGTCTGCATAGTCGCGCTTATAAGAGCAGTTGTTTATTACCCATTTGTAACATGCCTCAAGCTTCTTAAGGTCGGACATGCTGTCATTGGTGCAGGAAGCGATAACCGACAGCACCCTGCCCTCCAGACCGGTGGCCGCCTGACGTCTGCCATTGGAATCCAGCTTGTAACCGTCAACTGTGCAGTCAGTAAGAATAGCTCCGTCAGAGCCGCCGTAGTAGTAATAACCGCCGTTCTGGAACCACCCGGTCACAGCGCAGAAATCGCTGCCGAAATAATAGTTCTTCGAGCCGACAATCTTCCAGCCGGTTATCGCGCAGCCGTTATCACCGAAATAATAATATTTTCCGTCGATGCTTCTGGGACCTCCAGCAAGCTTTCCATCGAAATCCGCGTAATAAAGCTGGTCTTCATGTTTTATCAGACCGCGCATCATTCGTCCGTTGAAATTCTCGTCGAAATAATACTTTTCGCCGTCCGCGTCAACGATGCCGGTGCGGACCACGCCACGTGAAAGCATATATCTTCCGCCGTCGATGGTTATCCAGCCGCTGTGCTCGACAAAAAAGCCGTTGTCATTAATATAGTAGATGCTGCCTCCAATGGACACAAAGCCGGTCTGCACAACTCCGTCACGCACGTAGCAGCGACCATCATCGGTATCACGCCAGCCGTCTGCCACCAATCTTCCTGCAGAGTCAAAACAATATAGTTCTGAATCGATTGTCTGCAATCCGGTCATGGCACTGCCGTTGGATAAGTAGCACTTTCTTTCGATGCACAAAGCGGCATCCCAGAATGATTTCCACCCGTTGTGAGCAGAGAGTCTGCCCTGCTCGTCAAAAAGATACAGCTTGCCTTCAACTTCAAAAAGTCCGGTAGCCGCTGCGTCATCGATAAAATAAAAACTCTCCTTTGTTCCTGTGCGCTCGTCAGTCAGGGTAACCCATCCGTTATACTCGCACAATTCTCCATAGCGGTCAAAGAAATAAAGCTTTCCGTCAACGATATGTCTACCGGTAGCAGCTATACCTTTTTCGAAATAATAACTGCTGCCATCGACCCTCTTCCAGCCTGTCACCGGTTCAAAATACCCTTTACCGGTGTAATAGGTAATTCCTTTATCGTATACCGCACCGGACACGATCTCGCCGTCATCGTAATAAACCGACTTTCCGCCGGAAGTCACCCAGCCGTCCTCAGTCTCATCAACCTCCTCATCTTCAGGGGCATCAGAAGAAGTAACCACTTCAGAAGCATCTCCGTCAGACACGGTAGTTCCATCTTCTTCTGAATCTTGATTCTCCTCATCTTTCAGATCGGCATAAGGATCATCACTATCATCATTTGCGTCACTTCCAGTTACAATGTCAGTAAAGGAAATACTCGCAAAATTATCGCCTGAAGCATGCTCAGCACTTGCAGTAATTGCAGGAACAGCAGCTGCCAGAGCAAGAAGAATCAAAGCAGAAGCAATCTTTGATACTCTGCGCCATGTAGAAAACTTCATTACACAGACCTCCGCAGTTTATTATTTGATTAATTATATACATATTTGACGCAAATTGCAACAACAAAGCCTTTCCTGACCAGTTCCTACACAATTTATTTTCAAGCATTTCACTCAATAAAGACCTCGGGCAGAAATAAGCCGTAATTCTGGAGAAAATAACTTCAACCGACTGTACAAATTTCGAAGTGTTGTGATATAATATCTTATAATATATATAGCTCCGTTGTGGAAGGACATGATAGCATGAAAAAAACCGGTGTATTTTCCGGAACCGGCAAAAAGCTTGCACTCATACTAATGCTGCTCACTACAGGTCTGATGGTCATCTTCGGTCTGGCCTCTACACACAATAATTCCGCTCAGCCTGCCGTAACCACATCTACGCACCCGACTGAAATAATCAGTGACACCGACATTTCTGCCACTGATACCCCGGCGTTTATGCCACAATCCTACGATGTTGAAAAGATGCCTGATGATATCGTAGCCACCGGAGTGATAATCTGCGACACAACGCTGATTCCCAATTCAACCAGTCAGAACACGGCAGAGTTACCGCTGCTCACCGGAGATATTGTGTACATAAGATACAGCGACGGACTGCTGTATCATGTCGTTACCATCGACGGGCATGATGGACTGCTCAGTGCCGATATGGTAAACACCGGAGGCTTCGACGCACAGACAATCGCTGCACTTGCTCCTATGCCCGGAACAGAAACCACCACGACCACCACCGAAACCACCACAACTACGACAACGACAACTACCACCAGACCTAAGAGCACAACTGCGGGGACTATTGCTCCAACCACCGCCAGGAAAACCACCACAACTGCACCACCCACCACAACCACCAAGCTTGATCCGGTTAATTTTCCTGTAAATTCTTCCCCATATTTTATCTATGTGGAAAAAGGTTCTCATACAATAACAATCTTCGCCAAAGATGAAAACGGCAAATACACCCGTCCAATACGTACTTATCTTACCGCTACCGGCAAAACACAGGCGCTTACTCCCGTTGGTGTTTTCGAGGTTGGCGAAAAGGAAAAATGGCACGCGTGGAGCAGCACATCCTTCTCTCCATACGCTTCGCTCTATAAAAAAGGGCTATTCATTCACGGTCCCCTCTACAAAGAAAAAAACTTCGGCACACTAAGGGAATCCAGCGTCAACGCTATTGGCACAAACGCTTCATCCGGTTGTATGCGCACCAGCGCCGAAGCAGCATACTTCATTTACCAGTTCTGTCCCAAGGGCACATACATCAAGATCGTCAACGGTTCACCGCTGGGCAAATCCGCAGGCAGACCAAACGTACAGAACCAGTATGTTGATCCCGCTACCGGACGAATCCCGGTCGCCGGCATCACCCTTTCTCCCGACTGGATAGAGCTGGATATCGGACAGACCTCCAGTCTGAAAGCCAACATCGCTCCGGACATTGCCAGTGAAAAAGCCTGCACATGGCTTTCCAGCAACACCGCTGTTGTAACGGTGGACGGTAGCGGAAATATCAAGGGACGCAGCGCAGGTATGGCGACCATCTCCTGCCGCACCGTTGATGGAGATTTTGTTGCTTACTGCACAGTAACCGTTTTTGATCCAAACACCACTACCTCCACTACAACCACTACTACGACCACAACCACTACTACGACTACGACCACTACTACGACTACGACCACTACTACGACTACAACCACTACTACGACTACAACCACTACCACGTCAACAACGACAGCCGCCACAACAACCACAACAACTACTATAACTACTATAACTACTGCCGAGCCTTCCACAGCACAGACGGATTCGACATCATCCCATACATAAGATCAGTTTAACAAAAGAGAGGAATAAAACATGAAATTCATAAAGAATATCGCTCTGATAATCGTCTTTGCAATTGCCGCGTTCCCTATGCTGTCCGGCTGCCACTCCGGAGCTCCTGCAACCTCCACCTCTCCGGAAACACCAGCAGCCTCATTCATCGGCGAAGATGCTACTCTATTTTACCTCGACCAACAGGTACGCGTTGATGACAACGCAGCACCCATTCTGGCTCTGCTTGGAGACGACTTTACTTACAGTGAATCCATCAGCTGCAATTTTTCCATGAACGGCGTTGACGGTAACGACGGCATGGACAAGTTTTACGACTTCAGTGACGTCTCAATCACCACCTGCCCCCTTCTGCCCGGTGCTGACTACATAACCAGTGTTGAGGTCTGGGGAGGCAATGAATGGACCACTGCCAAAGGTATTGGCATCGGCAGCACTCTTGCCGATGTGCAGGCAGCATATGGACACGATTATTTATATGACAGCGATATGTTCATTTACTACGCCAATGAGGCTGATCATACTTCCACACAGCTTTATTTCATCATTGAAAACGAAACTGTGACCGTCTTCGGCATAGCCTGATATTCTTTCCAGCAAAACGCTTTTCCTGAAAGGGTGATCCCCATAAATATCAAGAAAAGAGATCCCGCGGTTACGATAATGGCCGCCATAATTATGATTTTCTTTGCCGTGTCAGCGGTTCTGCTGTATGCAGGCTCGGTCGGAATCGGAGGAACAGGCGGATCGTCCACTTCTCCCACACGCGAGCAGACCTCGACTCCTGTCACGACCACCACCCTCCCTGCAGAAAACATCGAGCTTTCTGTTGTCTGCACCACAGACGAAGCCGATGTCAGAGTTCAGGCGAGCGCCGCAGTAAACCATCCCGGTCAGATAATCAGCCTAACCTGTTCTCTTACCGACAGCACCGGTCAGGTGACGTATCTTAACACCGTGCCCTCTTCGGAGGGAACATGGGAAATTGTACAGCAGTCGGGCAACTGCCGGGTGAAAGTAGAAGCTATGACCGCTTCCTGCAACACCGAATACTGGGAACAGGATGTCAGTTTTACCAAACCGGAATTTATCTGGCCGATTGAGCCTGAGTATCAGATGCTGCTTCACGACCGATATCAGGTCTCCTACGGTGATAAAACTATCGCAGGATACACCCACAACAACGGTCTGCGCCGCGAAAAGCATTACGTATTCGGTAACCGGCGCAACCACTATGCCTTTGACATTACCGCCGCTCCAGACAGCGAAGTTCATGCTTCCGCCGACGGAACTGTTCTTGGCATATACACTGACACCGACTCTACCGGATCCACCGGCTACGGACGCTATATTATCATCAAACACAGCGCAAAACATGCCGGTAATAACGTATACACGCTTTACGCTCATCTGAACAATGTCCTCGTTAGTTCCGGTGACAAAGTCGCTCAGGGACAGACCGTCGCGCTCTCCGGCAATACAGGAGGTTCGCGCATTCCCCACCTCCACCTTGAGTTTCGTCTGGGTAAAAACGACAACAGCTGTGCCGTCGATCCGCTGGAACTGCTGCCCGAAAGAGATTTCTCGCTCCGACGCAACTACCTCGACCCACAGGACGGTTTTCTTGCCAGTTCGGTGGCTCTGTACTCTAATATGCTGGCAGGAGGATATGATTATCCCATTCCCGGAAAGCTGAAAAAATCTGTTTCCGGCATCTCTGCCGGCACTGCAGTGGAGATCATAAGCCGCAGCGACAGCACCATCACTTTTCAGCATGAGGAAGCTTCCTTTTCCTGCGATACCTCCGATCTCGAATACACCTTCGACTGATCCTGACGCGGTCAGTCAGAAAGGATTGAAGCTATAATAATGAAAACCAGATTAATGTGTCTTCTGCTGGCGATCATCACAGCCGTGATGAGCTGCTCTTGTGCCGCTTCGGCACCTGTCGGCGATCCGGATTCTGTTTCCGACACCGCTACACAAAACGGTGCTCCTGCAGCACCAGTCACTTTTGAAATGACTGAGAATCAGTCCGAATTGGATGCTCGCAACGTAACAATCGAGCTTTCGGAGGATTCGCCGATGAACACATATGGCTTTCCTGTCAGCGAACACCCCTACTTTATTTATGTTGAAAAGGGCAGCCACACACTCTCGGTATATGCAAAAGATCCATTGGGATATTATACCGTCGAGGTTGCCTGCTGGCCAACCGCAACCGGCAGCACTGATTCCCTCACTCCCACCGGTATTTTCCCTGTGGGCGCCAAGGAAAAATGGCATGTCTGGCCTTCGCACAACGTATCTCCCTACTGCACTAGATACTATGACAATCAGAAATATGGCGGCCTATTTATCCACGCCGCTGTTTATTCCGCAAGGAACTTCAACAATGCTTTTGCAAACTCTCTGCGAGGTATAGGCAAAAACTCAACCTCCGGCTGTCTGCGCACCACAGTACAGTGCGCCTATTTTGTCTACAACTACTGCGAAGAAGGCACATTGATTAAGATAGTCAACGGCTCTCCGCTGGGCAAAGAGGCTCCCGGACTGGTCTATTCCACCCAATACACCGATCCCGCCATCACCGGAACCGGCGTGCAAATGTCCGAGATCACACTTCTTAGCGACATTGCCTTTGAGCAGGATCGCTACGTCATTCCCGCTGGAAAACCCACGATAATTATGCCCGGTATGTTCCCGGAGGATTCCAAGTACACTAACTGCGTGTGGACCAGCAGTGACGAAAACGTAGCCACTGTAGAAAACGGCGTGGTTTATGGTGTCAGCCCCGGCACAGCACGCATCACCGCTACATACACCATGGATGGCTCCATCAGCGACTCATGCATTGTCAAGGTGCAGATCGGTGATATCGACGACACCTCAGTCAACGGCAGCCTGCGTCTGCCTGAGCCTTATGAGGCCGTCACTAACAATCCTCTTTTCTTTGAAGAAGATATGCTCACACTTGATTTCTACGGCAGCCTTTTTCCAACCTCCACCCTCGCTCAGCCGCTATTGGAACTGCTGGGTGAAAGTAACCGCTACAGCGAAGCAGATAGCTGCGCATACGAAGGTCTGGACAAGTGTTACGGTTACGACCTGGCCGGCGGCGAAGTGGAGATATCCACTGTTCCGTTGCTGGATGGCGCAGACACAATCTGCGAGATATACGTTTCCTCTCCTGTTGCCTCCACATCACGCGGTATCCGCGTTGGCAGTACCGCCTATGATGCTGAACTGGCCTACGGCTCGGATTTCACCTGCGAAACTGTAGCAGAATACGGCAGCGAGGACTGCTACATGCTGATGACCTACTGGGCTGGAGAGAAAAACTCCCCGTCAACCCCGCGGCTCAGCTTCTTTATCGATCCGGTGACCCTGACCGTCACCGCCATCAGTGCCTACAGTGCACGCAGTTTTGGTTAAGAAGGGCGGGTATCTCATGGTATTCAGTTCTACAGTCTTCATGTTTCTCTTTTTGCCAGTAGTTTTTCTGCTGAGCTATATCCTTCCCGGCATCAGGATCAAGAATGTCCTGCTGACCATCGCCAGCCTGATCTTTTACGCATGGGGCGAACCGATTTATGTTCTGCTTATGCTCTTTTCTGTATCGATCAACTATCTGCTGGCATTACCTGCTGAAAAGAAGAATCTGACCGATAAAAAGCGCAGAGGCATGGTCGCGCTGACCATTCTTTTCAATATCGGATTGCTGGCGCTGTTCAAGTATGCGGCATTTGCCGTCTCCACAATAAACATGCTTGGTGCAAGTCTTGCCGTTCCTGAAATTCCGCTGCCAATAGGTATTTCCTTTTACACCTTTCAGGTGATGAGCTATGTTATAGACGTCTACCGCGGTGAGGCTCCCGTGCAGCGCAGTTACGGAAAATTGCTGATGTATGTAAGTCTGTTCCCGCAGCTCATTGCTGGACCCATAGTCAGGTACATAGATATAGCCGAACAGCTTGACTACCGCGAAACCACCCTGCGTGGTGTTGCTACCGGCATACGTCAGTTTATTTTCGGCCTCGCGAAGAAGCTGCTCATTGCCAACTCTGCAGGTTTCGTGGCTGACAACATCTTTGCTCTTCCCGCAAGCGAACTCAATTCCGTTTACGGCTGGCTGGCAGCTATCGCCTACTGCATCCAGATATATTACGATTTCTCCGGTTACTCCGACATGGCCATCGGACTGGGTTCAATGGCCGGTTTTGAATTCAAGGAAAATTTCAATTACCCGTACACGGCTGTTTCCATCCGCGACTTCTGGCACAGGTGGCATATTTCGCTTTCCACCTGGTTCCGCGAGTATGTCTACATTCCTCTGGGAGGCAACAGAAAGGGTAATGTGCGGACCGGTCTCAACAAGCTGATTGTATTCATTCTGACCGGTCTGTGGCACGGCGCTTCGTGGACTTTTGTGGCGTGGGGACTGCTCCACGGACTGTTCATCATGCTGGAATCCTACGGCGTGCTTAAACCTGAAAAATGGAAACCCCGTCTTCTTTCCCGCATCTACACTCTGCTGGTCGTCTGTGTGGCCTTTGTGCTGTTCCGCGCCGAAAACTTTACGCATGCATGGGATATTCTCCGGGCAATGTTCAGCGGCTTTGGCGTAACAAGATCATCTATGCTCGGACTCCATGACCTGTGTCCGCTGTTCAATATTATTTGCATTGCACTGGGTATCCTTTTCAGCACTCCGTTGCTGAGACCGTTGTGGAACAGTGAACCCCGCCTTACCGCACGCTCTCAGGCTGCATCCGCGGTCGGATATGTGATAGCTGTTCCGCTATATATCCTGTGCATCGCACTGGTTGCAATATCCACTTACAATCCATTTATTTACTTCAGATTCTAAGGAGGTGAGCTCATGGATTTCAATGAACTTGACACTGTAACTCCCGAGGAGGCCGGCATTGACCCCGACACAGCTGCAGAGCCCACTGTGCTCACTCCTCCGCAGGACGGGCCCGTACGCAAAACCTTGCTGGGAATTTTTGTCGTTTTGTTTTTTGCGCTGACCCTTGTTCCCGTCATTGGCATGATATTCGATTTTGATGGCAGAAACGCTGAAAACAGAACTCTTGCGCAGTTTCCTGCACTCACTGTAAGCGAAAACGGCCACTCCAGCATCAATACCAGCTTCTTCCCCCAGTTTGAAGAATATATCTCCGATAATTTTGGCTTTCGGCAGGAGATTGTCTCCGGCTGGTCGTCGATAATGTACCGTGTGTTTGCCCAGTCGACGGTGGATAACGTAATCGTCGGGCAGAACGACTGGCTGTATTTTGCTCCCACCCGCGCCGATTATGAGGGCACTGCACTATACTCAGACAGAACGGTTTTCCGCATATCCAAAACTGTAGAGCTTATGAATCGCTACGCGGAGGACAGTGGTGCAGTATTTGCATTCACCGTAGCACCTAACAAAGCAACCATCTATCCCGATTATCTTCCGATCCACCTGCGTCGTACGGAACAGACCAACCTTGATCGACTTGCTCCTCTGCTTGATGCTACCGGATGCTATATTGATCTGACCGCTCCTCTCACTGCTCTGAAAGACACCGGCACACAAGTTTACTACAAGCTGGACAGTCACTGGACAAACGCTGGCGCGCTGGAGGCTTACCGAACCATTACAGAGCATTTTGCACAGAGATTTACTGGTATGGACGTTCCTGACTTCTCCGATGTAACCATACAGCCAACCTCTCACAATGGTGATCTTTCCACCATGCTTCTTCCCCAGGTTCGCAATCCTGAAAGCGAATTGTCTCCGGATATTCCTGCCAATTTTACTGCCGAATCACCCATCACCAATCGTATGGCGGTAAACATCCGCACAACAAACCCCGAGGGCTTTTCCTCTCTGTACATGATGCGTGACTCCTTCGGCAGTGCACTTATCGAATCATTCTCGTCAGCTTTCGGACGGGTATGCTATGACCGCGCCATCCCCTACAACCTGCGCGGTGCGATTGACGGACAGTACAAACTCATACTGCTGGAACTGGTGGAACGCAATCTCATCGAGCTTGTGTCTCGTGTACCTGCAACGGATATGCCTCCCTGCGCGGCTCCTGAAAACATCGAGGAAACCGATCTCGTGGTTATGTGCTCTGCCTCCTCTGCAGACGGCAGGATGACCGTCGACGGTATACTTGGCGACGATATCCCCCTTGCTGACAACGACTGCGTCTATATCGAATTCCGCAGCGGCGAGCGCAGTGTATTCTTCGAGGCATTCCCTATTGCTGCCGACGACGGTCATTGCGACCGTGGGTTCTCTGTCACAATCTCAGAAGCCGAACTGCTGCAGGGCGAATACACACTTCACCTGCACATTGGTAATCCGGACGGTACAGTAAGCTACGAACTTTATCAATAACCGCAAAGAAAAAAGGTCAGACACCACATTCGGTGCCTGACCTTTTTTACGCGGATTATTCTTCGCCGTTGATGGCGCTGACCACAGCACCCATGATGCCGCTCATAAGTCCGGCAACCGGGAAAACGATCCATGAAACGGACCAGCCGCCCCATACAAAGCTCCAGAGAAGATAGATGATTACCGTCAGAGGCCACAGCACAGCGTTGAACACCGCGCTGGCAACTTTTCCTTTCTGGCTGGGAACTTCTCCATTAACGGACACATTTTTCTTTATTTTCTTTTCGATGTTGAGCAGATGTTTATAGCTTTCGTTGGCTATACCTGCCTTGACCATGAACATTACTCCAACAGAGACCAAGGCCAGCAGCGCAGCACCGCTAAGATCTTCCGCTAGATCGATACCTCCAAAGAAAGCGTCCAGAACACCTATAGTAATGAGGCCGAAGAAGATGAATATAAGACCGAAACTGATGCTGAGAGCAAACGGCTTTTTGTTTTCTTCCTGCTTCTGTTCTACCAACTTTGCCGTGCTTTCCGGAAGGGTGATGAGCCGGTTTTCGTAGCGCTCATACTTTTCGTTCTGGATGCCGTTAATAATAAATATGCTCACGGCGGCAGCGATCAGCACAAACAGCGACACCAGCGCAAGACCGTCAGACATATCACCCTTCAGACCGACAACGTTGCTGAGAATTGTTTCCAGAGCAATCATAGTAGCAGGAGCGAGTATGCAAAGCATAACACCTATTGCCATTCTCCAGCCGAAACTTTTACGGTAGCTGATATAACTAAGCGCTTCATCCTCAGTCAGATGCAATGAATTGTCCGGCTGCGCGGCTGCCTGCTGTTCCTGAACCGGCTGAGCCACTCTGATATCCAGCTCCTCCAGCAGCTCATCAATGTTGCCGAACTGTGAGATAACCTCACCAACAGCTTCGTTCTCGCTCTTGCCCTCAGCCTTGAGGTCGTTGTAATGCTCCTCCATGATGGCGAGCAGATCTTCCTTTGCCCTGTCAAGGCGCTCATCGGCAGGCAGACCGTTGAAAAGGCTGTTGACATAAGTGGTGATGATTTCCATTACTCCGTCTCCTTTATGAAAAGATTGATTACTTCTTTGGTCAGATTCCATTCCTCACACTTCTCGGCGTAATACTGCCGTCCAGCCTGAGTGATGGAATAATAGGTTCTGCGTTTTCCGCCCGATTCGTCGCCGCCCTGACGAGAGGAGATAAAACCGTTTTTCTCAAGACGGGTGAACGCCGAATAGAGAGTTGTTTCTTTAATAATGTACTTGCCCTGCGACCGGGCAGAGATCTGCTTGGAGATTTCATATCCATAGGATTCCCCCTCCAGCAGCAGACACAGGATTATTGTGTCGTTGTAACCACGGATAACGTCACTACTTATCAAACAGACACCCCCTTACAATACAAACATGGCAAACATCACTGGATAGCACTTTCGCACGTCCCTGCCGGTCAGAAGATAGACGCTTCCGAAGGCAAGACCGGATATCATTGTAATTATTCCCGTAGTGTAATCCTTTGTGAAGATGTGTCCCATTCCCCATGTCAGCGCGAGAATGATCCCCCCGTATGGAACATACCTGTTCTTGAACCATTTTTCAAAAGCCAGCTGAGCAAACACAAGGATAAGCATCATAAGTCCGGTTTCGAACACATAATAAACATACTGAAAAACAAACTTAAGCGGACCGTTGGCATTGAACTCCTTGATTACCTTAATGCCATTCCAGTCAATATAGCTGACCACCAGACTGAAAGCTATCAATACCCCCACAAGCACCCACTGCCAGACTCTTACCTTGTCGCCCTTTGCAAGCAGATCAATGCCGTATCGCTTCCTTGCAACAGAGATAAGTGCCGCGGCAGTCAGACCCCAGAGAAGGCATGTTGCCGTCCAGTGCAGTATATTCTGCAGTGTACTCCACTCTCCCAACGGCTTGCCGTAGACTGCCGGCTCAATACCGAAAGCGAGAACCGCCTCCAGTCCAAGCCCGGCAAACGCAAGCAGCGAAAGCAGAAGATAATTCCATCCAGCGGCTTTTTTCAACACGAATCACACTCCATTTCTCCGGATGACAATTTACTACGCCTGTCATACTACGATTGCCGTAGTACGTCTGTCGTTATAATATCACAAGTACTACGACAGGTCAAGTACTTTTTTCAAATTACAGCAAAAACCTGCCGAAGCCCGTTTCCGAACCTCGACAGGTCATGTTAATCTATTTAATATATTATCGCACGCAGCGGCCGATATCAGTGCGGAACTGCTTGCCTTCGAAATCGATCTTAGCAGCCGCAGCGTAAGCGGCATCGATGGCTGCATCCAGATCTGCGCCGTTGGCGGTGATACCCAGCACACGTCCGCCGTTTGTGGCGTAAGTGCCATTCTCACCGGAAGTACCGGCGTGATAGACGGTTGCACCGTCCACCTGACCGTCAGCGTCCAGACCGCTGATAACCTTGCCCTTTTCATAACTGCCGGGATATCCACCGGAAGCAAGGATAACGCAGGCACAGGCACCGTTGTCCCACTGAACATCCAGCTGATCGAGTTTCTCATCAATAACAGCGTTGATAACATCCAGCAGGTCTGTCTTGAGTCTTGGCAGAACCACCTGCGTCTCGGGATCGCCGAATCGACAGTTGTATTCGATGACCTTAGGACCATCTTTGGTGATCATAAGACCGAAATACAGACAGCCCTTGAAAGGACGACCTTCGGCGCTCATGGCAGCCACGGTTGGTTCAAAGATCTCCTTGCGGCAGCGCTCAGCAACTTCATCAGTGTAGAATGGGTTGGGGCTGATGGTACCCATACCGCCGGTATTGGGGCCCTTGTTGCCGTCGTAGGCAGGCTTGTGATCCATGGAAGAAACCATGGGCTTGACGGTCTTACCGTCGGTGAACGCCAGCACAGAAACCTCGGGACCCTGCAGGAATTCCTCCACGACGATAGTGTCGCCGGAAGCGCCAAAGCACTTGTCGTTCATCATGGAATTGACGGCAGCCTCAGCCTCGGCAAGATCTGCGGCGATAACAACGCCCTTACCCAGAGCCAGACCGTCGGCTTTGATTACGGTGGGGAAAGAATTCTGCTTGCGGATGTATTCCATAGCTGCGGCAGGATCGGTAAAGATTTCATAAGCAGCGGTGGGAATACCGTACTTCTTCATCAGATCCTTGGAGAACGCCTTGCTACCCTCAATTGCAGCAGCCTTGGCATTCGGGCCGAATGCACGGAAGCCTCTGGAGTTCATTGCATCAACCATACCAAGTACCAGAGGATCATCGGGAGCCACGAACACGCAGTCGGGCTTAAGCTGTTCAGCAAGGGCGACCATACCCTCCACGTCAGTAGCCTTGACGGGATAGCACTCGGCATCAGCAGCGATACCCGCATTGCCGGGCGCGCAGTAGATCTTATCTATGCCCTCACTCTTTTTCAGAGCGCGGATAATGGCATGCTCGCGACCTCCGCCGCCAACAACCAGAATTTTGATTTTGCTCATGGGTTTGTTCCTTTCTGCAAAACATATCTGCTGTACACTACAGTAGTGGGCGGATATAAAATCCGCCCCTACGAATAATAAATCAGTTAATAGCAAACTCAGTGCTTGAAGTGGCGCATACCGGTGAACAGCATGGCGATGCCGGCCTCATTGCAGGCGTCGATGGACTCCTGATCACGAATGGATCCGCCGGGCTGGATAATAGCGGTGATGCCTGCCTTCTTTGCGGACTCCACGCAGTCGGGGAACGGGAAGAAAGCATCGCTGCCCATGACGCTGCCAACAGACTTCTCGCCGGCATATCTGATAGCGAGATCCAGAGCGGTGACGCGGTTGGTCTGACCGGGGCCGACACCCACGGTGCCGTTATCCTTGACCAGGCAGATGCCGTTGGACTTGACGTGCTTGACGACGCGCCACGCGATCATCAGCTGAGCCATCTCGTCCTCGGTAGGCTGGCGGTTGGTGACACACTTGATGTCCGCCTCGTTGCACAGCTCGGTGTCCAGCTGCTGAACCAGCAGACCGCCTGCGACCTTCTTCATATCCAGCATAGTGCTGTCGTTGGCGACGGCGCAGTTAGGCAGTCTGAGCAGACGGATGTTCTTCTTCTGCATCAGGATATCAAGAGCAGCCTGAGAGAAGGAAGGAGCGATGATGATCTCAAGGAAGATCTTGGCAAGCTCATTGGCGGTGGCTTCGTCAACCTCACGGTTGAGTGCTACGATGCCGCCGAAGATGGAGACGGGGTCAGACTCGTATGCCTTCATATATGCATCGTACAGAGTCTCGCCGATACCGACGCCGCAGGGATTTGCGTGCTTGACGGCAACAGCGCAGGGCTGCTCGGTGCCGAACTCCTTGAGTACGTCAAGAGCACCGTTGGCATCGTTGATGTTGTTGTAGGAAAGCTCCTTGCCGTGAAGCTGCTCGGCAGCGCTCAGGCAGTTGGTGCGGTTGCCAATCTCGCGGAAGAATGCAGCAGCCTGATGGGGATTCTCGCCGTAGCGCATCTCCTGAACCTTCTCGTAGGTAACGGTGAAGTTCTCGGTCAGGGGGCTCTCGCCTCTCTGCTCGCGCAGATAGTTGCTGATAAGGGTATCGTACTGGGCAGTGTGGTCAAACACCTTGCCAGCCAGTTTGAACTTGACATCACGGGAAACTTCGCCGTTAGCCTTGATCTGATCAATAACGGTCTGATAGTCAGCGGGATCGACGATGACAGCAACGTCCTGCCAGTTCTTGGCAGCGGCACGGATCATGGTGGGTCCGCCTATGTCGATGTTCTCGATGGCGTCCTCCAGCTCAACAGGAGGCTGCTTGAGGATGGTAGCCTTGAAGGGATAGAGGTTGATGGCAACGATGTCGATGGGAGTAACGCCCAGCTCATCGATCTGCTTCATGTGCTCCTCATTGCCGCGCATGGCAAGGATACCGGCGTGGATCATGGGATGCAGTGTCTTGACACGACCGTCCAGACACTCGGGGAAACCGGTGATGGAAGAAACCTCGGTGGTAGGGATCTCAGCGGCAGCCAGAGCCTTGGCGGTACCACCGGTGGAGAGAACCTCGTAACCCAGCTCGGTCAGCTGGCGGGCGAACTCCACGCATCCGGTCTTGTCGGAAACACTGATGATTGCACGTTTTTTAGACATCTTGCTTTTCCTCCGTTATGTAAGTTTTATTATCTACTATCTTAATCTGTCCCTGACAGAACTGTCGGACAACCTGAGGCAGCAGAATCCATTCGGCCTGCTCCATAACCCTGCGCTGCAGAGTTTCAGGTGTATCGTCCTGCTCGATATATACGGCTTTCTGGGCGATGATCGCGCCGCCGTCGGGGATTTCATTGACAAAATGCACTGTAGCGCCGGTCACCTTTACACCTGCAGCCAGTGCCGCTTCATGAACCTTCAGTCCATAGTAGCCCTTGCCGCAGAAGCTGGGGATGAGCGCCGGGTGGATATTGATGATGCGGTTGGCATAGCGCTCGGTGACGCGCTTGCTCAGAATGGAGAGAAAGCCTGCCAGCACGATAAGATCAATGTTATACTTATCCAGAATCGCAAACAGCGCGTTTTCGTACTCTTCCTCACAGGAAAACGCGGTGCGTCGGCACACCTCGCCGGGGACGGAGAAAGCCTCCGCCCGACGAAGTGCACCGACGTTTTCTTTGCTGGCTATAACACAGACGATACGGCCACCGCCGAGACCGCCTGCTTTTTCAGCATCCAGACGCGCCTGAAGATTAGTGCCGCCTCCGGACACCATTACAGCTATGTTCAGCATATTTCGATCCTTTCGTCTCCCTCGGTGACTTCACCGATTATGTATGCGGTCTCGCCGCAGCTCTGGAGCACCTGTACAGCCTTGTCAGCCTCGTCCTTGGGAACGGCTACGACCAGTCCGACACCCATGTTGAAGGTGTTGAACATATCGCGCTCGCTAATGCGGCTCATGCCCTTGAGAACATTGAAGATTGGATGAATGCGAACAGCAGCCTTTTCGACCTTTGCGCAAAGGCCCTTGGGGATGATGCGGGGAATATTCTCGTAGAATCCGCCGCCGGTGATGTGGGCGATGCCGTGGACATCGCACTGGTCGATCACAGCAAGAGCGGACTTGACGTAGATCTTGGTGGGGGTAATGAGCTCCTCGCCCAGAGTCTTGCCCAGATCGGACAGGTACATTCTGATGTTGTCCTCGTTGACACGGGTGACGTGACGTACAAGAGAGAAGCCGTTGGAGTGCAGACCGCTGGAAGCGACGCCGATAAGCACATCGCCAGCCTTGATGGCCGTACCGTCGATGAGCTTGTCACCGTCAGCCATACCTACGCAGAAGCCTGCAAGGTCATATTCGTCAATGGGATAGAAGCCGGGCATCTCGGCAGTCTCGCCGCCGATGAGAGCGCAGCCTGCCTGACGGCAACCCTCGGCAACACCCGCAACGATCTCAGCAACGCGCTCAGGTTTGTTCTTGCCCAGCGCGAGATAATCCAGGAAGAACAGAGGCTGTGCGCCGCAGCAAACAACGTCGTTTGCGCACATGGCAACGCAGTCGATTCCGATGGTGTCATGCTTGTTGAGCAGGAAAGCTATCTTCAGCTTGGTGCCGACGCCGTCGGTGCCGGAAACCAGCACGGGATTGCCAATGGACTTGAAGTCCGGGCGGAACATACCGCCAAAGCCGCCGATGCTGGTCATAACGCCGGGAGTAAAGGTACTCTCGACGTGACTCTTCATCAGTTCTACGGCCTTGTAACCAGCGGTTACATCAACTCCGGCGTCTCTGTAGCTGTTGCTGAAGCTGTTCATTGGTGTGTCCTCCAGTACTTATTAATTTCACAGAACGAACCTTCCTGCGTTCTGTGTAAAAAATCTGATTGATTTACTTCGATAAAAATTTTATGTATGCCGACGGACTACCTGCCCAACAGCTCGTTAAGCTTACCTGTGACGGCAGCGTCCTTTGCGGCGACTTTTTCAGCCATATCGGCTTTCATTGCCGCCAGCTTTCCGGCAAGATTCTCGTCAGCCAGAGCCAGCATCTGCACCGCAAGTATGGCGGCGTTATCTGCACCGTTGATTGCAACGGTGGCAACGGGAATGCCCGAAGGCATCATAACGGTTGCCAGCAGAGCATCCATACCGTCAAGAGCGGCGGACTTTACCGGAATACCGATAACAGGCAGTGTGGTATGTGCAGCCAGTACACCTGCGAGGTGTGCTGCCATACCGGCAGCGGCGATGATCACGCCGTAACCGTTCTGTGCGGCATTGGCTGCGAACTCAGCCGCGGCAGCGGGAGTTCTGTGGGCGGACATGACATGCACATCATATTCCACCCCGAAGCTTTCCAGACGCTTTGCGGCAGGAGCGAGAACGGGCAGATCACTGTCACTGCCCATAATGATAGCAACGCGCTTTGCAGACATCTCAATAATTCCTTTCCGTTAAATCAGATGGAAACGTCGCTGGCAACCTGCAGCAGGTCAAAGGGGAAGTCCTTCTTCATCTCAAGAGCTTCGTTGATCTCGTAATCGACCACCTGCTCACCCTTCATTGCCACAACGCGACCGCCGTTTCCGGAGCACAGAAGCTCAACTGCACGGTGACCCATCTGGGTAGCGGCGACACGGTCACGCACAGAGGGAGAACCGCCGCGCTGAATATGACCGAGGATAGTGGTGCGGGTGTCGCGTCCGGTCTTTTCCTTGATCTGACGAGAAATCTCATCGATATTGCCTACGCCCTCGGCCACAACAATGATGAAGTGCTTTTTGCCGGTGCCCTGCACGAAGTTGATGCGGTCGATGATGTCACGGTCGATATCAGCTTCCTTTTCGGGAACCAGAGCGGCAAAGGCGCCGCTGGCGATGGCGGTGTTAAGAGCGATGTATCCGGCATGACGACCCATGACCTCAACGATATTGCAGCGGTCGTGGGACTGAGCGGTATCACGCAGATTGTCGATCATGCGCATGGCGGTGTTCATCGCAGTATCGTATCCGATGGTGTAATCGGAGCAGCCGATGTCGTTGTCGATGGTACCGGGAATACCAACACAAGGGATACCGGCATTGGTCAAGTCGCGGGCTCCGCGGAAAGAACCGTCACCGCCGATGACCACGACACCGTTGATACCCTCGTTGAAGCAGTTGTCAGCAGCCTGCTTGACTCCTTCGGGCGTCTCAAACGCCTTGCAGCGGGCAGTGCACAGCTTTGTTCCGCCGCTCTGCAGAGTGTTGGACACCGCACGCAGACCCATGGGAGTGAACTTGCCTTCGATCAGACCGTTGTAACCATGATCCACACCGAAAACCTGCACATTGACATCCTGACGGGCATGGGCACTCTTTACAACGGCACGCACCGCAGCATTCATACCGGGAGCGTCACCGCCACTGGTGAGCACAGCGATCTTTATGGTCTTCTTGCTTTCAGCAGCCGCGGGTACTGCAGCCTCTTCGGCTGCAACGACTTCATTAGCTGCTTTCTCTGCAGGCTTTTCTGTCTGCTTGTCTTTCCAGAATAACATGGCGATCCGCTCCTTCAGTATAAAATATAACTATTAGACATTATATAACAAATACATCTTGTTATCAAGAACAATTCGGATACAAAATATACCCTTACTAGACCAGTTTTATATTATCTTCGCCCAATATATTGGAAAGTTCACGGAGCATGACCGTGTTTGGATCCACCCATAGTTCTCTGGGCGCGCACATAAGTCCGCCCTGAGCGCAGTACACGTACACCGGCGTCATTCCGTCAAACACACGAAGAATCTTTTTTGCCTGCTCAAGTTCGGGGCAGTCAAGTGATGCGCACTTGAGATATAGTCCCGGACGGATATTCTTTCCTGCTTGCTTCTGCGGCTGAGAGGACAGGGAATCAATCTTTGGCGCTCTCCCCCGTTCGACTGCGGGCTGCGGCGCTTCCGTTCTACGTGGGGAAGCAAACTGCCTGCGCTCCGCCGGCTGCTCGTTATCCCCTGGGATACGCACACTGTCACAGATGATCTTCGGAGCCTCATCCTCACGAACGCTGACTCTTCCCTCAACACGAACAATGTTCCCCGGCTTGATAATGCCGGAGCATTCCTCCAGCGTCCTTGGAAACACAAGCATTTCGGTCATGGCGGTCATGTCTTCGATCTGGACATAGGCCATCATGTCGTTGCTGCGCGTCGCTCTGAGCTTGACCGCATCAATGATGCACAGCAATGTAACCATCATACCGTCCGCGGCACTGTTTTCATCCTGCACCACCGAGGAAAGACGGGTTGCGTTTATCTGCTCCGCAAGTCCGGCGTGTTCAGACAGCGGGTGACCGGAAAGGTACATTTCAGTGACGTCCTTTTCCATCGAGAGCAATTCGCTCTGAGGATACTCTTCCACTTCAGGTAGCTGAGGTGCGCTTGACTCAGTCTCTCCAATAAGGTCGAACAGCCCCATCTGTCCCTGCAGATTGTTGCGCCGGTCGGCATCAAGACCGTCCATTATTGCCTCCAGCCCCAGAAGCATCTGCCGGCGGTTGGCTCCAAGGCCGTCCAGAGCACCGCTCTTTACCATGCTTTCAATGGCACGGCGATTGGTATCTCCGCCGTACATACGGCTGCAGAAATCGTAGAACGACTCAAACGGGCCGCCGCTCTGGCGCTCGGCAATTATCCTTTCTATCATTCCCGAACCGAGGTTTTTTATTGCCAGCATACCGAAGCGGATATTTTCTCCTGCAACGGTAAATTTCATCTGGCTTTCATTGACATGAGGCGGCAGCACCGGAATGCCTGTGTTCTGGCATTCATTAATGTATTCCGCCAGCTTGTCTCGCTTGTCAAGAACACTGGTCAGCAGCGCCGCCATATATTCCTGCGGATAGTAATACTTAAGCCATGCGGTCTGGTATGAAACCAGCGCGTACGCAGCCGCGTGACTTTTGTTAAAGGCATAAGAAGCAAACGATGACATCTCGGAAAAAATCCTGTCCGCGACCTCTGCACTTACGCCTCTGCGCACCGCACCATCAATAACAACCTTACCGTCATCATCCACAAGACCGTTGATAAACACATCTCTTTCCCGCTCCATGACATCATGCTTTTTCTTGCTCATAGCGCGGCGCACAACGTCGGCACGTCCGAAGGAATATCCCGCAAGTTCACGGAATATCTGCATAACCTGCTCCTGATAAACGATGCAGCCGTTGGTAACCTCGAGTATGTTTCTCAGCATCGGGGTATCGTATGTTGTACTCTCCGGATGCTCGCGGTTGTGGACATATTTCGGAATTGAATCCATCGGCCCCGGGCGGTAAAGTGAGATAACGGCGATGATGTCCTCAAGACTGGTGGGAACCACCTGCGTCAATGTGCGGCGCATGCCCTCCGATTCAAACTGAAACACGCCGCCTGTCTGTCCTCGGGCGAACATTTCATATACCGGCGCGTCATCGTCACGCACATTGCGGATATCAAAATCCGGCTGCTTTTCCCGTATCATGCGGGCGCAGTCCTCGATGACAGTCAGGTTGCGCAAGCCGAGGAAGTCGAACTTGAGCAGTCCCAGCTCCTCAAGGGTAGTCATGGTAAACTCTGCGACAGCAGTACCCTCCGCCATAGCCAGCGGCACGTAATCGCTGATGGGACGGTCAGTAATAACCACACCCGCCGCATGCATGGATGTGTTGCGGGGCATACCCTCAACCTTCATGGCCATCTCCAGCAGTTCGGCAATCTGGCGGTCACTGTCACGGGCGGCACGCAGGTCAGCAGAACGCTTGATGGCATCGGCGATGGTGATACCCGGCTCAGCCGGAATCATCTTGGCAATCCTATCCGCCACTCCGTATGGCAGTCCCATTGCTCTGGCAACATCGCGGATAGAGTTTTTCGCCGCCATGGTGTTAAAAGTGACGATCATGGAGACGTAGTCAAAGCCATATTTTGCACGAACGTATTCGATGACCTCCTGCCGACGTTCGGTGCAGAAGTCCACGTCAAAGTCGGGCATACTCACGCGCTCGGGATTGAGGAACCGCTCAAAAAGAAGATTATAGCGAATGGGATCGATATCAGTTATGCCTATGCTGTAGGCGGCAACGCTGCCCGCACCCGAGCCTCTGCCGGGGCCTACAGGGATACCGTTGCGCTTGGCATAGTTGACGTAGTCCTGCACGATGAGGAAGTAATCAACAAAGCCCATTTTGGCAATGGTTTCCAGCTCGAACTCAAGACGGTCGATTATGCTCTGCTCAGGCTGATCGCCGTAGCGGCGGTGCAGCCCTTCAAAGCACAGGGCACGGAAGTATTCAATGTTACTGCGCCCGTCGGGAATCTCAAATACGGGCAGCTTGTAGTTGCCGAATTCAAAATCAAAATTGCAGCGCTCGGCAATGCGCACGGTATTCTCGAGAGCATCGGGACGGGAAGGCACCAGAGCGGCCATCTCCTCTTCGCTCTTGAGATAGAATTCGTCGGTGGCAAAGCGGAACGCCTTGGGGTTGGTGATAACGTCCTTGGTCTGTACGCACAGCAGCACTTCGTGCATCCGCGCGTCGTCTCTGGAAATGTAGTGGCTGTCATTAGTCACCACAAGAGGAATCCCCGTATCGTCAGATATGCGAATCAGGGAATCGTTGACCTTGAGCTGTTCTGGAATACCATGATCCTGCAGCTCAATGAAATAGTTATCCGCACCAAATATCTCTCGGTATTCAAGGGCACGCGCCTTCGCCTCGTCGTATTTGTCGTCCATAAGCAGCTGGGGCAGTTCTCCTGCCAGACAGGCGGAAAGAGCTATAAGTCCCTCCGAGTGTTTTCTCAGCAGGTCGATGTCCACGCGCGGTTTATTGTAAAAGCCCTCGGTCCACGCAAGAGAGACAAGCTTGATGAGATTCTGATAGCCCGTGGCGTTCTCGCACAACAGCACCAGATGGTAACTGTCCGAATCCTTGCCGTGCTCCTTGTCGAAACGGGTGCGTCGCGCGACGTAAACCTCGCAGCCGATAATTGGCTTGATCCCCTCTTTTTTCGCAAGACGGTAGAAATCAACCACACCGTACATTACGCCGTGGTCGGTGAGAGCAACAGCGGTCTGCCCCATCTCCTTGACCGCTTTGACCAGTCTTGTCAGACGACACGCACCGTCCAGCAGACTGTATTCGCTGTGAACATGCAGATGAACAAATCCGGACATGAGGCATCTCCTTTCATAATGATTACTGCTTCGGTTCTCCCATCGCCTTGGCGATATCCATCAGCTTCTGCAGGCGGTGATTTACACCGCTGCGGGACAACTTAGGTTCCATGGTCTCGCCCAGCTCACGCAGGGACATTTCGGGATTATCAAGACGGTGGCGGGCTATCAGGCGCAGTTCCTCGGGCAGGCTGCCAAGACCGCCGGCCTTTTCTATCTTTCTTATCGCCGCAAGCTGAGCACCGGCGGCTGTTACTGTCTTGGTTATGTTAGCTTCATCGCAGTTGGTGGTACGGTTGGCACGGTTGCTGACTTCACGGTTGATACGCACCTCGATGACTTCCATGTAAGCACCCGCGGCGCCCAGCTCTCCCAGCAGCAGTTCTATATCCGCACTGCCCTTGATGTATGCGCTGCAGCCGCTTTTGCGCATAAGAGTGGAGCATTTGATGCCCATACCTCGTATGAGAGCGCACAGCTCGGTGCACAACTCAGGAGAATGCGCCGCAATCTCCAGATGAAATGATTTTTCCGGATCGCTCATGGTTCCCGACGCAAGAAAAGCTCCGCGCAGAAACGCGGTGCGGCACTCATCGCACTCCAGCAGTCCGGCGTTGATATGACAGGGATCGCTGCCAAAACGTCCGGTAATAGCCATGCGCTGTTCGATGTGAGGAATCTCCACCAGATAACTTCCCCGCTGCTCATTTGCCGACGCAGGTTCGGTAACCTTGACGTACACTCCGCAGCAGGCGGCAATCAGCTCTGCTGTGCGGCGCGCTACTGCACCCATAGCGGTACGAAACACACTGCGATGGACATCAAGCAGCCGGGAAAACAACAGCAGACCGTAGGCCTCTGCCGCCAGGCAGTGCTCGTCCTGCGATCCGCTCTGTATGATCTGCTTTTTGACTTTATTGGAAAATGAAATCACTTGCCATCACCCTGTACAGTCCCGTTCGCCGCACTGACGGCAGACGGGACTGCTATAGACTATTTATGAGATCAGCCGCCGATGGCTTTGACCTCGCATTCCAGCGTAACGCCGGTCTGCTGCAGAACGGTATCCTGAATATGTCTGATAAGATCAAGCACATCCTGACAGGTTGCGCCGCCCTTGTTGACCACAAAGCCGGCATGCTTTTCGCTGACCTGCGCGCCGCCCACGCTGCACCCCTTAAGCCCGCACTGCTCGATAAGCCCGCCGGCAAAATAACCCACGGGACGTTTGAATGTGCTGCCTGCACTTGGCATATCAAGAGGCTGTTTTGATTTGCGGCGGCCGAGGATGTCATCCATCTCAGCCTTGATCCGAGCCTGATCGCCCTCGCTGAGTTTTACGGTAACAGAGGTGACGATGCATTCGCTCTTCTGGAATATGCTGCCACGGTACTCAAAGCCGCACTGCTCATTGGTGAGCTGATCAACCCGACCGTCAGCGGTAATGTATTCCACTTCGACAACGATGTCTTTGAGTTCACCGCCGTAGGCACCGGCGTTCATGAACGCAGCGCCGCCCACAGATCCGGGAATTCCCCATGCAAACTCAGCACCGGTAAGAGAATTTTCAAGAGCGCAAAGACAGAGATTGGAAAGCGATGCGCCCGCGCCGGCGCGGATAACGCCGTCGACGTAGTCGGGAAAGCATATTCCTATTATCCTGCCGTCGTCGCCGAAGTGATCCAATATCATATCAACGGTGTAATAGACCTTATACTGCGAGTAAAAATAGCCGTCGAAGCTCGTTGACTCCTTTAAAATATCCCACATCTCGGCGCCGAACACCTCGGGAATAATATTTGCCGAGAGGTCGATGCCGTAAAGCCTGCCAAGCTCTTCGATGCGGCAAAGAACAGCCGCGTCCTCCGAAAGAGTGGGCATTTTTGCATCGACTACTATCTTTACGTCGGGATAGCTCATAACCGTTTCGATAAGC
>JAZUPE010000044.1:0-41553 GCA_045605025.1 Acutalibacteraceae bacterium
ATGACATTGTCTTCCTAAGCCCGCTTGGCCTCCGACTTCGTTGACGGCGTTGTGGACGACATCGACCGCATACGAAAGGAGATATTCGATATGCTGTCGCCGTATATCTCAACAGGTCTGCCGCAGAGAGCGTCACGGCTGCTTGAGACCATAAAGCTGTGCTGTTTCAGCGAACCTCTGCCGAGGGACGAGGGCGTGATACACCTTGCCAACGGCACCTACCGTCTCGACGGCGGCTTCAGCGAAGAAAAGGTATTCTGCACAAACCGCCTTGCTGTGCCGTATGATGCAGACGCACCCAAACCCGAACGCTGGCTCAGTTTTCTCTCTGAACTGCTTGACGAGGAGGATATCCCGACCTTGCAGGAGTATATGGGATATATGCTGATACCCTCAACAAGGGCGCAGAGAATGATGATGCTCATTGGCCGCGGCGGCGAGGGCAAATCACGCATCGGACTGGTGCTTCGTGCCATCTTCGGCGACAACATGAATACCAGCACCCTGCACAAGATTGAGAACAGCCGCTTTGCCCGTGCAGACCTTGAGTTCAAGCTGGTTATGCTTGACGATGACCTGCCGATGTCGGCACTGCCCGAAACCAACAACGTAAAGGCGCTTGTGACCAACGAAGACAAAACCGATATTGAACGCAAAGGCGAGCAGAGTGTCCAGAGGGACATTTATGCTCGCTTTATCTGTTTCGGCAACGGTGCGCTCAAAGCACGCAACGACAGCAGTTATGCATTCTATCGCCGTCAGATGATAATCAAGGTAAAGCCCAGACCGAGAGACCGTGTTGATGATCCATTCCTTGCAGACAAGCTCAAAAGCGAAGCTCCGGGCATACTGCTGTGGGCCATAGAAGGATTGCACCGCCTTGTGGAAAATGAGTTCCACTTCACCGAGAGCGAAAAGGCGATATGGAACCGTGAACAAGCTCTTGCCTCCGGCGACAGCATAATGAGCTTTATGACCTCGGATATGGTGGAGTACGACAGCGAGGCAAAGGTTACAACCGTAGAGCTGTACCGAGCCTACGAAAGATGGTGTCACAGCTGGAGTATATCTCCGATGTCCTGCACATCGTTCTCAACCGAGCTCGGCAAGCGTACCGCAGAACTGCAGATAGACAAGGAAAACCACGTAAATCAGACTCAGCGAGGCTTCAGGGGCATTGCACTGAAAAGTGCCGAATAAAGTCAGAAAAGCCGCCCAAACCGCTCAGAGATATAAACCTCGGGCGGGATGGGCGGCTTTTTCAAGTCTGAAGCCAACTAAAAAGAAAGGATGACCAACTATAAACAGCACAGAACAAATCAGAAATATACCGCTCTCGGAACTTCGTCCGTTCAAGGATCACCCGTTCAAGGTGCGTGATGATGAAGAATTACAGCGCATAGCCGAGAGCATCAGAGAGGTCGGAACGCTGACACCTGCACTGGCTCGTCCAATGCCCGACGGCGGCTACGAGCTTATATCGGGACACCGCAGGATGGCGGCATGCAGAATACTCGGAACAGAAACCATGCCGGTGATAATCAGAGAAATGAATGACGACGAGGCGGTGATAGCAATGGTGGACGCAAACCTGCAGAGGGAGCGGATACTCCCCAGCGAAAAGGCATTTGCCTACAAAATGAAGCTTGAAGCCATAAAACATCAGGGTAAATCAACTTGTGGCCAACCTGTCCACAAGTCAAGGGATGATGTTTCAAACGAGGAAAGCGGCAGACAGGTGCAGAGATATATCCGCCTGACCTATCTGCTGCCCGAACTTCTTGACAGAGTTGACAACGGCGAAATGGCACTCAGTCCTGCGGTGGAGCTTTCGTATCTGCCCGAGGAGTGCCAGCGTATAATGCTTGACGCTATGGCACTATATGATTGCTCGCCGTCGTACGCACAGGCAATCAGGCTTCGCAGGCTGTATCAGGATTGCAGACTTGACAGCGAAGCGATACACGCAATTATGTCCGAAGCAAAGCCCAATCAGCTTGAGCATATCCGCTTTCGTCGTGAGGAACTTCGGCAGTATTTTCCGTCGGGCTACACTGACGAACAGATGAAGAGAGACATCATAAAAGGGCTCGAACTGCTCAAACGCCAGCGCACGCGAAAGAACGGCGCAAGGTGATTCGAGCTGACAGGTGGTCATAAGCGACCTATCGCACAATGGAAAGAACTGCGCCGACGGGATATTATTTGTCCTGTCGGCGTAATAGTTCTGCTCTTTGATGTGCTGCTAACAAAAATTGTTCGCGTCAGCCGTATATCGTGGCTTCCGCTTCAATTTTTGAAGCAGCACGTTATCAAATCCCAGAACGTGCTTTCCTGAAATAAAATGTAAAGGAGTAAATAACCAATGGTATCAGGACACTTACAGGAAAAGAAAGGCTATTACTACGCAGTGCTCAGCTACTATGACAAGAAAGGCAAGCGGCATATAAAGTATGTTTCCACAGGACTTCCCGTAAAGGGCAACAAACGCAAGGCAGAAGCAAAGCTCGTTGAGATACGCAACAGCTTCGTGCCGCCCGTGGAAGTGGAAGATATGAGCTCGGATATGCTCTTTGCCGATTATCTCATAGAATGGCTGGCAATCGTCAAGGCAAGGCTCAAAATTGCAACCTACAGCTCGTACGAAGGAATGGTGAGGGAGACCATCGAGCCGTACTTCCGCAAGGCAAAAATACAGCTTAATGACCTGCAGGCGAGGCATATCCAAAAGTTCTACAGCGAAAAGCTCAGGGACGTAAAACCGAACACGGTCATTCATTACCACGCAGTTATCCATCAGGCGCTCAAGTATGCGGTCAAGACCGATCTGCTGACCCAGAACGCGGCAGATAAGGTTGCCCGACCCAAGAAGAACGACTATCAGCCTGTGTTTATTGACGCAAACGAGCTGCAGAAGCTGTTTGAAGCTGTAAAGGGCACAAGGCTGGAACTGCCGGTTATGACGGCAGCATTCTACGGCTTGCGGCGAGGTGAGGTTCTCGGTCTGAAATGGGACGCCATAGATTTTGAGCGAGGCACGATAACCATTAAGCATACCGTGACTACGATAAAGATTGATGGCAAGGACGTTGACATTGAGCAGGACTCCGCCAAGACCAAGTCAAGCCTGCGTACACTGCCTCTTGTCGGACAGTTCAGAGATTACTTCATGCAGGTGAAAGAAGCGCAGGAACTCAACAAGAAGATCTGTGGCAACAGCTACAACTACCAATACGACGGCTATGTGTTTGTCAACGAGATGGGCGACCGCATGAAGCCCAATTATCTGTCGACCTACTTTCCGAAGTTCGTTGAGAGCCACGGTCTGCGCCGTATGAGGTTTCACGACCTGCGTCACAGCTGTGCGTCGCTGCTGCTTGCAAACGGCGTACCCCTCAAGCATATACAGGAGTGGCTGGGACACAGCGACTTTTCAACCACAGCGAATATCTACGCCCATCTTGACTACTCCGCAAAGCTGACATCTGCGCAGGCGATGGTGGAAGGAGTCAATCTTCCGTCAAGTCAGTTTTCAAGCAAGTGGAGCGACGTAACCGATGAAGACTTCACAGATACAGACGAGTAAAAAAGTTTACTTACTGTGTGCCGCACAACATTTTAGTTCTTTCCAAAATTATGGAAAGAACAGCCGAAATCGAGGCGAAAATGACCGATTTTCGCAAGAACGCAAAAAAAGAAGAACCCTGACAAACCGCATGGTTATCAGGATTCTTCTTGGCGGAGAGTTAGGGATTCGAACCCTAGGTGGTTTGACCCACACAGCATTTCGAGTCGCTATCCGCGTTGCACCTTTGAGGACGGTTTAGGTCAGTTAAGGTCACTATGTCCGAGCTGATTTTCGGCTTCATTATGCTATAATTTTATTTCGACCTGAGCATTTTGCATAACCATGCGGTTTGGGTTCGAATAAGCCGCTTTGAGCGTAATTTAATACGATTTTGACCAGTATGCAAGAAAAAATGAAAGAACGAATCTGAACTCCGTATGTATGAATCTTATTTGCATTTTTACAGAATGATTATGGACAAATGTTTGATTTGGATTTGAATAATTATTCTATAAGGAGCAAATGAAAATGGCACACATCCCAAAGATGCTTGAATCATATCCCGACATAATGAACAAGGAACAAATGTATGTTGCCTGCGGTATAAGTAAGCGCACCGCGCTTTATCTGCTATCAAGCGGTCTGGTTCCAAGCAGTAACACAGGAAGAAAAACTCGGTGTTACATGATTAAAAAAACTGACATCATTCACTATCTTAAAATGCGAGAAAAGCATCCGGAGATTTATCGAACACCAGATGGCTGGTATAGCTATGGCAACAACATACCCGACCGTCAGATTGATGTCAGTTATGTAATGAAAATCCCCGATGATATTGAAAGAGAGTTTTATGCGACCCTCTTATCTTCGTATGAGGATGTTCTGTCCACCAAAACCGTTTGCCGTATTACAGGATACAGTTCAACTGCTGTGATAAATTGGATTAACAAAGGCTGGCTGGTTGCTTTTTGCTCATATAGGACAAGAACGATCCCTAAATGCCATCTTATAGATTTTATGTGTTCCTACAAATTCGTATCTATCAACCGACCAAGCGCGGAACACATTAGAATGACCGAAGAACTCATCAGCTTCTACCGAACAAGAAAATAATATGAGATCAAAGACCGTTTGGCTCCCCGTCAAACGGTCTTTTTCTATTTAATCATGAAATCTCAAGTTATGCAAGGAGGAATTACAAATGTCAAAGGTAATTGCAATATCAAATCAGAAAGGAGGCGTAGGAAAAACGACTACTGCAGTCAGCCTCGGTGTTGCATTGGCGGATGAGGGCAAGAAGGTACTTCTTATTGACTGCGATGCACAGGGCAGTATGAGTATCGCTCTTGGAATCGAACAGCCGGACGGACTTGATGTGTCCCTTGCTGAAATTCTGAGCCTTATTGTCCGTGAAGAGCCTGTGCCGGATGGCTACGGTATTCATCACCATGAAGAAGAAATTGACTTTGTTCCTGCGAACATAGGTCTATCCGGTCTGGAACTTCAGCTGACAGGCCTCATGAGTCGTGAGCGTATTCTCCATGAATACATCGACAGCGTAAAAGACAAGTATGACTACATCCTGCTCGACTGCTCACCTTCTCTCGGAATGATAACAATCAATGCTCTTTCGGCGGCTGATAGCGTAATTATTCCCGCTCAGCCTCAATACCTTTCGGCAAAAGGCTTTGATCTGCTCCTCGGAACCGTAGGCAAGGTAAAAAGGCAGGTCAATCCTGACCTCAAGATTGATGGAATACTCTTTACCATAGTCGATAGGCGCACCAATCTTGCAAAAGATATTATCAACATAGTCCGACAGCACTACGGCTCCAATATCCGTGTTTTCGATACCGAGATCCCGCAGTCTGTGAAGGCAGCAGAGAGTGTCGAAAACGGCAAGAGCATTTTTTCTCATGACAATAAAGGAAAAGTAGCACAGGCTTACAGGGCACTGGCTAAGGAGGTGATTGATCTTGAGCAGCCTGAGAGAAAGAAGCCTCGGTCTACGGGCAGTCGATGAACTGTTCATGACCGGAGAAGAGCGAATAGACGAAAAGAGAGAAAAAGTCTACGATGTTTCTCTTTCCGAAATCGACGATTTTCCCGATCACCCGTTCCGCGTTGTCAATGACGATGCGATGTCGGAAATGGTCGAAAGCGTAAAGCAGCAGGGCATTCTCGTCCCGGCTATCGCCCGCAAGAAAGAGGACGGACGATATGAACTCATAAGCGGACACCGCCGCAAAATGGCGTGTCAGCTTGCGGGTATGGAAACTATGCCCGTGATCGTGCGTGACATTGACCGCGATACCGCCACCCTCATTATGGTGGACAGCAATCTTCAGCGAGAGGTTATACTGCCAAGCGAGAAAGCGTTCTCATATAAAATGCGCCTTGATGCGATGAAAAGACAAGCAGGCAGACCAAAAAATAATTCTGTGCCAGTGGCACAGAATTTTGATGGAAAGACATCAAGACAAATTCTTGGGGAAAAAGTTGGAGAAAGTCAAGACCAGATACGCCGCTATATCCGCCTTACCGAACTCATAAAACCCATACTCAATATGGTCGATGAAGGAAAAATCGCAATGCGCCCCGCTGTTGAAATATCTTACCTGCCGAAAGAGGAGCAGGAGATACTCTTTTCCGTAATGGATTCAGAGCTTGCCACTCCGTCACTTTCGCAGGCGCAGCGCATACGGCAGCTTTCTGCCGAGGGACACTTAACGGAGGACAGTGTATATGTCATACTTTCAGAGCAGAAACCGAATCAAAAAGAGAAATATAGCTTCCAGCGTGAACGGCTTCGCAGATACATTCCGGATAATCTGCCAGAGAATAAGGTCGAGGGCTATGTCATTGAAGCACTCGAATATTATGCTCAGGTTCAGCAAAGGAAAGCGGCTGCACGAAAGAATGGTGCAAGGTAAACCGTTACGCCCGGGGAGAAGTGTACCCTTTTTCATGAGAGATGCAGTTTTCGTGTGCTCCCCCTCTCACACTCTCCCCCTCTGGTAACCTGCCGAAAGACTAACCATCCGAGAATACCAGCCGAAAGAGAGAATATCAGGAGTGCTCAATTCAAAAGAAAGCCGAACATTCAGTGGATATTTCTTCTCTTCCGGCTGGTAAATAATTACTTTGCACATTTGAGCATTCTCATGATATGAGGTATGCTTAAATCGAAAAAGGACGCAGATCAAAATCGTGCGTCTATCAAATCTATAATTGCAAGGATGGTGTAATTATGAAAAACAGGTTCTCTTTTCTCCGCTGGTTAGCAGCTTTTGTATTCGTCTTTATCTCGGTTATGACAGCAGCTTGTGTATGCGGTCCGACCGCTGTTCCTGACGAAGAATTGCAGCAACCTCCGACAAGCACTCAATCGACCACAACGAGCACAACAACCTCTACCAAAGCAGTTTCAACGATAGCCGAAGAATCTACAACAACGGCTGATCCGACAACCACCACAGCTCTTACAACCACAACACAGAAGTCGGTCACTTCTCAGAAATCTGAACACACTACGAAAACAACCGCACCTACTACCGCAAAGACAACAGCCGCAACAACCACTACGGCAACCACAACCACCAAGAAAACGAGCGCTTCCACCACTAAGCCGACAACCACAACTACGGCTACAACGACCACTACTGCAACCACTACAACGACCACGACAGTCCCCACTACCACCACAACAACAGCAAAACAAACCGCGTGTTGGGGCAACGCAAGCGCTATGAAATCAGACTGCGTTGCAATGGCGCAAGGACTTGGGTATACCTTCGATTCTTCGCTTAATTCCAGCAACTCACATTGGGTGACTCCGACATACACCGGAGCATTTACAAGCAGCTCTTCTCTCAAAGCAAAGATAAAGGACTTTCTTGCAACATATCAGACCGTCGGCTATTCCTACTGTAACTTCTATTTTGATAGCGACGGAACCGGAGAATATCACATCTATATTTATGTAGGATAAAAAGAAATCGCCGCTGGGAGTGATCTCAACGGCGATTAAGTTTTGCTCGATAAACTGGATATTAGCTTTGACTATAACTCTTTGATAACTAAATGTTCCATCATTTTTGCAAGAAATGGTGGTTCTTCCGTAACCATATTAGACAAGATAATAATTGCCGTATTATTCTCTATATTCAATCTCTGCCAATGTCTAAGTCCTGGTAATCCTCCGTCATGCCCAAACCATCCGTCTTCAAACTTCCAGAAACCGCATCCGAATGGCTCAGGGTTAAAGTTCAAAATTTCTTTCCAACTATCTGCAAGCAAAACATCTCGTTCTAAAATTGCTTTACACCATAATTTTAAGTCTTTCAATGAAGACACCACTCTACTGTCCCCGCTATCCATCGCTGGTCTGCCGCAGCAGAAGACTTCATCATTGTGTCTGACATAACCACAGGCATCTGCAGTTCTTCCGTTTATGTGTGTACATTTCAAACCAAAGGATATAAATACTTCACGCATGACATCTGAAAGAGGTTTGCCAGATAACATTTCAAGAATATTTCCCAGCAAATAATAATTGGTATTGCTGTACCTGCCTTCTGTTCCCGGTTCGAAACACAACGGCAAGTCACCAATCAAGTCAAAACATTCTGAAAGACTAACGGGGCGGCATTTTTCAACGATGCACTTGTTAAAATCTATCGCATTCGTCGGTGCGGTTCCATGCTCCGACTCATATTTGCGGATTGTTTCAGGAATAATCACATCACCAATATAATCGGGAATGCCGCTTGAATGATGCAGCAGATTACGAATTGTGACTCTATTTCCATATGTATATTGAGGAAAAAAAGAGTGGATTGTTCTATCTAAAGAAAGGTTTCCGTTCTCCACCTGCAGAAAAATTGCAGCAGCAACAAATTGTTTGGATAGAGATGCCAATGTAATCGTTGTATCTGCATCAAAAGGAATATGCGATTCTATATCAGCTTCTCCATTGTAATACTCAAAAACTTTCTGATTATTCTTAAGAACTAAGATAGCTCCTTGAAAATCATTTGAAATAATTTGTTTCATATATATTATCCTCTCATATAACTTGCCTGCCTGTGTTGCCGTTTTTTGCGATTTCACACGGCATCCCAACTCCGATTTGTCGCTCTATATCTGTAATAGAATTATACCATACACCATTTCTCATATCAACGAGCCATCATATAACCAAATATGCCATACATAATAGCCTAGAGCCACCCAGCCCAAGGCTCTTTTTTATGCCCCAAAATCAATTCTGAAAGGAGGAAAACCGCATGATAACCCTCATTTTCATCATCGCTATGCTGCTTTGCGTATTCTGCCTGCTGGCGGTGATCGCTTGCTGTCAGCAGGCAGGAAGAGCAAATCGTATCTTCGATGAATACTTCGACCAAAAACTCAACAACCGATAAGGAGGAAATCCAATGAACAGATTCAAAAGAATTGCTGCGATGTTCATGGTAGTGCTCACGCTGTTCTCCAGCTTTGCCACTATGACCGTCAGCGCAGCTACCGAGGGAAAAGATACTACCCTCGACACAAGTTACCGCTGTACCAAAAATTCCAATACGGGTATTGCCGGTACTGCCCCCATCGGCGACAGCCGCTACTACTGGCACTACAACGCAGACGGAACGGCTCTCAACTGTCCCATTCGCTTCATGAAAGAAGCGGGCACCAATACGCCTGCCTACTGCATCGAGGTTGGTGCTACTTTTAACGGCTACACCTACGATACGAAGGCTCTGACCGATAGCCCCTACTGGAACAAGCTGTCGGCAACGGCTCAGATCGGCATAACCTATGCCACCATGTACGGCTATCCCGTGAATAATTACGGTGCCGCGAACTGCGATGCGTATGCCGCCACCCAGACCATCATCTGGGAGTTCGCAAAGGGTTATCGTGACCTCAACGGCAGAACCAACGCATATTATTACAATCTCATGATTAAGGGCTCGCCTGCCGAGAGCGCATACAATCAGCTTTCTGCTGATATTATTGCTCACAACAAGCGTCCGTCCTTTGCGTATTCCACCACTTCTACTGCGGCAAAGAACGAGATCGAGCTGAAGTACAATGCTACCAACAAGAATTGGACCGCTACTCTCACAGATGCAAACGGTGTTCTTTCCGGCTACAAGGTAACATCCAACGGCGGTCTGACCGTGAGCAAGTCGGGCAACAGTCTGACCATTTCCACAGCTTCGGAAATCAACGGAACAGCGCAGATCCAGCTTGCCCGTCCGCTTCCTTCTACCGGACAGGCACTCCTCGCGCTCTACTCCACGAAGAGCCAGAATGCCATCATCGGACAGCTTGAAGACCCTGTCAACTCATATATGACCATCACCACCGAAGATCTGTTCGGCAAGGTGTCTGCGGAAAAGGTTGATGAAGCAGGCACAAAGCTGACCGGCATTGTGTTCGGCGTATATTCTGACTCTGCCTGCACCAATCTGATTACTACCATGACCACCAAAGACGGTGTAGCTACCAGCGGCGATATTGATGTGAACAAGTATCCTACCGTGTATGTCAAGGAAAAGTCCATGACCGATGCCCAGGGTGCAGTCTACAATCTCAATAACAAGGTCTATACCGTTAAGATGGCCAAGAACGCTACTGTCTCCGCCACTAACGGCACTCCTCTTGTAAACACTTGGAAGGATGGCTATGTTAAGGTCATCAAGAGCAACGAGAACGGCGCTTCTCTGAGCGGTGTTGTATTCGGCATCTATTCGGATTCCGGCTGCACCAAGCTCATCGAGAAGATCACCACCGGCAGCGACGGCTCGGCTGTTTCTTCTGCTATTGATGTTGGCTCCAGCGGCAGTAAGACGGTATATGTCAGAGAGTTTGATATGACCGACGAGCAGGAAGCGGTCTACTCGCTTAACACTAACACCTATCCCGTTACTGTTTCCGCAGGTAAAACCGTCGCCGCAAACGGCGGCAAGGCCATTATCAATGAATGGCTCGACGGCAAGGTAAAGGTACTCAAGCAGGACGAAACAGGCAAGCCTCTTGCAGGCGTCATTTTTGGCGTTTACTCTGATTCTTCCTGCAACAACCTCATCACCAAGATCACCACCGGTACCGACGGCAGCGGCGTTTCTTCCGCCATTGATGTCGGTAAAACCGGCAGCAAGACCGTGTATGTCAGAGAGTTCGATATGACCGATGAACAGGAGGGTGTGTATGTGATGAACACTACCATCTATCCCGCTACCATCAGCGCCAATAAGACCGTCACCGCAAATGGCGGCAAGGCTATTATTAACGAGTGGCGTACCGGTCAGATCAAGGTTATCAAGCAGAATGAAAAGGGCGATGCACTCGCTGATGTCGTGTTTGGTGTATATGCAGATAAGGCTTGCACTGAGCTTATTACCAAGATTACCACAGGCACCGATGGCAACGGTATTTCCGTTGCTCTTGATGTTGGCACTACGGGAAGTAAGACTGTGTATGTTCGCGAAATCAGTATGACCACCGAGCAGCAGGAACTCTACTCTATGAACAAAACAGTCTATCCCGTAACCATTTCTGCGGGTAAGGTTGTCACTGTAAACAATGGCAAGGCTGTTGTAAATAACTGGCTCCCCGGCAAGTTCTCCGTTATTAAGACCAACTCTGCAGGTGCGTTTCTCTCCGGTGCTGAGTTTACCGCATATACCGATGAAGCCTGCACCGAAGTCCTCAAGGACAAGGAAGGTAAGGATGTAAAGATCACCACTGACAAGAACGGCTATGCGATTTCTTCCGATATTTATGTCGGTAAAAACGGAAGCCGTACTATCTATGTCAAGGAAACAGCCCTGAATCACCCCGACAGCGATATTATTGCTCTGAACAAGACGGTTTTCCCCGTCGTAATCAAGGCAAATATCACCTCTCCCATCAATGACGGCAAGCCTGTTGTCAACGAATACAAGCCCGGTAAGCTGATGCTCGTCAAGGAGAATCAGAACGGCAACCGTCTGGCTGGCGTTACCTTCTCTGTATTTACCGACGAAGCCTGCCGTAATCTGCTGACTACCATCGTCACCGATGAGCACGGCGTTGGTATTTCCAATGAGATTTCCATTGACGGCACCGGCAAGAGAATCCTTTTCGTTAAGGAAACTCAGCTGACCGATGAGCAGAAGCCTCTCTATGAGCTTTCTCGCACAATCTATCCCGTGATCGTGTTCCCGAATCAGACCACACAGGTCAATAACGGAAAGACCATCATCAACCGCTGGACCCTCGGACAAATCACTCTGACTAAGGTCAATGAGAACGGCGCTCCGCTGAACGAGGTTACTTTCGCTATCTTCGAGGACGAGGAGTGTCTCACTCCGCTCCTCGGTGCTGACGGCAAGCAGGTCATGATGACTACCGACGAAAACGGCGTTGCTCTTTCCGAGGGCATCGAAGTCAACAACAACGGCTCTCGTAAGCTGTTTGTCAAGGAACACTGCATCAGTGAAGTACACGGCGACAGTTATGTGCTTGATGACAAGACGGTTTACCCCGTAGTCATTACCGCTGGCACCGTAGCAAAGGTAAATAAGGGCGAACCCATAGTCAACGAATGGAGTCCCGCAAAGCTCATGCTTAACAAGGTAAATCCTGCAGGTGACGGTGTAAACGGTGCTGAATTCACCGTATATACCGACAAGGATTGCACCACCGAGCTGACCGATAAGGACGGCAAGGTCGTTGTTGTTACTGACCCTGATGGTGTCGGCATTTCCAACCCCATAGAAGTCGGCAAGGACGGCACTCTGGCCGTATATCTCAAGGAAACTGCTGTTGAGGATACAAGAGTTAAGTTCAACCCCAATGTGTTTGAGGTAAAACTCGTTGCCGGTGAGTTCACCGAAGTCAATAACGGCGAGAATATCATCGACGAGTGGAAGCCGGGTAAGCTGGACCTTTACAAGCTCAACGAGAATGGCGATGCCCTTGAGGGTGTAACCTTCGGCGTATTTGATGATGCTGAATGTACTTCCGCTGCTATGGATGTAACCGGTGCTGCCATTACCATTGTCACTAACAAGGACGGCTATGCAATCACCAATGACATCTATGTCAACGAGGACGGCAGCAGAAAACTGTATGTCAAGGAAATTGATATGACCGATGAGCAGGACAAGCTCTACTCCATGAACAGCACTGCATTTGAAGTCGATCTCAAGCCCGGTGAGACTGTCGCTGTCAACAATGGTATGGCGATCATCAACGAATGGCTTGATGCTACCCTTTCTCTGGTGAAGCAGGACGAGGACGGCAATCTGCTTGATGGCGTTGTCTTTGCAGTTTACGAGGATGAAGAGTGTACTGTTTCTTCCTCCGATGTTGAGGGTAACGATCTCATTCTCACCACAGACGAGAATGGCTATGCTATTTCCACTCCCATTGAAATGAACGCTCACGGCAATCGCATCGTATTTGTCAAGGAGATCGGCATGACCGTTTCTGATTCTGACATCTATGACCTGAACAACGAGGTTTGGATGGTCGAGCTGAGTGCTGGTCAGAACACCGAGGTAAACGACGGCGAAAACATCGTCAATACTTTCAAGACCGCACCCGTAAAAATCAAGAAGTCCGATATGACAACCGCCGAGGGTGTCCCCGGTGCTACCATTCAGATTTTCGACAGCAACGGTACTATGGTCTATGAGGGTGTGACCCTTGAGGACGGCAATACCGAGGAGATCGAGCTTCGTGTCGGAAAGTACACATTTGTCGAGACTATCGCTCCTGCCGGTTATGTGCTCAACAAGACCGTCTTTGAGTTCTCCGTAAACCCCGACAGAACTGTTACCGGTGATCTTGAGGTGCAGGACAAGCCGACCGAATGGACTATCACCAAGTCCGATGTGACCACTGCTGAACCGCTTCCCGGAGCAGAAATCACCATCTACGATGCCGAGGGTAAGGAGGTATTCAAGGACATCACAAAGGAGGACGGTACTGTCACCGCGTTCCGCCTGCCTGCAGGCGAATACACCTTTAAGGAGACACTCGCTCCCGAGGGCTATGTGCTGAACGAGGAGATATTCAAGTTCACCATTGATGCCGAGGGCAATGCCACCGGCGACAACACCATCACTGACCGCAAGATCAAGGGAAATATCAAGGTAATCAAGACCGACGAGGCTACCGGCGAAAAGCTCGCAGGTGCCGTGTTCGGTCTTTTTTCATCTGACGGAAAGACTAAGCTGGCCGAGGGTGTAACCGGTGCCGATGGCTATGTTGTTTTCGGCTATCTTGAGTATGGTGAGTATGTCATCAAGGAACTGGAGGCTCCCGTTGGCTTCTTTATGAAGAAAACAGAGTTCAAGGTAAATATTACTGAGGACGGCAAGACCTATGAGCTGACCGTCGCAAACTCCCGTGAACCGATCACCAATGTTCCTAAAACCGGTGATGAAAGCAGCTCCACTCCGCTTATCGTCTGCTTTGTGCTGATGTTTATGTCCGCTGCCACTATGACCGGCCTCTGGCTGTATAAGTCCGGCAACGGCATTATCCTTTGGGACAAGACCAAGCGCGGCTGGAAGATGCTCATGCGCAGAATGGCGTGCGATTCCGGCTATAACAACTGATAAAAAATAAATGCAAGGGCGGTACATTCGTGTGCCGCCCTTTGCTCTTTTGAGGAGGAAGATATATGTCCAGAGAGAACGCTGGATACACAATAACTGACAGCGTCCGTGTCGGTGAGTATGAACTTGTCATAGGTGAACGCAAGGGGGCTGCTGCGCCGTATGTCTGCTGGTACTGCAAGGACGGCAGTAACTACTTTTGGGGCGAATACTGCGGCACTCGTTCCGCAGCGTTAAGAAGCCTGTGCAAGCGCATAGACAATGACCTCAGAATCGCTGAATCAGAGAAAAAGTCTTTTGACGCAAGGTAAGGAGGATAGAGAAATGTCAGGAAGATTCAACGCACGCAGGGAGAACTTCTATATGGCAGAGCTGTTTGGTAGAACGGTGCTGTATACTCCTAACCTCATCGACCGCAAATCAATCCCCAAGGGTATGAGGATGTATGAAGTCCGTGCAGATGATCTTGGAAAGCCCTGTGAACTGGCGTATTCCCTTGCAGGTCCGAAGTTCGGCACCATCATTACCAGCAGATATTTTCCGCTTCGTGATGGTTACAGACCTATAAGAAAATACGGTCTGTCCGTCCGATATGATAAGACCTGTACCCTTAAGGAATTCATGCGCCGATTCCCTCCCAAAAACAAGACCCGACAGAAATTCGGAGAATAGGAGGAATTCGATATGGATAATGAAAAACGAATGGCGGGTGATTACGAGATCATCCATGCCATTCATATCGGCGATAAAGAGGTCGTTGTCGGTGAGAACAAGGCCGATCCCGACCAGCGATACCTTGTAGCCTACTGTTCCAGAAACGCAATAATGGAGCTGTTTGGCGAATGTCTTGTCAGCGACAACTACCCGGAAATCATGAAAATCTTTGGTGAACGGGTTTCAGCGCAGGCAGAGCTTGCCCACCAGAGATATATGAAGCCTCTGATACAGGGCATTGACATTACGCCCATCACATCGGATAAGGTAAGGCATATTACCCGTTCCGATAACATCGAAGGTGAAATTGTGGTTATTGACCCAGAATGTCTGCGTCGGGAATATCAGGTGGCAACGCATCAGCTTAAACTTTGTGTAGGCGGGTTTGGTTCTCACGCTAATTCAAGAGGAAGCGCCTGCTTTTGTACCGACTTGTATTCCGGTGAAAGTTCACGGTTTGAGCGCGGTGACATTATCGGAGTCATCCCCAAAGAGGATCTGCCCGATTGGGCAAAGCAAGGTCTGAAAAGTATTCAGCAGGCTGAGAAAAAGAAATCGGAGGCAAGATGATATGGATATGAATATTCGACCTATGACCGATGTTGAGCGTAAGTACGCATACAGTCAGAGCACCCAGCTAATCGGACAGACCGGTTGTATAGGTCACCTGAGAGGAGATTTTGGTCACGGCGACGAGTTTTATACCTCGTGGGACGACCATAGGGCATCATTAAAGACAGAGGAGTTCAAGGCGGAGTTTGACGATGTAATCAACGGCCTGCGTTCCGACGAACACGGAGGAATGCTTGCAAGCCGCGGGAAAATGTCTGCATATTGTCATCAGCATCCCGACAGCGGTTTTGACGGAGGATATACTACGGAATATGGTTTTCGTGTGGATACAGAAAACCACTCTTACCTTTTCAGGCTTAATCCTACAAAGGGTGGCTACAATTTCTACTGCTACGCATACAAGCGTGATTTTCTTGACCGACACATGACTGCTGCCGAAAACGGCATACGCTTCATCACTCCCGACTACAAGGAGAAATTCAGGATAGTCGATGGCGACAGTGTACGCATCAATCTGCGCAGCGGAGAGCAGCGCAACCGTGTTTGCCGATATATCGACGATTATCACATGGAACTTGGCGGCGGATTTTCTGACAACCTTTACCATATTTGTGAGTTTGCCGAGCGACTTGAAGAAGGTGGTGGAAGCGTTATTCCAATGCGCCGCTCTTTGCCGGATCAGTGCTATTCCATGCTTCGCTCTACTGGAGAGGTAGTCATTCTCAAGAAAGGCGAATCAGGTTATTTCCGTACAGATGTCCCTCTCACAGACCGTGAAACCTCCCGTCAGATGGTCAAAGAATATAATGCAAAGCTCGGAGTCACGCCTGCACAGGCTGCGGCTATGGAAGCAGGCTCAATGTTCGGTTGGGAAGTTCCTGCTGCTGATCCAAAGAATTACAGCAACGCCGGAGCTCCTCTTCCCACAAGAGGAAATATGTATGATGCCATGTCACAGGGCTATGACAGCATGGAGATATTCGGCCAGAAGGTGTTGTTTTCCGGTGGAAGAATAGACCGCAAAACTGTTCCGGAGGGTCTGTATGTTTACGATATTCGTCACGGTGATGAAGATTGGGGCGAGCCTGTTCAGCTCGGCAAAAGCATTCTCGTGAACCACTACGGCACCATCATTTCAGATAAGCCTATCGAGCTTCCCGAAGATGGACTCAGAGATATAACCAAAGATGATTGGAGTTTTCTCGATGACGGGGCATCAACTCTCGCCCAATATATGAAAGCCGATCAGCCTGCCGATAAATCTCCAAAAGCCAAAAACAGCGACGCCCGCTGAGAAAGGAGACAATATGGCTACAAAGTTTCAGACAATATCCGAACAGCAGAAAGAAGCATTTGCGGCCATACCGCAAAACGCAAACAACTGGACGGCATTTCTGATAACAGCTTCCAGAAACCACAAATACCGCTTTGAGGATCAGATTTCAATATTTGCCCAGCGTCCCGACGCTACTGCCTGTGCCACGCTTGAGTTCTGGAACAAGAAGCTCAATCGCTGGATAAACAGAGGTGCAAAGGGTATTGCGCTTATGGATCACGCACAGGGTACGGCTCGGCTGTCATATATCTTCGATATTTCCGATACCCACGGCAGAGCACTGAGCCTCTGGACAGCAAAAGAGGACTATCAGGCAGAAATAGCCGAGAGCCTGCAAAATTCTTTCGGCGAGGTCGATGCGACGGATTTTGTTTCCGTGCTCAAGGAAACTGCCAGAAATGCGGTCGAGGATAACTATTCCGACTACTTTTATGAACTGCTTGTCGAGGAACTTGCCAGTGAGCCTGAGCGCGATATGTTCAAGGCACTTGTCACGGAAAGCGTGGCATATATGCTGCTCACTCGCTGCGGTTTTAACGCCGATGAGCATACAGACGCAAATATTCTCGGCACAATTTCTGTGTTCAGCTATTCCGAAGCCTTTTCAAGAATCGGCTCTGCTACAAGCGATATAGCCGAATCTGTTCTTCGTGATATAGAGGCAACGGTCAGAGAATGCCAGAAATATGAAAAACAGCCCCGTCACACATTTGCAAAAATAAGCGAATGGGTACAGAATATAAGCGGAAGAAACAGAAACCTTAACACACCACCTGAAAGGAGCGAAGATTATGGCACAGATAACCTACACGATGAGGGAGAACGGTCTGCTGTATCCCGACCTGACACTTCCGGAGGAGCCGATAGAGCTGGGCGCACTGGCGATGAAGCACAAGGACTTCATACGGAACCACCGCAGGGGCAGATTCGCGCTTCTGGTGATCGAGGGCAGGATGAACGAATATCTGGCGGAGGTCGAGCAGAGAGCGACGGCGATGCTGGAGGAACTGATCTCGCAGATGGCACAGCAGCAGGGCGTGACCGAGCAGCTCAAGGCGCAGGATCAAATGTCCTGGATTCAGAAAATGAACAACATCAGGAACGCAGCAATGGAGATAGTCAACAGCGAAATAATATACAGCTGACTTTAGACGGGACGGGAGGCGTTGAGCTTCCCGTTCTTTCTATGCCCAAAGGTTTTGCCCCTCTGAATATCTCACAGCAGATCATAGATGAGGTGCTCTGTCTGGGCAGCGGAAGAATAAACAGTACGCTCAATATAGCGGCTAAATACCGCAGGCAGCTCACTCCCGAAGAAAATGTTGAGTTTCTAAAGCGGGAGTACCGTCGTGGTGCGCGTGGTTTCTTCTTTGAGGGACAGAAAGTTTCCGTCTGGTGGGATCAGAACGGCATGAAAATTGCCGTTGGAGACACAGCCGCTAACAGCATCAATCCCACGGTTATCACTTGGGAGCAGGCAGAAAAGCGCATCGGAGAACTGCTGGCACTCGGCAGGTATATGCCCGGTGAAGATCTGCTTCGTGTTGAAGAGCATGAGGTCAATCAGCTTGCGGAGTTGATGTGCTACATCTATCGTGATGATATACACAAGACTCCCGAGGAGTGGAACGCTCCTCGCGGAGGTTTCGCTGAGGATGTAAAGCTCATAGCTGCCGATCTGCGTGACAGCAGTAAACTCGACGGTATAATCTCCCGTCTGGAAGCTGACCTTGCTGTTGCCGAAGCTGAACCCAATCACCGCCGATGGCATGACACACGACAATTTGTCCGTGACCTCAAGGACTTTCAGCGTGAGCCGAGATCCTACACCGCAGCGGAAATGACTTCTGCTCCTATTGAATATTTCATTACTCAGGACGAGATCGACGGTGTGCTCACAAGGGGTTCAGGTATTGAAAGCGGAAAGCTGACCATCTATGACTTCTTTGAGCGGGAAAAAGATTCCAAAGCAAGAATTGATTTTCTCAAATATCATTATGGCACCGGAGGCGGAACACACGCTATTTTCGGTGCTGACAACAGCTATGAAGATCATGATGGCAAGGGACTATCTCTCAGTCGCGGATCTATTGGTGCTCCACACGCAAAAGTTCTTCTCAAGTGGAACAAGGTTGCCGAGCGTATTGATTACCTCATTGCAAACGACCGCTATCTTACCGAAGAAGATAAACAGAATCTTCCCAAGTATCGGGCGAGGATGGAAGAACTCAGGCAGGCCCGCGAGGAGGAACGTATTGTCAGAGAGCTTGAACAAAGCAAGCCAAAGCCCTCAAAAAGCGATGCCATATACGATCTTCATCTTGGGACTACGGTGTATATCGGCTCGACCGAATACAGCATAGAAACCCTTGAAGATGACCATGTAATTCTCTGCCCTGATAATGCTCCACTTTTCAGCGAGGAATTCCCCCGTGAGCTTTTTGATGTTATGCTCCGCGAAAATCCGTTGAATGACAGGCTCATCACCGGATACAAGGAGCCTGCATCACTTCCTGTTGAAGCAGCAGACGAAACGGCAGAGGTCGAGGAAAGCAGCATAGTTTTTGATGATGTTCCGGAATCCCTGCCGGGAGAGTCACCTGCGGTTGAAATCGGTACAGAGCTTACCATTGACGGCAGGCGTTTTGCCGTCGATTCGGTCAGCGGGGATACCGCTTCGCTTCGTGATATTACCTTTGAGAACGAAACAGGATTCCCTATCTTTCGTTCCGAGCCGGTTGAAAATGTCCTGAAGCACATTCAGGCGCCTGAAGAAAAAATCAAGCTGCGTGAGATCGTCATAGACCTTACACCGAGAAATCTTGATGAAAGTCAGCCGGAGGAAGAACCCGACCTTATCCCTCAATGGGAGCGCCGTGCAGAATCTTCGGCTGCTCCTCAAATGAGCGGCGAAAAGCATAACTTCCGCATCACCGACGATGACCTCGGTCACGGCGGTCCAAAGGCTAAATTTGCGGCTAATATTGCTGCCATACGGCTGCTCAAGCAGCTTGAAGCCGAAAACCGTTATGCGACCCCGGAGGAACAGGAAACGCTTTCGCAGTATGTTGGCTGGGGCGGCATCTCGCAGGCTTTTGACGAGAACAACCCCCAATGGTCTGCCGAGTATGAAGAATTGAAATCGCTGCTCACCACCGAAGAATACGCTTCAGCAAGAGGCTCGGTGCTCAACGCATTTTATACTTCTCCCACAGTTATAAAGGCAATGTACGATGCTCTTGCCAATATGGGCTTTGTAAAGGGCAATATCCTTGAGCCTTCGTGCGGTGTCGGCAACTTCATGGGACTTCTGCCTGACAGCATGAGCGGCAGCAGAATGTATGGTGTCGAACTGGACTCCATCACAGGACGCATAGCCAAGCAGCTGTATCAGAAGAACAATATTGCGGTCAAAGGCTTTGAAGAAACCGACTATCCCGACAGCTTCTTTGATGTTGCCATCGGCAATGTGCCTTTCGGAGATTACAAGATCTCTGACCGAAAGTATGACAAGCACAATTTCCTTATCCATGATTATTTTTTCGGCAAGGCTCTCGATCAGGTGCGCCCCGGCGGTATCGTGGCGTTTGTTACTTCAAAAGGTACACTCGATAAACAAAATCCCGCCGTGCGAAAGTATATCGCCCAGCGTGCCGACCTTATTGGAGCCATTCGTCTGCCGAACAATGCGTTTCAGGCAAACGCCGGTACGGGTGTGACCTCCGATATTATCTTCCTGCAGAAAAGAGACAGGATCGTTGACATTGAGCCTGATTGGGTATTTCTGGATACCGACAGCAACGGCATCACTATGAACCGTTACTTCGTCGAGAATCCGGATATGATCCTCGGTGAAATGACTACCGAAAGCACGCAGTATGGCAGACAGGAGGCAGTTTGCAAGCCCATAGAGGGTGCCGATCTTGCCGAGCAGCTGCGTGATGCTGTTGCCAATATCAATGCTCAGATCACCGATTATGAGACTGATATTGACGAAGAAAAGGAAGATGAATCAATCCCTGCTGACCCGTCTGTCCGTAACTTCTCATATACCGTTGTTGACGGGAAAATCTACTTCCGCGAAAACAGCAGAATGAATCCTGTTGAGCTTTCGGTCACCGCCGAAAATCGCATTAAGGGCATGATAGGACTGCGCGATTGCGTAAGGCAGCTGATAGAGTATCAGACCGAGGACTATGCCGACGAGGTTATAGCGCGGCAGCAGGCGGAACTCAACCGCCTGTACGATGCGTTCACGAAAAAGTATGGTCTTATAAATGACCGCGCTAATTCTTCGGCTTTCTGCGCTGACAGCGCATATTGTCTGTTGTGTTCCCTTGAGGTGCTCAACGAGGACAGAGAGCTTGAGCGCAAGGCTGATATTTTCACCAAGCGCACCATCAGACCGAGGACGGTTATCACAAGCGTTGACACATCCAGTGAAGCACTTGCCGTCTCCCTGAGCGAAAAAGCCGCTATTGATATGGAATATATGTCTCAGCTCACCGGCAAGACAGCGGATGAGATATACAGTGATCTCAAGGGAGTTATCTTCCTTAATCCGCTGCACGGCTATGGCAGAGGACCTAAGTATATTCCTGCCGACGAATACCTTTCGGGCAACATCCGTGAAAAACTGGCTGAAGCAAGAGAAGCCGCCGAGACCAAACCCGATGACTACACGATAAATGTGGAGGCGTTGGAGCAGGTTTTGCCCAAAGACCTTTCGGCAAGCGAGATCTCTGTGCGGCTGGGTGCCACATGGATACCTCCTGAGATAGTCGAGCATTTCATGTTCTCACTCCTGTCAACTCCGAGGTATATGCAGTGGAAGATGCACGTCCATTATTCTCCTGCTACTGCTCAATGGTTCATTGAGAACAAATCCTTTGACCGAGCCAATTTCCAGTCGAACAGCACTTATGGAACCGCCCGTATCAACGCCTACAAGATCATCGAGGAAACTCTTAATCTTCGTGAGGTCAGAGTGTTTGATACCGTGGAGGACGAGAACGGCAACAAGGTAAGCGTACTCAACAAAAAGGAGACAGCTATCGCACAGGGCAAGCAGGAGATCATCCGCCAGAAGTTTGCCGAATGGATATGGGCAGACCCGACCCGCCGCGAAAAGCTGGTGCGTATGTATAACGACCGCTTCAACTCCACCCGTCCAAGAGAGTATGACGGAAGCCATCTGACATTCCCCGGTATGAACCCCGAAATAACTCTTAAACCGCATCAGGTCAACGCTATCGCTCACATTCTGTATGGCGGCAACACTCTGCTGGCTCATACGGTGGGTGCCGGCAAGACCTTTGAAATGGTCGCAGCAGCAATGGAAAGCAAGCGACTCGGTCTGTGTCACAAGTCAATGTTCGTTGTACCCAACCACCTCACCGAGCAGATAGCGGCAGAGTTTCTTCAGCTGTATCCGAGCGCCAACATTCTTGTTGCTACAAAAAAGGATTTTGAAAAAAGGAACCGCCGTAAATTCTGCGCCCGTATTGCCACCGGTGATTATGATGCTGTCATTATAGGTCACAGCCAGTTTGAGAAGATACCCATATCTCTTGAGCGGCAGAGAGCAATTATCGAACAGCAGATCGACGAGATAACCGACGGCATTCAGGAGGTCAAATCACAGCGCGGAGAACGCTTTACCATCAAGCAGCTTGAAAAGTCAAAGCGTATGCTTGAAACCAAGCTGAAAAAGCTGATGGATCAAAGCAAAAAGGACGATGTTGTGACCTTTGAGGAGCTGGGCGTTGACCGTATTTTCGTGGACGAGGCACACGGCTTCAAAAACCTTGCCGCTGTAACGAAAATGCGTAATGTGGCGGGCATTTCTCAGACCGAGGCAATGAAGTCTTCCGACCTTTTCGGCAAATGCCGCTATCTTGACGAGATCACCGGAGGCAAGGGAATTGTTTTCGCAACCGGCACGCCTATCTCCAACAGCATGGTGGAGATGTACACTATGCAGAGGTATCTCCAGTATGAGACGCTCCGACGCAATGGTTTAAGCCACTTCGACTGTTGGGCATCCACCTTTGGTGAGTGTGTGACCGCAATAGAACTTTCCCCGGAGGGTACGGGTTATCGTACCAAGACACGCTTTGCCAAATTTTACAATCTGCCGGAACTTATGGCAATGTTTAAGGAAACCGCCGATGTTCAGACCGCAGATATGCTCAAACTGCCTGTTCCTGTTGCGCATTTCCATAATGTGTCAGTCAAGCCGAGCGAGCAGCAGAAAGAGATCGTGGCAAGCCTCGCCGAGCGTGCTGATAAGGTGCGCAACGGCATGGTGCAGCCATACGAGGACAATATGCTCAAGATAACCAACGACGGCAGAAAGCTGGCTCTTGACCAGCGTCTTGTCAATCCTCTGCTGCCCGATCATCCTGACAGCAAGGTGAACGCCTGCGTTCAGAATGTCTATGACATCTGGGAGCGTACCACACCTAACCGTTCCACTCAGCTGCTGTTCTGTGATCTTTCCACTCCGAAGGCTGACGGCTCTTTCAATGTCTACACGGACATTCGTGACAAGCTGATAGCCAAAGGCATTCCCGCCGAGCAGATCGCATTTATCCATGATGCAGATACCGATACCAAAAAGAAGGAGCTTTTCTCCAAAGTGCGAAAAGGCACGATCCGTGTGCTTATCGGTTCCACTGCCAAAATGGGAGCAGGCACGAATGTTCAGGACAGGCTCATAGCGGTGCATCACCTTGATTGTCCGTGGAGGCCCGCAGACCTTGAGCAGCGAAACGGACGAATTATCCGTCAGCACAATCAGAATGCCGAGGTCGATGTTTACAGCTATGTGACGGAGCAGACATTCGATGCGTACCTTTATCAGCTTGTAGAAAACAAGCAGAAGTTCATAGGTCAGGTCATGACATCAAAATCGCCTGCCCGTTCCGCAGAAGATGTGGACGAGCAGGCTTTGTCATACGCAGAGATAAAGGCTCTGGCGGCAGGCAATCCGCTGATTAAGGAGAAAATGGACTTGGATATTGCGGTATCCAGGTTGCAGCTCCTGAAAGCCAGCCACCTGTCACAGAAATATGCACTTGAGGATAGGATTCTCAAGGAATTTCCGCAGACCATAGCCAGACTTGAACAGCGTATCGAGGGTTACACGGCTGATATTGCGACCGCCGCAGCCAATCCGTCATCAAAGGAATACTTCCCGCCGATGACAATCAAGGGAATAACCTATGAGGATAAAGCCGGAGCCGGTAACGCGATTATCGAAGCGTGCAAGGCTATGACCAAGCCGGAAGCCATCAACATCGGTAAATACAGAGGCTTTGATCTTGAATTGTCCTTTGATTCTTTTTCAAAGATCTATCTGCTTTACCTTGTGGGTGATCTTCGGCATAGAGTAGAACTCGGCACCGATATTCACGGCAATCTTACCCGTATCGAAAACGCTATCGAAGCCTTTGGAGAACGCAAGACCGCTTGTGAAAGCCAGCTTGAAACTGCAAAAAATCAACTTGAACAGGCAAAAAAAGAGGTTGACAAGCCGTTTCCGCAGGAAGACGAGCTTGCCGAAAAACAGGCTCGTTTGGCTGAACTCAACGCGGCTCTGAATATGGATAAGCGTGATGATACCATTATCGACGGAGAACCCGAAGAAACAGAAAACGCAGCGCCGAACAGAAACGGCGAGGCACGATGAAAGGAGAATTGCAATGTCTACAGACCAGCTTAATGCAGCACTATACGATAAGATGTATGAGGAGCAGGAGCGTTATCGTGACTGGCTCCTCGGACTTCCCACCGCAGAGGCTCTTGACCATGCTTACGAATATGTAATGCGTGAGGATATTTTGCTTTGCTTTGAATACCATGACCTCAACGGCAGACAGGCTGCCGCACTTCTCAGATCTCCCACACCGCTTGCGGATATATTCAAGGACTTTGAGAAGCGCGAAACCGACCACATGGAGAATATCCGTGACACTATCGAAAACAGAGCCAATAACGCTATCAAGGCTCAGGCTGATAAAAACGGACGGTGATATTCATATATGCCGTTTATACCCCCAGCACAGCTTGAGCGTGTCAAGAAAATTGATCTGCTCACATACCTCAAGTATAACGAGCCGGAGGAACTTGTGCGTATTTCGCCCAATGTCTATTCCACCCGAAGCCATGACAGTCTGAAAATATCCAACGGCTTATGGCATCAGTGGTCAACGGGCATTGGCGGACGGTCTGCGCTTGATTACCTCATAAAAATTCGTGGTATGAGCCTGCCTGAAGCAGTGCTCACCATTGATTCCGGGACGGTCACACGACCGTCCTTTTCTTATGCCCGCGAACCTCCCAAAACACCGAAATTCAGCCTGCCGGAAAGGAGCGATACCAATGACAGGCTAATCAAATATCTTCTGGAGCGAGGTATAGACCGAAATGTCATTATCGAACTCATTGAGAGCGGTCGCATTTACGAAGAAAAAGACTACCACAATGTAGTTTTCGTGGGTGTCGATGCAAACGGTATTCCAAGACACGCTGCCATACGAGCGTCGAACAATAGTCGATTTATGATTGATGCGGAAGGCAGCGCAAAGGAATATTCTTTCTCACTTGCAGGAAGTGCAGAGAGCAGAGAGCTTCATGTATTTGAAGGTGCTATTGATCTGCTTTCTTACTGTACCCTTGAAAAGATGTACGGTCACGATTGGAAAGCGGCTCATATGCTTTCTCTTTCCGGAGTGTCGAAAGAGCGAACTTCCTATTTGCCGCTTGCTCTCAAGCAGTATCTTGCGGACCATCCGAAAATAAGGAGCATTCACTTGCACTTTGACAATGACAGAGCAGGTCGTAATGCCGCCGAAGCCATATATGATGCGCTTCCCTGCGAGTATAAGTGCTTCGATGAACCTCCGCTCCACGGTAAAGATTACAATGACTTTCTAAAACAGAAATTATCAATCAAAACAAGGAGTGATGCACGATGAGCGATACGATAAAAGTTCTGCTCATAAAACCCATGAAACCGCCCGAAGTAACAGAGATACCGAGCAATCTTGAGGGTATGCAGGCTACGGTTGGCGGCTATATTGAAGCCACCTATCCGTATGAAGATCCTGTTGCTCTTGTCTGTAATGAGGAAGGAAAGCTTCAGGGACTTCCTCTTAACAGAGCTCTGCGGGATGATACCGGCGAAATCTACGACATTATCTCGGGCGACTTTTTTATCTGCGATGTATCCGGAGAAAATTTTGCAAGTCTATCCGACGAGCAGATCAAGAAGTACAGTGAGAAATTCAAGACACCTGAGCTGTTTGTCAGCATCAATGGTCAGATAGCGGCGATACCGCTTATGACCTCAACAAAACCCCGTAACAACAACGACGCACGATAATCAATATTTCGAAAAATGAAAGGAAAATGCAAATGAGATCTTACGAAGTGACCCTTATCGAAAAGAAAGAAAAGACCCTGCTGGTGAACGCAGAAAGCGAGGTCGATGCAATGCTGCGTGTCCAGAACGGCTTTGTCCGTGGAGAAATCGACATGGATGATACTCCTGACAGACTTATCAAGTTCCTTGTTGACGATGCACGCGCAGGGCTGTTTGCAATCAAACCCGGCAGCAACAATGAGCTTGTAGACATCAGCGAAGTAACCGAGGATGACGAGTGGGACGAGTTCTGTGACGAATTTTGTGACCACTGCTGCGGCGACGATGACAATGACAGACCATACATCGACGATGAATACGGCTATTTGAAAAGATGCAGCTGTTTTAATCCCTGCATTTCCTGCGACATTAAAGGTACCTGTACCGCGTGCAAGGGATAATGGTATTCAAACGCCACAGAAATAAACCGATACAAACATCATTGCTCATTTGAAGTGCCTACGGCGGATTCAACAAGGATTCGCCGTAGCAGAGGCTTTACCCACGACATTGCACTTATGCAATGTAAAAGAATAGCAAGCATTGCCTTTTGGGGACAAAAGGCAGGGAGGTGATTCTTAGGGGGCTTTGCGCCCCCTAAAACCCCCGCTTAGCATAGTTAGGAGTTGATACATTTAATGCGAGTATCCGATAAAGTGAAGGCGTGGCGAGAAGAACTTGACAAAGCTGTTCTCTGTCATGATGCCCTTGATAACTCTCTGGAAATGGCATATTCAGACGGAAGAATATCCGAACTGATTCATGACACTATTCAAGAGTTTGGTGAATATCGGGTGCGACTTGTCTTTTCACATACTATCCGAAGGATGAGCAAGCTTGATGTGTTGCCGAATGATATTCGCGCATGGGCAAGTAAACAACCAACCTACAAACTACCACCGAACGGCAGGCAAGGACCGGCTCGCTTTCGTGAACTGGAACTTAATTTATCTACAGAAATAATTATTGCAGCAGCGAGAGAGTTACAAAAATTCGATAAGCATCGTTCTGACAGAAAGAGGGATTATCGATGAGAAGGGATATTGAGATAAAGGTACGACTTTCAAAGGATGAAATGCAAAAACTAACTCGCAATGTTCAACGAACGCATTTGTCTCGTGAGGGATATATACGAACTTTACTGCGAGGATATGAGCCACAAGCTTCACCGCCAGAAGAGTATTACCGAATAGTAAAATATTTGCGCAAACTGTCGGTGGAAACTCAGAATTACTGTAACTCGAATTGTGAATCAAGTACTGAGATCCATGAGTTTCTTATGAGCATTGCATCAAGGCTTGTAACTGCTTGCGATAGTTTGCAGACTTTGTATTTGCCAAAGAAAGCTTCTTAAGTATAATGGCAATCACAAAAATGATTCCTATCCATAGCCACCTAAAATACCTTGTATCTTATGTAGCAAACCACGAAAAGACACATTTGCCTGAAATGAATTCGCTGATGGCAGAGCTTGATTATGTGACGGATGAATCCAAAACTGAACAAAGTTGCTTTGTTTCCGGCGTGAACTGTTCACCTAAAACGGCATATGAGACTATGGCTGCAACAATAAAATCTGCTGATAGTCTTTCTCCTGTACTTGCCCACCATGCTATTCAGTCTTTCCTTCCGGGCGAAGTCAGCGCAAAAACGGCTCATGAAATAGGTGTTAAGTTAGCGGAAGAACTATGGGGAGATAAATTCATGGTTCTTATTGCCACTCACTTGAATAAGGCTCATTATCACAACCATTTTCTGCTGTGCTCAACCTCTCATATAGATGGTAGCAGATACCATGCTTGCACTGCTACTTACTGGGATATGAGAAACGCAAGTGACCGTTTGTGTCGTGAGTATGGACTATCTGTTACAAATTCAAAGTATGGGAGAGGCAAAGCATATACTGAGCATATGGCAGAAAAGCAAGGAAAGCCCACATATACCAATCTGGTTAAGGCTGATGTTGACCTCGCTATTTCTCAGTCTCTCGTTATGCCGCACTTCTTCATTGCTATGGAGGCTCTTGGCTATGAGATAAAGTATGGTAAGCACCTTGCTGTCCGAGCAAAAGGCAGAGAGCGATTCAGACGGTTGGATACCATCGGTGAGGATTACACCGAAGCGGCGATCCTGCGCAGAATAATGGCTAACCGCCACCGAGCAGCTCCATACCGTGAGTATTATTCTTCGATTGGAACATATCGGTTTCGCGGTACATTCAAGAAGCATCCCCGGCTCTCCGGCTTCCGTGCCTTGTATTTCCACTATATGTATAAAATGAAGATCCTTCCGCAGCACAAGGAGCAAGGCAGGCGTGCCTCTCCTTTGTTGAGGGAGGATCTTGTTAAATTGGATGCAATCATGGAGCAAAGCCGCTTTCTTCGCAAGTATAAGATCGACACAGCAGAACAGCTTGAGGAGCATCGTGAATCTGTTGAGAAACAGATGACTGTTCTGGATGCGGCACGGCTTGAGCTTCGAAGAAAAATCCGCCGCAACATTCCTGTTGAGCAGATCATGCAGGCAAAATCTGAACTGACCGCTGTTACCGTACAGATGCGTGAGCTTCGTAAGGAGTTAAAACTGTGCGATGCCGTTGAGGAGCGGTCTCAGATCATGCGTGAAAAGCTCAAGACCGTTCAGGTGATCGAGCAGGCAGAACGAGATAAGCAGCGCAAATCGTCGCAATACCGAGGTTATAGGTAATCTCGCATCGCTATACAGGCAGGAGGTGGTATGACATTTATTTTACAGCAATCCAATACAGAACGGAGGTGAAACAAAATGAACGCATCAAGCGATGCCGCCGAACAGGTGGTCAGAATTTCTATCGAAGGAGCAGAGTTTGCCGTAAAAATCGCCGGCAAGGGAGCCAAAGAGCTTGCCGCTTTTCTGTATGCGGCACTCAAGGGCAGTACGCGCACCAAGGGTAAAACCCGTCTTGCGGGACTTCTCCGCAGCGGAAAGGAACTCAAGGTATTCTCTCTGAACGAGGGCGATCTTAAACGCTTTGCTCAGGAGGCAAAGAAATATGGCGTGCTCTATGCTGCCCTCAAGGGCATGAAGCGCAGCGAGGACGGTATGGTTGATATTATGGTCAAAGCCGAAGATGCCAGTAAGATCAACCGTATTTTCGACCGCTTCTCCATTGCCGCTGTTGACACCGCAGAGGTACGGCACGAAGTTCTCCGTGCAGCCGAGGAAAAGGCCGCACAGCTCCGTGACACTCCCGAACCGAGTGCAGAGGCTGTCCTGCAGCAGGCGCAGGCAGCTCCTAATGCCGAAAAGCCGCACACCGAGAATAAGACCAACTTTTTCGCCCAGCGCGGCAATCCAACTGTAAACCCTACCCAGGCGAGGGAAGCAAGCTCGAATCAGTCCGCGACTTCCTCCGGGAACAGCAGCAAGTACAAAAGGGAAGGTACGGAGTTTGAGGACACTCGTTCCAAGCCCTCAGTAAGAAAGCAGCTTGAGGAAATCAAGGCAGAACGCCACGATACTCCAAAGCCTGCAAGAGACGACCGCCAGACCTCGCCGCAGCACAAAAATCCTCAGAACAAAAAGAAAAATAAGAAAGGCAGATAATTTACTATGGAAAATTTTGACAACATTTTTGCAGCCGCCAATACCGCTGATGCACAGCCTATGGCAAACGATGATTTTAACAAGGAAGAGTGGATGCAGAAGAAGCAGGCAGAGCGTGACAGCCTCTTTGTAAAGCTCGATGAGAGCGCCGGTGAGGTAAGCATCCGTCCCGAAGCCTTCACGCAGTATCTCGATGTCCAGAGTCGTTTCCTCCGTATGGGTGCAAGTAACGCCCTCCTTGTTGCTGCACAGTGTCCCGATGCCACCCAGCTTGCAAGTTTCGACGATTGGAAGCAGAGGGACGCAAGCATTCTTGCGGGAGAAAAGGCAATCGCCATGTTCGATTACGGCGATACTTTCACCCGTGAGGACGGCACCGAGGGACGCTACACCAATGTCGCCAAGGTGTTTGACATTTCTCAGACCAGCGCAGAGAAGCCGCCCGCTGCTCCTGCTCCTGATATGCGCGACCTGCTCCGTGCTCTCTCGGTAAACTCCGGAGCACGCATCGAAATGGTGGATCAGCTTCCCGACAACAGAGTTGCCCTCTATCAGAGCGAGAACAATACTGTGTTTGTTCGTCGCGGCATGGACGGTGACTCTCTTTTTATTGCTATGACCACCGAACTGACCAGAGCCGCCATGCTCAAGGACGGCATTTCTCCTGCCGACGCCAATGCTGCGTCTCACACCGCCGCTGAACTGCTTTGCAGAAAGTACGGTGTTGATTCCAGTAAGCACTACAATGTGGATCAGCTGCGTCTTGGCTACTTCGGCAAGGATGTAAAGACCATCCGAGAGAGCCTCGGACAGGCACGCAAGGCGGCAGAGAGCGTTTCCTACAACATGGAAAAGACTCTCAACCCCCAGCAGCGCTCCGACCGCAAGAACGAGGCAAGGTAATTGCCTATGAAAGAGGATATACGAGTTTTGACGCTCGATGATTTTGAGCATCGCATGGTGGTACACGCCCTGAACGATCTGCGAAGTGAGCAGATAGAGCAGAAGCGACCTACCGAAGATGTTGATGCTCTCCTGCTCCGCACGATTGATGCCCCACACAAGAAAAAGTGCGGAAGAAAGCGTGATAATGCCCGCTGATAAGCGTCGGCAGAATCTTATTATCAGTGCTGTCGGAATAATCCCTGTGATATGGCTGGCGCTGCTCACAGCGCCGGCCGTGTCCGGAGGACTTGTTGAGATCATAAAACACTTGAGCACTGCTTTTGAAAATCCCTTTGCGATAACATGGTGCGGTGACAGCATAAAAACAATACTGATATTCGTCGGTGCCTATGCGGTAGGTATCGGCGTTTATTTTTCCTCCGCCAGAAATTATCGCAAAAGAGAGGAACACGGTTCAGCCAAATGGGGCGACAGCCATGCCGTGTGCAAAAAGTATCGTGCTCCGCAAACCTATGAGAATAAGATTCTGACACAGAATGTCCGCATTGGACTTGACGGAAGAAAGCACAGGAGAAATCTGAACACTCTTATCGTCGGCGGTTCGGGTGCAGGTAAAACACGATTTTACGCAAAACCCAACATCATGCAAGCAAACACTTCCTTTATTGTCTGCGATCCGAAAGGTGAGATTCTCCGGGATACCGGCAGACTGCTGAAAAAGAAAGGCTACGATGTAAAAGTAGTAGACCTTATCAATATGCAGAAAAGCCACTGCTACAATCCCTTTGTCTATCTTGAAAACGACAACGATGTGCAGAGGCTTGTAACCAATCTGTTCAAAAACACTACCCCTAAAGGCTCACAGAGTCAGGACCCGTTCTGGGATCAGTCGGCTATGATGTTGCTTCTGGCGCTGGTATTCTACCTCAAAAAAGAAGCACCGCCGGAGGAGCAGAACTTCCCGATGGTGCTGGAAATGATCAGAGCAGGTGATGTAAAAGAGGATGACGAGTCATATATTTCGCCACTCGATGTGCTGTTCCAGAGGCTTGAGTATACTGACCCAAATCACCTTGCGGTCAAATATTACAAGTCTTACCACTCAGGCAGCGGCAAGACTTTGAAGTCGATACAGATCACACTCATCGCAAGGCTTGAGAAATTCAACCTGTCCTCGCTTGAGGCAATCACCCAATCTGATGATCTGGAGCTATGGAGTGTCGGTGAAAAGAAAACTGCTATCTTTGCGGTTATCCCGGACAACGACAGCTCCTTTAACTTTTTGGTCGGTATGCTTTATACCCAGCTGTTTCAGCAGCTTTACAATCAGGCGGACTTCAAGTACGGCGGCAGATTGCCGGTCCATGTGCATTTCCTCATGGACGAGTTTGCCAATGTAGCCTTGCCCGATGATTTTGACAAGCTGCTTGCAACTATGCGTTCCCGTGAAATATCCGTATCTATCATCATTCAGAATCTTGCCCAGCTCAAGGCTCTGTTTGAAAAGCAGTGGGAATCCATCGTTGGTAACTGCGATGAGTTTCTATACCTCGGCGGCAACGAAAAGGAAACGCACAAGTATATCAGTGAACTGCTGGGCAAGGAAACTATCGACCTTAACACCTACGGACAGAGCCACGGTCGAAACGGCAACTATTCTACCAACTGGCAGCTATCCGGTCGTGAACTTATGACCCCGGACGAAGTCAGACTTCTCGACAATCGCCTTGCGATTCTCTTTATTCGAGGTGAGCGCCCGATCATGGACGAGAAGTTTGATATTCTCCATCATCCCAATGTTGCCCTGTCAACTGACGGCGGTGCAAAACCATATCTTCACGGCTTTGCTGATTGTTCGTCTTTTACCATCTTTACAAGTGTCGATGATAAAGGTGATAAGGATGCCGATACAGCAGCAAGCGACTTTGTGCTGCCCGATGGCATAGAGCTGCTTGACCTTAAGCTTCTGTCCGAAGAAGAAATCCTACAAGAAATATCTAAAGAAGAAAGGAAAGAAACCAATGAATAAGATGTCCAAGTCCACAAAGAGAATATTCTCTATCTTTATCGCCGCCGTGCTTATCTGCACTATCGGCGTAACTTCCGTTTTTGCCGCAGCCTCCGATCCTCTGGAGGTGGTCAACAACCTGTCCACTTTCATTTTCGGCCTTATCCGTGCAATCGGTCTTATCATGCTCGGCTTCGGCGTTGTGCAGGTCGGTCTGTCTCTCAAGAGCCACGACCCCAGCCAGAGAGCCAATGGCTTCCTGACCCTCGCAGGCGGCATTGTTATCACCTTTGCCAAGGAGATTCTCGATCTGATCACCGCATAAATAATGCTTCGTCCAAAGCCCGACCAATCAAACGGTCGGGCTTTTTCTATGCCCAAAAACAAAAATCTACAACAAATAAAGGAGTAAAAACAAATGAAAACCAAAATCACATCTCTCGTTCTCGCAATGATTATGCTCGTCAGCATCTTCGTTCCCTCTATGTCCGCCAGTGCCTATAATGTCTATACTTCCGAAGCACGCGAAGGTACCTATATCGTCGCCAATATGTCCGAACTCAGCTGCGGTGTGCAGGTTCGCACCACTTCCAGCTACAATTACGGCAGCAGAATCGCCACTGTTTATCCCGACAGAGCGTTTAAATACCTCAACGCAACCGAAAAGGATGAGCACGGCAGAACATGGTACAAGATTCAGTATAACACAGGCAAAACCGGTTGGATATGCTCTCATTACGCTCATCCCGTTACGGTAAACACCCGCAATCAGGTTCTCACCACCTCCAGCAAGATCAATATGCGTAAGGGTCCCGGTACAGGTTACGGCACACTTGGTCTTTGCTATGCCAACACTTATTATTCCATCATCGGTGCGGCGGGTGAAAATTTCTCTCTTAACGGCAGCAAATGGATTCAGGTCATGGACAACGGCGGCAATGTTTTCTGGTTTAAGGGAACACTTCTTGAAAAAATTGAGATCTACACTACCGTGAACTGCGATGTCAATACCGGTACCTACTTTACCCGAACCTATAATTTCAAGGCAGCATCGTATGCCCGTAAGGGTCCGGGTACCAACTATGCCAAGGTAAGAAGCACAACTTTTGGAACCAAGTGTATCATCGACATCACCAGCGTACAGCTGAATACCAAGGGTGAGCTTTGGTATGGCGTTCAGATCCGCGATGGAAGTCTCTACAACGGCTATGTTCTCTCTTCTTTAATTAAGTAATCTATAATCTCAACACTCATAATGGTAATGCGCCGAGCGTACACTGCTCGGCGCATTGCGTCACTACATATTCGCTAATCAGCGAATACACCCTCGAAAATACTGCTTCCAATATCATAGATGTATCCTATGGGAATTTTCTCGCCGCTTGTCAAAACAACTACCTTCTCAAACTCGTCTATATCTTTAAGTGTACCGGTGATTGTTTGATAAGAGCCTCCGTATTTATATTTGTCCGGAACGAAGAAGCAAATAATCACATCCGGGTGGGATGAGATATACTCAAGGAGCATTTGTTGTTTGAGATCAAGTATTGCCTTACTATCTTCGCTTAACTCGATCATTTCCGTTGTCAGCCGTCCTGCTTCCTGTACCTCCGAATCATACCCGGAAAGAGCGGCAAAAGGAGCAAATTGTGCGGCTCTGTTTCTTATTGGCATTTGAGGATGCTTAAGTGAAACATGATGCCCAAGAGAAATAATATCTTCGTAATCTTCGATATTCTTCACGCTTTATGACCTCCGATTTGTCCGTTGCGCTCTATCGCGGTTGCGCCATCCTCAAAATTCATTCCTTTGACAACAGCATTCTTACCAAATCGCTTTTTGATTGCAATTATCGCCTTTTGTACGCTCTTTTCACGCTCAAGAGCAATCCGTTCATCATCCTGTTGCTGCTTTTTAACATCATAATCTTCAAAAAGACTAAGCTGTTCGCATTCACTGTTTTTCGGTATCTGAGATTCCGGGATCACATGACCTGCCGTTACATTTAACCGTCGTATAAGCAAATCGGGGTTTGTGATTCTCTCATATAGTTCGATAGCAGCGCTTGTTATGATTTTCGTAGAGGAACAATATGCACTCAGATTGATTGTGCCATGTGCGTGTTTTGGAACTTTGCGACCGTAATGGTCAGTAGTGACCTCTCCGTTATAGGAATATTTGATCTTAGGATCAGTCAGATTTTCTATATCATAGCCGACAGTTAATACTACTTGATTCGTCACAAGCCCTTTTTCTACAAGATCCAGAACAAGGAGATCGACCATCTCACGAACAATAAGCATGGCTTTCTCGTAAGTGTAGGGTTCATGCAAAACCTGCCCGCTTGATATACTGTTTGTTTCCGGTCGATATGCCTTTGCGTCAGCAATAGTACAAGGCTCCCAGCCCCACGCATGGTCAATCAACAGCTCCGCATTTACGCCGAACAGCTTATATAAGAGATCCTCGTTGTGATAGTTTCCTTTTTCGCCAAGAGAGCATCGTGCTATATCTCCCATTGTATAGATACCATGCTGCTCCAGTTTTCTTGCATACCCATGACCTACACGCCAGAAATCCGTAAGCGGACGATGTGTCCATAAGGTTCGGCGGTAACTTTCTTCATCAAGCTCGGCAATTCTCACACCGTTCTCATCAGCAGGCACACGCTTTGCGACAATATCCATCGCAACCTTGCAAAGATACATATTCGTACCAATGCCTGCCGTCGCTGTAATACCGGTGTGGTTCATTATATCTCTGATAATCCGCATAGCAAACTCACGGGCTGTGAGTTTATATGTGCTCAGATAATGCGTTGCGTCAATAAATACCTCATCAATAGAGTAAACAAGAATATCCTCCGGCGCAATGTGCTTCAGATACACCTTGTAAATCTTTGTGCTGTATTTCATGTAGTAAGCCATCCGTGGAGGAGCGACTATATAATCTACTGCCAAAGACGGTGTAGAGGATAATTCGATGTTGCTATATGACTTTCCTGCTAATTTGCGATTCGGAGCCTTTCGTTGTCTCGCTGCATTTACATCCTTTACCTTTTGTACAACTTCAAACAACCGAGCACGACCGGGAATACCGTAAGCCTTGAGAGAAGGCGATACTGCGAGGCAAATTGTCTTTTCTGTGCGACTCTGGTCTGCTACCACAAGGTTTGTGGTAAGAGGATCAAGTCCACGCTCTATACACTCTACCGAAGCATAAAAGGATTTCAAGTCAATGGCAATATATGTCCGTGAGCTCATATCGCTTCACCTCCACACACGAACAGGAATACCGACAAAGATATTTTACAGCACCGAACAAATGTTTGTCAACGGTAAAAATATATCCAATACATAAATAACTTCTATGCTTTTTACAATCACAGGCAACTCCTTAATATGGAATAAATCGCACACTATCAAGAAAGAGGTGATATGATGTCGTGTGCTATACCGCGGGCTCCCTGAACGGCGGCCGCTTTCTAAACAATAACAAAAAGAATCGAGGTGATTATTTGGCAAGTGGAAATTGGGTTGTAGACAATCTTGAAAATGCTCTGGAAACATGGAATGAGAAAATGGGCGAAATATGGACGCTCATTTCTCAATCTCCGGAGGAGTTCAAGGGCGGTACGATCTGGAATGTAGTAGTAAATATTCACGGTGGACTGAAAGCAATCGGCTATGCGCTGTTGGTGCTTTTCTTTGTTGTCGGAGTTATGCGCACCTGTGGCAATTTTGCGGAGATAAAGCGACCGGAACAAGCACTCAAACTATTTATACGGTTTGCGTTAGCGAAAGGCGTGATCTCATACGGGCTTGAGCTTATGATTGCTCTTTTCACGATTGTTCAAGGCGTAATCAGCAAAATAGTGACCGCTTCGGGTTTTGTCGGTTCTGGAGCAACGGTGCTGCCGCAGGAAATGATAGATGCTATTGAGGACTGCGGATTCTTTGAATCTATCCCGTTGTGGGCGGTAACGCTTATCGGAAGTCTGCTGATAACCGTGCTCTCGTTCATTATGATACTGACAGTTTACGGCAGATTCTTCAAAATCTATTTGTATGCCGCGATTGCTCCTGTTCCGTTGGCTTCCTTTGCGGGCGAGCCTACATCGAGTATGGGCAAAAGCTTCATAAAATCCTATGCTGCTGTGTGCCTTGAGGGTGCAATCATCATTCTTGCGTGTATCATTTACTCTGCATTTGTGTCTGCGCCGCCAACGATAGACCCTGATGCCAGTGCGGTGAACATGGTGTGGTCTTATGTCGGTGAGCTCATTTTCGGTATGCTTGTGCTGGTAGGAACAGTAAAAATGGCTGACAGGGTAAGTCATGAGATGTTCGGAGTATAATCTAGCTTTTTGCTCCATTTTATGCGACAATTATAGCATCAGAAAGAGGAGGCGAAGAATGTGTCAAAAGCTGTGCCCATATCTGCACTGAATAACTACGCAGAAGTGTTAGCGGATGTTCACGCCGGTTCGCCGCTGTTTCTTGAACACAATGGGACCAAGCGATATGTAATTGTCGATATAGAGGAATACAATGAAATGAAGGCAACTGTTAAGCTGATTTCAGAACTTGAGCGAGGCAGAATGTCAATTAGAAGACAAAGTTCTATTTCATTGGACGAAGCTGCGAACATAGTTCTGCAGAGAGACAGAGATTAAAGCAGTACTTCCGAACTCGTTTTGGAAAATCATCAGAATAACAAGTTATATCACAAGCGTCCTGTGTTGCTGCAGGACGCTATTTTTTATGGGTTTACCATATCCGTACTATGATTATTAAACTAAAAGAAAGGAGGAGTGCCAATGAGCGACGAATATGGATATATCCGTGTATCAAGCACCGATCAGAACGAAGATCGACAGCTCATAGCAATGCAAGCAAAAAATGTACCGCAATCACATTTGTATATTGACAAGCAATCCGGCAAGGATTTTCAGCGACCTGCATATAAGCGGTTGGTCAAAAGAATGAAAGCCGGAGATCTTCTGTATATCCTGAGCATTGATCGTCTGGGACGAAATTACGAAGAAATACAGAATCAGTGGCGAATACTGACCAAAGAAAAAGGCGTTGATATATGCGTGATTGATATGCCGCTGCTTGACACCCGCAATGGCAAAGACCTTATGGGAACATTTATCGCCGATATTGTACTTCAGATTCTGTCATTTGTCGCTCAGAACGAGCGAGAGAACATTCGCAAACGCCAGCGTGAGGGCATTGCCGCAGCTAAAGCACGAGGAGTACAATTCGGAAGGCCTGCAAAGGTGCTGCCGGAAAACTTTGGCGAACTCATCAGCGATTGGCAGAAAGGTAAGCTGTCTGTCGAGGATATTGCAAGGATCTGCGATATAAGCGAGGCAACCTTTTATCGTCGTCTGCGTGAATACCGTATGATGAACGGTCATAAGAAAAACTAAACCGAACTATCAAAAAGTACACCTTTTGACAGTTCGGTTTTTTTATGCCAAAAACGCCTTATTTGACAGCTTTTGCACAATTATTCTACTACGCTTTTAGTTATAGTGCAAGACTTGAATCACCGCATTTTCCAAAGACTGACCTTTAGCAAAAGGTGTACCTTTTGCTAAAGTGGAGGACTACAATGACCGAATCTGAAAAGCGTATGCACCGATGTGCGTTCACAGGGCATCGTCCGGAAAAACTGAATCTGCCTGAAGCCGAAGTTCGGGAATTGCTCCATTCAGCTATTGGGCAGGCATATAAGGACGGCTTCAATGTGTTTATCTCCGGAGGAGCACGGGGAGTAGATCTTTGGGCTGCTGACATTGTTCTGCTGCTGAAAGCGGAGTATCCTGACATCAAACTGATGTGTGCCGTTCCGTTTATCGGATATAATTCAAAATGGAGCGAAAAGGACAAGGCTGAAAGCCGTCGCATACTTGAAAGGGCAGACCTTGTGGTCCCGGTATGCGGAGGATATTCCGAAGGCTGTTTTCAGCGAAGAAATGAATGGATGATAGACCATTGCTCACGGCTGATTGCAGTATGGAACGGACAGCCAAGCGGTACAGCAAATGCAGTGCGGTATGCTCAGCGAAAAGGCGTTGAAACCATCAATCTGCTTTGACAAAACAAAATCTGTATGGCGTCGCTTAACAGCGGCGCTTTTTCATTTTCACAGAAAGGAGAATGACATGGAAGTAAAAATCAACAAAGAAATACGAAGCTATACGGAAAGCATCTTTCTCGGACTTAATCTGCGCCAGTGCATATTCTCCGTACTCGCTGTGGGTGCGGCGGTCGGCGTGTATTTTGGTCTGAAAAGCACGCTCGGCACAGAAACCGTAAGCTGGCTTTGCGTTGTAGCTGCCGCTCCCTTTGCGGCTCTCGGTTTCATCAAGTACAACGGCATGACCGCCGAGCAGTTTGCGTGGGCGTGGCTCAAGTCGGAAGTAATCTTCCCGAAGCGCTATACCTGTATCTCGAACAATCTCTATTATGAGGTACTCAAGCCTCAGCTGAAGGAGGTGTTTGACGATGTTTAAGTCTGTGCTTCGGCTTTTCAAGCTCGATCGTGAGAAGTTCTCTGTCCCTCGATCAGTTCAGAAGGTACTCAAGATTCAGCAGATGTGGCCCGACGGTGTGTTCCGCGTAGGAAGAAAGAAGTATTCCAAGTGCTTCAAGTTTGAGGACATCTACTATGGCGTGGCAAGCCATGAGGATCAGGAGCTGATGTTCCTGCAGTATTCACAGGTGCTCAATTCTCTTGATCCCGGAGCGATGACCAAGCTGACCATCAACAACCACCGAATTAACTGCTCTGACCTCGCGCAATCGGTCTATATGCCCATGCGTGGTGACGGTCACGATGAAATGCGAAAGGAGTACAATACCTCCGTCATCGGCGGCGTTATCAAGCACAACAGCATTACACAGGAAAAGTATGTCACCATCAGCGTTCACAAGAACAATGTAGAGGAAGCAAGGTCATACTTTGCGCGAATCGGTGCAGAACTCATATCTAGGTTTGCGGCTCTTGGTTCCCGTTGTGTGGAGATGGATGCTACCGAGCGTTTGAGGGTGTTCCACATCTTCTTCCGTGAGGGTGAGGAGAACAGCTTCACCTTCGATATGCGTTCAAAAATGAGGCTCGGTCACGATTTCCGTGACTATATCTGTCCCGACAGCTTTGAGTTTGAGGACAATTACTTCAAGATAGGCGACCGATACGCACGAGCCATCTTCCTCAAGGACTATGCAAACTATATCAAGGACAGCATGATAACCGAGCTGTGCGAGCTTAACCGCACGATGATGCTCTCTATTGATGTTGTGCCGATTCCCACCGACGAGGCTGTGCGTGAGGTCGAGAACATTCTGCTGGGTGTGGAGAAGAACATCACCACATGGCAGCAGAAGCAGAACATGAATAACAATTTCTCTGCCGTTGTTCCGTATGATATGGAACAGCAGAGAACGGAGGCAAAAGAAGTTCTCAATGACATTGCATCAAGAGATCAGCGACTTTTCCTTGCCAATGTGACTATGGTGCATACCGCTGACACCCTCGAAGAACTCAACAGCGATACCGAACAGCTTATGGCTACGGCGAGAAAGCACCTCTGTCAGCTTGCAACCTTGCGTTTTCAGCAGATGGACGGCATGAACAATGTTCTGCCTTTCGGCACTCTCAACACAAAGACCTTCCGCACCCTCACAACCGAATCACTCGCCGTGCTTATGCCGTTTCGTGCGCAGGAAATCTGCCATGAGAACGGCATTTACTATGGTCTTAATGCCTTGAGCAAGAATCTTATCATTGCAGACAAGCTGAAGCTACTCAACGCCAACGAGTTCATTCTGGGCGTTCCGGGCAGTGGTAAGTCATTTACCGCAAAGCGTGAGATACTCTTGCGAAAACTGATGGCGGATAACAAGACAGAAATCATCATAATTGACCCTGAGCGAGAATACGCACCGCTTGTCAGAGCGCTGGGTGGTTCTGTCATTCAGATTTCTGCCACATCGTCCAATCACATCAACGCTATGGACATCAACAGCGAATACGGCGATGGAGCAAACCCTGTCACGCTCAAGTCGGAATTTATTCTGTCTCTCTGCGAACAGCTTATAGGCTCTCTCGGAGCACAGCAGAAGTCGCTCATTGACCGCTGTACAGCAAATGTGTACCGCTATTATCAGCAGGGCAACTATATGGGAATACCTCCCACATTGCAGGACTTCCGCGAGGAGCTGCTGCGACAGCCTGAGCCGGAGGCCAAGGAAGTAGCGCTGGCAATCGAGCTGTTTACCGATGGTTCGCTTAATACCTTTGCCAAGCAGACTAATGTTGATACCAGCAACAGCCTGCTGTGCTATGACATTCTTGACCTCGGTAAGCAGCTTCTTCCCATCGGTATGCTCGTTGTGCTCGACAGCATTCTTAACCGTGTAACCCGCAACCGTGAAAAAGGCATCAGCACATATATCGTCATTGATGAGATATATCTGCTGTTCCAGCACGAGTATTCTGCAAACTTCCTGTTTACGCTCTGGAAGCGCGTTCGTAAGTACGGAGCAAACTGCACCGGTATTACGCAGAATGTGGACGATCTGCTCCAGAGCCATACTGCAAGAACTATGCTTGCAAACTCGGAGTTCATTGTCATGCTCAATCAGGCATCTACCGACCGCATCGAACTTGCAAAACTGCTGGGCATTTCGGAAACACAGCTGAGTTACATCACCAATGTCAACGCAGGCTGCGGTCTGCTCAAGGTTGGCAGTGCCCTTGTGCCGTTTACGGACGATTTTCCGAAGGACACAACGATGTATAAGC
>JAZUPE010000045.1:0-21468 GCA_045605025.1 Acutalibacteraceae bacterium
CTTTGTCCTTGAGTTCGCCGCCGTAGGCACCGGCGTTCATAAAGGCCGCGCCGCCGACAGAACCGGGGATTCCCCACGCAAACTCCGCTCCGGTAAGGGAATTATCCAGAGCAGTGAGACAAAGATTGGAAAGAGACGCGCCCGCGCCAGCACGGATGACTCCGTTACCCAGATATTCCACCTGGCAGAAATCACCGTCCAGACGGACAACAATACCTCTGATGCCCGCATCGGACACCAGCAGATTGCTGCCGTTGCCGATAAGCATTACAGGGATGTCCTTACGCTTTGCCAGAGCCAGAACAGCGGTAAGCTGTTCTTTATTGCTGACAGTGATGTACAGATCGGCGGGGCCGCCGATACGGAAAGAAGTGTGCTTAGCCATAGGCTCGTCGGCAGCCACTCTGCACTCAAGAGCCTCAAGTGTCTTTATAACGGAAGAATAATCGGTCATGTCGGTCTCCGTTCATTATTTCTTTAATCTGTAGAGGTTTGCGGCACCGATGATTCCGGCGTCGTTGCCCAGCTGAGCTGCCACAAGTTCGGTCTGCTGAGCGGCATACTTGGAGAATCGCTCCTTCTCAACGATAGCTCTCAGAGGAGCCAGCAGATTTTCCTTTTCCTTGCTGATTCCGCCGCCGATGCACAGAATGGCGGGCTGGAATACGTTGATTACGTTGATCAGTCCGCAGGCAACGTGATAGATATATGCGTCGACCACATCGCAGGCAGCGGGATCACCGGCGCGCATGCCATCAAAAGCAGTCTTGCCGTTGACCTTGTCAAGGCTTCCCGCGATCTGCCACATGGCGCTGTCAGGATTGCTTTCCATGGCGTCACGTGTCTGGTTGATGAGCGCGGTGGCGGAAGCGTATTTCTCCCAGCAGCCGGAACGTCCGCAGTTGCAGGGAATGCCGTTTTCAACAATGACAGTATGACCCAGTTCTCCGCCGGCGTGATTGAAACCGGTGATGATGCGTCCGTCGATGATGACACCGCCGCCGACGCCGGTACCCAGAGTGATGCACACCACGTTGTCGTGCCCCTTGGCTGCACCTGCCATAACCTCGCCGTAAGCTGCAGAATCGGCATCGTTGGCAAGATACACATCCTTACCCAGACGGTCGGTGAGAGCCTTGGCCATAGGATACTGCTTCATGCCCAGATTGCCGGCGAATTCAATGATACCAGTGGAGGAATTGGCGGTTCCGGGAGAACCGATACCCACGCACTCGATGTCATCCATGGTAAGACCGGCCTGCTCCACTGCATCGCGGCAGGCAGCGGCAACGTCGTCCATGATCTCGTCAGCCGGACGGGGCATATTGGTAGGACGCTCGCCGCGTCCGATGATGTTGTTGTTTTCGTCAACGACACCGGCCTGCACGCCGGTACCGCCGAGGTCAATTCCTATAGTGTACATATTGTTTATCCTCCGAATATATTCTCAGTTATTTAGCTGAAGCTGTCCCATTCCGCCTTGACCTGCACAGGAGGCTGGTCGCCCATGTCGATGCCCAGATTGTGCATCAGTTCCTGCGCGGCGTTGTAGCCCATCTTCTTCTGTCGGTTGTTCATGGCGGCAACCTCAATTATTATAGCCAGATTGCGGCCGGGTTTCACGGGAATGGTGGTGGTGTTTATTTTTATGCCGAGGATGTCAACATATTCCTCGGTCAGACCCATGCGGTCGTATACCTTATCAGGATTCCAGACCTCCAGATTGACCACCATATCAATCTTCTCGGTCAGCTTGACAGCACCCATACCGAAGATGCGGCGGGCGTTGATGATACCGACACCGCGCAGTTCGATAAAGTGACGGATATTTTCCGGCGCAGAACCGACAATGGTCTTGTTGGATACACGGCGCAGTTCAACGGCGTCGTCAGCAATAAGACGGTGTCCGCGCTTGACAAGCTCGATGGCTGTTTCGGACTTACCAACACCGCTGTCACCAACCAGCAGAATACCTTCGCCGTATACCTCGACCAGAACGCCGTGGCGGGTTATGCGAGGTGCCAGCTCTACATTCAGAAACGCAACCAGACTGGAAATGAAACTGGATGTGGAATCGTTTGAGCGCAGAATAGGAATAGCATTGCGCTTTGCAGAATCCAGCATCTCCTCAGTCGGCTCAAAACTGCGGCACATGACCAGTGCCGGAGTCCCCCGGGAGAGCAGCTCCTCCACGATGGTGCGACGTTCCTCCTCAGGCTTGCCATTGATGTAGGCCATCTCGGTGTTTCCAAACACCAGCACGCGGCGATTATCGTAGAACTTGAAGAATCCGGTCAGCTCGACACCCGGCCTGTTGACCTCGTTGGAAGTAACTTCGATGGTATCCGGATCATTGGGCATATAGACCTGATCCAGTGCCATTTCCTTGATGATCCGCGAAAGCGGAACGCTGAAATTTGTAGACATATTGCCCTCCATTCAGGCGCAGCCGCCTGTTTTATTTTGACAGCATGCTTATTATATACTATTTAAACGGCGAAATAAAGACCGTATCACCTTTTTTTCATATCATAAGCTGATTTTTTCGGATTTACGCACTGCCCGCCAAAGGAATATTAGCCATTCCTCCGGAAAACCTATACCACACAACACTTAGCGGAGGTGTGTCATGACAGGTCAGGCTATTTTCAATAATTCACCGGAGGCGGAACAGAAAGTATTTACCGGCGAAGGTGCTTATGAACGCAATCTCAATTACTGCCGGCGGCTCAAGGGCAAAAACGTGGATGTACTGATCCGCGAATACACTCTTGCCGACGGACGTCGATGTGCCGCGGTAGCTGTGGACGGCATGACCAACAAGCAGAATCTAGAAATGAGCATTATACTCGCTTCCCGCCGCTTTGCAAAGCTTTCCAACGAAAACAAATTCTCTTCCGCTGACGGTTTCCCTCAGCAGTTTGCCGCCGTGGAAACCACCCGCACCGACAGCCTTTCCGGCGGATACATCTCAGCGCTCTCCGGCGACGTCATGGTAATTGCCGAAGGCGAAAGCGAAGTGCTGGTATGCGGCTACCGTTTCATCTCCTCCCGATCGGTGGGTGACAGTCCTTTCGGAGGCTCTGTTCGCGCTCCCCACGAAGCGTTCATTGAAACCCTTCGTCTTAACACAGCTCTTATCCGCCGGCGCATTGCCGACCCGAATCTGGTCTTCGAACCGCTGACGGTCGGGAGGCATTCCCGCACCTCTGTCAATCTCTGCTACATTCTTGGTGTTACTTCACCGCAGCTTGTGGACGAGATCCGCCGACGGATAAACGCCATCGACATAGACATCATAAACGATGCCGGCGAGCTTGAGCAGCTCATTGAAGACGATCCGTCGTCCATCTTCCCCCAGACTGACGGCACCGAGTTACCCGACGTTGCTGCCGCCGAACTGTGTGCAGGACGCGCAGCAGTTATCGTCAACGGCAGTCCGTACGTGCTGCTGCTTCCCGCTACACTGCCGCGTATGATGAAAGCAGGAGAGGATGACTATCAGCGCTGGAGCTACTCCAGCATTATTCGCCTGCTTCGGTGGACAGCAGCAGTAATTTCGGTGATCGCACCGTCACTGTACGTCGCGATGGTGTCCTTTCACCCCGGCATGCTGCCAACCTCGCTGCTCATTCTCACCGCAGTCAACCGTCTTAATGTGCCCTTTTCCGCTTTTACTGAAGTTCTTATTGTAGAACTTGCGCTGGAGCTGCTGCGCGAAGCAAGCATAAGGATGCCGAAGAACATCGGCTCGGCACTCTCCATTGTAGGAGGTATAATCATCGGTGACGCCGCTCTGAACGCCGGACTGGTCAGTCCGCTGCTCATTGTAATTGTCGGCATTTCCACTATGGCAGGCTTTGTCATCCCATCCTACCCCCTCGCCTCATCGCTACGGCTGATAAAATACATGCTGCTGGGCTTCTCCGCCTTGCTTGGATTACCCGGACTGGTATGTGGCGTGGTGGTGTGGCTGTCGATGATGGTAGGGGTACGTTCATTCGGCACGGATTTTGCCGCACCGTTTTTCCCTTTTATCGTACGTGATGCCGGCACAAGCATAGTTGAGCCTCCTATCGCCTCCCGGACCTTAAGACCCACATACCTCGACCCGCTTGACAGCATTCGCTTGCATATTAGCCGCAAAGGGAGTGACCGTGAGAATGAATAACCGCCAGCTGAGACCGTTCCAGCTCTTTGCCGTGATGGCAATGTCCGCCATGCTTGGCGTTCCTGTGACCGCATGGAACAGTTTTTCCTCCGCATATTTCCTGACGGTTATAGTTTTCTTTCTGCTGCAGAGCATTGGAACCACACTGCTTTGCATTTCCTTTGACCGCACGGGATGCACCGACACGAGTCAACATCTTTCAGCGTTGCTCACCGAAGTTCCCGCAAAAATCATGCTTACAGTGCTGGGCATCGCACTTGCTCTGCGATCATCACTTACCATTGCGTCACAGACGGGGTGCGTGTCGCTGTATCTCCTTGAAGATACGCCGCCGTTTGCTGTGATGCTGGTGCTGATGATTACAGGATTCTTCGCGCTGCTTCCGGGTGTGCGCCGGCTATCAGGTGTTTCCACCCTACTGGTGCTTTTGCTGCCTCTGCTGCTTGCGCTGATAATCGGCACCGGGCTATCCGGATCAGATTTCGGTGAACTGCGTACACTTTTCCAACCATTACCGCAGGAATTTGCCAGCTCGATTGCGCCTGCCGCGCTGACCGCTTCCGGAGCAGAATGCGCACTGCTTTTCCTCGGGTACAGGCAAAAGGGCAAGCGTTCTATCATTGCTGCTTCAGCAGCACCGGCAGTCTGTGCGGCGGTCTTCGCCGCGCTGTGCTGCGCATCCGTGGGTACCATCGGCATCGGTGGCATGAGAAACCGTCATTTCCCCTTCGTCGAAGCTGCGCGTCAGATCAACCTGAGCGGAATCGAGCTGACCGAACGCTTTGACCTGCCGCTCATCACTGTCAGCCTGTTTGCATCTTTAGTGCAGATAGCGCTCTTTACACTCTGCGCAGCTCTTGCGCTGGGTTACGCTCTTGGCTGCTCAAGAACAGGATTGATTGCTCTGTGGCTGCTGCCGGCTCAGCTGACGCTGGCGATTCTTATTCGACTATCGGACACAGGCGGCATAATTCTCTCCGTTTGCGCCGCGTTGCTGAGCACGCTGAACTTTATCATCCTCCCGCTGACGTCACTGATTTCTTTACTGCGTCGAAAGGAGCATAAACACACATGAAAAAACTCTGGCTGATTACCGCGCTGACTCTGGCAGTGCTTGGTCTTTCCGCCGGCGGCACCGACAAAGCCGACATCAACCGGATGATTTTTGTCTCCGGTATCGGTATTGACCGGACCGGTGAGAATTATCGCTACACACTTTACACCGCGGTACCCACCGGCTCGGACACTGCCGTTGGCGACAACAACGTGGAATACAAACCGGTTTCAGTCACCGCAGACAGCATGGCGCATGCGATGCGTCGCCTTGAAATGAACTCCTCACGCGATGTAAGCCTTGAGCATTTAAACTGCTGTGCGCTGGGTGCATCGGTCACGGACGACGACCTTCCGGCTTTGCTGGATTATCTGCTGCGCGATCCTGGTGTACGACGGCAATGCGCACTGCTGGCACTCGACTGCACAGCAGAGGATTTCTTCTCCATTGACTACAGCGGCAGCGTTGCCTCAGCGGCAGCCTCTCTGCTGGAGCAGCAGGACGACTCTCCTGACCGCAGCAGTATTATGACCATCGGTCGTCTTGACAGCGCGGCTGAAAACGGCAGTGGCTACTGTCTGTATATACTCGATACCACACAGAGTGAGAGCAGTGCTTCACCCTCCGACGCAAACACCGCTTCCTCCATCGAACTGCGTGGCCTTGCCATCTACAGTGCGAGCGGGCTGAGCGGTCGTCTCAACGCTCAGCAGACAGAGTTGGCGCGGCTGTTCTCCAACGGACAATCCTCCGGAGTTATTATGGCTGTTGACAATCATGGCGGCAGATTTCTTTTCGAAATCCGCTCTGCCTCCTGCAATACAGACTTCAACACAGGAGTTCCTCCTCTTGGCAGGTTCACCATAGAAGTGGACTGCGTGCCGGTGGAATATGACGGAGGGTCCGGCGAATTTCCCGACGATAAGCAAATTGCTCAATCGCTGTACAACCAGCTGAGCGAACTGCTTGATATGAGCCGCACATACGGTTCGGCATTCACAGGCCTGGAAACCGAAGCGCGTCAGTCCGACCGCATGTGGTACGAAGATCATCATGTTCACTGGGAGGATATCTATAGCACTGCGCTGCTGGAACTTGACGTAAAATGCCACACTTCCGACGGCAGTGAATAATTTGCCATAATTTTATAAAATTATGTAATATCCGCTTGATTCTCTTGTTTGCAGATGCTATAATTAACACAATATGTAGTATTTTACGAACAGGAGAACTTAATCATGAGATGTCCGTTCTGCAACCATTCAGAAAGCAAGGTTATTGATTCCCGCCCCACCGACGAGGGCGAGCGCATCCGCCGCCGCAGAGAGTGCCTGGGCTGCGGCAGACGCTTCACTACCTATGAGATCATCGAAACCGTGCCGCTGATCGTTGTCAAGAAAGACAAATCCCGCGAGGTTTTTGACCGCAGCAAGCTGCGCGACGGTATCCTTCGCGCCTGTGAAAAACGTCCGGTTTCCATCACCACCATTGAGCGCATCGTGGACGAAATCGAATCCCGTCTGCAGAACTCCCTGGACCGCGAGGTAGCCTCCACCCTTATCGGCGAATACGCTATGGATGCCCTTAAGGCAACCGACGAGGTCAGCTATGTCCGCTTCGCTTCGGTCTATCGTGAGTTCAAGGACATCACCACATTCATGTCCGAACTCGAAAAGCTTCTCTCCAGTAATAAACAGTAATTTTCACCCCGGTCTGCAATCAGTTATTTCGCAGACCGGGGCTTTGAAATTTACAGTAAAACGGGCTGTCAGCCGGAAAAGCTCCGACTGGCAGCCCGTTATTATCATTTTCCATTATGTTCCGGCATACGTCCAAGGCGCTCAGACATAAATATCAGCATCAGCGCGAAAACAAACATATACACCGGATACATTCCGATACCTACAAAGGATGACAGCCATCCAAACAGAGTAGGCATGAAGGTAATGCCTATATACGCGCTCGCCATCTGCACTCCGATAATTGCCTGTGAATTCCTGCTTCCGAAATAATACGGAGTCGCGTGTATCGCACAGGGAAATACCGGCGCGTTGCCAAAACCGATGGTCACCAGACCCGCAAGTGCCGGAAAATCGCTCTCCACCGGCAGCATAACCATAAGTATGCCCAGTAGGGATATCGCGTTTCCAACGCGGATCATCCTCTTGTCACCCAGTTTATCGGTGACAAAACCGCAAAGGAATCTGCCGGCAGTAATGCCAAGATAGAACAGCGAGGCAAACCGCGCCGCGGTCTCCACATCAACCGACCGGTGCTGCACAAGATAGCTGCTCGCCCACAGACCGCAGGTCTGCTCCAGTGCGCAGTATGCAAAAAGCACCAGCATGGCAGTGAACACGCCCTTGATGTGCACTGTCTGCAGAACGGTCAGCGGCTTTTCGTCCGCTGTATCCTCTGCCTCAGCGTTCATCCGCCCATTGTGGTTCCACAGCGGCAGACTGGCAAACATAATTACAGCCAGCACCGCCTGAATCAGAGCTACAATCTGATATCCACTCTGCCAGCCAAGGTTGCCCGTGAGAGCGTATCCCATTATGTAGGGGCTTATGGCTGCACCAACGCCCCAGAAGCAATGCAGCCAGCTCATGTATTTTGAACTGTAGTGCACCGCAACATAGTTGTTGAGCGATGAGTCGATAGCTCCCGCACCCAGGCCGTATGGCAGCGCCCAGATAAGCAGCATCCAGAAATGCGTGGACAGTGAAAATCCCAGCAGTGCAGCCGCGGTCATAACCACGCTGACTGCTGTAACCACGCCTGTCCCCCATCTGCGGGTGACGCGGTCAGCAAACAGGCTGGACACCACGGTGCAGCCGGAAATGAGCATGGACACGATGCCGGCGTAGGAAACCGGAACGTCCAGCTCAGCGTGCATCACCGGCCAGCCTGACCCCATCAGGGAATCAGGCAGACCGAGACTGATGAACGCAAGATAGATAATCACGATAAGAAGAGACACAAAAGCCCTCCTTGCGGATAAATAACTTACCGATTAATCAAAGAAAGCACCGTGGATAGCGGTGACAGCTCTGTCAGCGTCATCCTGATTGATAAGCACGGAGATCTTGATCTCGCTGGTGGCGATCATCTGGATATTGACGCGGGCGTTGTAGAGAGCCTCAAACATCTTGGCGGCAACACCGGGATGGCTTTCCATGCCTGCACCGACGATTGATACCTTGGCAACGCTGTTGTCCACAACGATATCCTTGCCGCTGACGGAGGAGGTGAACTGCTTAACGATCTCAACGGCCTCGTCACCCTGGCTTCTTGCCACGGTGAAGCTGATGTCCTTGGTGTTCTCGCGGCCTACAGACTGCAGGATGATATCAACATTGATATGCTTTGCGGCGAGACGGGAGAAAATCTTGAAAGCGATGCCGGGTTCGTCGGCAACACCGATTACAGAGATACGGGATACATCGGTATCCTTGGCAACGCCGCTGATGAGCATTCTTTCCATCTTATTATTTGCCTCCTTGACAATAGTTCCGGGCTTTCTCTCCAGAGAGGAAAGCACCTCAAGCTCTACGTTGTATTTCTTTGCCATTTCCACCGAACGGTTGTTGAGCACCTGTGCGCCCAGAGTGGCAAGCTCAAGCATCTCGTCGTAGGTGATCTCCTCCAGCTTTACGGCGTTGCTGACCTTTCTGGGATCGGCGGTATATACACCGTCAACGTCGGTATAGATCTGGCACTTGTCTGCATGCATTGCTGCAGCGATGGCAACGGCACTGGTGTCACTGCCGCCGCGACCGAAGGTGGTGATGTCATCGTACTTGTTCAGGCCCTGGAAGCCTGCAACGACAACGATTCTGTGCTGACCGATCTCAGTGCGCAGACGGTCACTGTTGATGCGCTTGATGCGCGCAGCGCCGTAGACCGAGCTGGATTCAAAACCGGCCTGCCAGCCCAGCAGGGAAACCACACGGTAACCCAGCTTTTCGATAGCCATAGCCAGCAGGGAAATGGAAATCTGCTCGCCGGCAGACATGAGCATATCCATCTCACGCTTAGAGCCGGCAGGATTGATTTCCTTGCCCTTGGCGATGAGGTCATCGGTGGTGTCGCCCTGAGCGGACACGACAACAATAACGTCATTGCCTTCCTTGTAGGTGTCGGTCACTATCCGCGCCACGTTCATCACGCGTTCAGCGTTGGCTACGGAAGATCCGCCGAATTTTTGAACTATCAAGCCCATTATATCTACTCCTTTGAGTTTAGTAGCGAATTGTTATTTACGATGAAAGACTATCATCAGAAAAAGTACTATTTGTACGTATCCTACTCCGCAGGAACGGTCAGATCCCCAGAGGAAACCGTCTGCTGAGGCTCCGGTTCGGATTCCGGCTGCCTGATCAAATCAGTCAGTCTGAGTGACGGATCTGCAGCCATTTCAACACCCTGTTCCGGCGTGATCAGATCAAGACTTATCGCCGAAGCTATAAGCTCCAGACGGGAAAACCTGAAATTATTTACCGAGTTGATCAGGGAGAACGCAAAATCATCCGCCTGACCAGCCAGATCGATAAGTCCGGCAGCATCGGTAAACGACACTTCACTGACCTGTGCGGAAGGCAGGAATCCTAAAGCAGAAAACTCAGCCGCGGCACTGCTCCCGGTCATGGCATCCACAAAAGCCACCGCCGCGTCCCGCACGGTGTTATCGTTGAACGCTCGACGGGTAATATACCAGCCGGTATCAAAACCGCCAACCATGACCTTTTCACTCTCTCCGCTGAGGTCGCACACAGGGAACTGCATCAGTTTATAATTTCCGAGAGTGATGCGTCCGTACTGGCTGCTGTCAACAATAACCATTGCTGCCTCTCCCGAATTGAAGAGCTCCACAGGATCGCTGCTTATTGATCCGAGTAATACATCTACGTTGCTTACCACATCGCTGCCGGAGGCAAGTTCTAATGCGTTAATCAGTTCGTCGTTAACCACTGGCTGCGGGAAAGAATTAATCCCGCACAGTTCCTCGTACCTGCGGAAGATTTCCAGCAAAGCACGGCGGTCCTTCTTCAGCGGCAGCGGTGAGCTGCTCTTTATCACCGACTCAAGGGCGTGTTCAGCACCGCCGTTGAGACACATCAGTTCCAGCAGCACCGCACAATCTCCCGGCGGATTTGCGATTGGTGTTATCCCTCGCGCAGAAAGAATTCCGCAAACGGTGACAAGCTGCTGCCATGTTTCCGGCATCTGAAGGTCAAACCGGTTGAGTATGGAGCGATTGACCGCCAACGCGGTCCAGCGACCGGCAAATGGCACGCAATAAGCGGTACCGTCGTCAGTACGCACGCTGTCCAAAGCCGCTTCGGTAATTCCCGAAGCAAAGTCGGGATAACTCTGGCGAATCTCCTCCACGGAAACAAAATGCTCCCGCAGATCGTCCATGCCAGTGTTTGTGTAGTAAAACACCGCGTGCGGGTATCTGGACGCCGTATAGGTATCTTCAAATAGAGCGTCCAGCTTGTATGCGTTGGAAGTACCGGCAACCGTGCCGATGTGATATACATGAGGATATTCAGCAGAATATCTTTCAAGCAGAGTAGTGTAGGCATCCTTGATGCCGTCGTCACCCATGACGCTGATGGTTCGCAAGGTGATCTGCGCCGTCTTTTCTTCCTCGCCGCAGCCGGAAAGGACACCGCACAGCAGCGCAAGAGCAGTAAGAAGCGCAGCAAAACGCCTGCAGGCTGTACTATTGTTCATAATATGTTTCTAACCTCAGAGAGTTATCTGAGAAGGTCTATTTTTCCTATCCATGGCAAACGCTTCTTTATGTCCGCGGCAACGGTCAGCATACCGCTTACTGCCAGCCAGAAAGCACAACCCACCGCCGCAAGCCAAAGAATCCATTCAAGTATCCCGCCGACATACGGAATCCTACCTATCAGTCCTCCGACAAAAAACACCGCAAGAAACACAATCATTTCGGCGATGAACAGCACCAGACCCTGATTGAGATGGAAGCGGAGCTTTGGATGGTTTCGCTTGTCGCTGAGAATGCCGATAAACCAGAACGGTCCAAGATAAGCGATATAGCAAAAACACTCGATATCGGAATCGGTCACGACAACTCACCTCTCTCCAGACTTTCCGGCATTACACACTTCGCGTGATTAAAGTGTATTATATCATAAGATATTCCGGCGGGCAACCGCGAATAATAAGTGAAAAAATATTCTTTCAAAATTGCTCAATTAGCTGCGCAAAGTAAGCCGTAATCGGTCAATATGCCACAGCATCCAGCCCGTCGGTACTGTCATCGGATACTATTGTAATCGTAACACGGGCAGGCAGGCAGACAATGCACTCACCTGTCTGGAAAACACTCCCCTGCCCCACGCAGCTTCCGTCGGGGCAGTCTGCTTCAATCATTCTCGCACTGCCGCCGGATATTTCTACCACGTTGCCAAGGCCGCCGGGTACAATAAAAATGATGTCTCTGTCAACGGGCAGCAGTGCAACCTCCTCACCGTTCACGCATATACGCACAGACTGTGCATTATCTCCACCGAACATTCCAAAACACATCATCACCAGCGAAAGCACAAGGAGCAGGGCGACCACAATGAAGTCGCCCTGCCGTACGCCGATGCTCTTTGATTTTTCGATTAAACTCCTGCAGTTCATGATCACATGGTCATCATGCGGTGCATGGCGGCAAGACAGATCTGTGCGTGCTGCATGAGCTCGTCTTTATCGAAGCTCTCGTTGGATTCATGCAGACGGGTTGGTTCCGAATCGGGGAACTCCATACCGAAGGCGATGCCTCTGCCGCACAGAGAACGGGCGTAGGTACCTCCACCGGTAGCATAAACATGAGCTGGACGTCCGGACACCTGCTCATAGCACTCGCACAGCGCCTTGATCAAAGGCTCATCTTCAGGCATATAAATGGGATCCACAAGATGCACATCATCCACCGACATACCGAACTCGTCCAGTCTTGCCTTGATTGAGTCAAGTATCATCTGACCGTCAGCGGTAACCGGGAAACGAATATCGATACCGATGGTGCAGCCGGAGCTGTCCATACGAATGTTTCCAAGATTCATCGTCAGTGCGCCGGAGGGCTCGTCACTCTGAGCCACCCCCAGAGCAGCGCCGTTTGAATCGGCACAGAACAGCTGCGCAATATCGCTCAGCAGCTTATTCTTTCCGTCGGTAACAAAATTAATCTCATTAATAAGGACAGCGGCAGCATTCAGTCCAACATGCGGCTGCATGGCGTGTGCGGACCGTCCGGCAGAGCGAATTGTAAATCCTCCTGCTGAGGCGGAATAGTCACACTCGCAGCCCTTTTCACGGGCTCTGACAGCAATCTGAGCTGCTTCGCCCTCATTGCATGCTATAAAGGCGTCCGCCTTTTCAGCAACACAGTTGACCGCAGTGCCGCCCTCAAGGGTGATAACAAGCGAATCTTTAGCCACAGGCACTTTCACCTTGAATTGCATGATACCCTTTTCGCGGTTGCAGACGGTGTATCCTGAATCTGGAGTGAACGCCATTTCGGGCAGTGGTTCCTTGGCAAAGAACGCAGCCATATCATCCATGCCCACTTCCTCGCCACAGCCGAACACACAACGCAGACGGCGGTTTCCGGTGACACCTGTATCCTTGAGGGCTTTGAGGCACCACAGGGATACAACAGCAGCACCCTTGTCATCAGCCACACCGCGACCGTAAAGCCGGTTGCCTTTAAGCGTAAGAGTGAACGGATCGGTGTCCCAGCCGTCTCCCGCAGGCACAACATCCACATGAGTGAGCACTCCTGCGTACTCCTCGCCCTCTCCGTACTCGGCATATCCTGCGGCATTGTCGATGTTGGCAGTTCTGAATCCCAGCTCCTGCGCCCGGTTGAGAATAAACTCAAGAGCGCGGGTGGCTTCTGGTCCGAAAGGCATTCCTTCTTCTGCCTCGCTGACCACCGACGGAATGGCGATGAGCTGCTCGAGATCGTTCATAATTTCCTTTTCATACTTTGAGATGACCGAATAATCCATGTCAGTACCTCCAAAATCCAGTATATTTATCAATTGACAGAGTGACAAAGAAAAATTAAAATAATTACTGTAAACCGAATGAATCGGAGGGGTATCATGCTTCTTGCCATCGATATCGGCAACACTAACATTACCATCGGCGGCTTTACCGGAGACGACCTGTGCTTTACCGCCCGTGCGGCTACCGATCGCAGTCTTACCGCCGACCAGTACGCCGTGCTGCTTAAATCGCTCATAGAGCTCAAATGCTCCGACACCAGCGACATTGACTGCGCAATTATTTCCTCGGTGGTTCCGCCCCTCACTAACATTATAGCAGGTGCAGTCAAGACTCTGTGGAATGTTGAATCCCTGATTGTCGGACCGGGTGTAAAAACCGGTCTTAACATCCTTATCGACGACCCTGCACAGACCGGTGCCGATCTGGTTGCGGTCTCCGTAGCAGCCAAGGCGCTCTTCCCTCTGCCCAACGTTGTGTGTGATCTCGGCACCGCCAGCACCATCACCGTTCTTGATAAGGACGGCAACATGATAGGCGGCGTTATCTACCCGGGTATCCGCACATCACTTGAAGCACTGGTGTCCAACACCTCACTGCTTCAGCTCATCAGCCTTGAGGCTCCTTCACGCGTGGTTGGACGCAGCACTGCAGAATGCATGCAGTCGGGTGTCATTCATGGAGCGGCATCCCTGCTGGACGGTATGCTGGAACGCATCGAAAACGAGCTTGGCATGCCCGTAACCGCCATTGCCACCGGTGGTCTTTCCCCTGCCGTTATTCCCAACTGCAAACGCAGCTTTGAGTACAGCGAAAACTTAATATTGCTCGGACTGAAGATAATCAGCGACAAAAACCGCTGAGCCTGACCGGCTTCATGGTTTTGTATAAACTAAATGCGCTGCATCCCTGACGGGAGCGGCAGCAAGGAGGAAATGCAAATGTCAATGATCAAATCGAAGAAGGGTGCTTCTGCATCCAACGCAGCCAACGGCGCAGGAAACCGCGAGAGCACACATCTGCACGTGCTCAGACTGTCTCTGCTGGGACTGTTCGCGGCGATAGTCCTGCTGATGTCCTTCACTCCGCTGGGATATCTGCGCATCGGCGCACTGAGCGTATCGTTCCTTGTCATCCCCGTGGCGGCAGGATCCATCATGCTCGGTCCCTGGGGCGGTCTGGCCTTAGGAACGCTGTTCGGCTTCTCCAGTTTCGCCCAGGCATTCGTCGGTGACGCTTTCGCGGCGACACTGCTGTCCATCAACCCGATCTGTTATGCCATCATGTGCATCGTTCCCCGTGTGCTCACCGGCCTTTTCGCTGGACTGATCTCCAAGGATCTTGCCCGTTCGGAAAAGACCTCCATCAACACCGTGACCCGCAGCGTGGTCACCTCTCTGCTCACCCCCGTGTTCAACACGGTGATGTTCATGGGCTCTCTGGTGCTGTTCTTCTGGAACGCCGAATACATTCAGGGCTTTGCCGCAGGTAAGAGCGTCATCCCCTTCATCATCGCCTTTGTGGGTATCAACGGTCTGCTTGAGATCGCCGCCAGCCTGCTGGTGGGCAGCGCCGTAGGCATCGCGCTCATCAAGGTCAGCGACCGCATGACTGGCAGAAAGATCCTCTGGTAATCACTCAATAACCAATATGCCCCGGATGGTTCACACCGAACCGCCCGGGGCATTGCTCGTTTATTCGGACTTGTCGGAGGAAACCAGCGCGAGGATACCTGCCTTGTAGTCGCCGATAATGGCGCGCAGCTGATCTCCGGGCACGATGCCCATTACCGCCGCGGCATCAGCGTCGCCGCCGGAGATCCACGAGGTAAACAGATCGTCACGGAAGATGGCGGACACCACCGTCTCCCCCTGCTGAGCCTCCACCAGGAAGATGTTTTCTGAATAGACGCGCACGGTCACCGTCACGCCATCCTTTTCGCGGACGATGGCGGAATAATGGCTGCCTGAGTTGTCGGCGATGTTTTCGAATATTTGGGTATGCTCGTCAGCCTGACGGAACGCCACCAGCCCCGACTGCTCTGACTCCACAATGGTATAGCCACCTTGCTCGAAGATGGAACGGTTGGCCGCCATGTCCTCCAGTAGCACCTCACGCATGAGGTAGGCGTCCAGCTCCGGCTGCACATTCTCCACTGGTGTCAGATCATCTGCATATCCACTGACGCAGCTCTCAGGTTTGAAAACAAACGCGGAAACAATGAACATGACCACCGTAAACAGAATCATGGGCAGCACCACATGATCGAAGATGCGGTTCATACGCTCAACTTTTGCAGCGGGATCATTATGCAGATTATTTTTTTCTGACATTAGTCCACTCCGTTTAGATAATAATCAGCCGACGCATTCGCAGTCGCTTTACGGATTTGATTATACAATGCCGTAATAGATAAATAAAGCTTTTTACCGGATTATTAACATTTCGTCACGAAAAATTAATATTTGCAAATCGCAGATAATTTGCACAATATATTGATTTTGCAGAGATTGTAGCATATAATAGACAGGCATATTCGCCGGTGTGTTGGAATTGGCAGACGAGGTGGACTCAAAATCCATTGCCTGAAAATGGCGTGCGGGTTCGACCCCCGCCACCGGCACCAAACATGACAAATCCGAACCCTGTACCGATTGGCGATGGGTTCGGATTTGTTGTTTATTTCGTCTGATTTTAGCGATATTGTCTGCAGTTCCCTAATGCTTTCGATACTGTGAAAAGCCTCCACCATCTCCTGTGCAGGAAGAAGGTGGAGGCTTTCGTTTAGGGTTACATCAAGACTGAAAGAACAATCTTATTTGGTTAGTGAATTAACGACTGCCTCGGAAATGGCGTTCACACCACCGAAGACATAGAGCGTCTTAACATTCATGTTGTCAAACTTAGCAACGAGGATGCTGGGAGCAGAATCACCAACAAGGAATACAGGCATTCCGTTCTTAGCGGCAAGAGCGACACCGGACAGTGCATCGGGGAAGTCCTTTCCGGTAGCGATTGCAGCGTCATCGGAAGTGAACAGGTGCTCAAACTTGTTGTAGACGGCAACAGAGGTGAGATATCTGTCATTGCCGTATACTCGTTCAGAATCAATGTTCAGAGCCTTGAGCTTGCTTTCGGCAGAAGCATCCACTGCGGCGTTACCGCCGATGATGTAAGCTTTGGTGCAGCCCAGCTGCTTGAGGGCATCAGCAGTTTCTGCAGGTATAGTGCCATCGGGGTTGACGTAGAGGATGGGAGCGCCCATAAGAGCGGCAGCGGAACCTGCAGACAGAGCATCTGCATAGGTCTTGTTGCTCACAAGGAACGCTGCATCGCTCTTGGAGGTTACTTTCAGTGCAACCAGCGCAGCAGTATCGTTGCGATTAGCGCCACCGATGCGTGAAACGCTGAAGCACTTGGAAAGATTGTTCTCAACACCCTGAGAAACAGCTGCTGTGCCACCGAGGATGATAACATTCTTGGCTCCCAGTCTCTGGATCTCAGCAAGAACCTTTGCATCAAGCGAGGCTTTCTTGGTGAGGAGGATAGGTGCGTTGTAAGCCTTGGCGAGAACGGTGCCTGCAAGAGCGTCGGGATAATTCTCTCCACTTGCGATGATTACGGTATCAGCCTTATCCCAGCCTTCGCTGCTGATGTCGATTGCAGTTTCGTAGCGACTGTTGCCAGAGAGACGATTGCTTTCAGAAACAACGGGAGTTTCAGCGTCACTGTCGCTGATCTTATCGTCATCAGGAGTAGGAGTAGGCGTAGGCGTAGGAGTGGGATAATTATCGTTATCATCGCTGAACACACCCTCGACTTGTTCGCCATCTATTACTAGCTCTCGAAGTTCGGGTTCGCGTGTGCTGTCGACAAGACTTCCGGTTGTTTTTTCTGTAATGTCTATGTCACGATAAGTAACAGTCTTGTTGATATTATTACCATCGTAGTATCCAACAAGCACATCCATTGTGCCATTGCCAGTTCCTTGGATCTTTACACTGTACGCCTCATTCACGGGAATAATAACGACCTTTACAGAACCATTGGCAGATTCAGTGTTTTCTATTATGAAGAAATAATGTTCATACCCCTCTTTTACATTGCTTGTAGTATCGGAGAGATATGCTACTTGTTCTCTGACCTCATTGAAAACGGTCACCGCAACGGGACAGGCAATTGCTATTACTTGCCTTTGCATGCCCTCATAAATGAAACTGCCTGTGGTCTTATCATAGTCAACTTTAGTGTTATGACAATGAATGGCCTCAACAACACCTTGCTGGATTTTGATATCAGATATGATCTTCGTGGATTCGGGGATCTGCTTCTCAGCACTACGCTTTTGCAACGCAACGCTAAGGGCGTTGAACCACCCTCCCGTTATAGTCAGACCTAATTCATAGATCTCATCATCCGACATATCTATTATTTTTTTTGCATAAGCCAATTTTAGGTTTTCGTATTCGAGACCTTTTTGGCAAGCTAAGCGCACAATACCTTTGTACACATTGATTGCTTCGTCAAATCTTAGTGCCTGAGCAAAGGAATCCTCTCTCCATGTGCCAAATGCAGGATAGTCATCATCATAGGACTGAACTAATGATTTTCCATAATTATCGGCAACATTAACGGTTAGATCTGCGAGATGAGAAATCTTACTGATGAACCTTGCAGACTTAGCTTCTTCGTCAATTTGAGTAAATGCATCTATGGTCAATTTGATTATTGAAAGGGCTTCTTTTATTTCTCTATAGCCAGGAATTATTATTCCCACGCCTTCAGAAAGCATTGCTAGACCGGACTTCTTGGTAAAGCCGGCGGCTCCTTTCTGTACTATATAAAGCATGCCGTCTTTCTGATAATCTTCCACGCTTTTCAGCCATTTATCTATAGCCGTATATATTTCCCAATACTGGACTTCTTTGCTATACGGATCAGCGTAAATATATTGGTTAGCTAATACACGATTCCCTGCTTTAAAAAATCTATGGTTTCCAGCTTTTTGTTTAGCCACAGCTGATATGCTTTTCAGCACATCCTTGAATTCTTCGCTTGCCTCCAGATATGCGTTGGCATAACACATAAAAATGTAAGCATCATCAACTGTCTCAAGTGCATCAAAGATGATATTTATGCCGTCTGTTACATTAGGATATAAACTGTTATTTATGTTAGAATAAAAATCATTCTCCAATAACTGAATGACTTCTAACGGTGTCTCACCTTTTTTGAGCACCCCATTTTCTCTTAACAATCGAGAAACATCATCAATGGATTCCCAAAAATCATCTGAATTAACATCATTTGCTTCGAGTATTTTGCTTGCGTTATCAAGGCTCTCGATTATTTTTATAATCTCATCCTTAGAAGCTTTTACGAATATTTTAGCTGCATTATCTGAGAAGAACTTTGCAAGCTCGACTGCTTGTTTTTTTAGGGCAACTTCGTATAAGCTTTCTACTGATTCACATACGCCGCTGCTCACCATTATCTCATATATTAAAACGGAGTATTCGTTTGTGACATCTATGTCAAGACTCAATGCTTCCAAAACATCTGAAAGCGCGTTGTACGCTTTATCGCTTAAATCTTCGTCGATATCTTTATACAACTGTTCCAGATTCGTTGATTTCATCGGAAGGATCTCGTGATCAAAATCATTTTCATAATATTCGATGTGCTGTTCTATGTATTCGTTGATAAGTATGGCATTTCCAGCATCATTATCGGAAACATTATCATCCACTACATCATCTGCTACTTCGCCAAACACAAACTCAAGGTCATCGGGATTGTCGACAGGATAATAGTATTCGTCCGAAGTAGCTATATTTTGAGCTGTGTCCTTAAACAGGGTAACAACATTATGTCCTTCTTCCGGCATTCCTTCCATGTTTTGGAACAGACCTATAACATAAAGATTTGAGGACTCTTTTACTGTTTCTGCAACGGATAGAGCGTAATTGGCATAGGCGTATAAATGAATTCCAGAACTCATATTATACCAGTTTGATGCAACATGGCTATCATCATATGTTCCATCGTAATTGTATGAGCCCACATTCGTCATGCCTGTGGTAAACAATACTATGTTTTTCTTAACATTCTCGCCATCAGAAACAGTTGCCATCATGTTATTTGCCATTGTAAGACCGGCAGATATATCACGAGCGCCGAAATCCGATAAATTGTCAATTTTGTCTTTTAAACCAGCTATTTCATTCGTGAAATCAGACACAACGCTTGCGGTATCCTTATATGATACAACTGCAACATAATTCGTTCCATCTGCCTTTAACAAATCACTAAGAAATTTGTTTGCTGATTTTTTTACATACTCAATCGCAGTATCAGCATTATAGATTTCAACATCACCCATATAAAAGCCCATACTAGTTGACGTGTCCAACACAAGTACGGTATAACGCGTTACTTCTTCTTTTTCTTCTGCGCGAGCAATCATTCCGAGCTCGGAAACAGGCAGTATTGTTATGATTAAAAGAAAAGCCAACAATACTGCGATGATCTTATTGAACGATTTCATGTTCTTACCTCCAGATAAAATAGTATTTAGGGTTGCCGGTGTTCAAAAACAACTATCGCCTCCAGTTCATCAACACAATAAAGTGCTGTCATATAATTGATATATTAGTTCAAATAAAGTTTGCTCAACTGAAATAAGAATAGGCAAAAGCAAAGGTAGCGAATAATAACAAAATAATGTGCGTATATGATTCGAATGCAGAAATATCGCACAATTTTATCTTAATAATACTCCTGGTTTGACTAAATGTCAATACGATTGCTCGCAAAACCGCATCATAAACGATATCTCCTCTCGTTTCACTTTCACGCATTTCTAATTCAGAAACAAGTCGCATTGCAAATCTTAATAAATTCCTAACGCCTTGTAATTATCTCTTTCATATACCGAACATATATAACTCTATTCCAACTCTGTTTTCGTTAAATTTCAATACACAAGTCTAAAATAAAAACAGTATGACTTTACAGAGGCTTGTATATGGACAAGAGCAACGAGAAGCACTTTGGCTTGAGAGTGGACGGCGATATTCTCGCAAAGTTCAGATATGTGAGCGAATATGAGGGTCGATCAGCCAATAGCCAGATCATTCAGCTGATGCTTAAATTCATTGCAGAATACGAAAAAGAACAATGAAGGATTGTACTTGGCGATAGAACTTGACAGTACCATATCTGCAACGTCGCAGTCACTCACATACTTCGCTGGTTAGGTAGACGGCAATTGCTGATTTAGGATACCATCTCAGCATAATTGACCCTCTTCCGGCGAAATACAACCCACCTCGTACACCGTCCACCTAACCCGCTCAGCGCACATTCTCCGCAACTCCGTACATGCATCAAAATAACTGAAGCGCCAACAAACCTGCGAGGATTAAATTCCTGCAAGTCTGCTGGCGCTTTTTACTTGCCTGCTCACCGTCGGCGGATCCGCCGACGGTGATATGTCTGCATCAGGCTGGCACTCAGAACAAGCGCAGTCCGTATTCTATTATTTCATGTAATGATTCACGACAACATCACAGCGGTTATGCCCAAGGTCACGGCTGACCTCGATAAGCACACCCTTGTCATAGACATCACCGTATCGCTCATTGCGGCAGCGATACAGACGGCCTGTCTCATATCCCTCACGCTCATACTGCTCGTAAGCCATACGAGCGTATTCTGCTCGGCAGGCGTGAATATCCACATGATGGTCGAGTTCACCACGCTCAAAAAGGAGAGCGTTTTCGCCTCGATTCCGAGCATCAGCAAAACGCTCAAGCACTATCTCCTCATAATCAGGAAGAACACGCGCCCAGCGTTTCTTTCCGCCCTTTTCGTCAAGAAGCACCTCATAACCGCCGCGCTTGCGCTCCCGGATATCGCAGGCTCGCAGTTTACGCAGGCCATCATTCCGTGCGCCGATACCGCGAGCAAATTCCCGAACCCGCTCATATCGCTCACCCTTGAAGCGGGCATCTGACTTGACTTCATTCCGGGAGCGCTTAATATCCGCACGCCGACGCTTTGGCAGCTCAACGCCAAAGTCTTTTACTTCGCAGCCGTAGGCTCGTGCCAATGCGTGTGCATACTTCTTGATTGTGGGCGCACTTCTCCCCTTGGCAATCAGCTCTTTCAGATACTTATGGACGTACTGCCTTGCAGAACGGGCATC
>JAZUPE010000046.1:0-3908 GCA_045605025.1 Acutalibacteraceae bacterium
CGGTCTCTTGTATGCTGTTGACAACACTCTGCCGCTTCCGAATATTCTTTTGCAGATCCAAGGCGTTTTGTATGCGCTGTCGGCTACTACTGTCTGATGCTCGGGGTAATGTTCACAGATCTGATCGTACAGGGAATCGAAGGATACACTGTCATGTATATTGCCGGGAGTAACCTCTACATCGAGAACGAAATTGTTTTTGTCACAGGCGGTATGCGCTTCGTACGCAAAGCATTTGCGATGCTCACCCTTGTGGAAAACTCCGCTTTCCGGATCGGTGGTTGACACAGTTGTATCGTGAGTTTCTGGTGTTCCTCCGTTGCTGTCATCGTCTTTGAATGGCTTTTGATCGTGATCTTCCCGTACAATAGGGTCTATGCTCGGACGACCGTTATCTTCACAGTACAGGTCTTCTACGAACTCATATATCCTGTTGAAGTCAATGGCTGCATCTATCTGTCTGAGCAGATGATTTTCCGGTACCATATCCTCAAGACTGAAGAATTCCATCTGTTCTCTTGTCCCCTGATTCTTTCTCAGCATCTCTACTTCTCCTGTCGCTTTGGTATGTCTCTATTATACCACAAAAAGGCCGCGCAATGGCGGCCTTATTCGACAGGCTGAGGGCATCATGTCCTATACACATGATGCCCTTGAAAGAAGATTTTAACCCTTAGGAGGGTGAGGATCGTTGCCGTAGGAGTCTTTTACTCTGATGCGACCATCTGGTCTGTGAATGACTACCTCAGATTTTTGATTCGCGGCAATTCCTCTCGCTATATCTTGCGCTGCCTTTTGCGTTGTGGTTCGTGCAGTGGCCTTCGAGTTTCCTGCACCTTTTACTTGCCATCCTCCCTTGGGATGAGGTGTTACATGTTGATTCTTACCCATAATAAAACCTCCTTTAGTCGCGGGGGAGATCCAAGAGGTTATCATGGCTGTTGTCGTTTGGTGATGAGCGAACATATTTTTCGCCTCTGGAACTGACAGCAGGAATAACATTCGGATAGGGATAAATGTACACCTGGATGGTGTTCGGGTGCTGCTTAAGATGGTCATAAATATCGGCCTTTTTGTAATAGCCGGGGTTTGTGCAGCCTTCTATATAGATCGAATCGATCTCAAGAAGACTTTGAGAGTTATAGCAGCCCTGCTGCATTCGGATTCTTGTAGCATACATAAGTACACCACTCCTTTAAGTGTTATTTACAACAGAAAAGGCCTGTTATTGTGGTTCGCAGAGTATGCATACACATAATCTGCGGGCTTGCAAGACAGGACAAATCATGCTAAAATAACACCGTGTATAGGAATGGCGTATTTCGGATTTATCTGACTTGCGTCACACACAGTAGAACAGCACTAAGCGAGTACCAGTCGTTTGGAGCTGTTCTTTTCCTTTTCTGGTTGCATTGAATTAATTGGTGTCCTCAATCTTTTTCAGCAGATCAGCAATTGAGGGTCCACCGTCCGCTTCCTCTGTTTCGCGTACTTTAATGATGGCATCGAGCCTATTACCCATCTTTTTGTTGATTAAAGAGGCCGTCTTAAGACTGTCAAGGTCGCCATCGTCAGCTTTGGCGAGGAGTATTTTCATAGAGAGCATATATCCCTGCATAGCTGAATTGAAGGTCATAGTCTCAAAAGCGTGATGGTATTCGTCTTCCTTGTTCCGGGTTCCCTTTGAAGAGGAGACTATTTCGCGCGCTTTCTTTCCGGTGTCTATGATAAGCTCCTTTGCTTTGTCGTCGAGCTCTCTGTCATAAAAAAACTCTGGGGCTATCCCAAAGTATATAGATAGCTTCTCTTGATTACTTGCAGAGGCGACGGAATTACCGCTTTCCCAGTTAGCGACGGTGACGCGGTTCACGTTAACAGCAGTTGCCACCTGCTCTTGAGTGGCGCCATATAGTTCGCGGATTTGCTTGAGATTGTTCATTTCACTCATAACTATCACTCCAGATTAATTATATCACCGCATCAGCTTGAATGTCAAGAGTTAGTGCTACGCAAAACGACAAATATTACGCATGTTTTTTGTAGTGTTGTTTGCACATTACGCAAATTGTAATACGAGATGTAGTATTGTTGGCGATTATCAGAAAGCATAATACGAAAGAATAGTCCCCCTTACATACAACCACCGGTTGTCGGTTCGATTCCGACCAGTAGCTCCAACGTCCCCGACGGGATTTTTCCGTCGGGGGCGTTTTTGTGTTCGCCGCTGTTGCCCTCTGTTTTCCGCTTGACTTCTGAATAATCTGTAAACTGTGATCCGAGCCGCTCCCCACAAATTGATTTGATTATTTGTCGGTGGTATAATTATTACACCGACAAATAATCAAGGAGGCGCGATATGATGCGTCTGCTTGCCCTGCTGATAATATGCTCGATGATATTGTCGCTTTGTGCCTGCGGCGGCGACGAGGACGCGCAGGTTGTGCCCGAGTGGCTTATCCGAGCCCACATCAGCGACGATCTGCCGCTGTACGAAATCAAAGCAGAACAGATCGGAACCACCGATGAGCTTCCGGGGGAAGCGGTGTATCTGGTTGAGGTTCTCAAGCCGCGTTCAGATGGCATGGTCACAGAGCAACTGCTTACCGTCTGTTCGACGGTTACGGATGATGCCGAAATTCTTGATCTGTACGATGTCAGCTTTGACGGCTGCAGTGACCTGATCGTGCGCTACAGTCAGACACCTCATTCCGCTGCATGGTATCACGCCTATCGGTGGCTGGTTGATGAACAGCGCTTTGAAGCAGAGCCGTTTTTTGAATTCTGCTGCAGCGGAAAGCCGGTCGTACTGCCCGAAAGCCGGCAATTGGCCACAAGGGATGTGACGCTTTCTAATGTGGAGGAAACGCTGTATACACTGGACGCAGACGGCAGCTTTAGCGAGCTGCGCCGGTGCTGCATTGAACGCTATGACTGCTGCCGCTATATTATAGAGGAACAGCAGGACGGAGAATGGGCAACACTCTGCGATGAGCGGTTCAGCCTTGACGAAGAAATAAGCGCGCAGGACAGAGCACGCCTTACAAGCCTGTTTTATTACGGAGACAATTGGTCCTTGCTGAATGATATTATGATGTTTGCTGAACGGTATGCCATCTGCCGGGAATCGTCAGGTGTATATGGGTTTGAGCATATGTCGGAAATGCTTTTGAACAACGGAGAGCCGTTTGACGAAGCGCTGTACAACAGAGAAAAACAGTATGCCGAATCAGCAGAAAGGGGCACAAGCACTGTTTCCTCATACTATAACGGTATCAGCTATGCAGATAACTGCTGTCGGGTCAATGTGGCTGTGCGAACAAGCGCCTCCGGAAACGGAAGCGAACCGGACTACTCGGTGAAATACCTTACCATTGATGTTAGCCACGATATTATGCCGCTGCATATCTGCGGAGTGAGCGAGGGTCTGCCGCCGACACAGGACGACAGCGCCATATTTGACATTGAATATTGCGAGGACGGCAGAACAGCTTTCTATTTTCTCGATTCGGAGCGCAACCGGCTTGAACAGAGCTTTTGGCCCAAGGATCGTTATATCCCCGAGATGGAATTTGTTGACGATACACTCCTTGAATTTCATCAGGGAGCCGGAACCGGAGTCTGGGTGTCGGTTTATTACGACGTTGCCGCTCGCAGAGCCAGCAGCGATATGCTGAACTCCTTCTATCTTGACAACAACATAATACTTCTCTTGGATCGGGCAGAGGACGGAAGAGTGTGTATCCGCATCCGGGATATCTTTGACGAAAACAGATATTGCTGTGAGCTGTATCCTGATTTTGCGCCGGTTGCCAACCCCTTTGACGTGTCAAGATATTTTGAACTGCTTGACGGCTCACACCTTAGCATTACATATACGGATTCTCAATGGCGAACGGTCACGCAGGAGT
>JAZUPE010000047.1:0-13591 GCA_045605025.1 Acutalibacteraceae bacterium
CATCTATTTCTACAATCACCAGCGCATCCAGTTAAAAACCGGAGTGGCGCCGATCACTCTGCGCCACTCCGCTTAAACATCCTATATTTCCTTCATTAAGGGGCTTTTTTGTGCTGTCCGCACAATCTGGGGCAATCCAGAGTTTTTCTGCATCGGGGGATTGAATTATTACCGCAGATTATTCAGCGCTTTCCGCTCTGCCAAGTTCGGGATGATCGGCGAGAATGCGTCCCATCAGTTCCCTTGAGGCATCGTGGCGGGCAACCATTTTCTCGTCGTCAAGGAATCGTTCAGGCACACTGACCAGTGTAAGGAACAGCTCATCGTAATCGTTTGCGTTTTCTCCAAGGGCAGCAGTGACAAAATCGGAATCCTTCAAGGAAATGAGCACCGGATAGTCCTCATAGGCTTCAAAAATATCCTCACCCACGTTCTCGACGATGAATTTGTAGTGATCTTTATCCACCACCACAAGGAAGGAGTTGAATTCTCCGCCGAATTCCGATTCGATGAACATATACGCAACGATTGATTCGTAGGGATCGGAGTTGCCGTTGCGGTTGTAGGTGCCGATGTTGATCTTGATTTCCTCGTTACCGTCAACATCTACCGCATATTTCATGAGCTGTTCATCGATCTCCGCGACAGAGAAGGCTCCCATGCTGATGTTTGAATATATATTGAAATAATAATCATACTTGGTGGGAATGGACTGAATAATGATGATAACCAGCATCACGATGGACACAACAGCGACTATCAATTCAGTTTTATGATGGTACAGGAAATTATCGACTGCTTCCTTTCCCTTCAGCTTCGGACGCTGATATCGCTCATACTGCTCAATCCCTTCTTTAGCTGCGACAACATCGCTCATGGTGTTGCGGACCGAGTAGTCAATATCCTCCACGTCGTAGTCGTCCGGAATCAGAACAGGCATTTCCTCATCTTCCGGCACATCGCTTCCGGTCTGTACGGCAGCTGAGTTCTCAACCTCAGCGGTGACGGCTTCCTCCGAAAGCACAGCACTCTCCGCGTCGTTTTCCCGCATCTCCGGAGAAGATGAATTCAGATTGATTTTGTTGGGATCCATTATGGCGTTATCCTCCCGTCAGGTTTAAATATTCATCTGTTCTGACGCCGCAATTCCGGCTTCAGACAGTTCATGTTTGATTACCATAATTATAGGCTTACTGCCGCACAGTGTCAAGTGAGGTGTTTGTGCCCAGATCCCGCAGAAGGAATCAGCCTTCTGCCGTTATGCCGCCGAACCATTGACTCTGATCCCTCCGTGGGGTTACTCTTATGGTGGTTTGCAGACTTTGAATCTCCCGTTCGTCCACCCTGAGTCCGCGTTCCATTGCCAGAAGCAAACGCAGCCGACGCAGTATTCTGTATACCGTTGATTCGCTTATGCACAGCTCGGTAGAGGCAAAGCGAACCCTGTCGGTAATGGCTCCGCGGACGGCGCTGTGACGCGGATTGGAGAAATAAACGATATCAAGGCACCGCTTCCAGATATCAGCATCCTGTTCGTAATCAATACGCTCCAGAACCCTGACCACCGCCTCGAGATCGGCCATTCCTCCGCGGTAATTTGCGGACTGGGCACTGCGCAGACGGCGCAGTTCTCCTGCGTCCGGCTTGCCGCACAGAGCATAATATCGATAGGCTTCGGCAACATAATCACGATAATTATCTTTGTACATCTTCCACCGCCCCCTGCATTTACGCTCTCAGCATTTCCGGAATAAAAAAAGCAGGAAGACATTTTCTTCCTCTACAGCGCTCTCTCCCCGTTCCGCCGCGCGCTGAATCCGCGCCTCCGTTCTGAAGCCGTGAGCATTCAATTCCCATTTGTTTCCTCCTTTGAAATAAAGTATCATTTTATCTTGTTAGAACGTTTGTTCTGTCGTAAATATATCACATCACCGATGTTTTGTCAAGGGCAAATTTGCAAAAGAGAACAATTTCAGTAAAATACGGTTGATAAATGCAAACTTTTGTTGTATAATGTTCGCGTAATGATATTGAATCCGGTTGCAAATATATGAAATAACCGGCATACGGTGAGAAAAGGCGGGATTGTTTGTGAAAGATACTTTTTTTGCTCAGCGGCTGAAGCAGGCGTTGGATGACGCAGATATGAAGGCTGCGGATCTGTGCCGCGTCTGCGACATACAGAAATCGACCATGTCCCAGTATCTGAGCGGGAAATACATCGCCAAATACGACCGGATTGTTGCCATGTCACGTGCACTGGGCTGCAGTCCGGACTGGCTTGCCGGCAAGGACGTACCCATGACCCCGGCTCTTGCGGACGGTGGAGTGATGGGGCTGGTGCCCGTGCTGCTTCCCGACGCGTCAAACCTGCGTTCACCTGATCTCACGACAGATTACGAGCCTGCCGAACTGCGTTACTGCGACGGACATCACTATTTTCTGATCGCAAACGATGACAGCATGGATCCCGTCATCATGGAAGGAGACCGCGTGCTGTTTGCTGTTCAGGATTCAGTCGACAACGGGCAGACAGGAATCTTCCTTCTCCCTGACCGTCAGGTAATGATCAGGTTTCTGCAGAGCTCCTCAGACGGAGAGCGTCTGGTAAGTGCCAACCGGTATTTTCCTCCGCTGTCCATCACCGGACGCAGCGACGTGAAAGTCATCGGTCGTGTGGTTCGCAGCACACGATACTGGTAATCAATTTTTGTATTCCGAGGTGTGATATGTCTCTTGTTGTTTTTGATCTTGACGGAACTCTGGCACCGGTCGGTCTGCCTATTCCCGAAGATATCGCTGACGGAATGAGAGCGTTGGAGAATGCCGGTCATCAGATAGCCGTGTGCTCCGGCAAACCACTTGCCTATCTGTGCGGCATGCTGCGCCAGACGGGACTGCGCAAGCCTGCCATGGCGGGAGAAAACGGCGCGGCCGTTCAGCTGGGGGTTGATCTGCCACCCGTTCTGCACAGCTTACTTCCATATCCGGAAAGCGCGCGGCTATCGCTGGCAGGGCTGCGCGGTATGATCGACCGGTATTTCGGAGGTAAGGTGTGGTATCAGCCCAACGAACATATGCTTACCTGTTTCCCGCACAGCGACGACCTGTTCGACCCAATCGAAAAACTGATTTCCGATGCCGGAGCAGCTGAAGCTGGACTGGTGGTTTACCGTCACTGCGACTGCTTCGACATAATCCCCGCCGGAGTGGACAAAGGTGCAGGACTGCACGAATTGTGCCGGCTCCTTAGTTTCTCGATTGATGATACCATTGCGATCGGCGACCACGACAACGACATTCCCATGTTCGAGGCAGCGGCACTTTCGATCGGCATCGGCAAATCCGCCCCGGCGCAGGCTGATCTTCGCTTTGACCGTGCGGATCAGGCAGTTGCGTTCATTCTGAAGAAATAAACTTTCACCGCCCACGGCAGCCTCACGCTCCGCGGGCGTTTTTTCTATAGCAACGGGGTTCTGTTGCGCTTTTTTCCTTTCTGCGCTGTCTGGGCCTGTTTTCCCCATAAATCGCAACGAAATTGTAAACGCAGTGTAAATTCGCATTATATAATGTCCCCCGTCAAGCAGAAATGGTTGACAGCCGCTTCTTGTTTACTGTATAATTATTTCTGTGAAAATAGGGGCTAATGGGTGTATTGTATCCATCTGCCACTTTTTTCAAAACAGAAAATTCAGATCATTGCAGGAATTCAATTCTGATTCCCTGAAAGGATACACAAGATATGAGACTGGCAAAAAGGCTTCTTGCCTTCATCATAATGCTGGCGGTTCTGGTTACTTCCGTGCCACTGCATGGCTTCGGCTCCATGACCGCATACGCCGCAGAAACCACCCGTCTGACCGTCACCGGCGACATTGTCAATATCCGCAAGGGCGCGGGCACTTCATATGCAAAGGTTACCACCGTTACCCGCAGCACCGTGCTGACATCGCTGGGCACTTCCAAGGATTCTTCCGGTACCGTCTGGTACAAAGTCAACGTCAACGGTTCCACCGGATATATTGTCAGCACTTTTGTCTCCGCGTCCACCACCTCCAGTGCAGACAAAACTCTTGAGGTTACCGGAACCACCGTTTACGTCCGCAAGGGCGCGGGCACCTCTTACGGATATATCACTACCGTCAAGAAGGGTGCCAAATATTCCGTGCTCGGCAGCGCCAAGGACTCTTCCGGTAAGGTGTGGTACAAAATCAGCATCAATAACACCACTGGATACATAATCAGTACTTACGTCAAGGTTTCCGGAAACGAAACCGCATCCACCACCAAGCCTACCTCACCCTCATCTACTGCTGCGCCGAAACAGAAGCTGACCGTCACCGGCGACATAGTCAACATCCGTAAGGGCGCGGGAACTTCCAACCCGAAGGTGACCACCGTCAAGCGCAACGCGACCTTTGACGTTCTGGGCAGTTCGAAGGACTCTTCCGGAACCGTATGGTACAAAATAAATGTTAACGGCACTACCGGTTACATTGTGAGTACTTACGCCAAAGTAACAAACGTCACCACAACAACGGCTGCCACCACTACAACAACCACAACAACAACCGGATCAACCACCACTTCCTCCCTGCTTATCACTGTTCCCGCCAGTTCAGGAACTACTACAACAACCACTACTACCTCAACCACCACAAGAACCTCTGTTGCTACTGGTTCCACCATCGCTCCCAACGTTGCACTGATGATTACTGCCGGTAACGTCGACGTCCGTTCCGGTGCAGGCGACAGCTATTCACTGATGAGCACACTCAAGAGCGGTCAGGAAGTTGTCATTCTCAGTAATCGCACCGACTCCAGCGGCAATCTGTGGTACAGAATCCGTTTCGGCATGTTCAGCGGATACGTCAAGGCAAGTGTTCTGGACGCCGCTACTGCTACCACTGTGACTACCACTTCTACTGCCGCATCAACAACGGCAAACACTCAGAACGGTACTACCGCTACCACAGATCTTTTCATTCCCCCGAGAGGAACTACTACCACTACTACGCAGCTGTTTATCCCGCCTGCAGGAACAACTGCCACTCAGTCTGACCTCATTATTACCACCACAAACGATATCTCCGAAAATATCACTACTACAGCAAAAGACACCGACACAAGAAATGTCCAGTACGGCACAGTCAAGTGCGACACCAAACTCAATGTTCGATCCGGTGCAGGCACAGGCTACGGTATTCTGGGCACTCTCAAAAACGGAACTCAGGTCGTTATCGCCGAAACCAAAGGAAATTGGTACAAGATCGAATACGGCAGTGGATATGGCTATGTTATGAGCGAGTTTGTCACCAATGTCAAGATCGGTACCATTACCATCTCCCTGAGCTTTGCGCGTCCATATTATTACGTCGAACTCGGTTCTACTGTTAACGTATCCATTAATCTCCCCGGATACACCGTAACTTACACTTCCAAGGACAGTTCGGCCGCTCCTGTAACTGCAAAGGGTGTTGTCACCGGCAAGAAGCCCGGCCTGTACACCATAACGGCGAAAGCCGGTTCCGCCAGCGCAACCACCGAAGTAGTTGTGCTTAAGGCCAAGAATTCCGGCGTATCCCCCATGACTATCAGCGAAGCCGGCACCAGATTCATTGCTGAATGGGAGGGCGGCGGCACTCCGCTGGGCGAAGTACTTGTGTTCTATCCCTATCAGGATGTGTCCGGCTACTGGACCGTTGGTTACGGTCACGCTGTAACTTCCACCGAAAGCAAACAGTGGACACGTGAACAGGCGGTTGAACATTTCAATAAAGAAATCACCGATCTGCTTGGCGAAGGTCACGAGATCACCGAGGATAAACCCTATCTGACCGCAGAAGAAGCCGCTGCACTCCTTAATGCCGACCTCAATGACGGACCTTACGTCAAGGCGGTCAGCGACTGGGCCGTGCGAAACGGCGTCGTACTTTCTCAGAACCAGTTCGATGCTCTGGTAAGCTTCTGCTACAACCTCGGTCCCGCATACTGGACCAGCGATACCTATTATTTCTACCTCAAGTCAGCAATTATCGCTTACAGAAACGGTAATGACGCTGTCCCCGAACAGGTTATCGAAGGCTTTACCCGCTACATCAAGTCCGGCGGCGTTAACCTGAAGGGTCTGTGGTGGAGACGCCGCAATGAGGCCGAAATGTTCCTCAAGGGCGATTATGCAATCGACCGTGAGAACAAGTTCACGCTGCCCAATATCACATGGGGTTGATTTTGATCTCATAACCAAATAACACAACTTCTCCCCCGCAGGGCGCACCGCCATGGAACGCCCTGCGGGTGAATTTTCACTATCCGGTCACATAAACACTATCAGGAAAGGTGCTTTGTTTGCTATGATAGCACTTATTGATTACGGCGCAGGCAACGTGGAAAGCGTTGCCAAGGCACTGCGTCATCTTGGAAAACCAGTTGAACTGACCTCCGACGCGGTATTTATCCGCAAAGCCGACGCAGTGGTTCTCCCCGGCGTTGGAGCCTTTGGCGACGCGATCTCTCAGCTGAGAGCCCGCGGCCTTGAGCAGGTGGTTCTGGACAGCGCACGGGATTCTCAGCGTCCGTTTCTTGGAATATGCGTGGGACTGCAGATGCTGTTTGATTCCAGCGAGGAATCCCCCGAAGCGGAAGGGCTGAAGCTTATGAGCGGTAAGGTGCTGCGTCTGCCATCGGACGGCGGCCTTAAGGTTCCTCATATCGGCTGGAATTCCATTGAATACAACGCGGACTGTCCTCTGTTCGCCGGACTGCCGGATCATCCCTATGTTTATTTTGTGCACAGCTATTACCTGCACGCCGACGATCCGGCCGTGGTTGCCGCAAAGGCCTTCTACGGAACCGAGATACACGCCGCGGTATGGAATGACAGCTGCTTTGCCACACAGTTCCACCCGGAAAAGAGCGGTGAGATCGGTCTTTCCATTCTGAACAACTTCTGTGCATTGATATAACGGAGGACATTATGTACGCTAAGAGAATAATCCCCTGTCTGGATGTCAAAAACGGACGTGTGGTCAAGGGCGTGAATTTTGTTGAGCTGCGGGACGCCGGTGATCCTGTAGAGTGCGCCGCGGCATATAACGAACAGGGAGCAGACGAACTGGTATTTCTTGACATCACCGCTTCTTCCGATGCGCGAAACATTGTTCTGGACATGGTGGAGCAGGTGGCGAAAACTGTTTTTATCCCCTTTACCGTTGGCGGCGGCGTGCGTTCCGTTGACGATTTCAGCATGCTGCTCAAGGCCGGTGCTGATAAGGTAGCTATCAATTCCGCCGCGATTCTGAACCCTCAGGTAATCTCCGAAGCCGCGGAAAAGTTCGGCAGTCAGTGCGTGGTGCTTGCCATCGACGCCCGGCGCAGACCCGATGGCGGCTGGACCGTATACCGCAACGGCGGACGTATTGATATGGGCATAGACGCCGTGGAATGGGCCGTAAAGGGAGTGGAACTGGGTGCAGGCGAGATTCTTCTGACCAGCATGGACTGCGACGGCACTAAAAACGGCTACGACATTGAACTCACCAGAGCCATCAGCAGCCGTGTAAGCGTACCGGTTATTGCTTCCGGCGGCGCAGGCAAGCCTGAGCATTTCCTCGAAGCAGTCACTGATGGAGCCGCCGATGCCGTTCTGGCAGCTTCTCTGTTCCACTTCAACGAACTTCCAATCCCCGTTCTCAAAAGATATCTCGCGGACAACGGCGTAAGCGTCAGACTCTGAGCTGACCGCTGTCTATATTGATTGTTCCCGCTGACATATCGCAGCCGCACACGGCGGCAGTTCCCGCTGCCAACAGAGCTGATCGCATATCGCAGCCATTAATCGTAACCGCAAACTCAAGGGGTTCAGTCCACGCGCCTGAGACAGTGGGAATTTTGCGCTGAGCACACAAAATAACCCGATCTCCGGAGGCGCTGGAGAGTGTGACCGTGTCTCGCACTCCTGTGCCGCACACAACCACCGGATTGACACGATCCTTCATCAGGCGTGTCATGCGACGGTTGTCCGCACCGGTCACCACTATCGTATCTCCGCTCAACTCAAGACTGCGTGGAACATTCTGGTCAGCAAGAAGCAGGACGGAACAAGGAAGCATCATGCGTTCAAGCCGTTCTGTTGCCACAACGGAATATTTGACGGCACCGCTTCCCGTCTCAGCAAGCAAATGGCGCAGCGATATCCGCACCGCTCCGTACCGGCTCAGAACTGCCGAAACAAGGCGTGCCATTTTTTCCGGCTTCTGTCCGCAGACAACAACTGTAATCAATTATCCACACCCTCATTATCCGGTCCGAAGCCGGCTTTGCGTCTTTGCACTGATATTATTCCGTGACAAAGGCTGTTTATTCCGCAGTTTCCGCACCGCAATGAGTATTTTTTCACATTATATTTATACACGGAGGAAAACAATATGAAGGTTACCGTGCTGGGCACCGGCAGCTGGGGCACCGCCCTTGCTCTGGTACTTGCCGACAACGGCAATGAGGTTCGTATGTACGGCGTTGACCACACCGAGATCGACGATATCAACAAGCGCCACACTAACAACCGCTATTTCCACGGCGTTGTCATTCCCGAAAGCATCACTGCCAGTGCCGATGTGCGCGATGCCGCGGAAGGCTGCGAACTGCTTCTCATCACAGTACCCACCAGATTTGTTGCTACCGCTCTCAACGATGTCAAACCCTACATCAAACCGGGCACCATCGTTGTCAACGCCAGCAAGGGCTTTGATCCTGCCACCAACAACCGCATGAGCGACACGGTGCGTGCAGCGCTGGGCGACTGCGGTATCCGTCCTGTGGTGTCCATCATCGGCCCCAGCCACGCTGAGGAAGTTGTGCGCCGCAAGCTGACAGCAATCTGCGCTGTATCCCTTGACCACGACGCCGCCGAACTGGTTCAGCGCGTGTTCTCCAACAACTATATGCGCCTGTACATCAACTCCGACGAGATCGGTGCAGAGTACGGCGTTGCCATGAAGAATGTCATCGCCCTTGCATCCGGCATGATGGCAGGACAGGGCTACGGTGACAACGGACGCGCGGCACTGGTCACCCGCGGTATTGCCGAGATGATCCGCTACGGCGTATCAAAGGGCGGACGCAAGGAAACCTATATCGGTCTGACCGGCGTGGGCGATCTGGTGGTCACCTGCTTCAGCGAACATTCCCGCAACTATCAGGCAGGTCTGATAATCGGTCAGGACGACTGTGCAGAAAACTTCTTCCGGGACAACAAAAAAACCGTTGAGGGCATTTACAGCTGTCAGGTCATCTATGAGGATGTAATGGCAAACTGTGATTTTGAGATGCCCATTATAGGGAGCGTGTACGACGTTCTTTTCCGCGGCAAGCGCCCCTCCGAGGCTATTGCCGAACTTATGAACCGTCCGCTGACCGGCGAGGAATTCTGACATAATCTAATCTTCAGAAAAACAGCCTGCCGCAGTGTATGTCCTGATATTCGGACACACACTGCGGCAGCTCTTGCATTTTGAAATAATTTCTGTTATAATGTTATATGTAAACCAAAGGTAATTCTTCCTCATACACGAAAGGAGAAAGCTATGGAAAAATTCGTACCCTTTGAGAAGCTGTCCAAAAAGCAGAAAAAAGAGCTAAACGCTCAGAGACGCAAGACCTGGGGCGAGCTCAGTCCCGTAACCCGCAAGCCGGAAAATCCCAAGGCATACAATCGCAGGAAGGCACAGAAGTGGAGTGATGACCACGGTTCTGTGCCTTCCTGTATTTTTGATGATTTACTTTGACGCGTATTCGTACATGCGATACATCTTCTTTGCGATACCGCCGGCAAACAGCTTTCTGAATATAGCTTTCTCAATACCCCTTAGCTGAGCTATCATCGGCTGCGGGGTCATTTCATGCTCTGACACAAATTGCAGTCCGGTATCCTGTGTGAGTACCATGGGGTCATCGATGCCGTACACCTGTATGACGCCCACATCGTTGATGGGATTTTTGTATTTTGTCGCCTTGACAGCGGCTGTGGTGTAGCAATCCATCAGAACGCTGACATTTGCGAATTTTCCGCTGAACGCTTTGAGGAGCGCACATAGTTCATCTGTTTTCACATACATGCATACGCCTTCCATGACTATGACGGCGTTTTCATATCCCGGAAGCTGCTCCAGCCACTGAAGTTCACAGGCGTTGGAGCCGATCATGTGGTATTCATCGGTCTCAGCATAATGACGGCGGCGCTCGTCGATAACCTCCGGAAAGTCCACATCATACCACTGATGTCCGCTTGTTCCAACGCGCTCCACGCGGCTGTCAAGACCGCAGCCGATGTGCAGCACCACGGCATTATTGCTCGCAGACAATTTCTCCCGCAGCCAGTTATCGTAGACCGCGGCGCGCATGGTCATGTAATAAGCCAGCCATTTGGATTTTGATTTACCCTTGAGGGGAACATCCTTCCCTTCGTCAGCCCAGATCAATTCGGCTTTTTTATCGCTGAGGATGATTCCCTTGCGGCTGACAAAGGCTTTGCCGTAGAGGGGGATATACAGGGTTCTGTTAACTCCGGTCAAAATATTTCTTGCCTCCATTGCATAAATTATCAGCCTGCAAGTCCGTTGACGCCGAAGGTGCCGTCTGCTTCGAGATAGGCTTCGATGGTATGTCCGGCAAAATAATCCACGGAAAAATTAATAAACAAATCCAGCGTGATGTCGTCCATAGCATCACAATAAACGGTTACGCCCTCAACAGACAGATCCTCGTACAGCTCCCCGGGTCCCAGTGGCAGACGAACCTTTTCGCCATCGTTGGTCAGGTAGTATTCACCGTCATCGTCCTCCTCGGGATCGATGGAAGTGACCCATTCCTCGACGAGCTCCACGATATCAATTTCGTCATCGCGGAGAGCGCGGAACAGATCTTCCTTGCCGCTATCAAGACGGCGAAGCTTGACGTTGATTGCAGGCAGATATTTTTCAATGTCAGCGCCGGGCACGGAAATGTCGATATAGATGTTAGCCTTATTACCCCAGATTTCGCAGAAGGCTTCGTATTCGTGATCGGAGATTTTGCCGATGTCGTTGATGGTGAGCATATCTATTCCTCTTTCCCTCCGGATAATTACGTTTTCATTGTAGCACAGAACACACAGGCGTACAAGGCAAAAATGTTAAAGCCGCTTTCGATGCCTGAACACCGAAAGCGGCTTGATTTAGTTATCTCAATTAAGGATTAGAGATTGGCCCATGCGCCCTTGACAGCGGCGACATAGAGAGCGTTGGCGCCCAGCTTGGCAGCCAGCTTCTCGATGGCGGCGTTGACAGCGTCAGCACCCAGAGCCTTGAGCTTCTGGCCGACAGCAACGATAGCGTCGGTGTTAGCGCAGCAGGTCAGCAGAGCGGCGAGAACGTCGATGACAGCCTCGTCGACAGAGTAGTCAGCAGCGGCGGCAGGAGCAGCAGCCTCGGCAGCGGGAGCCTCAGCAGGAGTGCCAGCCATTGCAGCAACCTCAGCAGCGAAATCGTCTTCGCGCTTCTGGATGCCTTCGCCCTTCTCGAAGCGGACGAACTTGACGACGGTGATGTCGGCGCCCAGCTCACGGCCAACCTTATCGGTGTAGTCCTGAACGGACATGCTGTTGTCCTTGACGAAGGTCTGGTTGAGCAGGCAGATTTCCTCGTAGTACTTGCTCATCTTGCCCATAACGATCTTCTCGAGGATGTTGGCGGGCTTGTTGGAGTTCTTGGGATCGTTGCGGAGCTGCTCGATCTGGATGGCCTTCTCCTTCTCGATCTCAGACTCGGGAACCTCGGTAGGATCGAGGTAAGCGGGGTTGACAGCAGCGATCTGCATGGCGACGTCCTTGGCATAGGTCTTGAAGCCTTCGGTAGCTGCGGTCTCGGCGTCGGTCTCGAACTGAACGAGAACACCGATCTTGCCGCCGCCGTGGACGTAAGAAGTGGTGACGCCTTCGTAGCGCTCGAAGCGACGGATGGTCATGTTCTCACCGATGGTGAGGACCTTGTCGGTCAGGGTAGCAGCGACAGTCTGGTCGCCGCCGCTGATGATGCACTCGGACAGAGCGGCGACATCGGCGGGAGCCTTCTCGGCAACAGTCTTGGCGCAATCGTCAACGAACTTGACGAAGTCAGCGTTCTTGGCAACGAAGTCGGTCTCGGCGTTAACTTCGATAACAACGCCGCAGTTGTTGGCTTCGTCAACATAAGCCTGAACCAGACCCTCGGCGGCAATTCTGCCGGCCTTCTTGGCCTGCTTGGCAAGACCCTTCTCACGAAGAATCTCTATTGCTCTTTCCATATCACCGTCGGCATCAGCAAGAGCCTTCTTGCAATCCATCATGCCGCAGTTGGTTCTCTCACGCAGGGTCTTTACATCTTGTGCAGTGAATGCCATTATATATTCCTCCTGTGTTTTCGTTATTAAGAAAAATTACTCAGCGGTAGGAGCAGACAGATCCTCGGTCTCGTTCTCCTTGACAGCAGCCTCGTCGGCAGCGGCGGAATCGTCGCCCTGACGGCCTTCCAGAATGGCGTTGGCCATGGTGGAGGAGATGAGCTTGACGGCACGGATGGCGTCGTCGTTGCCGGGGATGACGTAATCGATATCGTCAGGATCGCAGTTGGTGTCGACGATGGCGACAACGGGGATGCCGAGCTTCTTGGCTTCGGCAACAGCGATCTTTTCTTTTCTGGGGTCAACGATGAAGAGAGCGCCGGGCAGTCTCTTCATTTCGGCGATACCGCCGAGGAACTTCTGGAGCTTTTCAACCTCGAGGTTGAGCTTGATGACTTCCTTCTTGGGGAGCAGATCGAAGGTGCCGTCGGTGGACATCTTGTTGATCTGGTACAGACGCTCGATTCTTCTGCGGATGGTGGTGAAGTTGGTGAGCATGCCGCCCAGCCAGCGAGCGTTTACGAAGTAAGCACCGGCACGCAGAGCCTCTTCCTTGATGGACTCCTGAGCCTGCTTCTTGGTGCCGACAAACAGAACAGACTTGCCCTGCTCGGAGACGGACTTGACGAAGTTGTAAGCCTCCTCCAGCTTGCGGACGGTCTTCTGCAGGTCGATGATGTAGATGCCGTTACGCTCTGCATAGATGTACTCGGCCATCTTGGGGTTCCAGCGTCTGGTCTGGTGACCGAAGTGTACGCCGGCTTCGAGCAACTGTTTCATGGATACTACTGCCATTTCTAATTTCCTCCGTTTGGTTAATTTCCTCCGCCGCGCGCTGACAGACAGCGAGCCGATTTTTGCGGCGGGATACTTTCCCGACCCCGCGAAAAAACGCACGGCGTGTGAATTGGCTTTAGTATTATAGCACAGGGCATATGGCTTGGCAAGCATAAATTTGCCATAAGAATGAAGAATATTGCGGTTTCAATTTGGTGGATTGTGATTACCGGATATATTATGTATAAACGTCTGCCGCGGAAAACATACGGAGCGGAACTATTCCAGGTCGCATTTTTATGACTCGGAGTAATTTTTATAATATTTTTTGTCAAATCTACTTGACATTTAATCAAAAGCATGTTACTATGCAACCGTGAGGAAGTCGGATCGTAGCCAT
>JAZUPE010000048.1:0-6800 GCA_045605025.1 Acutalibacteraceae bacterium
GTACGAGAGGACCGGGATGGACGCACCGCTGGTGCACCAGTTGTCACGCCAGTGGCACAGCTGGGCAGCTAAGTGCGGATCGGATAAACGCTGAAAGCATCTAAGCGTGAAGCCGGCTCCAAGATAAGATTTCCCATAGCATAAGCTAGTAAGACCCCTTATAGACTATGAGGTTGATAGGCTGCAGGTGTAAGCGTGGTGACACGTTCAGCTTGGCAGTACTAATAGGTCGAGGGCTTGACCTTGTTGTTTCGCTTATCGCATCAATTGCTGTTCGGTTTTCAGGGCACTGAAACAAAAGCGTTCGCCAAGTGCGGACGCTTTTTTATTTGCATATATGAAAAGGTATGATATAATAAACAGGATAGGCGGAGGTGAAAGAGTGAAGGATAAAAAGACTTTACTTATAGCGGCGGCAATAGTGCTGATGCTCGTGCTGAATCTGGCTGCTACAATAATAATAGTCGCGAATAAATCGCCAGGTGTGAACAATCTGCAGGATGATGAAAACGTGCTTCATCAACAGGATACTTCTGTATCACCGTCAACAGCTGCTCCAATAACCACTGATTGGAAAGGATGGCAGCATGCGGCAGTAGTGGGCAGACCGGTACAGCTCTGCTCTGACGCGCAGCTGTCAAGCCCCGCCGGAGTTCAGCTTGCAAAGGACGCGGCAGTTGTCATTTGCGAAAAACAGGGTGACAGCTGTTTGATCCGCAGCGAATCAAAGCTTGGCTGGGTGCCTGAGAGTGCGCTGAGCACCAGCGGTGATCCGGTGATATATACTGATGCGGCACAAATTACTGAACCGGATGATATTTCTGAAACCGCTGTAGGTGAGCAGCTGGACAAAATCGCAGAGAATCACCGATGTGTTGGCGTGCAGATAGCTATCATCAACAGCGGCAGGATTACTCATCACTATGAATATGGCTATCAGGATAAGAGTGCAGAAATTCCCGTCTCGATTGATACGAAAATTCGCGTCGCTTCGATATCGAAGGTCATCGTTGGCATGGGAGTGATGTCGATGCGTGATATGGGCGTTATCAGTATTGATGAGGATGTCAGCAAATACTGGGGTTCGGAAATCAAAAACCCTGAGTTTCCCGATGATCCGATTACGTTCAAAAATATATTCACCCACACTTCGTCGCTGACGGATTTTGGATATAAGAAACGGGCTACATCTGCGCTTGTTGAAAATCTTAGCAAGAAATCTTCTTATATGAAAATCAAGCCGGGTGACATCAAGGCCTATGATTACAACAACTCAGCCATGTGTGCCGCGGGAGCGATTGCCGGTCGTGCCGGAAACATAAACTTTGACCAGTACATAAGGGAATATTTTTTTGCGCCGCTTGGCATCGACGCTTCCTTCCATGCAAACAACATCCGTAACACTGATAAGATCTCAGTAGTCTACAACAATGGTGTGCCGACCATAAGAGTTCAGAATTTTCTTGACTTTGCTTTCTATGGCGGACCGGCGGATGACTATTCCTTCTACTCAGGCGGAATGCTTATCAGCGCCTGCGATTATGCAAAGCTGGTCTGCATACTGCTCAACGACGGTGAGTATGACCAGATGTATTACCTCACGCAGCAGTCTATCGACCAGATGCTCACTGCATATTATCAGCTCGAGGATTATGACCAGTGTCTGGTGCTGAGGCATCGGGACGACATGTTCGCCGATCGCAGCCTGTATTATCATAACGGAAACATGGCAGGCGTGTATTCAATGATATGTCTCGATCCGGAAACGGGAGACGGAATGGTCATCATTTCCAACGGCTCAAAGGAACCGAAGTTGGAGAATGGTGTCTACAGTGTATGCGGCGAACTCGCTGAAGCGGCGGTTCAGCTGTGGGGCGAATGACAGATTAACAGCCGGATCACGATTTTGCTTGTGATCCGGCTGAAATTATGTTGTTATGTGCGCGCAAGAATCTCTTGCTTGCATTTGCGCAGGTTTTCGGATACCATATCGCCATAAAACATCGGAAAGGACGAATCAGCATGAGTCTTGGAAACAAAATCAACCATTGTCGCCAGCAGTCGGGAATGACACAGGAGCAGCTGGCGGAACAGATGAACGTTACCAGGCAGACTGTTTCCAATTGGGAACGCGGCATCAATGAGCCTGACTTTGACAGTCTGTGCCGTCTTGCCGGAGTGTTTGGCATAACTCTCAACGACTTTGCCGACGCCGCGGAGTACGCAGACGGTGATGACGACGAGACAGGCGCGGAGGACACCGGCAAATCTATGGGCTTCACTCAGGCGGCAGCGGGTATACTTGATGGTGCCGCACTGTTTCTGGGCGTGCTGATCTTTTTTCTGGGCGGATTTCTGATCGGCGGGTGGAAAGGCTGGCTGGGATCCTTCATAGCCGGTGGATGCCTGTTCCTTGCAATCAGTAGCGCTTTTCATGCAATTGCGGCAATGCGCAGATGATATGAAGATTTATCACTACAAGCGAAATATGAAAACTCATGAATAAGCAAGAAAACGAGCCGCAGGCGTTGTGCCTGCGGCTCGCGTTGTATTTATGCGGTGTTAATTACAGCTCAACCTCGACAAGGCAGGTGGGCTCGCTGCAGATGGGCAGCAGGTTGCCTTCGATGGCTTCACCGTTGACCTTGACCTTGGCTTCCTTGCCGCCGTTGTTGGTCACGCGGATCTCATACTGGCAGCCGCGATACTTACGGCGGACAGTGTAGCTCTTGAGATCGGAGGGAATGCAGGGATTGACGCGCAGACCGTCAAAGTCGGGCTGAATACCCAGAATGTACTGGCTGATGTTGACGAAGGTCCATGCAGCGGTACCGGTCAGCCAGCTGTTCTTTGCCTCACCGGGCAGGGCGGCGTCACGACCGGCTACAGTCTGGCTGTAGACATAGGGCTCGGTCTTGTGGATGTCGCTCTTGCGCTCCAGATAGGCGGGGCAGATGCGCTTGTAGTAATCAAAGGCGTTGTCGCCGCGGCCGATAACGGTTTCAGCGATGGACACCCAGGGATTGTTGTGGCAGAATACGGAGCCGTTCTCCTTGTATCCGGGAGGATAGCTGGTGATTTCTCCCAGTTCAACGTGATAGACACTGTAACGGGGAGCGATCAGCTCGATACCGAACTCAAAGGCCAGCTTGTCGCGGACGGAATCCAGAGCCTTTTCGACCAGACCGCTGTCCTTGCCGACACCGGCGAGGGAGCAGAAGCCCTGGGGCTCGATGTAGATCTTACCTTCCTCGCACTCGTCGGAACCGATCTTCTTGCCGAAGGCATCATAGGCGCGCAGGAACCATTCGCCGTCCCAGCCGTGCTCGATGATGGCCTGCTCCATTTCCTTGGCGGCCTGACGGATACGGGCACCCTCCTCGGGATCGCCGTAGCGCTCGCACAGCTCAGCATACTCGGGAGCATACTTGACGAACATACCGCCGATGAAGACGGATTCGGCAATGCCGCTCTCGAAGTTGGCGCAGGTCTGGAAGCTCTCGCCGGGCTCCTCAGAGAAGCAGTTCAGGTTCAGACAGTCGTTCCAGTCGGCGCGACCGATGAGGGGCAGACCGTGAGGTCCGCGGTTCTCGATGGTGAAGTTGACGGAGCGGCGCAGGTGCTCCATGAGGGGAACTTCGCTGCCCTCGACATTGTCAAAGGGTACGGGAGCCTCAAGGATGGAGCTGTCGCCGGTCTCGCGGATATAAGCGGCGGTGCAGGCGACCAGCCACAGGGGATCGTCGTTGAAGCCGGAGCCGATCTCGTCGTTGCCGCGCTTGGTCAGGGGCTGATACTGATGATAGGTGGCACCGCTTTCCCACTGGATGGAAGCGATGTCGATGATGCGCTCGCGTGCGGAGGAGGGGATCAGGTGGACAAAGCCCAGCAGATCCTGGCAGCTGTCACGGAAGCCCATGCCGCGGCCCATGCCGCTCTCGTAGTAGCTGGCGCTGCGGCTCATGCAGAAGGTGACCATGCACTGATACTGGTTCCAGATGTTGACCATGCGGTTCATCTCTGCCATGTCGCTCTCCACGGTGTAGATGTCCAGCAGCTCGTCCCAGTGGGCGCGCAGCTTGGCCATCTCGGTGTCAAAGGCGGCGTTGTCGGCGTACTTGGCGATAACGCGCTCGGCATCGGTCTTGGCGATGACGCCGGGGGCGACGAACTTGGCGTCGCGGGGGTTCTTACCATAACCGAGGATAAAGACCATCTCGCGGCTCTCGCCGGGCTGGAGGGTCATGTCAATGCGGTGGCAGGCAATGGGGAACCAGCCTCTGGCAAGGGTGTTGCCGCTCTCGTTGTGGGCAACCTTGAGAGGAGTGCTCCAGGTGTTCATGCGGCCGAGGAAAGTGTCGCGGTCGGTGTCGTAGCCGTCGGTCTTGGTGTTGACGGCGAAGTATGCGTAATGATCGCGGCGCTCGCGGTACTCGGTCTTGTGATAGATAACGCTGTCGCCGATTTCCATCTCAGCGATGTTCAGGTTACGCTGGAAGTTGGAGTTGTCGTCAACGGCGTTCCACAGGCACCATTCAACCGCGCCGTACAGGCTCAGTTCCTTGACCTCGGCGGAATCGTTGGTGACGCTGATCTTCCACAGCTCGCAGTTTTCGCCCATGGGAACGGTGCGGGTGTCAACAGCAGACAGACCGTCCTTTTTGCCTTCGAAAACGGTGTAGCCCATACCGTGGCGGCACTTGTACTCGTCCAGCATGGTCTTGCAGGGCAGATAGGAGGGGCTCCAGGCGTTCTTGCCCTTTTCCTTGATGTAGACAAAACGTCCACCTACATCTCCGCCGGGCTGATTGTAGCGATAGCGGATGATTCTCTGCAGCTTGGCGTCGCGGTAGAAGGTATAGCCGCCGCCGGTGTTGGAGATGATGCCGAAGAAGTCTTCGCTGCCCAGATAGTTGATCCAGGGGAGCGGAGTGAACGGCGTAGTGATGACATACTCTCTCGCCGCATCGTCAAAATGACCGTATTGCATAATTTACACCTCATTCTTATTGAGTCAGCCCGTGCCCGGAAGGCTGCGCTGCCCTGAGTTGTGATATTGATGCAGAGACGGAAATAATCGCTGTGTTTTCGCAAGATTATACCGCTCTTTGTCATTTTCATTTTATAATTGCAGACATCTTTTGTCAAGAGAATTTCCCTGTATAACGGGCTTTCTGCGGGTTTTATAACAAAATTTCAGCAATGCAATTAATTAATCGGCGAACCTCCGAAATGTCGTTATAACGGGCAGTTTCGGCGAAATTTCCGTCCGGTGAAACACCGTGAAAATCCCGCTGTGAAATGCTGTTGTATGTCTGGCGAAATATCTGCGATAATTTGCGGTTGATTGTTTAACTTTTGCTCCGGAGATAATATTATGCCGGAGCCGGAGGTTCCTCGAGAGCAGTGCCGGGCTGCCCTTATCTGCAAAGCATCGCCGGGTTTTTTATTTTTCCTCACCAAACTCTGCGTATCAGGACACTAAAATACATAAAAAGGGTTTGAAAACCGCGGTTCATGTGATATAATAACAAACAATATAATGGAAGCAATCCGCCTGCCGGATTGAGAAAATTGAAAGGGAGATCCGAAATCATGAAGAAGTTTTTTGAAGAGTTTAAGGCATTTGCGCTCAAAGGCAACGTCCTTGATCTGTCCGTCGCCGTCATCATCGGTGCTGCTTTCCAGGCAATCATCAACTCCGTGGTCAATGACCTGATCAACCCCCTGCTCAGCCTCGTGCTGAAGGCTGACTTCTCCGGTCTGTTCATTCCCCTGACCAAGGAAATCACCGTTGTTGACGAGAACGGTGTGGAGACCGTCATGCAGACCGCCAATATGACCCTCGCCGAGCTGGAAGCTCAGGGCGCCGGCGTGTTCAAGTACGGTTCCTTTATCAATGCCGTTATCAATTTCATCATCATGGCTTTGGTTATCTTCCTGCTGGTTAAGGGTATCAACAAGATCAGCAGCCTCGGCAAGAAGGTTGAGGAAGCTCCCGCTGCTCCCACCACTAAGAAGTGCCCCTTCTGCATGAGCGAGATCGACATCAACGCCACCCGCTGCGCTCACTGCACCAGCGTGCTTGAGGGCGAAGAGAACGAGAAGAAGGGCGTGTTCGGCGGTTTCCGCAAGAACAAGTAAGCTTCCCCGGACACTGAAAACATAAATCCGTACCGTATACGCCGGAGAGGCGTAAAAAATAACAATTACAGTCCCCGCGCGAAAACAGGCACGGGGCGGAAAGGCTGATGACTCCCAATGAGCAATTCAAAGAAGAAGAACTACAAAAAGCGCAAGTCCAACGCACACATCCAGCCCAAGGTTCATGTCAACGTGCAGGAAGAAAGCAAGTTTGAAAAGATCATGAACGAATGGCTGTGGCTGTTCACCCTCATCGCTATCGTCGCTGTCATTGCAGCGTTTATCATCGGTATCCCCATGTGCAACGAGGGCGGCGCCTGCTACGAATGCGCCCAGAGCTGCGCCAAGGAAGAAGTCGTTTCCCAGACTGACGCTGAGGATCCCAACGCTCCGGCAAAGTTTACCGATCAGCTGGCTCTGCCCGAGAACGGCGAGCAGATCGCTGTCTTTGAGACCACCGCGGGTACCTTCAAGATCCGTCTGTTCCCCAAGAACGCTCCCGAAACTGTTACCAACTTCACCAACCTGATCCGTGCCGGTTACTATGACGGCATCTCCTTCCATCGCGTAATCAAGGACTTCATGATCCAGGGCGGGGATCCCAACGGCACCGGCGCCGGCGGGGCCACCCTTACCCGCGGCGGCCCGCTGGACGG
>JAZUPE010000049.1:0-14397 GCA_045605025.1 Acutalibacteraceae bacterium
TTAATAGACGGAGAGATGTCCGAGTGGTTTATGGAGCTGGTCTTGAAAACCAGTGATACCGAAAGGTACCGTAGGTTCGAATCCTATTCTCTCCGCCAATTTTTTATTCGGAGACATACCCAAGTTGGCCGAAGGGGCGCCCCTGCTAAGGGTGTAGGTCGGGAGTTACCGGCGCGAGAGTTCAAATCTCTCTGTCTCCGCCATCTAAAGACACCATTGAAATCTGAACCCCGAAATTCAGACTCAATGGTGTTTTTATTATAAAACTCAGTATTTATGCAGCTTTTCGAGGTCGCATTTTCTTTTTGCCAGCCGGACTAAAAACAGAAAAGCGCAAATTTGCAGGTCCTAAGATTAAAAACAAACCTTTTCGAACTCAGTAGTCTATTTACTTTGTATTTTCCGTAAAACTGTTCTGCTTCATATAACCGTTGCTTTAACATATACTGCTATATTTTTTTATCATCTGTCGCGGGATTGTCAATAAGCTCTCCGTGTTCGGTAAAACGGGAGCCGTGGCATGGGCAATCCCAAGAGTGTTCTGCGCGGTTGTATTTTAGGGCGCAACCGAGATGTGGACATCTTGGTGAAGTGGGCGTGAGAAGTCCAAAGGCAGACACAAAGGCGTTAATGGCAAGCTGTGGGCGAAGGACTGTACGCGAAGGATCAAAAACTGCGGCATATGGGTTGGTTTTGCCCTGCACGAGATCGCAGAGAATGCCGGCGGCAACCATAGCGTTTGTCATTCCCCATTTGTTAAATCCGGTTGCTACAAAGACGTCGGGCGTTGACTTGGCGTACTGCCCAATATAAGGAATGTCATCCAGTGTCATGCAATCCTGCGTTGCCCACTTGCCCACGATTTCGGCGTTCTTGTAATGCTTCCTTGCAAATTCTTCAAGCTCCTGCCAACAGCCGCCCGGCTTACCAGTGCGGTGTCCGCCTCCGCCAAGAAGCAGAAGATCGCCATAACTGCGAAAGGATAACCCTGTGTTTGATTCGTCCACATACATTCCGCCGAGAGTCTGTGCACCTTTCAAGGCAAGGACGTAGGAACGGTGCTGATAGAGCTTTAAGGAGTATAAGCCGTGTTTGTTGAGAATCGGGAAATGGGTGGCGATGATCAGTTTTTGGAAGCTGATCTCACCGCGATTGGTTATTGCCTTGTGGGGCATCAGTTCCACGACCTTTGTATGCTCGTAAATCGGCAGATGCTTTGCAATACCTAACAAAAACTTTAATGGATGAAACTGTGCCTGATTATTCACACGTAATGCTCCCGCAACCGTAAATGGAAGCTCACAACCATCTGAAAAAGCGGCTTTCACACCGATGCGGTTCAGCGCAGCTGCTTCTTTTTCGGTTTTCTTGCGGTCATTTATAGAATAGACATAATTGTCCTTCGTTTCATAGTCGCAATCGATATCTTGGCAGAGCCGTGCGTATTCTCGGATTGCGACTGCTTGCGCTTCGGCATACAGTCGTGCAGTGTCTTCACCAAAGCGGAGTATCATTTTGTCGTAAATGAGTCCGTGAGCAAGCGTAATTTTCGCCGTTGTGTTTTTGGTGATACCGCCGCAGATTTCCTTCGCTTCAGCCAATACACAATCCACACCTGCATTTTTGAGCCGATAGGCGCAAAGAAGTCCGGCTATCCCGCCGCCAACAATCAAAACATCTGTAGTTTTGTTACCGTTCAACGCGTCAAATTGTACTTGCGGAGCATCATATTCCCAAACCGATTTAATATGCACACTCATTGTTTACCACTTATAAGAGAATTAACGCATCGGCGCATCTCCTCTTTGCTTTTAACCGATTTTATCATCTTTTTACCCTCCGATCATCTGTGATATATATAATTCGTAATTTACAAGCCATATATACATGTCTATACCCTGTATAGGTCGCTTTTGAGATGCAAATAATAAAAAAACGGAGGTGAAACAATGAGCAACCGATTAGCAGGTGAAACAAGTCCGTATTTGCTTCAGCACAAGGATAATCCTGTGGATTGGTATCCCTGGGGAGACGAGGCGTTTGAACGCGCGAAAACGGAGGATAAACCGATTTTTTTAAGCATTGGATACAGTGCGTGTCATTGGTGTCACGTACTTGCCCACGAGAGCTTTGAGGATGAAGAAATAGCGGAGCTGCTAAATCAACATTTTATATCCATCAAAGTAGATAAAGAGGAACGTCCCGACATTGACAGCGTCTATATGGCGGTCTGTCAAGCCTTCACAGGAAGCGGAGGCTGGCCGATAAGTATATTTATGACCGCGGATCAGAAGCCGTTTTTTGCCGGAACGTACTTTCCTAAAACTGCGCGAGACGGCATGATCGGTATTCGGGAGCTTCTGCTCGCCATTCACGAAAAATGGATATCGGACCGCGATATGTTATTGCGGGACGCAGAGAAAATTATTAGGCATCTGAACAGTGCTGAGTCCATGCCAGACAACGCGGATACGGATGTGGTGCGCTTGGCTGTTCGGCAATACGAGAGCATCTATGACGAAAAGCACGGTGGCTTCGGACGCGCGCCAAAATTTCCCACACCGCATAATCTATTGTTCTTATTAGAATATTACAAGTGTTATAGAACCGAAATGTGTTTGAATATGGCGGAACATACGCTGATGCAGATGTACCGCGGCGGAATGTTCGACCACATCGGATTTGGTTTCTGTCGTTATTCCACCGATGCAAAATTCCTTGTTCCTCATTTTGAAAAAATGCTGTATGACAACGCGCTCCTAATCCTTGCATATTGCAAGGCGTATACGGTAACAAAAAAAGCGTTATATCTTGAAATTGCAGAAAAGACGGCAAGCTATATTCTTAATGAAATGACCTCGGACGAGGGCGGATTTTACAGCTCGCAGGATGCTGACAGCGAGGGGGAGGAAGGAAAATATTATCTCTTTACGCCTGCCGAGATCACGAATCTTCTTGGTTCGGAGGATGGAGTGCGCTTAATGAGTCATTATGATATAACGGATACAGGCAATTTTGAAAGAAAAAATATCCCCAATCTGCTCAAAAGCGATCCTTACGATAAAAGATTTGAACATTTTTTGCCTATACTTGAGGACTACCGTAAAAAGCGATATTCTCTCCATCGTGATGAGAAAATTTTAACCTCGTGGAACAGCCTGATGATCTGTGCTATGTGTGAGCTGTATCTTGTTAGCGGGAAGGAAGCCTATCTTGCAGCCGCCGGGGATGCAGACCGCTTTATACAGAAAAATCTATGTGACGGTGACACACTCTACGTAAGCTTTCATATGAAAAAACGGGGCGTAAAAGGCTTTCTCGATGATTATTCTGCTTATATTTTCGCGCAGCTGTCACTGTACCGCGCGACGCTGGAAAGGGAATATTTGAATAGGGCAAAAGTCTTATGCGATAAGGTTATGTCGGATTTCGGTGACAATACCGGCGGGTTCTTTTTGTACAGCAAAGATCACGAAGAGTTAATACTTCGCCCGAAAGAAACGTACGACGGCGCGATTCCAAGCGGAAATTCATTTATGGCGTATAATCTTGTGCGACTATCCCTTCTTATCGATGATGAAAGATACAAAAAAGCGGCAGAGTGGCAGCTTGACTTTCTCTCGAAAGGCGCTGCACAGTATCCCACGAATTATGCTATGTTTTTGTGGTCGCTTTTGGCACACAAAATGCCACCAATGAAAATAACGATCGTTTCCGATAAACAGACAGATAAAAGCAGCATGCCCCTTGCATTTCCGTCCGACGCAATTGTCGTTCTTTTAGATGCTCCAACAAAGGAATACCCTATCAAAAACGGCAAGACCACCTATTATGTGTGCCAAGGTCACAGTTGTTTTCCGCCGAGCAATGACTTGAAGGAATGGTTTTGAAGATGCGAACACCGCTCTGCTGTAAGACAAATAGGCTGCTAAAGTTTGCGCAAATTCGAACCCAATCACAAAAATCGCAAAATATCTTTTTCAATGAAGTGTTCCCTTCATACTGCAAAGCGTAGTGCATCATATCGACGAAGGCGATGCATCATTTTTGCGAGAGTTCGAATTCATACGCAAAAATATCTTTTTTGTAGCCCATAGACAAAACCCGCTTCCCGTCGTCAGACGGGGAGCGGGTTTTTTGTTGGAGCGGCAGGTTGAAGAAGTCGTGCGAAAATCACCGCACAGAGCGGTGACAGCAAAAGCGCACAAGGATACTACCGGTGATTTTCACGGTGAGGCAGAGGCGTTAAAACGCCGGAGCCGAACCAGAGTGAGATTCGAGTCTCGCCACTCCGACCATAAAATCCATTCTCTGTCGTTAGACAGGGGATGGTTTTTTTTGTTGATGCGGCAAGTTGAAGGACTCGCGCGAAAATCACCGCACAGAGCAGGAACAGCAACACCTCAAAGATCATTACCGGTGATTTTCACGGTGAGCCACAGGCGACATAAAGTCGCCGGCGAACCTTGCGAGCATTCGAGTCTCGCCACTCCGACCAGAAATCCGTTTTCGACCTTCAGGTCGGGGACGTTTTTTTGCTGGCGCGACAACTCCGTTACGAACCGGCCAGCCAATTTGATTGTTGAGTGATGAAGAAATAGATAGTATAATGAGGGCGATTCAACGTCCGTAAACCCGAAGTTGCAGACGATAATTTTTTAGTGTTCGTAAATAATCTGACCGCCGGATTATATAGGAGTGTTTTGATGAATCCAGATTACAGGGTCGAAGCTATTATTATTCTTTTGAATGAAGAATGCATTTTGCAAAGATTTTTCTCGTTGGTTCCATATAAAAATGAAATAGTGAAGAATCTGAAGATGACAGGGTGCTGTACAAAATCGGATTGTATGAAACTTTCTGATGATTCATTACTGGGCATTGGTTTGGCAGATATTGAAATGGTGAATCTTTTCCGGAGTTTTTTGACGTTATATGACATTAAACCTGCAAAGCTGAAAGAGATTGATTCTGTTTGTCAGACTTCAGAGGAAATAAACGCATTTCGGGAATTGTATCACTTGCCCGGTGTAAAAAGCACAAGAGCAATGCTTTACTACAGAGCAGGTTTTCGTTCGCTGAACAAGGTTGCGCATGCTTCTGTCCAAGAGATTGCGGCTAAAACAGAATGTGTGATTAGAACTGAAAAACTGAATCTGAAAGTACCGTTGACGAAGGAAATCCGAACGCACATTGCTGTTGCGAGAGCGTTTACTGATTCTTTCGACGCAGAAGAGTAGAAAAAAGCAGATTAGTTGATCGACAACAGGTTACCTTGTGCTTCCAATTTGATTTTCTTTGAAATCAGCATAATTATTTTCCTTCATTTGTAAATGCCGCATCGGCTGCGACTTCGTATTATTTCATTTCTCATTCGTAATAGAAAAGTGCGCTGATGTGTGCTATACTCAATCTGATAATAGGTCGGCAGATCTTCTTGCGCCGGTTTGCGCAGTAATCTGCACGTCAGAGATTATCTGGTTTTACGGGAGAGCAGAATATGAATTATCTTCAGAAACCGCAATATCACTATCGACCGGAAAAAGGATGGATCAACGATCCAAACGGTCTGGTCTGGTTCAAGGGCTGGTATCATGTATTCTACCAGCATGCGCCCGATTCAGAAACTCCGTGGTCGCAGCCGATGCACTGGGGGCACGCCCGCACAAAAGATTTTCTCCGTTGGGAGGAGCTGCCGGTCGCATTGTATCCTGACAGAGAATACGATTGCGGCGGATGCTGGTCAGGTACGGCAATAGTAAAGGACGACGTGCTGTATCTGTTTTATGCGTCGGTGCGTCCGGCAGAAGATTCCGAAAGGAAGATCCAGACTGTCAGCGTGGCGTATTCGGTTGACGGACTGCACTTTGAAAAATACGCCGGCAATCCGGTGATCGAGGCCTACCCTGCGGACGGTGGTCCGGATTTCAGAGATCCGGCGGTGTGCTGCGTGAACGGGGAATACTACTGCGTCATGGCAACGGGAAATCACGAAACCAGAACCGCGCGGCTGCTTCTTTACCGCAGCAGCGATCTGTTCGCGTGGGAGTACTCAGGAATAATGAGTCAGTGGGAGAACGGACTGTTTACTGAGTGTCCCTCGTTTGTGACGGCAGGAGATCAGTTTCTGCTGGCAGCTTCGGTCTGCCCGCTGGAAAGCGAGCATTACTTCTCCGTTATGTACGGAAACTTCAGCGACGGAGTGTTTGCTCCAGCGTATACCGGACAGATGGACAAAGGTCCCGATCAGTACGCAGGACAGGTGTTTCAGGATCATAAAGGAAGAAACCTGCTGATTACATGGATCCCCGGCTGGAAATACGCCGGTTTTGCGGCAAAGGATATCGGATGTATGTCGGTTCCACGGGAAATTACTCTGCATGATGGAAAAGTTCTCGCCTATCCGGTGGAAGAAGTGCAGCATCTGCTTAGGGACGATGATCCGTGTGTGGTTCGCACCGGCGATGGGTTCATTATAGAGCGTGCCGGACGCGATCCGGTTGTACATTGCGGAGAGGTCAGGGACCTGCAAATCCTCCGGGACAACTGCGTGGCGGAAGTGTTTGTGAACAAAGGCGAGCAGGTGTATACCGTACTGCTGTAAAGATGCAGGAGCAGAGAATAAATTGCCCTCGGAACGCTCAGCACCGCGCTGTCCGTCCCGAGGGCTGTTTTTTTGTGCAAGTGTATTAAGAACCGGAAACAGTGACAGGATTAGGCTCGTCCGCGCAGATGAATTCAACCTCCGGAAAACGCTTGCTGAGCATTTTGCACAGCGGTGCGACTACCACCGATTCGGTCTCATAGTGACCGGCAATTATCATTGTGAACCCTGCGTCACGGGCTTCAATGATCTCGTTGTGTTTGGCTTCGCCGGTTATCAGTGCGTCGGCGTGTCTGGCGATGGCGCTCCATTCGCTGCCGCCGGCACCGCCGATGAGGACAGCGCTGCTCACTGGTCTGCCGCCGTCAACGACGCGCACTCCGCTGCAGCACAGCCGCTGAGCCACGTAACTGCCCAGTTCAGCCGCGCTCATTTCGTGACTCAGATTACCGCATACACCCAGCTCCAGCCATGCGGGACGCTCGAAATTCTCAAATCCAAGAGCCTGTGCAAGACAGGTGTTCACACCTCCCACGGCAATATCGAGGTTGGTGTGGGCAGAGATAACATCAACACCTCCGGAAATCAGCCGGTATATCGCGCAGTCTCCTGCGATGGCTTTGGCAGGCCGGAAGATAACGGGGTGGTGGGTGATAAGAAGCTGGCAGCGTTTCTCTGCCGCCTGTGCGGCAACAGGCTTGCTTGCGTCCAGCGCGATCATTACCCGCTGTACCTGCCGGCTTTCAGAGCCGACGAGCAGACCGGAGTTATCAAAGCCCAGCTGACTTTCAAATGGTGCAAGACTGTTGAGGTATTCGTAAATCATTCCGGTGGTGGTCATTGTGCATTCTCCTCAGTGTACGATTTCAGAATATTCTGCCGGTTAATTCTTTTTTTCGATGTCAAATGTATCCACCAGTGCGTTGGCGAGCGCCCGTCCGATGCCCTCGTGATTATCCATGATCCACTGAGCTGTCAGTTCGTTGTCGTGGAAGTCGGTTTCAACAAGAATGGAAACCATGCCCAGATTGTACGGGTCACGCACCTCGGCGTAACCGACTCCGCCGAAGGACTCCAGCGCGGAATACATCTGCTTGTCAAGGTTGCAAATTTTGGGCGCGATAGCGTTGAGCTCACTGACCACGGCCTCGCCCAGTTTCTTGCTTCGTCCGGAAGCGCCGCAGTAATAGCTGCTGGCTCCGTATCGAATGTCGCCGGAACCGGTGGCGTTGGAGTGAATGGCAAAGTAAATGTCCGCGCCAAGCTCCATTGCTTCAAAAGCGCGCTCGCGAAGATCAAGATCAGGATTTGCGGTATATACCACGCAGTTGTATTCTTCGCTGAGGATACGGTGAGTAACTGCAGCCACAGCCTCCATCTGTTCCTTTTCGGTGGTGTTTCCGATGATATAGGGGTTCCCACCCTGACGGGAAGGGGATAGATAGATAACAATTGGTTCGTCTTTTGTATATTCCCGTGTGGCAAGAGTTTTATAGCTGTTTGTAATAGCAACATCCTCACGGGAGATCCAGCCGGTTGATCCGTCTTTCAGTTCCACGCGGAACCAGCGGGAACTATCGGAGCCGTTTTTTTCCCCGAACACACGCGCGGAAGTGCCCTTTCCAAGGTCTTGAATGAGTTCAAACTCCGGACCCGCGCCGGTACGCATTGAGGTAGTGTCCTTGTCCACCTTTACCTTACGGGTAAGATAGACGTACGGATGACTGGCAAGAGCGTCCGAATAGTTGCCGAAAAACTTCAGATCACCCAGAGAGACAAATGCACGGACGATGTACCGTTCGGCATACTGGGAAAGATCGGTAACGGTAAAACTTGTTTCGGAAGTGGTGGTGATGAGTTCGTATTCTCCCGTGCTGCAGCGCAGTCCGTAAAGTTCGTAACCTTCGGAGCGCGCGGAGGGCTGCCAGGAGATGGTGTATGTCCCGTCCTCTGCAGTGTATTGATCCGTGCCGCTTACCTTTGTCGGCAGGGTGACAGCGGTGATCATGTCGGAAAACTCTCCGTAGCTGATGCCGCTTTCATGTCGCAGAAAGCCGCGCACACGGTAGCTGGAGAAATTGACCGATTCAAGTCCGGAGATCTCGTACTGACTGTTGCCGCACTGTCCGAGAAGGTCGGTCACATCTCCTGTCTGCGCGTCAGCCCGATAAAGCTCAAAACCGGTGACTTCGGATGATATATTCCAGCTCAGCAGATAGCCGCTGTCGGTGGTATCGCCCTGAGTCAGATCACGCACAGGGAGCGGGCTGGTAGCGGAGGAAATGCGGTCGGACCAGCGTCCGTAGCACCGCTTTGTGCCGATGTCAACGTATGGACGCATACGGAACGAGTATGGCGTGGAAGCGTCAAGACCGTTGATGGTGATCTGTGCGCCGGCTGCGTTTCCGCAGTATTCATATCCCGACCAGCCGCCGAGATAGCGGTCTATCTCATAGCCGTCCGCTCCGGGCACAGGATCCCACACAAGAGTGATGGACTTGCAGGTGGCTGTCTGATGACTGAGCGGCCCTGCGTTGCCGGAGCGGGTCTTTACGGTAAATTCTGTTGCTGTTTGCTCCGTGTAAACGCCGCTGCCGTTTTTGCAGAACGGGCGAATGATGTACCGTCCGCTGCTCTCCGATTCAAGGTCGGTCAGCAGCGCAAAACTCAGATAGGCAGTCTTGACTTGTACATACTGCCCGGTGGCCTCGTCCATGCGCAGAATATTGTATCCCGCGACCTTTTCCACAGGTTCCCAGTCCAGCCATGCGCTGTTTTTGTAAGCTTCGGTCTGCTGTATGCCACCGACCTGCGGCAGGGAACCGTTGATCCGGAAATATTCACCGCCGCCGGTGGGGCGCAGCAGGAAAAGCACGATGGCAGCTATCAAACAGACAACCAGAGTGCCGATGCCGTACATCAGGGCTTTTTTTACTGTGGGCCATATCCTGCGATCATATTCAAAGGCGTCCGCTTCCACAGACTGCTCAAAAGCGGAATGCTCGTATGCGTAGGGATCGGGCTGCAGGTCGTATCGGCTGTTTCTGCCGGCGTTTCTGCGCTTGTTGAAACGGCCGGAGATTTTTCCCTGAGCTGATCCGTCTGCTCCTTTTTTGCGGAAACGGCCCTCCGGCTGATGGATCCGGCTGCCGTCATATCCCGGGTCGAATCTGCGCCGTACTGCTTCACTTCGTCCGCCGGTCATGGGGTTATGCTCTCCGACAGCGAGATCGGACGCATGATGCTTCATCGACGAGGAACGTTCGCCGTACTGCACATCTCCGTTTGAGCGGAAGCGGGATCGGCGGACAGGTTCCGCGGACGGTTTTCCTGAGGTAAAGACATCCTCGTTTATGTCATGGTTTCCGCGCTCGGGTGTCATGCGGTTCCCGTGACCGAAAAACTCGTCAAACTGCTTGTCATTGTGCTTTTTAAATTCCATAGATGTCTCCTTGAAACGTCGTCGGATCTCGGAGGATCAGACGCGAAAGACGTGTGAATACTGTTGGATTTTCCATGCGGACATGATATAATCATTCTGTCGCTGTATTATTGATACAGTCTCATCCGAGCCGGTATGACACCGGCTGGCGATTGCGGAAATATACCGCTTCGGTGAATCCTGCGGCAAGAGCCTGGCGAGCACCCTCTGCCAGTCCTGCACCGGGATTGGCCGGTTTGTGAGTATCGCTGCCAAGTGTGATGTACTTTCCACCCAGTTCGCGGAATTTTCGAACCAGACGTGTGTCGGGGAGCATGAAACCATTTTCCCGGCGCGCACCGGAAGTATTGATCTCCAGAGCCTTGCCGCGCTGCGCAAGTGCGGAGAGTATACGGGTGTATTTATCTTCGTAACGGGTCATGTCCATCTGCACACGATCACGTCCGTATATGTATCTCAGAGGATAGGTGAGGTGCGCGAGTACGTCGAAATCACATTCCTCCGCCATTAGCAGCACTTCGTCGAGATATTGATCATACACGCTTTCCGGATTGCTTGAGCCGTCAGTATATTTAAGATAGTAGAAATCCCTGCCGTCCCGCAGGTAATGTATCGAACCAAGTACTATATCGTAATCGGCACTCTCAAGAACGCGCTTTGCGGTTTCAGGATGATATGCAGGCTGCCCAAGTTCCACTCCGCACAGTACATTGAAGCCCTTCTCGCGGGCACGGATTGCGTCCAGAGCGGATTTTTGCAGACGGCGATAACTCCAGAGCTTCTGTTTGCCCTGTACATTAATCTCGCAATGATCGGTTATGGCTATGCCGCCAAGCCCTTGCTCTGCAGCGGTGCGGGCCAGCCACATAACCGAAGGGACTCCGTCAAAGGAGCGGCAGCTGTGGTTGTGACAGTCAACAATTCGAACCATATCCATCACGTGTTACCTCCGTGTGTTCCACGATTGCTTAACCTGAAAAATAAAATATTACATTATATTATAGCATATTCGCATCCGACGCACAACCTGCGCCAGTGCGAAAAACAGGAGGATTTGTTTGTTATGAGCGATAAAAACAGTATCTTCAGCTTCAACAGCGATGACGTTCGCTCCGGAGAAGTGGAGTGTCCGGTCGACGCTTCGGCAAAAAAATTGAGAAAAAGCTCAGCGGGCAGGTGGATATACATTCTTGTAGTGACGGTTGTGTCCATAATACTTGCCGTTGTACTTATCGTAAATGTTGTCGATCGCGTCAATGAAGGTCTGATCATGGAGCTGCAGACCGGAGACATAATTCCCTCTGCCCATGAAGACGGGCAATACAGCGGCAGCTATTCCTCTGCCGGAAAGGGAGCCGCTGTTACCGTGGATATCACGGCGGGATACATCATAAGCATCTCTCTGGACGGCTTTGCGGATATCGACACTGACCGTGCGCAGCCTGTTTTCGACGCTGTCATTGCTGCCCAGTCGCTGGAAACAGGTGACGAAGAAATCGGCTCGGAACCCTCCGACAAGATACTTCTGCTCGCCATAGAAAATGCTCTGAACGGAGGCGGCGTACAGTGAACGGGTGCAGCCTGTGTCCACGCAGATGCGGTGCAGATCGAAGCAGCGGGGCTTCAGGATTCTGCGGCGCCGCTGATACCATGCGCATTGCCCGGGCGGCTCCGCATATGTGGGAGGAACCGCCCATAAGCGGCTCAAAGGGTTCGGGTACCATATTTTTCTGCGGCTGTTCCCTTGGCTGCGTGTTCTGCCAGAATCACGACATCTCGCGCGGCGGACCGGTGGGCAGAGAAGTTACTTCGCGGGAACTGGCTCAGATAATGTCAGAACTCGAGGCGCAGGGCGTACATAACATCAACTTTGTCACCGGCACACATTTCATCCCGCAGATTATTGCCGCCCTTGAGATTTACCGCCCGTCTGTACCAATCGTGTGGAACACCGGCGGATATGAAACGGAGGATGCGGTTGATATGCTTGCGCCGTGGGTGGATATCTGGCTGCCCGATTACAAATATGCCCTCAGTGAGCCAGCGGAAAAATACAGTGCCGCGCCCGATTATCCCGTGACAGCTATGAAGGCGCTCCGGCTTATGCGCTCACGCCAGCCGGAGAACATATACGACAGAGAGGGCATGCTGAGAAAAGGCGTGATTGTCCGCCATCTGGTGCTGCCCCTCAATGTCCGCAACTCAATTGCTGTGCTTGAGCGGATAGCTGAGGAACTGCCCGGGGTGCCTGTGAGCCTGATGAGCCAGTACACTCCGGTGGTCAGCGATCCGCGCTATCCCGAACTGAATCGAAGGATAACAGCACGCGAGTATGACAAAGTGTGCGCGCGCATGGCGGAGCTGGATCTGGAGGGGTTCATACAGGAGAGAGAATCCTCCACAGGCGAATTCATTCCCCGATGGGAACTGTAAGACCTGCAAGTCGTGATTTGCGTTCAGAGCATGAGAGAGTATGGTAGAGCATGAGAGAGCATAAGAGAGATATCACTGATTTTTCTGCAGTCAGAGCGATTTTGTGCTTGACTTTGCCTGTAAGGTTTGATATCATGTGCCTTGCTACTGAAAAGATCAATACTTATGGAGGAAAAAAGCAATGAGCACTTATATGCCCAAATCCGAAGCTATCGAGCGCAGCTGGTATGTTCTCGATGCTGCCGGTAAGCCCCTCGGCCGCGTTGCCGCTCAGGCTGCCGTTCTGCTCCGTGGTAAGCACAAGCCCATCTTCGTTCCCCACGTTGACTGCGGCGACCACGTTATCATCATCAACTGCAGCCAGGCCGTTCTGACCGGCCGCAAGCTGGAGAAGAAAATCTACTATCGTCATTCCGGTTACATCGGTCACCTCAAGGCTGTCAAGGCCGGTTCTCTGATGAAGTCCCGTCCCGAGCGCGCCATGATGATGGCTGTTCAGGGAATGCTTCCCCACACCAGCCAGGGCCGCAAGGCTCTGACCCGCCTGCGTGTCTACGCCGGTGAGAACCACAAGCACGAGGCTCAGAAGCCCGTAGCCTGGAACTGATAAGGAGGGACTTTTACAATGTACGAGAAAGGCACATATTACTACGGCACCGGCCGCAGAAAGTCCTCTGTTGCCCGCGTCCGTCTTTATCCCGGTACCGGTCGTGTAACCATCAACAACCGCACCATGGACGATTATTTCGGACTTGAGACTCTCAAGCTGATCGTCCGTCAGCCTCTGGAGCTCACCAAGACCGGCGAGCAGTTTGACATCGTCTGCCGTGTTACCGGCGGCGGCGTCACCGGCCAGGCTGGTGCTATCCGTCACGGCATCTCCCGTGCCCTCCTGCAGTTCGATTCTGAGAAGTATCGTTCCGCTCTCAAGAAGGCCGGCTTCCTGACCCGTGACCCCAGAATGAAGGAGAGAAAGAAGTACGGTCTCAAGGCCGCTCGTCGTGCTCCCCAGTTCTCCAAGAGATAATTACATTATCGTTTACCAGAGCCCACAGCCGCATGGCTGTGGGCTTTTTGTTTGCGGACAAGTGTAAGATAATAGGGTTTTGGTCTTTATTTGGTCTTTATTCTTCCTGAAATTGACTTCCAAAACGATTACTTGCCAAAGAACACTAAAGAATACATGAGATAAACATAGGCTTTCAGCAAGAAAATGTGCTCCTCATCTCCGGCAAGAGATAATTTCTACGCTTGTTTTTTTTGCGTTGTTGTGCGGGAAATTTGCAACGAATCTCAATTTTGGTCTTTATTTGGTCTTTGATTGAAGGACTTTGCAAATCCTCTCCGAATGTCCGTTCGGGGAGGATTTTGTTATCTCAGATTCAGGGCAATCAGATTGGTGACCTTTGCCTTTGTGCTCTTCAAAATATCGGCATATACATTAGCAGTCACTCCGATATCACAGCGTCCGAGATGTTCTGAAACCACCTTGAGATCCACACCGCTGTTAAGCAGTAATGTGGCGTTACAGTGGCGAAGCTGATGGAGCGTCAAAAACTCGAATCCGGTCCCTCTAAGAAAGCGTTTGAAAGAAGTATTCAAACTGCTTCCCCTCTATAACTATACATTGTGCCTGTCGGTCAGATTCTTGTCCTGTACTTGTTCTTTGTGGCGAAAAGGATATCATTAGGATGGTATTTAATAGCAAGAATAAAAATAAACGATAACACTGTCGTTTTTTTTCTTGACAGCAAGAATAGTATGTGTTATTATAAAAAACGATAACACTGTCGTTTTTATAAGCTTATGAGGTTGATGCTATGCCAAAAGTTAAAAACGAATATTTGGAAAACAAAAGAAACCAAATTTTAGATGCCGCATTTGCAGTATGTAAGAGAAAACCAGCCTATGATATTAC
>JAZUPE010000050.1:0-10026 GCA_045605025.1 Acutalibacteraceae bacterium
GTCTACAATTACAAATTTCCGTACGAATACATATCCAGGTTTGACTTGATGCTTGAGAAGAAAGGCAGGGTTAAAACATTTTATGAGGAATTTTGTTGATTACTATATTAAGTACACAGAGCGAGTCAAGGATATAAATGATGCGGCGGTCAATGCGCCGGAAGATATGGTAATGCAGATGGAGCGACAGTACCGCAAGCGTATTGATGAGATAGCGGATTTTCTCAGCAATAACGGCAGACGTGGCAATAAGCTCCTGATGCTTGCGGGACCGTCCAGCTCGGGAAAGACGACGACAGCGTGTATGCTGTGCGAGCGTCTGGAGGAGCTGGGTGTTCACGCACGCCGCATATCCCTCGACGAATTCTTTCTGGGCAAGGGGCTGACCCCTCTGCTGCCCGACGGTACTCCCGATTACGAATCGGTTCACGCGCTGACCATCCCTCTGATGCAGGAATGTCTGCTGGGGCTGGTGGAGAAGGGCGAGTGCATGATGCCTCATTTCAGCTTTGTCAAGCAGCGTCCCGAGGACGAGCGTGTTCACATCAAGCTGGGTGAGAATGACGTTGTCATCGTTGAAGGCATTCACGCCCTGAACCCCATTGTCACCGACTGTCTGCCCGACGACCGGATGCTGAAGATATACATCAGCGTAAAGCAGGACATCGAGGAGGGCGACAGGGTCATTATCTCCGCCTACGAACTGCGTCTGTGCCGCCGCATCGTGCGCGACATGCTGTTCCGCGGCGCATCTCCGGAGTTCACTTTTGAACTGTGGCCCAAGGTGCTTGAGGGCGAGGCAAAGTACATTCAACCGTACAAGCGGCTGGCAAACGTCACCATCAACTCTATCCATATCTACGAGCCATGCGTTATCAGCCAGATTGCTTTGCCGTTGCTGCGGCGCATCACCAAGGACAGCCCCTATTTCGATCTGGCAGATCAGCTTTGTGAGAAGCTGGAGCTGTTCCAGCCATTGCCCTCTGAACTTATCCCTCCCAACTCGCTGATGCGCGAATTCTTCGGCAACAGTATTTATCACGTATAAGTCATCGCAACAGTGTTTTTTGCCGCTGTTGTTGTCATAGCCATCAATTTGGGCTATAATATCTGAGATAATCAGCCTATTAATCAACCGCAAAGGAGAAAATATATGTCTTTCTTTGATGATGCCGTTTCCGGCGCAAAGGATTTCGGCTCCGCTGTGAGCAAAAAAACCGGTCAGCTGGTGGACACCGCCAAGCTGAAGGTCACCGCATCCGATCTCACCGGAGAGATCAATAAACGCTACAAGGCTCTGGGCAAGGCCGTCTACGATGCCAGAAAGAGCGGCACCGACATCGACGGCATCGTGGACGAGTGCGTCCGCAGCATTGACACACTCAATGAGCGTCTGGACGAGGTCAGACGCAGAATCGCCGCACTGAAGAACAAAGTAATCTGCTCCGCCTGCGGCGCCGCCATGGAACCCAAATCCATCTACTGCTCCCGCTGCGGTTCCCGAATGGAGGCAAAGAGCAAAACCGAACGTACTTCCCGCGAAGATGCTCCCGCGCCGGAAGTCATTACCGTGGAGGACTGATCGTCCGACTCTCTTTTTCTGAAAGTAAGATTCTATCCGGAGGATTTACTATATGGCTATAAACAAGTCTGCCGCCCGCGACCTGAGAGGCAACGCCAACCAGCAGCAATCTCTCGTTGAGGGCGCTCTGATACTGACTGTCGGTATAGCGCTGGTCAAGATAATCGGCGCACTGTTCAAAATCCCGCTTGGCAACATCATTGGCGAATCTGGCATGGGATATTATTATTCCGCGTATAACCTGTATCTACCCTTCTACACCCTTGCCGTTGCCGGTTTCCCCGTGGCGCTTGCCCGTCAGGTGGCAGAAAACGTCACTCTGGGACGATACAAGGACGTAAAGAAGATTAACTCCATCGTACACCGGATATTCCTGCTGACAGGCAGTGTATCCTTCATCGGTATGGTTGCTGTGGGTTTCTTCCTGACTAAAACCAATTTCAGCTTCAGCATCGACTCCAACGCTATTTACGCCATTCTTGCAATGAGTCCCTCGGTGTTGTTCTGCTGCCTTATGAGCGCATACCGTGGCTACTACGAGGGTATGCGCAACATGATCCCCACTGCCGCTTCGCAGGTTATTGAGGCGGTAGGCAAACTGGTCATCGGCCTTGTGACCGCAATCGCTGTGGTCAAGATCGGTGAACACAAATTCCTTTCCGGATTATCAACTGCCGGCGGCATTGCTGGTGCCGGTACCCGCAGCGTAACGGTGTACGGCAGGGAGTGCCGCAGTCTTGACGAGGCACTCAACGCAAGCTATCCCTATGCGGCAGCCTGCGCTCTGCTGGGAATCACCCTTGGCTCTGCTCTTTCCCTCGCTTATCTGATGTACCGCTACAAGAGATACGGCAGCGGCATCAGCGAGGAGCAGCTTGCCTCCTCTCCCGAACCTCGTGCCACGAAAGATATCGTCAAGGCGTTCCTGCTCATCGGTATCCCCATCGCTCTGGGCGTTCTTGCTCAGAACCTTACCCAGCTCATTGACTCACTGACCATCCAGGGACAGATTAAGTCTCTCGGCGCCGCGAATATGCGCGCCATTTACGGCGATGCCATGTCCGGTGTAACCGACGAGGGTATTCCCAACTTCCTGTGGGGTGTATACAACTACGGCATCACTCTTTATAATCTTGTGCCTTATCTGACTCAGGGCTTCGCTGTGGGCGCAATTCCCGCACTGGCTGCCGCATGGGTTGCCAGAGATCGTGAAAAGGTTCGTGAAGGCGCAAACTCCGTGCTTAAGCTTGGCGTTCTGCTGGCTTTTCCCGCCGGCTGCGGCATCTTCGCTCTGGCCCCTGAAATCCTTCAGCTGCTCTATAAAGGCACTGCTGCCGCCGAAATCTGTCCGCCCATGCTCCGTGTGCTGGGCATCATGGCCATGTTCGGAGCTATGGCAGCTCCTATCAACAGCATGCTTCAGGCAGTTGGCAAGCAGATGACTCCCGTCAAGCTGATGCTTATCGGTGCTGTTATCAAGCTGATTCTCAACTACGTTCTTGTGGGCATAGAGAGTGTCAACATCAAGGGCGCGCCCTACGGATCCCTTGTTTTCTACATCTTTATTGTTGTCGGCGGCCTTTTTGTGCTGTGCCGCACAACCAAAATCAAACTTGACATTATGTCTACGTTCGTCAAGCCCTTTATTGCCTCCGCACTGTGCGGTCTGGCTGCCTGGGGCACCTGTCGGGTGTTTAACCTGTTCACAGATTCCAGAATCGTCACATTTATCGCCATTGCAGCTGCAGTTGTGGTGTACATAATTGCGCTGTTTGCCCTCAAGGCGGTTTCAAAAGCAGATGTTTTATCGCTGCCAAAAGGTGAAAAAATGGCAAAAATACTTGAAAAACACGGATTGATAGTATAAAATAGTACACAGCTTGATATTTGAGCTGTGTTCACAGAAAGGTCACAATCATGGGTTTTGTAATTAAAGACCGTTACGACATCAATGACCTGCTGCTTATCATGGAGCGGCTCCGCGCTCCGGACGGATGTCCCTGGGACAGAGAGCAGGATCACCATTCTATCCGCGCCAACCTTATTGAGGAAACTTATGAGGTTCTGGACGCCATCGACGCTGACGATACTCCTAACCTCCGCGAGGAGTTGGGAGATTTGCTGCTGCAGATCGTGTTCCACAGCCGAATGGAGGAAGAGGAAGGCTCTTTCAACTTCAGCGATGTGTGCAACGATGTGTGTCAGAAGCTGGTGCTGCGTCACCCCCATGTTTTCGGTTCTGTTACCGCAGACACTACAGAGCAGGTGCTCACCAACTGGGATAACATTAAAGCCGAAACAAAGGGTCAAAAGACTGTAGCCGATTCCATGAACAGCGTTCCCCGCAGTCTGCCGGCACTTATGCGCGCTGTAAAGCTGCAGAAAAAGGCCGCGAAGGTCGGCTTCGACTGGCCCGACATCAAAGGCGCTGCCGCAAAGGTCGCCGAGGAGACGACTGAAGTTATGGACGCTTACTACAGCGGCATGCAGGCGGATATCGACGATGAGCTTGGAGATCTGCTCTTTGCCGTAGTCAATCTCTCCCGCTTTCTTCGCTCCGACCCGGAAGAGGCTCTGACCAGAGCCAGCGACAAGTTCTCACGCAGATTCGCCGGTGTTGAACGTCTGGCCGCAGAACGCGGTGTAGACATGGCATCTTCCTCCATCGAAGAGCTGGACAGGCTCTGGGATGAAATCAAGCTGGCTGAACGCGAGGAAGATTGATTAATTATCGTAATTCAAACAGAGTGTTCTGTTGGAATATCTAATCACAAAATATCTGGAGGTTACACTTATGAAAAAGACAGAGCTTATTGCTGCTGTTGCCGAGAGAGCCGGTCTGCAGAAGAAGGACGCTGACAAGGCTATCTCTGCTATTACTTCCGTAATCATGGAAGCCGTCGCCGCTGGTGACAGAGTTCAGATCGTTGGTTTCGGTACCTTTGAGGTTCGTACCCGTTGCGCCAGAAAGGGCCGCAACCCCAGAACCAAGGAGCCCATCGATATCCCCGCTTCTAAGCTGCCCGTATTCAAGGCCGGCAGATCCTTCAAGGAGACCGTCGAGAAGTAATTTCTCCCGGAAACAATATTGAACTATCGCAGGAACCGGCTTCGGCGGGTTCCTGCGCGGCTTTATGTCCGGAATATATTAATAGAAAGGAGCATACAGAATGCGACTGGATAAATACCTCAAGGTTTCGAGAATTATCAAGCGCCGCACCGTGGCAAATGATGCCTGTGACGGCGGCAGAGTGAGCGTGAACGGCAAGCAGGTCAAGCCCTCCTACACGGTCAAAGTCGGCGATGTCATCGAAATCGCTTTCGGCGAACGCAAAATCAAGGCTCGTATCACCCAGATAAATGAAGTGGTGCGCAAAGAGAATGCCTCCGATATGTACGAAATCATCGGAGAAGAATAACCTCGCACTCCGATAGCATACAGCCTCAATGTGACGCATAAGGATGTACCAACAACAACCGGAGGTACGCGTCACATGGCAGATAAAGATACTACCGCCCGCGGGGCGCACAACGTAATAATGGAAAACCGTCACAGCCTGAGCATTTCCGGTGTCAGGGATGTGGACAGCTTTGATGAACAGTCGGTGGTACTGCTGACCGAGATGGGAGAACTGGCTGTGCGTGGAGAAAACCTGCACATCCTTCATCTGGATCAGGATACCGGCGAGCTGCGAATGAACGGTGACATAAACGAGCTGGTCTACTCCGAGCTGAAACAGGAACGCAAAGGCTTTTTTGCCCGGCTTATGCGGTAGGTGCGCTATGAGATTTTCCGGTAATATCGGCCTTGAGGCCGCAGCTCTGGGAAAAGCATTGCTTACAGGAGTGGCATTGGGAGTATACTATGATCTTTTCCGCATTTTAAGACGTGTTTTTCACTTCAGCTATGTTATGATCCTCGGGCAGGATTTACTCTTTTGGCTGACTGGTGCGGTGGGCGTATTCTTCAGCTCGGTGGTGGTTTACGAGGGGCAGCTTCGAATCCTGTTTGTCCTTGCCTCACTTGCCGGCTGGGGGATATATGCAGCGACAGCAGGTTCGCTGCTGATGAGCGTTGTCGATGTCGCTCTGGCAGTGCTCCGGCGTTTATCCGGCTTCGTCTTTCGCCACACATTCATGCCGCTGATCAAGCGCATCAGAACCTTGTGGGCACGTATATCCGGGATAATCAGCACGCGAAAAGAAATGCTTTTTGCACCTTTTCGTAAAAAAAGAGAAAAAAACGCAGAAAACAAGGAAAATACCGCTTGAAATATTCAAAAGCTGATGTATAATTATATTGAATCTTTGTAGGTGGAGTTCTGCCTCTTTTTAGGATTGTTGATATGAACAGCATCATCAAGAAACTAAAAAAGAAGAACAGCAAAAACAGACTGTCGGGACAGATACTGATGTATTGTGCCGCCGGTCTTATTGTGCTTCTTGTAGTAATTGCACTGATGCAGTCCCGCAACACTATAAACGAAAAGCAGGCCGAACTGAATTCCATCAAAGCCATGTGTGATGAGCAGAGAATGGAAAATGATGCCCTCAGAGAACTTATGAACAACAGTGATGATGACGAATATATTGAGCGCAAGGCTCGCGAGGACCTGGATTATGTCCTGCCCGGTGAGCGCGTTTATATCATTCGTTCTGGCAACTAATTATTCAGGAGGTCGCTGGAAAGAGTATGCTGCTTGAGGTTGGAGATATCGTTAAGGGTAAAGTTACCGGAATAACCAAGTTCGGAGTTTTTGTTGAGCTTGAAAACGGAAAGACCGGAATGGTTCATATTTCCGAAGTCGCGGCTACTTATGTACGCGAGATTAAGGACTATGTGCAGATTGGTCAGGAGGTCAGCGTCAAGATCCTCTCTGTCGGCGACGACGGTAAAATCGGACTGTCTATGAAAAAAGCGGCCGAACAAAGTGCCCAGGCCCCAAAGCCTGCTGATCCCCCTCCCAGCTTTGACGAGATCCTTTCCAACTTCATGAAGAGCAGCAACGAAAAAATGAACAGCCTGAAAAAACACACCGGTGAACGCAGGGTTTCCCGTCGCGGCAACCGGTAAAGTGCATGTGTATCTGACATTTTCGATGGCGGGGTGACCAATCACTCCGCCATTTCATATTTTCAAAGGAGTCAACAAGCTATGAACTACATCAACGCGCGCATCGTAACCTGTGACGGCGAATTCAGAATAATCGAGCGTGGTTATATTTCTGTCAAAGACAGCCGCATTACCGCTGTGGGCGATATGTCCAGTTATGTTGAAAACGACTGCGAAACAATAGATCTGAACGGACGCAGTGTTTATCCCGGTTTTATTGACGCTCACTGCCATCTGGGAATGTGGGAAAACGGGTTGGGATTTGAGGGCGACGACGGCAACGAAAGCACCGAGCCTTCCACTCCCCATCTGCGCGCTCTGGACGCCGTGAACGCCTATGATTACTGCTTTGAGGAGGCTCTCGCGGCGGGTGTAACCTCGGCCATGACTGGTCCGGGCAGCGCTAATCCCATTGCGGGACAGGCGCTATGCATCAAGACTATCCCCGGTCGTATTGACAAGAAGATCGTGCGCGAGCCTGCGGCTATGAAATTCGCTTTGGGAGAAAACCCAAAGAACACCTACCACGAGCAGGACGAATCACCTGTTACCCGCATGGCTACCGCAGCCATCATCCGTGAGCAGCTTATGCTGGCAAAGCGCTATATGGAAGAAAAGAACGCAGCGGAAAGCGAAGCGGATCTTCCGGACTTTGACATGAAACTGGAGGCTCTTGTTCCTGTGCTGACGCGTGAGCTTCCTGCACATATCCACTGCCACCGCAGGGACGATATCTTTACCGCCATTCGCATCGCGGAAGAATTCAATCTTGACTACGTACTGGTACACGCTACTGAAGGCTACATGTGCGCTGACGAGCTGGCAGAGTGCGGTGCCAGAGTGCTTGCCGGCCCGATCATCTGCGACCGCGCAAAGCCGGAACTGCGCAATCTCAGCACCGCCGCTCCAGGAAAGCTGGAGGCCGCAGGCATACTGCCTGCAATTGTGACCGACCATCCGGTTGTCCCTATCCATTACCTTGCGCTGTCCGCAGGTATCGCCGCACGCGAGGGACTCAGCCGGCAGTCTGCTCTGCTGGGAATCACCCGGGTCGCCGCAGAACTGCTGGGTGTTGCCGATCGTATCGGTTCAATAGAAGCCGGTAAGGATGCGGACTTCTGCGTTTTCTCCGGTGATCCGCTGAGTGTAGACGCAAAACCGGAGATGGTAATTGTTGACGGTATCAGGAGGTTCTAACTCTGCGCTCCGTCATAAATATGAACTTTTTATGATTTACTAATAAATTTTCAAAAAAGGCTTCCATCCTTTTAGCTATTATGTTATAATGTAACCAGACAAAGGGGAGGAGAGAAAACCAAACCGATGTCCTGCGTTGACTGTGAACATATCCGCAGCAGCGCAGATTCAGCCAAGAAGGGAGACCAAAAATATGAAGATCACCATCACCGGCCGAAAGGTTAACCTGCGCGACTCTTTTAAAGATCTGGTTAACAGGAAACTTTCCAAGTTTGAAAAATTCTTTGGCGACGAGGCTGAAGCCAACGTAACCGTTACCCTTGAAAAGAACCGTCAGAAAGTTGAAATCACGGTTCGCAGCAAGGGATATATCTACCGCGCAGAGCAGACCAGCGAGGAAATGAACGACGCTCTGGACATCGCTATCGACCACCTCAGCAGACAGATCCGCAAGAACAAGACCCGTCTTGACAAGCGTCTGAAAGCTGACAAGCCTCAGGCCGTATTCGAGCCACTTGAGGTCGATCAGCCCGAGATTGAGGAGGAAAGCGAATTCCAGATTATCCGTTCCAAGAAGTTCCCTGTCAGCGCAATGGATATTGACGAAGCCATTCTTCAGATGAATATGCTTGGTCATGAATTCTTCATGTTCCGCAATGATTTCACCAAGGAGATCAACGTCGTTTATCGTCGCGATGACGGCGGTTATGGTCTGCTTGAGCCGGAGAATTAATTTATTAAATCGTACGTATCCAGCACCGGTTCCGGATCTGTGATAATTCTGAATAAATAGCTAACAGGCGTTTCGGACACAAAGAATGTTCGAAACGCCTGTTTTTTATATTGTGATTATTTGAATGACACCGGTTGTCCGTTAATCTCCGTAAACCGGTTGCTCTCCGGTGACGGCTCGGACATACTGAAGTACATTTTCGCTGCCTTGGTGGTTCCGAAGTCACGGTTTGAACCTGTGTTCTGCACCTTGTTGAACGCTTCGCGGAACATGGCGTTGTGCGCCTCTTCCCTGTTGAGCAGGAAGTCGATTGTCTGTCTGACTTTACTGTCGTTTATTTGTCTGTACAAATATTCGTAGACCACCTTCGCACGCTGTTCGGAGGCGATATTTGACAGCAGATCAGCGCATAGATCTCCTGTGACGGAAACATAGTCTCCTGTCCATGAGTATCCGGAGGCATTAATCAGCCCCGGATTGAGCCCGGTTAGTACGTGGGTTTGAATCTCGCCGGCAGGTGTCTGCGCCGCATCGACGTCGTGGCCGTTGAGCATGGAGATAGTCTGCGCAACCATTTCCATATGGCCAAGTTCTTCGGCAGCAATATCAAGAAAAAGATCCTTGATTTCCGGATCCTTTATCCGGAAACTCTGGGACATATACTGCATTGCCGCCTTGAGTTCACCATTTGCGCCGCCAAGCTGCTCCTGAAGCAGAGCGGCATACCGAGGATTAGGACGTTCGATCTCTACCGGATGAAACAGCATTTTTTCGTGCTTGAACATATGATAACCTCCCATTGTTTACGGTTAGGTTTCCCTTTGCTGCTACAGTTATTCTCCGGTTTGTTGTCGAACTCATATAAAGAACTCGGCACTATATTCCTCGCTTTACTTGCAGTTTTATCTTGCTCTGGTGATTTTTTAGCCGCAAAGGCCATATATCCAGCTTCATTCCTCATGTTTTGTCTCAATTGATGCATTACACTCCTCGCAATCAGGACGGATCCCCGGCGGCTATATTTTTTTCAAACAATCAAACCTTGATAATAGTGAGACAAAAAAGTAAACATCCACCGGCGAAGCCGGTGGCCTTTCACATGCGGGCATAGCCCTCTGTCCTTTGCGTACGCGTAAACGCGTAATACGATCTGCCAACCGCATAGAATTGTTACTTGCTGCCCTTAAAAGGGCCAACTCCCGGTATCGTTAATTGATCACCGAGTTTGTCCTCTTCAAGCTGCTTACGGATGTACTCCTCTATTCGTTTTGCATTTTTACCGACTGTATCCACATAGTAACCTTTACACCAAAATTCTTTGTTCCGGTATTTGTATTTCAATTCACCGAATCTTTCGTACAGCATTGTACTGCTTTTCCCTTTGAGATACCCCATGAAGCT
>JAZUPE010000051.1:0-8387 GCA_045605025.1 Acutalibacteraceae bacterium
CGGACATCTTCACCCATTTTGCGGATAACCGCTTCGTCACAGCTCATTTCCATATCCTTGGCGGATAGCGCGAAAGCAAGCCACACAAGTGGGTTGAACCAGTGAATACTCAGCGCAGCAAAGGAAAGCAGCTTGGCGATATGGTCACCGCGGCTGATGTGATGCTGCTCGTGCATGATGATGTATGCCTGCTCTTTTTCTCCGAGGCTGCCGGGCAGATATATCTTCGGACGGATAAAACCCACCACGAACGGCGATTTGATATCGTCAGCGATGAAGATATTGTCACGCACCGGAATGGCAACTCTGAGCTGTCCGCGTAGCCTGACATAGGATACCACGCTGTAAACAAGCATTCCCAAAACACCTGTGCCCCATATTATGGTCAGATACAATGTCGGCTCCGCAGAGTGTTCAATCTTTACTTGCGCTTCTTCGGTTCCTGCGCTCTGTTCGAGGGTTATGCGGTTTTCCTCTCGGTCGGTATAGGTTTCAAAGTCCATATCCGGCAATGCAGAATCGAGCTGCGTTTGCTCAATCTTTGGCACATCAGGCACAATGCTTATTGCACTCTCAAGTGAAAAAGGACAAAGTAGGCGCAGCAGTACCACACCCCACAGTGCGTAAGAAATCACCTTTGGTGCCTTTTTCAGAAGTAGCCGTGCGGCAATAACAACGAGAATAACCATGCTCGCCGTGATGCTCATATCAAGAATTTTTGGGAATAAATCCATAAGAAATCTCATACGGTCACCTCCTCATGCTGTCGATAATGCTTTTCAGCTCGTCTATCTCCTTGTCGGTCATCTTTCTGCGTGTGCCGAAGGCGGCAAGAAAGGCCGGCAGAGAGCCGCCGAATGTTTCCTCTATGTACTGCTCACTGTGACGTGCGTAGTAATCATCTCTGGAAATCACGGCGGAAACAGTACCGTTCTCGTTCTGGAAAATTCCTCTGTCACATAGACGCTTGAGAACGGTGTATGTGGTGGTTTTCTTCCACTCAAAGGCTTCTGCCGCCAGCTTGACAAGCACTCCGGAAGCACAGGGAGCGTTCTCCCATACGATATCGGCAAACCTTGCCTCGGCAGTACCCATGTGTAATTCAGACATTGTGATCACTCCTACTCTACAAATTGTAGTGCATCCATATTCTACATCATGTAGACCGTTTTGTCAATAGTAAAGCCGCAGCCTCCGAAGAAACTGCGGCTGATTGTTTATCTGATAATTTCGTAATCCTCTGAATCTGCGTAATGCCACCACTCACCATTGTATCCTTTGAATCCGTATTTCTCCATTGTTCTCTGTAGCAGCAGTGCGTTGTCTTTTGCCGCAGATGATACATCGGAGTAATCTCGGTCAGCTTTATCTGAAAAATCGTCAAACCCAGTGGGCATTTCTATTTCGGAGCCGTCAGCAAGCACAAGAGTAACATCTATTGCATTACCGCGGCAATGACTCAGATTTCCACTAGACGGATCAGACACATATTTCGGGTCGGGACAGATATTCCATAGCTTCTCATGTGCGCCGAACGGGCGGTAGGCATCCCAGATTTTCAAGCTGTATCCCAGTTCAAGAAGTTCTTGCTGCACCAAATAAAGCTTCTTGACTGTGCCATAGCGTAATGAAGGTTCGGAAAAATCATAAATGCCCTGTCCGGTAAAGTTTTCTGTCGAAGCGTATTTCAAATCCACGTACACATCTGGTATATACTCCCTGATCATCACGACGGTGTCGCTAGACGGCTCAGTCAGTGCAGAATTGGTCGGCACAGTAATAGAATCAGTTGTTGTATTGCCGGTGTAATCCGCACTGAGAAGACGAGCATATTCAGAGTATGTGGTAAATGGCGACGGGAAATATCCGCCCCTGTTTGTCGGGTTATACATATCACCTGTCTGCGCATCGACATATATAATTTCCGTTGCGTTCGCTTCGCTTTCAGGATAGCTGACACAAATCTCCCACACCGGTCTGGGTTCACAGTTCATGAAATTCTCTCCGTCAGAGTGGAACGGGTATGGATGCATCTGGTTTTCTTTCCACTCATCACAGGGGCTTCCGCTTCCGAAATAGGTGCATTCTCCGGTACTGTGACTGCTATAAGGAAAACAGAATACCGACTCAACACGCTCGGACTCGGGTAAATTAAGTGACTCATGATTTATTGCGTTTCGTGCATAGTTGATACAGTATATCGCCTGATGCAGTGTCAGATAATCACCCTCAAGTGGGAAATCCTCGTTTGGCATGGCAGAGTAGTCTATTCCTCCGGGAGCTTCTCGATGTCTTTCGATAAACTCCGTTACGCCGCCGTCACGAATGTCTATACGCTCACCTGTACCATCATTGGCGTTCAGATAAATGTACATCGGCTGACCTTCTGTGCTGCCTCCGCCAATGTCCAAAGAAAACATATCATTGATAAAGTAGCTGTGAATATACAATCCCGAGCCTGTGTCCGTGTATTCATAACCGCTGAAATCCTCCCATGTGAGTTCATAGCCTTTCTGGGAAAGAATGATAACATCATTCAGAGAAAGAATCGGAGCAGATTCTGCCGTTGGTGTGCTTCCGTTCATATTGGGCACATCCTTATCAAAACTGTTCTCATATATATCTAGAAAACTAGACACAAATGAGGCTTGAGCCTGTGCTTCCGCTGAACCAGTAGTTGTCTGCCAGCCGTAGACCTTGTACATATCAAAGCGTTTGCTCGTCATTGCTGGTAGGTCGTGTTCCTCGCGGATCAGGGCAATGCCCTCCGCGTAAAGCTCCACAAAGGTATCATACGCCTTATAAGGATTCTTGAACACTGCTCTGCCATAACGGTCAGCACCAATGGCAAAGTCTTCGCTTTTACTTTCATATTTCTCTTTGTCAACTGAGCCAAGAATGTTTCCTGTCCCGGGGATATACTCCTGCACCCAGGGATTCACTATTCCCGGCTCAACGACCACAACGAAAGGAATGTAGAATCCTTCATAGTCGTACAGATAAATTGTACATTTGTCAATTCCGCTCTGATATACAGGGCATCCAGCGTACTTCTCGTCAAGATTAGTCGCATGAAATTCTTTCTCCGGATCATCGCTTGTGCGGTGAGCAATTCCAATGAGAGTACCGACTTGCTCGCTGTTTTCCGGCAGAATCTCAACGGATGCTCCGCTCTGCTGATACACTCTGCTGTTGTACAGAATCTTTGAGGAATACGGTTCTGTCAGGAAGCATACAGCTACAACCGCACACACAATTACAGCCGCAATAATCAGCCAAAAGGCAGGCTTTTTATAATTGAGCACAGATGTTACTCTTTCTTTTACACCTACCTCACCGAACGCCAGCGGACAGGCGGCGATTGCCCATCGGTTTACGCTGCAGTCAAGCAGTGCCTGAGAGTAATCCGCACGCTGCCCATTGTCCAAACCCTTGATGACCGCCTCGTCACAGGCGAGTTCAATATCTCTGCAAAGCAGAATATACGCCAGCCACATAACCGGATTGAACCAGTGTATTGTGAGCAAAAGGAATCCGAGTGGCTTCCAGATATAATCTCTGCGACGTATATGAGCCTGTTCGTGAGCGACGATATGCTCAAGACTTTGCCCGTCAACCTTGAATGGGACATAAACGGTCGGACGCAGCAAACCAAGCACAAAAGGCGAGGTCACATTTTCGCTCTGATAGATATTATCACGTAGAAGAACCGCTGTGCCGACATTTCGGCGCAGACGGACATAGCTCACAGCAGTATAAATCAACATAGCAGCGATACCGGCAAGCCACACAAAGGTCATGATCATCATTGTAATCTGCACACGGTCGGTGCTTTGCGACAGCTCCAGAGACACATTTCCGGGGAAATACGGATTGCTAATGATATCAAGATGAGCATAATCGTGAAGCTGCGTGCCTTGTGCCTGCATCAGATGAGTGGGTACGGTTTCCTTGCTTGGTAGCAGACTGAACACGCTCTCGATGCTGAAAGGAAGAAGCAGCCGGACTGCTACTATCCCCCACAGGGCAACATGAATCCACTTTGGCGCTTTCTTCAGCGCAAAGCGCGCAAGCAAAACAGCCAGCACCACCCAGCTTGCGGTTATGCTGATATTAAGAACATTTGAGAAATCAAGTACATTCTCGATTACCCCTGTAATCCCATTAAGCATCTTATTCACCTCCGCGGAACCGATCAATCATTGCCTGAACTTCGTCGATTTCCTCCTTGGAGAATCTCTGGTGCTTGGTAAAAGCCGCCACAAAAGCAGGCAGTGAGCCTTCAAATTTCTTTTCCACAAGTTCTTCTATCTCTGCCGCCTGCACCTCGTCCTTGGTCACAAGAGCCGATACGATGGTGTTTTCGTTTTTAAGAACACCACGCTCGGAAAGGCGCTTGATGACCGTGTATGTTGTGGTAGGTTTCCAGCCAAGCTGCTCTTTGCACAACTGAACAAGCTCGCTGCTCTTGACAGGCTCATGCTCCCACAGAATCAGACAGAATCTATACTCGCTTTCAAATACTTTCGGGGTTTCCATGTATACCAACTCCTTATCTAACGCATTAGAGCGCATTTACACTCTAACATATTAGAGCAAGTTTGTCAATAGCAAAGCCGCAGCATCCGAAGAAACTGCGGCTTTATCCTTAAACGGTTTATTTCAGCAACTCAACAAGTGAATTATAGGTATCCGCCGACACCTGCACACACACATCCAGCAACCCCTGAAAACGCACATAACCGTTTTCGTACAGTCTGAGATGCACCGTTGTGCCGTTGTTCATTCTGAAATAAACATGGAATGTCTCCGTGTCATAGATAGAGCTTTGCGTGTGTCCTTCCTTTTCCGGGACTGTGCTCCAAAGGATAAATACCCTGCTGTAAAGTTCGCCGATAAAGTCCTCTATCACTGCGCTATCCTTGTCGAGGGAAGAAAGCTCTCCCTTGTTCCAGTTCCACGATTCGCGGGTCTCATATTCCACGGCGGAGAAATTGCCGCGCAGATGCAGCCGCTCATCATACAGCTCAGAGCCATACTTTACGGTTATGCCGGTATTGCAGACATATGTGCAGATTGCACCAGACGAATCTTTCATGCAGAGCATAAATGAAGGATCATAGCCCTTGACCGAGTAGAAATCGCCGCTCACGCTGCCGGCAAGCTCCACATAGCCCTCCGCTGGCGTCCATTCGTCGATCAGGCCTGTCGCCGTGCCGAGGTATTCGCTGACTATGTCAATATCATCATAGATCCATTCGTACTGAGTATATACTCTCCCCTGGTAGATAAAAAAGCCGATCATATCAGCAGCAACATCATCGGATAATGTCACTTCCATCTGAGGTATAGTCACTCCGTCCGCGTCTGTCGTTGGTGTCACATCATTCGGTTTATTTACCTGCGGATCAATTAAGACCACAGCAAGGATCGCCGCAAAGCACAGGCAGGCTGCGATAGCTCCCCATTTAAGCCACTTGCTTTTTGCTGTCTTTTTGGCGGGCTGCTCACAGCGCTGCAAAAGCTCTTCGTCCACTGTTCCTATTACGCTGTACAGTTCTTCTTTATTCATTGATATAACCCTCCTCTGTCAATAGCTTTTTCAGCTTCTTTCGGGTGCGGCTGAGTATGACCATGACATTGTTCTCCGACAGACCATATCTCACTGCAATATCAGAAACGCTGTCATTGAAGAAATATCGCCGCAGAAAGACATTGCCGTCTCTTTCCGGCAGCGAATGTACAAATCTGTTGATGCATCTGCTCAGTTCGCTCGCTTCGTATTCGGCATGAACATCCGACCTTGCGGACACGCATTCCGACAGTTCATCAAGAACCGCGGCGATCTCTCCGCCGCCGCGCTTTTCTGCATTTCGGGCATTGTAGCGGTTGAACGCTATGCTGCGGATGATCTTTGCAAGGAACAGACGGAGTACCGACGGGCGCTGGGGCGGAATAGAATCCCACGCACGAAGCCATGTATCGTTGACACATTCCTGCGAATCCTCGTGGCTGTGCAGAATACTGTCGGCTATGGTGTAGCAGTATGAACCGTATTTTTGGCTTGTTTCGGAAATGGCGCTGGAATCCTTACGCCAGTAAAGCTCTACAATCAATTTATCATCCATGGCTGTTACCTCCTTTTCTCTGATGTAAAGGTCCTTTCACCATATAAGACAGGAAATTTAGGAAAACCTTACAGGGACATTATACTCTTTTTGCTTTCGCTTGACAAACCAACTCTACAAGTGTAGAATATAATTACACTACAAGTGTAGAGGAGTTGATGATATGAGTTCTTCATTGCGCAAACTACCCGATACCGAGCTTGAGGTCATGCAGGCGATATGGCAATGCACACCGCCTGTGGCTCGTGTGGACATTGAGGAAATACTTAAAGACACACACCCTATGGCTATGACCACGCTGCTCACTCTGCTCACTCGCCTTTCGGAAAAAGGTTTTGTGAGAATTGAGAAAACCGGACGCAGTTCAAGTTATTATCCCCTTGTCACTCAACAGGAATATCTTGCCTCCCAGAGCAACCGTTTTATCAACAAGCTGTGCGGCGGCAACCTTTCCACCTTTGCCAACGCTCTGTGTAACAGCGGATTGAGTGACGAAGAGATTGCGCAGCTGCGTGATCTGCTTGAAAGGAGAGCGTTATGACGGTAACTTTGCTTCCAAAACTCCTGTTTGCAGTTCTTGCAAGTCTGGGAATTGTGTTTGTTGTGTTTTCGAAATTCGAACCGGAATCCGAGCAGGAATCGGAACGTCAGAAATATACTCCCTATCTCCCTGCGATGCTGCTGCCGGTGGTGCTGGTTGTTCTCATTGCGCTCTCGCTTCCGGAATACGGCGTTAAAGGCACCGCGGAGTCGATAATTTCAGTAATCTTTGGCGTATTTCTGCACATAAGCGCGTATTATCTGCTGCTGATGATGCTTATGCCGCTCCTGCGCAGATTCATCAGCTCGCGAGCCTGCGCGATGCTGTGGATTATTCCGAGCTATCTGTATCTCACTCAATACGGCTTTATGGTCACGCCAGCACCCAAGTGGATTATCCGAGCGCCGGAACGGGTTGTGTGGATTATTGCCGCCGTCTGGCTTGCCGGTTTTCTCGGAGTGCTTGTATGGAAGATTGCCGAGCATCTTATCTTCCGCAAAAAGATACTGAAAAACGCCAAGGAAGTCACCGACGAGCGTATTCTTGAGATATGGAACAAGGAGCTTGATGCTGCGTACGAAAAGAAACCTAAATACAAACTCGTTATTTCTCCCGACACATCCTCACCGCTTTCCATAGGCTTTTTCAAGCGCACAACAAAGGTAGTTCTTCCTAGGAAAGAATACAGCAACGAGGAACTATCGCTGATATTCCGTCACGAGATTGTACATCTGAGCCGCGAGGACAGCTCAAGCAAGTTCTTTCTTGTTTTCTGCACGGCGCTGTGCTGGTTCAATCCTCTGATGTGGATGGCCATGAAGAAGAGTGCCGAGGATATCGAACTTAGCTGTGACGAAACCGTACTGCTCAAAGCCGACGAAGAAACAAGATATGAATACGCTGAACTGCTTCTGAAAAACGCAGGCAGCACAAAAGGTTTCACCACCTGCCTTTCGGCTTCTGCAAACTCACTGCGATACAGACTTAAGGCAGTTACAAAACCGAAGAAGATGCGCACAGGCGCGGTGATTGTTGGTCTGACATTCTTTGCGCTGATTATGAGCTACGGCTATGTGGCTCTTGCCTACGGTGACACCACCGGTAAGGATATTCTTTACAAATCCGGTGATATGAGCGAATACCATCTTAAATCCGTCCGGCTCACCGATGACGGATACGACACCGAATACTACTATCCGGATGAGGCTGAATTCCATGAGTTCCTTGCGAACATGGAAATGATAAAGATTTCCGGAAATTACGCATTCTCAGAGAATAACCGCAGATACACTCTGGTCTTTGCAACGCCAGAAGGCACACTTGGCGCAGTGCTTACAGATAACTATATACAGCTCAGGCCGCTCTACAACATACCCGGAGAAAAGGAAGAACAGACCTATTACCTGCCGCAGGGCGTTGACTGGGAGCGTTTTGACGAACTGGTATCCGCCCGTCCTGCGCTTAATGTGTATCTTAATGAGTCTGATGATGCACGCAGAAACAAGATTCCCGCAAGCCTCATTTCGCTATCTGAGGGTACGGTTGTGGTATATGACAACAAGGCGGAGGCAGAATATCCCAACGGCATATTCGGAGGTTCTTATCCGAAAGATGCAAGGCTTTCTTTCTCCCATGAGCTTGCGTCGGAATGCACGGTCACAGTGGAGCCATGGAACGGCGCACAGAACTATTCCATCACTCTTGACGGAGTTTCCGAC
>JAZUPE010000052.1:0-93073 GCA_045605025.1 Acutalibacteraceae bacterium
CCCGCCGCGGCGAGATCAGCGTACACGCCAAGGGCATCCGTCTGCTGGCAAAGAGCCTGCTGCCCATGCCCGAGAAGTATCACGGTCTGAAGGACGTTGACACCCGTTACCGTCAGCGCTACATGGACCTGATCGTCAACCCCGAGGTGCAGGACACCTTCATCAAGCGTGCCGCCATCATCCGCACTATCCGCGAGTATCTTGACAGCAACGGCTTCATCGAAGTTGAGACTCCCATTCTCAACCTTATCCCCGGCGGCGCCGCTGCCCGTCCCTTCATCACCCACCACAACACTCTGGATATGGACATGTACCTGCGTATTGCCCCCGAGCTGTACCTCAAGCGTCTGATCGTCGGCGGCATGGAGCGTGTCTATGAGCTGGGCCGTCTGTTCCGCAACGAAGGCATGGACGTCAAGCACAATCCCGAGTTCACCACCTTCGAGCTGTACGAGGCCTACACCGACTACCACGGCATGATGGCCCGTACCGAGGATATCATCAACGCCTGCGCTCTGGCTGCCTGCGGTACCGAGGAGATCAACTATCAGGGTCAGGACATCAGCCTGAAGAAGCCCTTTGCCCGCATGACCATGATCGAGGCGGTCAAGAAGTATTCCGGCGTGGACTTTGACGAATTTGCCGGCGACAGCGACAAGGCCATCGCCCTTGCCAAGGAGCGCGGTCTGGAAGTCAAAAAGACCGACACCTGGGGCAACATCCTCAACCTGTTCTTTGAGGAATACGTTGAGAACCAGCTGGTTCAGCCCACCTTCATCTACGATTATCCCGTGGAGATCTCTCCCCTGACCAAGCGTAAGCCCGACCGTCCCGAGCTGGTTGAGCGCTTTGAGCTGTTCATCACCCAGCGCGAGTTCGGTAACGCCTACAGCGAGCTTAACGATCCCATCGACCAGCGCGGTCGTTTCATGGATCAGATGGCACTGCGCGAGGCCGGCGACGACGAGGCCAACATGATCGACGAGGACTTCCTCACCGCTCTGGAGTACGGTATGCCTCCCACAGGCGGTCTGGGTGTCGGCGTTGACCGTCTGGTCATGCTGCTGACCAACAGCTACTCCATCCGCGACGTTCTCCTGTTCCCCACCATGAAGCCTCTGGATGCTGTCAAGCGCGAGGAAGTGGTAATCCAGAACGCCGACGGCACTGTCACCACCGCCGCCGAGGTCATCGACTTCTCCAAGGTGGAGATCGAACCGCTGTTTGAGGACACCGTCGATTTCGAAACCTTCAGCAAGTCCGACTTCCGCGCCGTCAAGGTACTCAAGTGCGAAGCTGTCAAGAAGTCCAAGAAGCTGCTCCAGTTCACTCTGGACGACGGCACCGGCACCGAGCGCACCATTCTCAGCGGCATTCACGCCTACTACGAGCCCGAGGAGCTGGTCGGCAGAACGCTCATCGCCATCACCAACCTGCCCCCCAGAGCCATGATGGGTGTTGAATCCCACGGCATGCTGCTCTCCGCCATTCACTCCGAGGAGGGCGAGGAAAAGCTCCATCTGCTGATGGTCGATCCTCACATTCCCGCCGGCGCAAAGCTGTATTAAAATATGAATATAGGCACCCGTATGGAAGTTCCCTGCGGGTGCCTTTTTTACTGTATACCCCTCGGAGGCTTTAGGCATTTCACGCGTTGTCGGTCAGTAATGGTGCAAGCCGCACGCTTTCGCCTCAAGCCGGCAGATTGCGCCGAAGCCGACCAGCACCCAAACCCGCTGATTAGCAGAGCGCATTTCGCATTTGGGATTCTCAAAAATGTGCGGTCACCGGACGCAAAAAAGCTCCCGTTCGGACGGGAGCTTTTTTCTGCTTTACTATATTGATGAGGTCAGTTCCACGCGAAGGTGATCAGACCGTAGATATAAAGGAAGATAATAACCGCGGGAATGACAAAGCGGAACAGCGGCTTCATCCACGGCTTTATCTTCAAGCCCTTGCCGGTGTTGGCCTCGGCAACGAAATTGTCCCAGCCCCAGCCGAAGCGGTTGCAGCAGAACAGTGCGTACACAAGGCAGCCCAGCGGCAGCAGATTGTAGTTGACGATGAAATCCCAGATGTCCAGCACGCTGGTGCCCTCGGCAAAGGGCACGAAGCTTGTCCATTCGCTGAATCCCAGTGCGGTGGTGGAGGACAGCAGGAACACCACGATGCCGCAGACGATGCTGCCCTTGGGGCGGCTCCAGCCGGTCAGCTCGCGCACACACGCAAGAATGTTCTCGAACACGGCAAAAACAGTGGACATGGCGGCAAAAACCATGAACACAAAGAACAGCGCGCCCCACCAGCGTCCGCCTTCCATGTTGTTGAAAACGGTAGCCATGGTGTTGAACAGCAGTCCCGGGCCGTCGCCCACTTCCAGATCATAGGTAAAGCAGGCGGGGAAAATGATAAGTCCGGCAACGATGGCGACAAATGTATCCAGCGCCGCGATGCTGATGGATTCGCCCAGCAGCGAACGCTCCTTGCCAAGATAGCTGCCGAAGATGGCCATGGAGCCGATACCCAGCGAAAGGGTAAAGAACGCCTGATTGAGCGCGGCGACTACAGTGGTGCCGGTAATCTTTGAGAAATCGGGCACCAGATAGAAGCTCAGACCCTCGGCGGCACCCTCCATTGTGAAGCTGCGTCCGGCAAGCACCAGCATGATGACCAGCAGCGCAACCATCATGTACTTGGTGATGCGCTCAAGGCCGCCCTGCAGATTGAAGCTGACCACAAGGAAGCCCAGACCCACGGCGATGGCCATGAAACCCACGTTGACAGGTGTGCTGGACAGCATTCCGCCGAAGGACAGACCCTGATTCTCTCCCACAAGGAACTTGTAGAAATAATAGAACATCCAGCCGGCGACGGTGGTATAAAAACTCATCAGACACACGTTACCCGCCAGAGCTAAGTAACCCTGCGCGTGCCATTTGTGACCGGGTTTTTCAAGATTCTTAAGCATCTTTACGGGGCTTGCCTGCGCCGCGCGGCCAAGAGCCAGCTCCATGCTCATGACCGGCAGACCGATCAGCACGATGCACAGAATGTAGATCAGCACGAATCCGCCGCCGCCGTTCTGTCCGGTCAGCCACGGGAATTTCCAAACGTTGCCGCAGCCGATGGCGCAGCCCGCGCTGAGGAGAATGAAGCCGAGGCGGCTTCCAAGTCGCTCTCTTTCCATAATAATTCCTCCGAATTTCTTTTATTTTGTTCCGGTGCAGGTTATTATATCACAATGAGAATAAAACTGCGACTGTTTTTGATGATTATTTGAAAATTCATGTGAGATATTCATTCCAAAAACCTTACTGTGTTGATGTAACGGAAAGGAGGTGCGATTTTTGACCGACCACGAACTCGTCGCCCTGTTCCTCGAGCGCTCGGAGCAGGCGATAAACGAACTGATGAACCGTTACGGAGCCGCCGCGCGGAGCATCGCCGCCAATATTCTCAAGGATCCGCAGGACGCAGAGGAATGTGTCAGCGAAGCATGCCTGCAGATGTGGAACAGCGTACCGCCGGCGCGTCCGGAGCACCCCGGTGCGTACTTCTGCGCCATCACCCGCAACGTCTGTCTCAGCCGCCACCACGCCAACACCGCCCGAAAGCGCAACAGCTTCTACGACACAGCCCTCGATGAGCTGGGCGACACCGTGCCTGCCCTGTCCGACGTGGAGACCGAAGCCGACGCCCGCCGCCTCACGGAGCATCTCAACCGCTTTCTTGAGCGGCTGGACAGTGACAGCCGGTATCTGTTTGTTCGCCGGTACTGGCACGGTGACAACGTCACAGCCATCGCCGAACGCACCGGCACCTCTCCCCACGCGGTTTCCGTCCGCCTTTACCGCATACGTCAGAAATTGCAGAAATTCCTGCAGAAAGAAGGTTATCAAGCATGAATCACAACCGTATCAACCAGGCACTCAGCGGCATTGACCACGCATTCATCGCCGAAAGCATGGCACAGCCCGCCGCAGAGAAAAAGACCGCCCGCAAGCCCATGCGCAGACTGGTTGTGGCAGCAGCTGCCGCCTGTCTGGTGCTGGGGCTGTCCGTGACCGCCTACGCACTGAACATCTCGGGCATCCGCGATCTGCTGGGACGCACCACCTACGAGCTTCCCTCCGAAGCCGATCAGTACATCGTGCCCCACAGTCAGGTCATCGAAGGTGAATACTGGACCTGCCGCGTCACCGAATCCCTCACCGCCGGCAACACGATCATTGTCGCCCTCAACATCACCTGCGACGAGAATTATATCCTCAACGGCTGCATGGACATCCCCTCTGCCGAGGAGATCGCACAGGGCGTCGGCGCCTTTGCCTGTGCTGAACAGCAGGGCAGAACTCCCCTATTTATCGGTGCGAACATCAACAGCGGCGACGTCGATCTGTCCGGCTATGCCTCCTCCCTGGAAGAAATCGTCTCCGACCGTGAGATGAACATCCTGATCCAGAGGGACAAACTGACCATCGATCCAATCCATGAGATCGAGTGCCTTCTCGATGTGCGCAAGATCCGTCTGGAAGACGGCGCAAAGGTCAGCGACGAGACGGACACCACCGCCTTCACCATCCTGCTGAGCGAGGCTCCCGTGCTGGGATCGGCGGTCTATACTGCTGCAGACGGCGGTACTATCCCCGGTCTGAGCTTTGAGACCGTCACCATCAACCGCACCGCCGTGGGCAACGTGGTCACCCTCACCGCCGCTGTCACCGACGAGGCAGCCGCCGACGCCGTCAAGCTGCTCCGCTGCGGCGAGATCGAGGGATATTTCAACTTCCACACATGGATCAAAGACGGCACATTCTTCTGGCGCTGGACTATTGCTGAGATCAGCGACACCGACAATCTGACCGTCAGCGTATTCACTGACCCCGAAGCCGTGCAGATCGGAGAGGTCAGCTTCACCCGCGGATAATCTTCCGCGTTATTACCGGTAACCATAAACAGCAGCGCACTGCAGGAGCGTTTCCCGCGGTGCGCTGTATTTCTTTTATCTTTTATTCTTTTTTCACGGATCGTTTTGGGGGCTATATGTGTTCTGAGGTGTGGTATTTTCGTTTTCGCCTCAAGCCGGCGGGGCAACTGACCAATAAACTATGGGTACGCGCGCGTGACGCGTCAGTGCAGGACTTTCGTAAGCGAAAAACGCATTATGTCCGGCGGTGATTTTGCTGTATGTGAGAATTAATCATTCACGCTCTTGCGGACAATCACCGTGATCCGCCGTGTTTTCCGATTCATCGCCATCAATTATCGCCTCCGGCTGCGCGGATTGTTCTCCGGCGGCGGCTTTGTTCAGCATCGTCGCCCTCACCTTGCTGATTATGTAAGCGGCAATCAGCACTCCGGAAAGGGTCAGCACGATGTATGTGCCGGTCATGAAGCGCGTGTTTTTTGCGACAAATTCGTTTTTAAGCCCGTCGAAGCGCAGTGTGCGGATAATCTCGTCCATCATCGCTTCGTTTTCCGCGCTCACCCTGTCCGCGCCGCCCTCCTCAGGCACGCCGTGCTCCACGAGGGTGATCTCGATGCGCTGACCGTTGACTACTGTCATGTAATGCAGGTGGCGCTCGACGGCGTCCGGCGAACGCATTGTTCCGGGCGCGCGCACAAACACCGCCTGCTCCGTGTCCACAAGCGAGGCGTCGGTGTACTGCGCTGTCACCTCAAGTCCCTGCTGGCTGAACTGCGAATAGGAATCGGCAAGCGCCTGCTGATACAGCCGGTCGTAATCCCTGAGATTAAAGATAGCGCGGGAATCATTGTCCTCCGTCAGGGCAACGATGATCTCGGTCATGTCCGTGTCATCGGGGAACCAGATGGCGTTGCAGTGGATATTCCCCTTTTTGTACCGCACCTCAAGCTGATCGGCAGTCATGCCGAAGCGCTCCAGCGGCGGATAATCGCTGTCCACCGTCCGGTCGGTGACGTATGCCTCCTCCGGCAGGAGCAGGGTCAGCCCCGCCTTTTCGATGTAGAATCCGATCATTTCTGGGAGATTAACCACCGGCGGCTGTGAGCTGCTGACTGTGAGCACAACCAGCACCGCCGCAATAAATCGAAATATTATCGTCATGTCATTCTACCCCGTCACCGCCGTCGGCACCGGCTGCATCGGCGTCGGAGACATCGCTGCCGGAAACGTCACTTCCGGACACCGGAGCCTGATCTTCCGGTTCTTCGCTGACCGTCGGCTCCATGGGCGCGGCGAAATCAAGATCGCTTTCAAAGCAGGTGTTGTCTTCATATATGCTCTCGCTTGCCGCGGGGGCTTCATATTCGGCATCGGCGGCAAAGCTCTCGCTGCTCTTTGCCGAATCCATGGCAAGACCGATAAAGGCCATCGTGCCCAGTGCCGCCGTGACCGCCAGACCTGCAGCGGTATATGCCGCCGCTCTGCCCACGCCGCTGCGTGAAACGGTCATCCGGGGCGCGGTGCTCTGCCCGCCGTCGGCTTCAATTCGTCTGAGCAGGTCGGCAAAATCGGGCTTTGCCTGCGCCGTGACCGCGCCGCGCACCAGTTCAGTAATCTTCTGTTCTCTCACTTTGCCGCCTCCTCTCCAGCGGACATCGCCGCGCGTATTTTCTTCATCGCCTGTGAATGCCGCCATTTTATCGTACCCAGCGGCTCGTTCATCACCCGCGCCACTTCATCCAGCTTCAGCCCGGACACTGCGTGGAGGGTAATCACCTGCCGCTCAGCGTCACTGAGGCTGTCCAGCGCGTCAACAATCATCACCCGCGCCTCGGCAGAATCCTCTGTGGAATCGGCAGCCGCCGTTTCCGGACCGGACTCCACAGGTTCGGTGCGGGAAAATCGCGTCAGCGCGTTGAGTGAGAGATTGCGTGCGATCTGCATCACCCACGCGCACCCCAGACCGCACGGTCTGAAAGCGCCCGCGGAATTATACACCCGCACAAAGGTATCCTGCATGATATCCTGCGCCGCCGCCTCGTCCCTGACGATGGAGCGGGCAAAGGCGCACACCGCCGGAGCCAGCTCGCTGTAGAGCCTCTCCAGCGCGGACATATCTCCCTGACCGATGGCGCAGATGAGACTGTCAGCAGCCCTGTTGTCGATCAATTGAATCACGCTGCCCTTCCTGTATGTATAACCGTCCGGCGGGGTCGCCGGTTGGTTTCCTTCCAGAATATTTTACTACACACTCCCCGTCATTTCCACAATTTTATTATTTTTCTGTTTTAGGTGTCAAAATCCGTCCGATGTGTGTTATAATGGTTGTCCCGATGTACGCTGATAAGCGGACCTGACCTCACCCCGCCTGCGGCATAGCCGGCGCGTGACCGTGAGGACGCGGACTGACATTCCCTTTTTTCACATTAAGGAGCGATATTTTGTCTTACACTATGAATCTGGGCGCGTGGAACGGCATCTTTGCCGTGCCCTGCGACCTTGTTGACCGTCAGCTCCGGCTGGCTGGAGAAGCGCAGATCAAGGTGCTTCTCTACATACTGCGCCACAGCGGACGGTGCATCGAACTGCACGAGCTGGCTCACGCCTGCGGTCTGGGCGAGGGTGACACCACCGACGCGGTAGCATACTGGCAGCAGGAGGGGCTTATCGTGTGTAAAGGCGACCGGCTTTCCGTGCCGGAAACCGCACCGCAAAGCCAATCCGCGCCGGTGATATGTCACGAGCCGGAGGAACCGGAGTCGGTCAGCGCCTCCGCGCCTCTTAACGCCCCCGCCCCCGCGCAGCCGGTTTCACCGCCGGAATCCCCCGCCGCCGAAGCCGAAGCAAAGCCCCGCGCCAAAGAACGTATCCGCTATTCCTACGACGAATGCGCCCAGATGATGAACAGCGACAGCGAGCTGCGGCAGATGCTGCCGGTACTCAGCGGCATTCTCTGCAAGAATCTCAACCACACGGAGATCTCCGTCTTTATCACGCTGGTAAAATGGTACGGACTGCCCCCTGCCTGCGTGGCCATGCTGGTGGAATACTGCCGCGAGATCGGCAGACCCACCATCGCCTATATCGAGGCCACCGGCGTGGGCTGGGTGGGCGAGGATATTCTGACCATCGAGCAGGTGGATCGCAAGATCGCCCGTCTTCGCTCGGCACGCACGGCGTGGACACGCATCCGCACCCTGCTTGACCTGCCCGAGCGCGCACCCACCAAAAAGGAGCAGGAATACGCCAGCACGTGGAACGACGACTGGCACATGCCCGACGAACTGATACAGCTTGCCTACGAGCGCTGCGTGGACAGCAAGGGCAAGCTGGTGATGAGTTACATGAACGGAATCCTGTCCAACTGGCACCGCAACGGCATCACCACCGCCGAGCAGGCGGCCGCCGAATCGGCTTCCGCGGCAAAACCCGCCGCCAGCCCCCCGGCCAAGCCCGCCGGCGGCGCGGGAATGTACGCCGCCACCTACGACCGCGAGGACATCGAGGCCATGCTGGACGACGACTGGATGGACGACGCGTAAAGCCGTTCTGCTTTATATCAAATTTACACTTACCGGAGATGAATCATGGGTTTTTCACCTGAAATATACGCCGAAGCCCGCAAACGTATCTCTCTGCTGCGTGACCGCGCCGAAGACGACGCCGCCCGCCGCCGCGAGGAATTCTACCGCGTGTGCCCCCGCTATGAGCAGCTTGCCCGGGAGCTTTCCCAGACCTGCACCCGCCTTGCCGTTGCCATCATGAAGCGTGACGGCGAGGTCAGCGTGGAGGACTGCCGGCAGCGCAACCTCGCCATTCAGGAGGAGATGCGCGCTCTGCTGGAGCAGCACGGGCACCACAGGGACTGGCTCAAGCCGCAGTATTCCTGCCCCGTCTGCAGCGACACCGGCATCGACGACGACCGGCTGTGCGCCTGTCTGCAGGCAGAGATGCGCTCCATAGCCTTTGAGCGGCTCAACGCCGAGACCCCTCTGGCTCTCAGCACCTTTGAGAGCTTCTCGCTGGATCACTATCCCGATCGCGCCGCCGACGGCAGCATGGTCTCCCCACGCAGAGGCATGGAGATCACGCTGGAAAAATGCCGCCGCTATGCCGCGGATTTCACCCTCACCTCCCCCAGCCTGCTTCTGCAGGGCGGCGTGGGACTGGGCAAGACCCATCTCTCCCTCGCCATCGCCGGTGAGGTCATCAGAAAAGGCTACGGCGTAATCTACGGCTCGGTCAACAACCTCTTTGCCCGCATCGAGGACGAACACTTCGGACGGGCACCAAAGGGCGACAACACCCGCGAGCTGCTGTGTCAGTGCGACCTGCTTATCCTTGACGATCTGGGCGCGGAATTCGCCACCCAGTTCACCGTCTCGGTGCTGTACGACATCGTCAACACCCGCCTGCTTCGCGGTCACCCCACCATCATCAGCACCAATCTGGACATCGACGGTCTGGAACAGAAATACACCCAGCGTGTGGTGTCCCGCATCACCGGCAGCTACCAGCGCTACCGCTTCGCCGGCAGCGACATGCGCGTGGTGCTTCGCAAGGCACGCCGAAGCGACCAGAACTGAATATCTCATGCATAACAAACAGCCCCCGACCACACAGGCCGGGGGCTGAAATGTTTTTGGGAGATTTGGTTCAACTCAGACCGTTGAATCAGTCGCGGAACAAATCAGATGTGATTCATTCCAAGGCTGCCATTAAACAAACAGGTACTTGAGGATGAACAGAGCGGCAAGGATGCACTCGATGATGGAGATATCCTTGAACTTGAGGGAGATGGCCTTGATGAGCACGTGGGAGATGATGCCCAGGAAGATACCCTCGGAGATGCTGTAGCAGAAAGGCATGGCAGCGATGCAGATGAAGGCGGGAACAGACTCGGTAGCGTCGTCCCAGTCAATCTCCTTGACGGAGCTCATCATCAGAACGCCGACGAAGATGATAGCTGCGTTGGTGGCGGCACCGGGAACATAATTGGTCAGAGGAGCCAGAGCCAGAGCCAGCAGGAAGCAGACAGCGGTCACAACAGAAGAAAGACCGGTCTTGCCGCCGGCAGCGATACCGGAGCTGGACTCTACGAAGGTGGTGACGGTGGAAGTACCGAGAACGGCACCGGTGGTGGTGGCGATGGAGTCAGCCAGCATAGCCTTGGTCATCTCAGGCATATTGCCGTCCTCGTCCAGCATGCCGCCCTTGTTGGCAGCGCCGATGAGGGTGCCGATGGTGTCGAACATATCGACGAAGGAGAAGGACAGAACGATGGCGCCGACAGCTACCAGACCCTCGAGGAAGCTCATGCCCTTGAACAGGCCGCTGAAGCCCTCAGTGAAGGCAACGCCGAAGGAAGTCTGAGCCCAGGTACCGAACTGAGTGCCGATCTGAGCAAGGTCGATGCTCTTGGCGGGCAGAGGATCGATACCGGTCAGGCTGCCGATGAGCCAGTACAGAGCGGAGGTGCCGACGATGCCGATGAGGATGGCACCGGGAACCTTAAAGCGGGTCAGAACAGCGATGATAACAATGCCCAGCAGAGTCATCAGAGCGCCGTAAACGGCTTTATCACCGGTGAGGATGGCCTTGAAAGGAGCAAGGCCGACCAGAGTGCTGTCATTATTGACAACGATCTTGGAGCTCTGCAGGCCGATGAAGGCGATGAACAGGCCGATACCGACAGAGATAGCGAATCTCAGGTTCTTGGGGATAGCTCTGACGATGGCCTGACGCAGACCAACGGCAGTGATCAGGATGAACAGAAGACCGGAGATGAATACGATTGCCAGAGCCTGAGGATAGCTGTAACCCATAGCGCCCATGACAGTGAAAGCAAAGAAAGCGTTAAGACCCATACCGGGAGCCTGTGCAAAGGGGATGTTGGCCAGCAGGCCCATCAGCAGAGTGCCGAAGAAGGCTGCCAGACAGGTGGCGACGAACACGCTGGTGTAAACTGCGGGATCTCCGCCGGCACCGGCAGAAATCAGGTCAGGGTTGACGAAGATAATGTAGGCCATGGTGAAGAACGTGGTAAGGCCGGCAATTATTTCCGTCGTGACTTTTGCGTTCTTTTCTTTGAGCTTGAACAACTTGATTACCTCCTAAATTTTTCAGGCTTCCGAACAGCCCTGTTTTTTCGCTGTAAACCGATAAAACTCCGTTGAATGAAAATTGCCGATTCGCTACAGGCCTTTTGCAAGTCTCGAATCAGCAGAACCGGAATTTTCAGTCGACGGAATCCGACCGGAAACAACGCACTTTTAGCATAGCGAAAACCGAATCCGATGTCAAGAATATGTGATGATTTTTCTGTTCGTCACAATGACGGTATGTAACGCCCGTATACAGTTCAATTTTCACAAAATCTTAACACTTCACTGTTTTCGGCAGTGTGCGGAAACGGGAAAATTCCCCGTCGCTGCCGCATTTTTCCTGATTTCCCGATAAAACGGAACAGGCGGTGTGCGGAAGGATCACTTCACCCGCACGCCGCCGTTATTATATCAGTTGGCCTCTCTGATGCCGCCGGTACCCGCCAGCCCGAGGCTGATGGATATTGCTCTGTCCACCTTGTCCATGACGCTTTCGTCCAGCCGGCCCATGCACTCCTTGAGCCGCCGCTTGTCGAGGGTGCGCACCTGCTCGAGCAGCACCACCGAATCCTTGTGCAGCCCGCACTGGGGGGAGTTGAGGCGGATGTGTGTGGGCAGGCGGGATTTGTCGGTCTGGCTGGTGATGGCGGCGGCTATGACCGTGGGGCTGAACCGGTTGCCTACATCGTTCTGCACGATAAGTACCGGTCTTATCCCTCCCTGCTCGCTGCCAACCACCGGACTGAGGTCGGCGTAATATATATCTCCCCGTCTGACGTTCATTATCATATCACTCTCCATGTATTCTGTCGTTCCTGTTGCGGCGAAGGCTCGCCTGTCAATATAATTTCCGTCAAATAAGCAAAATAAACGCGCAAAGGCAAATTAGACCTCCGTCTTTATCTTTCTGTCCTGTATATAATATTCAAGCCGCTCACCGCGGTTGCACACCGGCGCGTTCCGTCTGTCAGGTGATGCTCCGGTGAAAATAATGTCTTTTGGCGATTAAAATGTTTGCAATCCGGCACATAATTGTGTATACTGAATTTTAATAGTTAAAAAAAGGAGTGATTTCGTTATGAAAACCATACTCGATCTTCTGACCGAAAACCCTCGTCTGAGCAACCACGACATCGCCGTCATGCTGAATATGGACGAAGCAGCCGTTGACGCCGAGATTGCCCGTCTGGAAAAGGAAGGCATCATCCGCGGCTACCGCACCGTTGTCGACTGGTCCAAGGTCGGCCAGAAAGACTCGGTCATCGCACTCATCGAGCTGAAGGTCACACCCCGCCGCGACACCGGCTTTGACGAAATCGCCGAGGAGATTCTCGCCTTTGACGAGGTGGACAGCATCCATCTGATGAGCGGCGCCTATGACTTTGCGGTCTATGTAACCGGACGCACCATTCAGGACATCGCCATGTTTGTTGCCCGCCGTCTTTCCACCATAGAATCCGTTATGTCCACCGCCACGCACTTTGTACTCAGGAAGTACAAGGACAACGGCGTTCTTCTCGTTGACAGCGAGGAGGACGAAAGGAGGATCGACCTCCTGTGATGGACTATGAATCCCTGCTTAACCAGTGCGCCTATAATCTCAAGCCCTCGGGCATAAGAAAATTCTTTGACATCGCCGCCGAGATGGACGACGTCATCTCCCTGTCGGTGGGAGAGCCCGACTTCAAGACCCCGTGGCACGTGCGCGAGGTGGGCATTGAAACTCTCAACAAGGGCCGCACCCAGTATTCCCCCAACCGCGGCTTTACCGATCTTCTGGTGGAGATCAGCCGCTACGCCGAGCGCCGCTTCGGTCTTAAGTATGATCCGAAAACCGAGGTGCTGGTGACCGTCGGCGGCTCGGAGGCCATCGACCTGTGCTTCCGCGCTCTGCTCAATCCCGGCGACGAGGTGCTCATTCCCGAACCCTGCTTTGTGTGCTATGAGCCTCTGGCAGCGATTGCCGGCGGCGTTCCCGTGCCTGTGGTCACAAAGGTGGAGGACGAATTCCGCCTGACCGCCGAACAGCTTCGCGCCGCCATCACCGAGCGCACCAAGATCGTCATTCTCCCCTTCCCCAACAATCCCACCGGCGCGGTCATGCGCCGCGAGCACCTTGAGGCCATCGCCGATGTTCTGCGCGGCACCGACATCATGGTGCTTTCCGACGAGATATACTGCGAGCTGACCTACGGCGAGGAACGCCATGTTTCCATTGCCGAGCTGCCCGGAATGCGCGAGCGCACCATCGTGGTCAACGGATTTTCCAAATCCTACGCCATGACCGGCTGGCGTCTGGGCTACGCCATGGGTCCCGCGCCCGTGCTTGCCATCATGACCAAGCTGCACCAGTACGCGGTCATGTGCGCCCCCTCCACCGCCCAGTTCGCCGCCATCGACGCTCTGCGCAACGGTGACGAGGACGTTGCCCGCATGCGCAGCGAATACGATATGCGCCGCCGCTTCATTGTGGACGGCTTCCGCGAGATGGGCTTTGAGTGCTTCATGCCCGAAGGCGCGTTCTACATCTTCCCCTCCATCCGTCACACCGGACTGAGCTCCGGCGAGTTCTGCGAGCGTCTGCTGCGCTCCAAGCACGTGGCGGTGGTTCCCGGCTCGGCCTTTGGCGACTCGGGCGAGGGCTTTATCCGCGTGTCCTACTCCTACTCGGTCAAGCACATCACCGAAGCCCTGCACAGAATCAAAGTCTTTGTGTCCGAGGAGCTGTAAAGCACTCCGGTTTACACTACCCATCCCAACCGAAGGGAGGCTCATTCCGATGGAACAGCCCGCCGCGGCCGTGATTAACCGCGCAACGGATTTTTCCGACCGCAGAGTGTGCGTCGCCCCCTGCGACAGCTACGACATCGACCGTCTGGACGCCATCATCGAAGAACAGTGCAGCGTTCTCGGTCTTTCCGATTACATCACCCCGGGCTGCTCGGTGGTCATCAAGCCCAATCTGGTCATCAAGCGCAGACCGGAGGAGGCCACCACCACCCACCCCGAGGTTGTCGCCGCCGTAATCCGCGCGGTCAAACGCCGCGGAGCCGGCAGCGTGACCATCGCTGAAAGCTCCGGCGGTCTTTACAACAAGGCGGTCATGTCTGCCATCTACCAGACCTGCGGCATCACCGAAATCTGTACCCGTGAAGGCGCTGAGCTTAACACCACCGATTTCACCTCTGTGCCCCTCACTCACCCCGACGCGGTGATGTGCCACCAGTTCGGCGTGATCACTCCGGTGGTCAACGCCGATGTGCTGATAAACATCGCCAAGCTCAAGACCCACTGCATGACCGGTCTTTCCGGCGCGGTGAAGAATCTTTTCGGCTGCATGCCCGGTCTTAGCAAGCCGGAGATGCACTGCCAGTATCCGGACAAATCCGACTTCCAGCAGATGCTGGTGGATCTTTGCACCCTTGTGCGCCCCCAGCTTTCCTTTATCGATGCCATCGACTGCATGGAGGGCGACGGTCCTTCCGGCGGCACGCCCCGGTTCATGGGCGCGGTCATCGGCGGACGCAATCCCTTCGCCATGGACATCGTCGCCTGCGCGCTTATCAACATGAAGCCGGACAAGGTGTTCATGCTGCGCCACGGCATGGAGCGGGGTCTTTCCCCCGCCTGCCTTGAGGAAGTGGAGCTGCACGGCTCCATCGACGGGCTGGTGGTCAGCGATTTCCGCCACCCCCGCTCCAAGGACACCGATTTTCTCGATTTCCTGCCGAAATTCCTGCGCCCCGCCGGACGCAGGGTGGAGGGTCTGCTCTCCCCCCGCCCGGTCATCAGGCGCAAAAAATGCGTCGGCTGCGGCAAATGCGCTGAATCCTGCCCACAGCATACCATAACCATTGCGAATAAAAAGGCAGAAATTGACTACTCGAAATGTATCAAATGTTATTGCTGCCACGAAATGTGTCCCGTGAGGGCCATCGACGTGAAGCGAAAGTTCATATTCAACTACGACCGGAAAAAGTAACGGCAACGTAATCAGGAGGAACCGTCTGAAATGAAAGCAACCGTCAGGGCTAACGCCAAGCTCAACCTCTCTCTGGACATCGTCGGCAAACGGGACGACGATTACCACTTGCTTGAGTCTGTTATGCAGTCCGTGTCCCTTTGCGACACCGTAACCGTGAAGCTGGGCACCGATGAGGGGGATATCACCGTATCCACCGGAAGCAGCTGCATAGCAGACGACCACACCAACACCGCCTATCGCGCGGCAGCGGCATTCTTTGACTACACCGGCATCAGCAATCCCGGCGTGAACGTCCGCATAAAGAAGGTCATCCCCGCTCAGGCGGGACTGGCAGGCGGAAGCGCCGACGCCGCGGCAGTCATCGTCGCCCTCGACCGGCTGCTCAACACCCGCCTCGAGCCGGAGCAGCTGTGCGACATCGGCGAACGGGTGGGTGCCGACGTGCCCTTCTGCATCATGGGCGGAACCATGCTTGCCCGCGGCACCGGCAACATTCTCGCGCCTCTCCCCGACCTGCCCGACTGCCATATCCTCATCTGCAAGCCGGAGGTCTCCGTCTCCACCGCGGCAGCCTACCACGCCATCGACGAGCAGGGACTGGTTTCCCCCGCCGAATGTTCCGAGGATATCAGCGAAGCCATCTGCGGCAGCGATCTTGAAGGCGTGGCAAAGCACCTGCGCAACATCTTTGAGCGTGTGATGGATATCCCCGAGGTCGCTTCCATCAAGGAGCGCATGGTACGCAGCGGCGCGTTGGGTGCCTGCATGACCGGCAGCGGTTCGGCTGTGTTCGGCATCTTTGACGACAGCGACAAGGCCGAGGACTGTGCCGCCGAGCTGCGCCGTGAATACGACGACGTTTTCCTCACCGAACCGGTTTCCAGCGGCTGTGAGATTGACGACTGAGCCGCAAAAATCCACATGCAACAGAAAAGCCGGGAGCTGCGATAAGCTCCCGGTTTTTTGCCGCCGTGGGGCAGGCGCCTCCGCTGTGCGGTCTGCGTTCTGCCCTTTGGAATCAGAGAAAAAAAGAACCCTTACCGGATTCGGTAAGGGTTTTTTTGTGGAGCGGAATACGAGGCTCGAACTCGCTACCTCCACCTTGGCAAGGTGGCGCTCTACCAGATGAGCTAATTCCGCAAGTGGTTGTGTTTCATTCAACGTGTGATATTATAGCAAAGCGTGACGCAAATGTCAACCCCCTTTTTTGTCTTTTTTCGTGATTTTTTCCGGCGGGTGTCAATGCACGCGCGAAAACACCCGCCGGTTATGATTTATGCTCTCTTTTTCATTCTCCACGTGCGGCTCTGATAGTCACCCTGCAGGTCAACCACCAGACCGATGTTCATCAGCTCGGCTCCGGTGTACGTCCGGCCGTCGGAGGTATCCGTGTAGACCGCGTCTTCCTCAAGACCGGCAAACCTCATTCGGCGCACACCGATATTGTATTCGGCAAGCACCCGGAACCACGCCGCGAAAACGTCATTGCCGTCCTCCGACACAAATACCCACGCGGTCCGGTTGCCCTCAAAGGGACTTTCGACGCGGTACATCTTTGCCGCCTGCACAAAGGTTCTCAGATCCTTGTACATTGCCACCTGCGCCCTGACCTGCGCTTTTTCCTCATCGGTAAAGGCGGTCAGATCCAGCTCGTAGCCGAAATTGCCGCTCATTGCCACGTCGCCGCGCATCTTCAGCGAGGTCACACGCCCTACCTGATGGTTGGGCACGGCGGAAACGTGGGCGCCCATGGCGCTGACCGGATAGACAAGGCTGGTGCCGTACTGGATACGCAGGCGATCCACCGCGTCGGTGTTGTCGCTGGTCCACGTCTGGGGCATATAATATAGAATACCGGGATCAAAACGTCCCCCGCCGCCGGAGCAGCTCTCAAAGAGCACATCTGGATGGCTGCTGACAATGCGCTCCATCACGCTGTAAAGACCCAGCATATACCTGTGGGGCATTTCCTTCTGCCGCTCAGCGGGCAGCCCTGCCGAACCGAGTGCGGACATATGGCGGTTCATGTCCCACTTGACGTAACTTATGTTCGCCGAATCCAGCACGCCGCACACCGCGTCGACGATATAGTCGCACACCTCCGGACGGCTAAGGTCGAGTGTGAGCTGGTTGCGGGTCTCGGTGCGCTCCCGTCCGGGAACATGAATACACCAGTCGGGGTGGGCGCGGTAAAGATCGCTGTCCGGACAGACCATCTCCGGTTCAAACCACAGTCCGAACTTCACGCCGCATTCGTTGACCCTCCGCGCAAGCTGAGCGATTCCGCCCGGCAGCTTGGCGGTGTTGACGTACCAGTCGCCCAGCGAGCAGTTGTCGGAATTGCGCCTGCCGAACCAGCCGTCGTCCAGCACCAGCAGCTCGATGCCCAGATCCGCCGCCTCTTTTGCCAGCGCGACGATCTTATCCTCGTCGAAATCAAAATAGGTGGCCTCCCAGTTGTTGGCAAGAATGGGCCGCTGAGCGTCACGGTATTTTCCCCGCACCAGACGGGTTCTGTACAGCCGGTGATATGTGCGGGACATCTCTCCAAGCCCCTTTGCCGAATAGACCATCACAGCCTCGGGGGTCTGGAAGCTCTCTCCCCCCTCCAGCCTCCACGCGAAATCATAATCGTTGATGCCGATCCACGCGCGGGCGCGGAAAAGCTGGTCAACCTCGGTCCCGGCAGTGAAATTGCCGCTGTACACCAGATTGAATCCGTAAACGTCGCCGTAATCCTCCGTCGCGCCGTGGGAAACCAGCGCAAAGAAGGGATTTGCCTGATGGCTGGAGGCTCCCCTGCGGCTCTCCACCGTCTGCACGCCGCTGCGCAGAGGGGCGCGCTCGATGTGCCGCTCCCTTGCCCACGCGCCGGGCAGTGTGATCATGTCATACGCAGCGCCCTCGAAATCCACGCTGGCGCTCACGGCTTTTTCGATTATTATGGTGCTTTCGCTTTCGTTGACCACACGCGCGCTGCGGGTGATTACGTCAAGATCGCGGAAGGCGGTATACTGCAGCACGACGCTCATTCCCCCGAGCCTGTCCCTGAGAACTATCTCCAGGGTGTCGGCTTCGTCATCGCTCTCCACATATGTGGCAGGCATACCGTCCGGCTTCGGCTTTCCGGAAACAATCCTGTAGCTGTCGTAGTGCAGCTCCACCGTCCGGCTGCCGTCGGCGTACAGCGCACTGACCGCCGGCTCGCGGTAATCGGTGCCGCAGCCCACAGGATATTCCTGCCGAAGGAAGTCAAGCGACCAGCCCTCGCCGTTAAGGGGCGAAAATACAATCCATCGCTTGATCAGTGCGTTGTCCATGTCGGGGGTGTCCATTTTCCTGCCCCAGTAGACATGTGAGAGGTATTTTCCGTCCACCACCGCCATTATGTAGCTGGTGCTCGCCGTCTGCAGATGAAAGACGCTGTCGTTGATGACCTGTATGCTCAATTTTCTCACCTCGGAATTTACTCGCGGCGGACCACCGCGCTTCTGTTTTTATTATAGCCTGTGCGCACCCGGCATTTCAACACAAAAAGCATTATCTCCCGCCGCATGTGAGCGAGAATTTTGCTGTTTGATATTGTTACTCTGTCAGAAATCTGTTATAATAGGAAAAGCCTGCACTATCCGGCTCTCCGCTTTTCCCGCAGCCGCGGCAGACAGGTAAAAATTCAAGGGATGGTCTTTGCAATGAACAATTCCAAAACCACACTGACAACCATATACTGCGCCGCCATTGCTGCGGTACTGGTGCTTTTTCTTGTGGTGTCAGGCAATCTTGGTACGCCGGCAAAGTCGCTCACCGGCCTTGACGACCCGCAGGAAACCGTGAGCGAGTTTTTCGGCTCGCTGCGCCGCGGCGATCTTGAAGCCGCCGGCAGTCTGCTGAGCCACTGCAATCTGGAAAACACCGACATGACCAATCAGTCCGATGTCAACCGGAAGCTGTATCAGGCGCTGTGCGACAGCATCTCCGTCCGCTTTGCCGGAGACAGCACTGTTGACGGACTCGACGCGGTACAGACCGTTCAGGTCACCTATTTTGACATCAGCTCCTCGGCATCAAAGCTAAACGAGCTGACCAAACAGCAGATCGACATCATGCTCAACGACACCGCCTCCGCTGCGGAGCTGTACAACGAAAACAGCGAGTATCGTCCGGAAGTGGTCATGCAGATTTTTGATCAGGCGGCGATGCAGCTGCTGGAAAACCCTTCCGAGTACTATGTCACCCGCACCTTTGACATTGAGCTGCTCCATGAGGGCGACGGCTGGTTCATCGTACCCAGTGACGACCTGATGGACTGCATTCTCGGCGGAATGAACTAAGGAGGATCAGCACAATGAATAATAATCCCAGACAGAGCAACCGGCAGTCGTCCGGCGGCTATGTATCCGTACTGGCCCTTCTGCTCATTTTTGCGGTAATGGCAGGTGCCTTTGCCATGTTCATCACCTCTGCCGATGCCATCCGCTCCTCTGTTTCCACCACCATAGACTTTTCCGACAAGTTTTCCACCGGCATGAACAATCTGACCAGCACCGCGCTGGACGGCATCTACACCGTCCGCAAGGTCTACAAGATTCCCGACGGAGCGGTCAGCGCCCCCAAGCCCAATCCGGAGAACTTCGGCAGCACCACCGATCCTAAGGTGCTTGAGGATCTCATCCGCAAGGCCCACCGCCTCATCGGCAGCGATACCATGCTGTGGACCAGTGATACCGACGTGTTCGACAACACCCCCGTGGAATACTACTACGACGAAACCATTCTGGTAATTGCCTGGAAGGAGCACATCGGTAATTCGGTGCTGAATTTCGCCGAAGTCAAGATCGCCCATCCTTCCCAGTTCCGCAAGCTCTTCAGCGACAATACATACGGCACCAGCACAAAATACAAGGGATCCTTTATGGGCAAAAGCGCCAACGCGGTGCTCACCTCCAACGCCGACTTCTACAAATTCCGCCGCATGGGCATCGTTGTCTATAACGGCGAGATTTACCGCACCACCGGCAAGGATCTTGACACATGCTTCATCGACGCCAACGGCGATCTGCTGTTTGTGCACGCCAACACCTTCAAGACCGATGAAGACATCGCCAATTACGTCAAGGCAAACAACGTGGTCTTCAGCATCGCCTTCGGACCGATACTCATTGAAAACGGTCAGCCGCTCACAGACCCGGAATACTTCCTGGGCGAAACCGAGCTTGCCCGCGTGCGCGCGGCGATCTCCCAGCTGGGACCGCTCCATTACCTTCTGATCGCCACCGACCGTCAGAGTGAAGACGGTGCTACCTGCGTCAGCGCAGACATTCTCACTTTCACAAAAAACCTCAAAACCAAGAATCTCCAGAATGTCTATACAATCGACGGCGGACAGACCGCCATGATCATGGTGGGAGACCGCATCATCAACAAGGTGCTGACCGGCTCCGAGCGTGAGGTATCCGATATCATCTACTTCGGCACCGCTCTGCCGGAGAACACGGAGGGGGAATAATCAATGAGTCAGATAGCATTTTTTATTGAATCCTTCCGTGTCTACTGGTTTGGAATAATCATCGCAGCCGCGCTCGTCGCCGCTGTAATCATCGCCATACTCTGCCGCAGGGCACAGAAAAAAGACAGCCGCGCCGTATTTTTCGTCGCGGTGGTGGGCGGAATGCTCTCTCTGTTCCTCGCCCGTATCATCCACTGGTACTGCAGTACCGGACAGTACGCCGATTTCCACACTGCGGTTACCGATCTCAAAAACGGTGGTTTCTCCATTCTGGGAGCTTTTCTCGGCTGCGTGATCGCCGTTCTGTTCGCCAAATACATCAGCGTGGAAGACAATATCAGCGAACTTTTGGACTGCATCGCTCCCGGCGGAGCCATCGGCATCTGCATCGGACGCATGGGCTCGGTCTTCACCTCCAGCGACCGCGGCAAGCTGATAATCACAAATCCCGCCTTCCAGCGCTTCCCCTTTGCGGTACAGATCAGCGGTGACGCAGGCGCGGACTGGCAGTTTGCCACCTTTGTCTTTGAATCCATCGCCGCACTCATTACTTTCTTCGTGGTAATGAATGTCTTTTCTTCCATCTACATCGCTCCAAAGCGTGGTCTTTCCCCCCGCAAGGGTGACGCAGCTCTCACCTTTATCGCCTTCTTCAGCGCAACGCAGGCGGTTCTGGAAAGCACCCGTTACGACGCTCTGTTCCTGAGAAGCAACGGCTTTGTCAGCATGATGCAGGTCGTGTGCAGCATCGCCCTCGTCGCCGTTCTGGTGGTATTCAGCGTTCGCGCCGTGAAAAAAACCGGCAGGCAGAACCGTTACATCATCATGTGGGTGTTCTCTGTCGCCCTCATCGGTGTTGCCATGTTGTTTGAATACCTCGTTCAGCGCTACGGTGATCTTTCTGTTTACTTCTATTTCGGCATGCTGGCGTGCATGCTGTGTGTATACGGCATCACCTGTGTCTTCTACCGCTACGCGATTGAGGAAACCGAACCGGAGATCCGTCAGCCTGTGAGCAGTCGACCGGAAAGCCGTCCCGACAATCGTCAGCAGCAGCCCGGCAGCCGCTTCAACGGCCGTCAGCAGGAGGTCAGCCGCCCCCGCAATCAGCAGCAGGAGGACTACTGGTCCGATAATCACCCGCAGTCCGACAGTCGCCAGCAGTCCGGCAGCCGCTTTAACGGCCGTCAGCAGGATAACTACCGTCCCGACAATCGTCAGCAGCAGTCCGGCAGCCGCTTCAACGACCGTCAACAGGACAACTACCGTCCCGACAACCGTCAGCAGCAGTCCGGCAGCCGCTTTAACGACCGTCAACAGGACAACTACCGTCCCGACAGTCGTCAGCAGCAGTCCGGCAGCCGCTCCACAGGCTTCCGTCCCAACAATTCACGCAGATAATCTGCAGCCATACACAAAAGGATCAGCGGAGATCACAGCTCCCCGCTGATCCTTTTTTCATTCCTTCTCAGAGAGAAAAACCGGACAGAAAGCGTCGGCTTCCGTCCGGTTTTCTTCATTTACTCATTTGTTACCTGCCGGTTAAGGACAGCTGATTATACTGCCCTTTTTTCCGTCCGTTACCCAAGCTCAACGCCCGTCCATCCAGCCAGATATCTGCGCAGGATCGTGGAGTCAAGCAAGGTAACCCTGCCGTCATTGTTGACGTCGGCGTTGGACTCGTTGATAGTCACACCCGTCCATCCAGCCAGATATCTGCGCAGGATCGTGGAGTCGAGCAAGGCAATTCTGCCATCGCCGTTAATGTCTCCGGGAACACGGTCGTTCTCCTCCGGCTCGTCATCGGCAAGTCCGCTTGCAACAACATAATAACTGAAGTGGGTGGTCTCAAATACGATGTGGTCATCATTTTCCACGGCGTTCATATCCTCCACATTGCCGTCATCGTCAATGTGGTGCACTCTGTGAACTTCCGGATCATATCCGTCGAAAACAGGAAGCATTACTGTAATCAATCCGGAGGGCTGCACAGAAGCGCCGTTGCTGACAAGTGAAATGTCATAGAGCCTGAACTCGTCCAGATCAGCCAGCACCTCGCCAACCTTGCCGCCCACCTCTGAATCGTTATACATCAGCTTAACCACCAGAGAGGCGTCGTCATAGTCAGCGTCCTCGTCCTCGTAGGCAATAAGCTCAACGCCGGTGGTCTCGTCGGTCTTGTATCTGCCGAAGTGGATGGTGGCGTTAAGCAGATTATCATTGGCCTCGTCGATCACAATACGGTTCCATTCTTCTTCCGTTCCGGCAAAGTATACGTCACTGAGCTGATTACAGCTGTCAAAGGCATAAAGCTCTATCGTCTGCAGTGTGCTGGGCAGATAAATCGATGTCAGCTCCCGGCACTCGCTGAATGCTCTTTCAGCGATATGCGTGACACCCGTGGGTACAGAGATGGACCTGATTCCGCAGGCACCAAAGGCATAGCGTGGTATTGCGCTGATGTCAGCTGGAGTTTCAAACTCAATGCTCTCAACGTTTTCAAAACTGCACAGCACCATCTGCGGCAGTTCGGTTACGTCGTTGCTGATATAGGCTCCTGTGACGTAATACAGACACAGGAGGCCGGAATCATCAATATGATTCTGACCGGCATCGCGGGTCACGGTGAGTATTCCGTCAGCGTCAAGCTTTCCGTATACGGGCTTGTCAGCATCGCTGCCAAGCAGGAATCCGGTATCATCGCTGATGATCGTAACTCCGTGGTAAAGCTCAGCAAATTCTTTGACATATGAGCTTTCCGTATGCACCATAGTACCGACACTGGGATAATCGTCGCTGAACAGTTCGTCACCGATGCACTCGATGTCATCCGGCAGAATAAAGAACTGATAGCTCCTGAAGTTGCCGGAACCGATGTACTTCAGTCCGGTTCCCGTGAAGCCCGCGTTGTTCATCGCGTAGCTTTCGATGACTCTGACGCTGTCAGGCAGATCAAAGGTCAAGACATTCACAGTGCTGAACGCGCTTTGTCCGATGAACTCAAGCCCGTCATTGAAAACCACATCGTTGAGATTGTAACAACCTTCAAAGGCATCGTCTCCGATGGTCTTTACGTTACTGCCCAGAGTAACCTTGCGGAGGTTCTCGTTGCACGCGAACGCGTGCGCGCCGATGGCGGTGATGTTGTCCGGAATGACGATCTCCTCGTCATCGCCGTTGTAAGCGACAATCGCGTTGCCGAAGACAACCATATCCGAAGTCTGATTGTTCAGCCAGGAGGTGTCGCAGAACGCGTCATAGCCCAGACGCTCCAGTGAACCGCTGAAATTGATCTGCTCCAGATTGTTCATGTAAGCAAACGCGCCGGGCTCGATCGCCTTAACGCTGGAGGGCAGTGTCACGGAGGTGACATCGTAGTTGGTGCTGCCGTAGCTGTTCTCAAAGCAGGCAATGCTGGTTACGCCGTCAGGAACCGTGACCGTGGAGGAGTTGCCGTTGTAAGCCAGCAGGGCGCCGTCGTACACAACGAACTCCTCGTCGGCTCTTTCCCTGACATAACTGGACCGATTGAGGAATCTGTAATTCGGCAGAGTTCCCGAACCGGTGACCGAATAGATGTTTTTGCAGTAATAGAACGCTTCATCGCTCAGGTATTCCGCATCGCACAGAATCTCCAGCGTCGACAGATTGTAGCAGTAAGCAAAAGCGTAATCTTCTATATACTTAAGGTTTGCGGGAAGGGTCAGGGATGTAATATCGCTTTCGATGAACGCTCTTTCCTTGATGGCGATGAGCGAATCGGGAAGCACAACTTCCTCCAGACTGCAGTTTCGGAACGCTCCGCTGGCGATTTCCCTGACGGTGTCAGGCACCACGTATGTGCTTTCAGCGAAAACTTCCGGCGCGCCAAGCAGTATGGTCTTATCCTTGTTGAAAAGTACGCCGCTGTCGTCGCTGCTGTAGTACCTGTTGCCGGCATCGACCTTCACAGGAACGCAAAGCGAATCCGGATGCAGAATCTTCTGCACATCCTTGTGGATTACCAGTTCGGTAATCCCGTTGTTCACAAACGGTCCGCTAAAGATTGCCTCAACGTCGGCAGGAACAGTCACCGTACCGGTAACGCCGGGCAGGAAGCTATGAAGCATCTTGTATTCCTGCCCGTCATGGCTTTCAATAATCATGCCGTTTTCGCAGCGATAATCGGGGTTGTCGGCGCTGATGACCACATCGGCAAAGTCAGCCGATCCGCAGTCTAAAATCCACGATGTGATGATGTCGTTGACCGTCGAGGGAATCACAAGGCTTTCAATCGAATCACAGCCGAAGAAAACCTGATTGGAAATACTGCAGACGCCTTCCTCAAGCACAACCTTTTTCAGCTTGGGACAATACTGAACATAATTACCAAATTCCATAACGGTGCCCGGAACGGTCAGTTCGGTAATCGCCGTTTCGCTGAAGGCGTTGAAGCCGATAGACTCCAGACCGTCGGACAGGGTTATCTCCGTAACATTGTCATATCCATTGAAGGCACTCTCACAGATCGAGGTAACGCCCTCGCCGACGATGATACTTCTGATGGAACGGAAATAGTTAATCCACGGGGCTCTGCCGTTCTCGTAATACAGCGCGCCCTCTCCGCTGATGGTCAGCACACCGTCACCGGTCAGCGTCCATGTCAGACCGTCTCCGACAACACCGCTGACGCCGTCTTTGCCGATTTCCATTTCCGCGTCCGGATCGAAGAACACGATGGTGGCGGTCTTTTCGCCGGTGAATCCGGGCCATGTTTCGGGATACTGCTCAAGATCGACGGCAATGTCGCTGTCACCGTCGTGAATGGTGACCGACTCAACATAGCAGTCTCCGTAAGCGCGGTAGCTGAGTTCGCCGTTCACCACGTTGAAGGCGTTGGTGTATTCGGACATAGCATAATCCACGGAGGGCACCCAGCCGGTACCGACACTTATCACTCTCAGTCTGGGGCAGTTATAAAACATCGAGGACATTCCGCTGTCATAATACTCGTTGGCGGAGGAAGTGTCGAAGCTACTCAGATCCAGAGAGGCAAGCCGCTCGCAGCCGCTAAACAGACCATAGAACTCCTCAACCTTTGAGGTATCAAAGCTGCTGAGGTCCAGCGTAGTCAGATTATGGCAGTCGTTGAACATATAATTTATGTACATAACGCTGGAGGTATCCCAGCCACTCAGATCCAGCGCAGTCAGATTTTTGCAGCCTCTGAACATTGAATCCATGTTCGTGACATTGGAGGTATCCCAGCCGCTGACGTCCAGCGCGGTCAGCTCACCGCAGCCGTTGAACATTGAACTCATGCTCATGACACTGGAGGTATCCCAGCCGCTGACGTCCAGCGCGGTCAGCTCACCGCAGCCGTTGAACATACCGAGCATACTGGTAACACTGGAGGTATCGAAGCCGCTGACGTCCAGCGCGGTCAGCTTATAGCAGCCCTCGAACATCCATACCATGTCCGTGACATTGGAGGTATCAATGCCGCTGACGTCCAGCGTGGTCAGATTAATGCAGTAATTGAACATACCGTGCATATTGGTGACACTGGAGGTATCGAAGCCGCTGACGTCCAGCGAGGTCAGACTATGGCATATTCTGAACATTGCTTCCATGTTTGTAACACTGGAGGTATCCCAGCCGCTGACGTCCAGCGCGGTCAGCTTATAGCAACGGCAGAACATCCAGCACATGTTTGTAACACTGGAGGTATCCCAGCCGCTGACATCCAGCGAGGTCAGATTATGGCAGTCGTTGAACATATAATTCATGTACATAACGCTGGAGGTATCCCAGCCGCTGACATTCAGCGAGGTCAGATTATTGCAGTAGTTGAACATATAATCCATGTCCATAACGCTGGAGGTATCCCAGCCGCTGACATCCAGCGAGGTCAGATTTTCGCAGCCGTTGAACATCCAGTACATATTGGTAACACTGGAGGTATCGAAGCCGCTGACGACCAGCGTGGTCAGATTTTTGCAGTTGCTGAACATTGAACCCATATGCATGACACTGGAGGTGTCGAAGCCGCTGACATCCAACGTAGTCAGATTCTCGCAGCCGTTGAACATCCGGTACATATTGGTAACACTCGAGGTGTCAAAGCCGCTGACGTCCAGCGTTGTCAGATTTTCGCAGCCGCTGAACATCTCGCCCATCTCTTTAACACTGGAGGTATCAAAGCCGCTGAGATCAAGTTCCGTCAGGGAACCGCATTCCCGGAACATACCGTACATATTGGTAACACTCGAGGTGTCAAAGCCGCTGACGTCCAGCGTGGTCAGATTTTTGCAGCCCTCAAACATTCCTCCCATGTTTGTAACGCTGGAGGTATCAAAGCCGCTGACGTCCAGCGAGGTCAGATTTTTGCAGTTGCTGAACATTGAACCCATATACATGACACTGGAGGTATCAAAGCCGCTGACGTCCAGCGTGGTCAGTGATGAGCAGAAGCCGAACATATCGCTCATATCCACGACGCCGGTGGTGTCCAATCCGCTCAGATCCATCTCCGTGCAGTTGTACAGATTATAGAACAGACTACCGAGCGTTTTGCCGCCCTTTACGCCGGGCTTTACAACCACCTTAGTGATCTCATCGCAGTAATACTTTCCCCAGTACGCTCCCATATCGTCAAGCACGCCGCTCTTTCCGTCGGCAGGCTCAATGGTCAGCACGCCGTCCAGATCGATGTTCCAGACGCATTCGCCGCATGTGCCACCGTCAATAATTCCCTCAGGCTTGCTGAAGATAATGGTCGCGGTTTTGTCGCCGGTGAAGTCCGGATAGTATTCGGGATACTTCTCCAGATCGACGGAAATGTCGCTTTTACCGTCGTGGATTGTGACCGACCCGACTTTATAGATTCCGCAGGGCTGATAGTACAGCCGTTCTTTGACTACGTTGAAGGAGTTTGAGTTGACCGGCATGGAGTAGCCCGCGCTGGGCAGCCAGCCCGTGCCGACAATCAGTTCGGACAGCTTCGGACAGTTCTCCATCATGTCGATCATGCCGCGATCCTTGTAGCATGATTCAGCGTTGGAGGTGTCAAAGCTGCTCAGATCAAGGGAGGTAAGATTGTCGCAGTCGGCAAACATCGCGTAGAAACGCTCAACGCCGGAAGTGTCAAAGCTGCTCAGGTCAAGAGAGGTAAGCGCGTGGCAGTACCTGAACATCTCGCTCATCTCAATGACACAGGAGGTGTCCCAGCCGCTCAGATTCAGTGCCTTCAGAGAGAAGCAGCTTCTGAACATTCCCTGCATATCAACAACCGACGAGGTGTCAAACGTGCTCAGATCCAGCCCGGTCAGACTGTGGCAGCGCTGGAACATATAGCACATATCCTCAACTGCTGAGGTATCAAACCCGCTCAGATCCAGTTCCGTCAGAGAAGTACAGTCGCGGAACATACCCATCATGCTGAGAACATTGGAGGTGTCAAAGCCGCTGACGTCCAGCGAGGTCAGATTCTCGCAGCCCTGGAACATATTGGCCATATCCGTAACGCTTGAGGTGTCCAGACCGCTGACGTCCAGTTCCGTCACATCAAAGCAGTATTCAAACATTTCCGACATATCCGTAACGCCGGTAGTTTCAAGGCCGCTCAGATCAATCTGACTGCACATATACAGATTGCTGAACATACCGGACATCTGTCCGCTGCCCTTGACTCCGGGGCTCACGACTACTTCCTTGATTCTGTCGCGATAATAGCTCCAGCCCCAGCTTTCTCTACTGCTGCCGCTGGCGAGGGTGCCGCTCTTTCCGTCAGCGGGAGCGATGGTCAGCACGCCGTCCATATCGATGACCCAGACGCATTCGCCGCAGGTGCCGCGGACCGGATCGTTTTCACCGGGTTCGGCAAAGACGATGGTGGCAGTTTTCTTTCCGGTGAAGTCCGGACAGGAACCGGGATACTTCTCCAGATCGACGGAGGTATCCTCGTTGCCGTCGTGGATTGTGACCGACACAACATAGCAGCCGCCGTAGGGACGGTAGATAAGCTCGCCATCAACTACGTTGAAGGCGTTCGCTCCGTCAGGCATATAATAATAATTGCAGGGAACCCAGCCCGTTCCGACGATCAGAGTGTTGAGTTTGCCGTCGCCGTAGAACATCTCGGTCATATCTTTGGCGCAGGATGTGTCAAAGCTGCTGATATCAAGCCTCTCCAGAGAATGACAGTCAGCAAACATCGAACCCATGTTCCCGACACCGGAGGTATCGAAACCGCTCAGGTCAAGCTCTGTCAGGGAATTGCAGTAACAGAACATCCAGCTCATGTCGGCGACATTGGAGGTGTCAAAATTGCTCAGATCAAGAGAGGTCAGGGATTCACAGTTGTAGAACATGTTGCTCATGTTCTCAACACAGGAGGTGTCAAAGCCGCTGACGTCCAGAGAGGTCAGTGATGAACAGCCGTTGAACATCCCGCACATGTCCGTGACACTGGAGGTATCAAAGCTGCTCAGACTCAGAGATCGCAAGGATTCGCAGTTGTCGAACATCCCGCACATGTCCGTGACACTTGAGGTATCAAAGCCGCTTAGATCCAGCGTGGTCATGGAACTGCAGACAGCGAACATTCCGTTCATATTCTCAACGCAGGAGGTATCGAAGCTGCTCAGATCAAGAGAGGTCAGGGAATTGCAGCTGCTGAACATTCTGCTCATACCCGTGACGCCGGAAGTATCCCAGCCGCTCAGATCCAGCGAGGTCAGATTATTACAGTACTGGAACATACTGCTCATGTCCGTGACATTGGAGGTATCAAAACCGCTGAAATCCAGCGTGGTCAGGGAACTGCAGCCGTAGAACATCTCGCTCATGTCCGTGACATTGGAGGTATCAAAACCGCTGAAATCCAGCGTGGTCAGCGAACCGCATTTGAAGAACATCTCTCTCATATTAATGACATTGGAGGTATCCAGTCCACTCAGATCCATTTCAGTACAGTCATACAGATAGGCGAACAGCCCCACCGCCATTTCGTTGGCTGCTACTCCGGGCTGAACGACAACTCTGGTGATGTCATAGCAGTAATCGTGCCAGCCCCAATCGGACGCATCATAGCCGTTTGCCAGCACGCCGCTCTTTCCGTCGGCAGGCTCAATGGTCAGCACGCCGTCATCATCAATATACCAGACGCAGTCACCGCATGTGCCGCTGGCGGTACCGGCAACCGCGTCATTTGCGAAAATGATAGTCGCGGTCTTATCTCCGGTGAAGTCGGGATAGGATTCGGGATACTTCTTCAGATTGACGGAGATATCGCTTTTGCCGTCGTGGATTGTGACCGATTCAACTGTGCATTCGCCGTGGGGATAGTAGTAGAGATTGCCATCGATGACATTGAAAGTGTTTGCGTCATCCGCAATGTAATAATCGTCGGAAGCCTTCCAGCCGGTGCCGACGGTCAGTGTGGTAATACTGCCGCAGCCGTCAAAAATTCCATGCATGATATCAACCGCGGAGGTGTCAAAGCTGCTCAGATCCAGCGAGGTCAGACTGTCACAGTAGCTGAACATACAGCCCATGTCCGTGACACTGGAGGTGTCAAAGCTGCTCAGATCCAGAGAGGTCAGGGATTCACAGTAGCAGAACATTTCGTACATGCTCTCAACGCCGGAGGTAACAAAGCCGCTCAGATCCAGCGTGGTCAGGGAACGGCAGCCGCTGAACATACCGTACATATCGGTGACACTCGAGGTATCAAATCCGCTCAGATTCAGAGAGATCAGGGATTCACATTCCATAAACATCGAGCCCATGTCCGTGACGCCGGAGGTATCCCAGCCGCTGACGTTAATCTCTATCAGATTACTGCATCTGCCGAACATCGCGCCCATATTCGTAACGTTGTAGGTAACAAAGTTGCTCAGATCCAGAGATGTCAGGGATTTACAGTCATCGAACATCCATCTCATACTGCCAACGTCGGAAGTGTCAAATCCGCTCAGATCATGCTCCTGCAGACTCGAGCAGCCGCTGAACATGGACATCATGTCCGTGGAATTGGATGTCTCCAGTCCGCTCAGATCCATCTCGGTACAGTTAACCATATCGGCGAACATATAAGCCGCCGATCCGTTGGCTGACACACCTGGCAGAACGACTACCCTGCTGATTTCATCGCGGTAATCATACCAGCCCCATGAGGTGGCGTCAGAACTGCTGTCAAGTTCGCCGAAATCACCGTCGGCAGGCTCGATGTACAGCGTACCGTCCGTATCGATATACCAGACGCAGTCGCCGCTGAAACCGTTGACGACAGTGATATCCCCGTCGCTGACACTCCCGTTTTCTTCCCTGCTGAAGGAAATGGTCGCGGTCTTGTTTCCGGTAAAGCCGGGGTATAATCCGGGATATTCATCCAGTGCCAGATCGAATTCATCGCCATTGTCTGCGTCGTAAACAGTAACCGCATCGACACACCAGCCCTCACAAGGCAGGTAATACAGAACGTTGTTGTCCACATTGAAAGTGTTGGCGTCCTCCGGCAGCATATAACCGATGCTGGGAGCCCAGCCGGTGCCAACGGTAATCTCGTGAAGCACAGAGCAGCCGGTAAACATGAAATTCATGCCCAGCAGTCCGTCGTCTTCGCTGGGTACAGCGGAGGAAGTATCAAACCCGCTGATATCCAGATAGCTCAAGCTGATGCAGTCTCTGAACATACTGCTGAAATTTTTGACATTGTAAGTTTCCCAGCTGCTCAGATCCAGCCCGTTCAGGCGTTCGCAGTAGCTGAAAGTATGTCTCATATCAGTGACAGCAGAGGTGTCAAACCCGCTGACATCCAGCTCCTCCAGACTGGAGCAGGAGCTGAACATCTTCATCATGTTCTGCACACTGGAGGTGTCAAAGGAACTGAGATCCAGCTCCTTAAGACTGCTGCAGCCCTCGAACATCCATCTCATATTGCCAACGCCGGAAGTATCAAAGCTGCTCAGATCAAGCTCCTGCAGACTTGAACAGCCGCTGAACATGGACTCCATGTTCGAGGAATTGAATGTATCCAGTCCGCTCAGATCCATCTCGGTACAGTTAACCAGATCGGCGAACATATATGCCGCCGATCCGTTGATTTCCACACCGGGCTGAACGACTACCCTGCTGATTTCATCGCGGTAATCATACCAGCCCCACGAGGAGGCCTCAGAGCCGCTGTCAAGCACGCCGTAATCTCCAACGGCAGGCTCGATGTACAGCGTACCGTCCGTATCGATATACCAGACGCAGTTGCCGCTGGCACCGTTGGCGACACTGGTATCCGCGCCGCTTACAATATCCGCGTCGCTTGCAACATCCTCGCCGTCTACAGGATACGATTCCGCAAATGCGTTCAATCCAAAGCCTGTCCCCTTCTCCGGAACACCGACGGTCACCGTTCCGAGAAGCATAACAAACGCCAGAATCATCGAAATTATCTTCTTCATCTGTCTGTCCTCCAAATAAATTGCCGAAGCATATTCAGATATACTAATTATATTAGAAAAAGGGTTTCATTTCTACCCCAATAATGCACAAAGAATACCCACACATCTCTACACCGGGCAACAACGCAAAACACAAAGTCCCACAAACCGCATTGTTATGCGATCTGTGGGACTTGCTTGTGGCGCGCTTGAAGGGATTCGAACCCCTGACCTTTTGGTTCGTAGCCAAACACTCTATCCGACTGAGCTACAAGCGCTTATAAAATTTTGACCGAAAGAAGAGCCGCTCTTCATTTCGCTTGACTATAATACCACACCGGTAACCCAATGTCAAGCAAAATTTTCATTTCTTCTGAACTTTTTTCCACAAATGATAATCATCGCTTATTTTTCAATAAGACACACGGCGTGGGCGGCTATCCCCTGCTCCGCGCCGGTAAAGCCCAGTCCCTCCTCGGTGGTGGCCTTCACGCTGACCATATCCGTCTCCACTCCGCAGGCGGCGGCAAGGCGCTCCCTCATGGTGTCAATATACGGGCGCAGCTTCGGGCGCTGAGCCAGCACTGTGGCGTCGATATTGACCACGCTGTATCCCCTTTCACCCAGGCATTCCACCACACGGGCAAGCAGCTTCAGGCTGTCCGCGCCCTCATAGGCGGGGTCGTTGTCGGGAAAGAGCGCGCCGATATCCCCCATCGCCGCGGCGCCCAGCAGAGCGTCGGCAACAGCGTGGGCAAGCACGTCGGCGTCGGAGTGACCCAGCAGTCCTCTTTCAAAGGGAATATCCACACCACCCAGAATGAGTCTTCTGCCCTCCACCAGACGATGCACATCATAGCCGTGACCGATTCGGATCATATTCCGCTGCCTCCTGTTTCGCTTTGTTCCGCTGTTATTCTATCACAATCCCCCTTCCCCGTCAACCGGGGACGCCACCGGCTTCGGAGCCAGCGCGTCCGCAAGACACCTGAACACCGGCCCTGCCGAGCCGCCGCCGGATTCTCCGTCCTCCACCAGCACCGTAACCACATACTCCGGCTCCTCTGCCGGGAAATATCCTGTGTACCACGCCTGCATCACCCTGTGACCACCGGAGAACATTCCCGTTTCTGCGGTGCCGGTCTTGGCGGCGCAGCTCACACGATCGCTGCCGCCCGCCTTTGCCGTGCCGTATTCCACCGCCGCCTCCATGAAGCCCATGATAATGTCTGCCATCTCACTGGATATCACCTGACGCGCCGGCATGGTCACCGGTTCCTCCACCGTCTCCAGCCGGTCATTGACCAGCCGCGCAAATACAGTGGGATCCACAGCCCTGCCGCCATTGGCTATCACCGCGGTGACGGCGGCAACGTGTACCGGCGTTGCCAGCAGGTCGCCCTGACCGAAGGAGAAATTGGCAAGAGCCGACGGCATCTGCAGTTTTTCCCCCTCAGGCAGACACCCCGCGGCGGTGGAATAATTCCGCGCAAGATCTATCGCGCTGCCAAGACCAAACCGTCCGGCGTATTCCAGCAGCGTTTCACCGCCCAGCGTCTTTGCAAGCTCGATGAAATACACGTTGCAGGAGCGGGCAAAGGCTTCCTCCATTCCGATGAGTCCGTGACCTGCCCGGTTGGCGCAATGGAAGCGGTTGCTGCCGATTTCAACGCACCCCTCGCAGCAGAACTGCGTTTCCGGAGATATTCCCGACTCCAGCGCAGCCGCGCACACCACGATTTTGAACACCGAACCGATATCGTATGCGCTCATCGCCCTGTTAAGCAGCGGCGAATTATCCCCCTCAAGGGCAGCGGCAACACCGGTCTGCTCAAAATCCGGCACGCTCACGCTGGCGCGGATCTCCCCCGTGCGGGCATCCATCACCACGACGGCTCCCCTGTCCATATACTCCGCCGCAGCCTGCTCCGCCGCGCGCTGGATATCAACGTCCAGCGTCAGCACCACCCCGGCAAGGGAATTATCCGTGGTGTCGGTCACCTCCGGCTCGATGCCTGTAAGACCGCTGCCGGTGGCGTCAACGGTAAAGCGCACACTCAGCTCCCCTTCCGCGGCGGCGAGGTAATCGTCGTACGCCCGCTCGATTCCGGACACCCCCTGACCCTCGCCGCCGAGATAGCCCACCGTGTGAACGGCGACGCAGTTGGGTGCGTAGCGTTTCTCCGCCGGAAAAACGATCACTCCGCTGCCGTCGGCGGACGCGTCGTCCACGCTGCACACAAAGGGATATGTTCCGGTAAGTCCCTCCTGAATCTCCAGCAGTTTTTCCGGCGGCAGTATGCCGGTCAGCCGCACCGTAGTCTCTCTGGAGGGCGCGATGACCGCCCTGTACTGCAGTCTGCCGCCGGCAAGAGAGCGCAGCCTGCAGTCATAGATTCTCCCTCTTGTGCGGCACACCGTCACGTTATACGCCCGCTGACTGCTCGCCGCCTGCACGTACGCAGGCGTGAGCGATACCATCAGCGTGTGGGACATCACGCAGAACGCCATCAGCACAATCACCGAGAAAATCACCGTCAGCCTTCTGTACACACATATTCCCCCTCGCAAAAAAACGGCCATCAGCAACGACAGCTCATTACAGAGTGTCTGCACTGATGACCGAATTATCAGTCGATATTTCGCTTAGGGATCATATCTTTTTGCGGCGCAGAATGGTCATGGGCGCCAGCTCATGCTCACAGGGCATGGAAAACGCCATGTTCGGGTGGGGCGTGGCGGTGATAGGCTCGCCATCGCCGTTGAGCATCTGCCCCGCAGTGATTTCCACCGGTTTCCTGCCGGGAGCGACTATCTCAAGCACATCCCCCTCAAAGAACCGGTTGCGCTGGCGGGCATACAGTCTGCCGTCCTGCCAGCCCACCACCACAGCCGCCACTTCGTATTCACGCACGTAGCCGCCGTTGTGGTAGACCTGTCCCGGGGCGGTGCCGAAATAGAATCCGGTGGCGTATTCACGGTGGCTGACCGTCATGACCTCGTCGGCGATCCATTGCGGCAGAACGAACTTCTGCTCAGAACCGCTCTCGATGTGGCGCATATACTCGTCCACCGCGCAGCGATAGGCGTTGGTGATGACCGCAGCGTAATAGGAGGACTTGGCGCGTCCCTCGATCTTGAAGCTGGATATTCCCGCGTCCACCAGCTTGTCCACATGATCGATCATGCACATATCTCTGGAATTGAGGATATGGGTGCCGTTTTCGTCCTCGCCCACAGGGAAATATTCCCCCGGGCGGGTCTCCTCCACCAGCGAATACTTCCAGCGGCAGGGCTGGGCGCAGTCACCGTGGTTGGCGTCGCGGCCGGTCAGATAGTTGGACAGCAGGCAGCGTCCGGAAAAGGATACGCACATGGAACCGTGGACAAAGGCTTCGATCTCCAGCTCGGGAGAGGTGTTTGCGCGGATACCCCTGATCTCCTCAAGGGACAGCTCACGGGCAAGCACCACGCGGCTGGCTCCCATGGAGTGGAGCAGGTTTGCCGACGCGCTGTTGGCAACGCCGGTCTGGGTGGAAATATGTATCGGCACACGGGGCGCGATCTTCCGCGCAAGGTCGAAAACGCCCATGTCTCCGATGATGAACGCGTCCACGCCGGCGTCGGCGGCGGTGCCGAGGAATCCCTTCAGCCCCTCCAGCTCGTGCTCGCGGGGGATTACGTTGCAGGTGATATACACCGACGCGCCGCAGCCGTGGGCTTTGCTTACCGCGTCGCCCAGCTGCTGCTCGTCAAAGTTTCCGGCCCCTGACCGCATACCGAAGTTCTTTCCGGCGAGGTAAACCGCGTCGGCTCCGTAGGTCAGGGCATAATCAAGGCTCTCAGGATTGCCGGCGGGAGCCAGTACCTCAGGCTTCATCATCCGTAGGTGCGAACATTATTCATATGCTCATCGTAGGTGTTGGCATAATGATAATGAATGGTTCCTTCCTCGTCCTGTCTGGTGAAGAAGAAGTAATAGTTGGTGTCGTTGGGGTAAAGCGCCGCCTTGATGGCGTTGACGCTGGGACAGCAGATGGGTCCCGCGGGCAGACCGGCAAACTGGGTGGTGTCGTAGTTGACGGCAGACCAGTCCTTCTTCTGCTGGTCGGTGAGCCTGTCGCTCTCCATCATGGCGTTGCGGTTGATATAGGGATACCACATGGTGGCGTCCGACTGCAGCTTGCCGCCGGTGCCCTCGTGGTTGGGGTTCTTCATACGGTTGTAGAAAACAGAAGCGACGTTCTTCATCTGCTCGGGATCGGGAACCTCACGCTCGATGATGGACGCAAGGGTGATGATCTCGTCCATGGTCATGCCCAGCTTGCTGGCTCTGTTCTTGAAATCAAGCTCCTCGTTGCGCAGGACCCTGATGTCAAAGCCGTCCAGCAGACGGTTGATGGCGGAAACGGAGCCTTCCCAGATATAGAACGAATAGGTGTCCGGGAACAGATAGCCTTCCAGCTTGTAGACTCGCTTTTCCTCGTCCTTGGGGATATCCTTGTAGAAATCCCACTTGTATTCGTAGGTGGCTATGGTGTTGAAGAAGGCTTCCTTTTCGCAGACGCAGTTCTCCTCAAGAAGAGCGGCGATCTGCTCGAGGTTGTAGCCCTCGGGAATGGCGAACTTGACCACGCTCTTATCGGCGGTGGAAGGACGGGTCAGCTTGCGGATTATCATGTCGTAGTCCGACTTTGCGTTGAGGGTGAACTCGCCGTGCTTGAAGTCGGCGTCCATGGTCAGGTTGGCATAAAGCTTGAAGAAGAACGGATAATCCACAACGCCGTTTTCCTCGAGAATACGGGTAACGTCGTCAAGGTCGTCGTCCTTTTCCAGCGTGACAACAACTTCCATAGGCTCCTTTACCAGACCGAACATATCGTTGATTCCCACGATGAGATAGAACGCCAGCAGCGCAGAGATGGACACAACGATGGCGGCGTAGACCACCGACACGATGCAGCCGCGGCTCTTGGGGTTTCTCTGCTGACGGCGCAGCAGTCTGGGCGGGAGATTGTTCTCCTCGGGAATCTCGTATTTTTCGCCCGCGCGGGAGGTGATCACTCTTGTGCGGGACACGGGAATGTCGCGGCGCATGAGTCCCTGATCCTTGTTCTTCTGAGCGGGACGGTCCTGAGGCGCCAGCCGCTGATAACGCTGGTTCTGGCGGTCGGCGGGATTGCGGCGGCGTTCGGTGCCGTCGCTTTCGTAATCTTCTTCTGAGATGTTGACCACAAAGCGGTTGGGATCGGCCGGCTGCTGGGCGCCGTATCCGCCGTAGCCGCCTCTGCCCTGACCGCCGCCCTGACCGCGGCGCTGGCCGCCGTTGTTGCTGTAGTTTCTGTTGTTGCTGCTCATATCATGTACTGTTTCACGCAAGGCGCGAAAAATACTCCTTTCGCAAGGTATTGAACAAATTTATAAGCTGCCGCGTGGTGTTGCCGCGTGGAATAATCCCGCGCCCTGTAACAGCACCCGCGGATCTGACATACTATGTAGCAAAACCGAAGTGAGGTGATTTGTTAATGTGTATGTGCAATATCTTCAAGGATAACGACACTCTGATGTGGATCCTTATTCTCATCATCGTTGCTCTGGGCTGCTCCGGCACCTGCTGATGAACTCAGCGGTCAGCCGTCGCTCACAACGACATCAACGCTGACGTCGAACCCGTCCTGAGGCAGCGGGTGTTCTGAGCGGCTCTCCGCTCTGCACAGACCGACGCTAACGCCGTCGTACCGCGCGAGGAAACGGTCGTAATATCCGCCGCCGTATCCCAGTCGCCCGCCTGACGCATCAAAGGAAAATCCGGGAACAAGACATATACTATCCGCAAACTCCACCGGAAGCACCTGCGGTGCGTCGGGCTTCGGCTCGAATATTCCGTAGGCACCCTGCTCCAGCTCATCCAGCCCGCTTATGCGGTGAAAGGTCATGGAGCGGTCGTCCACGCGGCATCGGGGGCAGGCAACCGCCTTCCCCTCCGCAAGGGCGCGGACAATAAGCTGCAGGGTGTCCACCTCTCCCCCCTGCGACACATACGCAAGGATCAGAGAAGCCTCCCTGTACTGCGGAAGATCCGTGACCCGCCGCATGATCTGGCTGTCAGCGTCACGCTGCCGGGCAGCATCGCCGTTCAGGCGCATTTGTTTATATATGCCCCTCAGCGCTTTTTTACGCTCGCGGATATCAGGCATTCTGATAGATTTCGGTATACACGCTCTGAGCGGCTTCCTCGCCGCGAAGCTGACGGACAAGCTCGATGCCGAAAGCGGTGGCGTGACCGGCGCTGCGCGCGGTGATCACGCCGCCGTCGGCGCACACACCGTCGGAAACATATTCCGCGCAGTTGAGCTTATCGGTGAACGCAGAGAGCGGGAAGCAGGCGGCTTTTCTGCCCGCCAGCGCGCCGTTCTCGCCCAGAACAGAGGGCGCGGCACAGATGGCTGCCATCCTGACTCCGTTCTGTTTGCTGTATTCGATGGCGTCCTTTACCCGCTGAGATGCACCGAGATTGGCGGTGCCCTGTCCGCCGCCGGGCAGAACAATCAGCTCAACCGATTCGTCCATGGTGAATTCCGTGGTATCGGCGCGGACAACTATACCGTGGGAGCCGGTGACATATTCGCCGGTGATGCCCACTGTGGTGACCTCGATGCCGCCGCGGAGCATGATGTCCACGGGAGCGAGGGCTTCCATCTCCTCAAAGCCGTCGGCAAGAAATACATAAACCATAATAATTCCTCCTGTATCAGTCGAGGGTCATTCCCAGATACGGGATATGCACTCCTGACAGTGTAAGCAGACTGATGGGCTTGCGTCCTCTGACATCGCAGATCATGCCGAAATCGGTTATCTCGCCGAACTCGGCAAACATCTCGTTGTACGCCGGCAGACGCAGCTCGAATTTTTCGCTTGGGCTGGCGTTGAGTATGCTGTGGATAAGCGGCGCGTCAAATCCCCCGCTGCAGATAAACTCGTTGATTATCAGTGTGTCTCCGTTCTGCATGCAAAAGGCGTATCCTGCCTCGGAGCCCTCCGAGCAGGTGGCAATGAATCCTCCGCAGCGCTCGTGGATTCCTGCGGCGTACTTCAGCGCCTTGTAATCCCAGGTGACAAATCCCTCACGGTCGATGAGCATATCCCTGCGCACGGCGTGCACATCGGTCAGCATCAGCGCTGGCAGTTTCTTTGCCGCGGGGCGCTGTGCCGCGGCCTTTTTGTATCCGGACAGCGTTTCCAGATCGCGGCGGGACATGAACACGTTGCGGTTTTTATAGCAGCGGTAGTAGCCGCGCTTTTCATAGAAGCGGAACAGTTCACGGCTGCCCGGCACAAGAACGAGGTACTTGCTTCCTCTGGAGGCTGCATAGCGGCGGGCATATTCCAGCAGCAGCGACATTATTCCCCTGCCCTGATGGTCGGGGCGGGTGGCGGCGGCGTAGACATACTGCGCCGAAACGATCTCGCTGTCCTCGGTAACGCTGCACTCCAGCAGGTGTACCATAGCCACCGGACGACCAACCGATTCGTCCACATATACGATGCAGTTGTTGGGGTTGTACCGGTTGTCAAAAAAGTAGCTGACGTACTCGGGCGGATCGCCGAAGCACATGCGCCACATGCGCTCAAGGTCGGTCCTCATGCCGTCTCTGGCAAGCGTTATCAAGTGCTGTTCACCTCTCGCTCAGAGTGAATTTTTCAACCATCAGTGCAGGATAATAGGAGAGCTTTGCCTTGCGCAGACCCTCGATACCCAGATCCTCCTCGCGGTTGATATATCGGTAGCCGCTCAGTTCGTGGGCGGCAAAGGAATTGTTGATTACGGGATAGGCGCCCTCGAAACCGGGCAGCGCTTTTTCAAAATGCACAACGAATGTGTCGCCGTTGAGCCGTTCACCAAGTGTAAAGGCAACCGCCTTGCCGTCCACGCGGATAAGTCCGCCGCTCAGACCGAGGATCTCCCGCTGAGTGATGGCGCGCTGGATGATCTCACGCTCGTGGGCAAGACTGTCGCTCATCTCCTCCAGCCCCTCGTACCAGACGCGCCCCGCCTCAAGACAGTCGCCGGCGTTGGCATCGCACAGAGGCTCATAGCTCCACTCCGGATGCTCGCGGGTGAACTTGGAGATGTGGTTGCGCTTGCCGTGGTATTTCCTGCCGGCAAGATTGATCAGATCCTCCGCGTTGTAGACGTAGTCGGAATCGTCTGGTGAGGATTCGCGGACAAATCGGCCGGGGAAAGCACTCTCCAGCTCGTCAGCCTGCCAGTCCTCCGCCACGCAGAATCCGAATTCCACGCCCCGCTCAGCGGCGTCCTTTTCCAGCACATCAACGATCTCGGCAATGTCGTACTCCCCTGCCGGATAGATGTAGCAGGGCTTGCCCAGACCGCTCTTTGACAGCAGGCAGTTTTTGTATCGCGCTATCTGCGTGCCGTAGTGAACCGACCACAGATACATCTGCGCAAAGGTGTAAACACAGCTTCTGTGCCGCGAACCGGCCAGAACGCTGTCCACCCACTCCTTGTCCTCAAGGGTGGGAATGTGAAAATCAAGCACGTAAAACTCCAGACCTTTCAACGATATCCCAGATTATCTCTCCGATATCCTCAACCGACATCAGGCTGCCCTCACGGGCGCACTGAATGACGTTCCAGCCCTGCTTGAGAGCAGCGTAGCCGGAGCAGTCGCGGCACATATCGAGATATTCCTGAGCGCGTTCGTGTATATCCTTTTTGCTCTCGTCTCCGCCGTAACGGGAGGAGAGCAGCTGCTGAGAAACCTCCGCAGGCATGCTGAGCTGGAACACGATGGACGGTTCGGGCAGCCCGAGCTTGTTGTATTCATAGTCAAACAGCCAGTCGAGAAATCCGCTCCACTGCTCCATTGGCAGCTTGCTCATCTGGTGGACGGCGTTGGCTGTGGTGTAGCGGTTGGCGACGATTATGCAGCCCTCGTCGTAGTCCTTCTTCCAGAACTGACGGAAGCTGGCATAGCGGTCAACGGCATAGAAGCTGGACGCGGCATAGGCATTCACGTCCCCTGGCTGATCGCCGAAAGCTCCGCTGAGATACATCTTCACCAGCGCGGAGGAATCGTGATCGTAGTCGGGAAAATCCACAAGGCGTACCCTGTGTCCCAGCTTTTCAAGGCGTTTTGCAAGCTGCTGAGCCTGAGTGGCTTTTCCGCAGCCGTCCAGACCCTCAATTACTATCAGTTTGCCCATTTTTTCAGTTCTCCGTCAGATTGCTGTAATATTCCCTCATCCGGGCAGCCTTGCCGCAGGTCATCTTTCCCTCGGGACAGGCTCCGCGCAGACAGGGCGGACCGGATTTTTCAAAGAGCGTGGGTGCCACTTCGCGCACCAGACGAAGCATCTTTTCCGCAAGCTCTCTGATCTCCCACTGGGCGCGGTTGCAGCAGCGGTGGGCAAAGAAATTATTAAGGCTGCGGGCGTTCATGGTGACAATCATCTTGGTGGTGCAGGCGTTGGGCAGCACAAAGCGCGCGTCCTCGATGGCCATCTTTTCGGCTTTCTTAGCGGCGGCGGCTTCGTCCATTCCCTCTGCGACCAGACGGGCGGTGTGGTTCTTTTTCAGCACCGCGGCGATGCGCTCGTAATACTCGTTATCCTCGCGCATGGCCTGCTCGAAAATTTCCAGCGCCTCGGGGTCGGCGGCAATCTGGGGCGGCGTGACAAACTCAAAGCCGTCCTCACGCACATACCGCTGGCTCTGCACGCTGAAGGAAGCGATGCGGTGGCGGGTAATCTGTGCCAGCAGAGAGCGGGAAACGCCCTCGATGCCGAAAGTGAAGCTGGCGTGCTCGATGGGGCTTTCATGACCGATATCGGACAGCATATTTACAAAGCTGCCCACCTTTTCGTCGGTCAGACCCTCCTCAAGCTCGCTGATGGAAGTGGAGGCGTAGCACAGCTTTGCGGAAAGTGCGATGGCCTTCTCCGGCTCCGGTGTATGATAAAGAAGCTCGACCTTAAGCATGATTGCGTTACCTCCGATACTGTCGACATTGCGATACGCGCCGTGAAAGCATAGTACCGCAATATATTCCGTTACATTATATACCAACTGCCGCAAAAAAGAAAGAGTTTTCTGTGAACATACAGCGATAAAATAAGCCGCCGGAAGCAATTCGTTCCGGCGGCGGTGATTATTCGGTTACCGACTCTGCGGCAGGCTCCGCGGCTGTTTCCGCGGCAGGTTCCGCTATCTGCTCTGCGGCAGGTTTCTGCTGGTTCAGCTGACTGGCTTTGTTGAACTTTACCGCGGCAACAATCTGAACGATCATAGTCGCGATTGACGCAATAAACAGTACTGCGGAAAGTGCCATCAGTCCGTCGTGAGAATACTTGATCAGTCCGAAGAACATATAGCTCGGACCATCGTCACCGACGTCAGGCAGCACCAGACCGGAAAGTACGTAGAACACGTGGGAAATAATGTAGCACGTCCGGATGAGATCGGACTGTTTTATCGCGGGAGCGGACGCTGAGGCGGACACGACCAGCAGCAGCGGATACCACACGGGAACCAGCATAAATATCAGCATGAAGCGGCACCAGCCCATGTTGAAAATAAAGCCCGGTATGGATATAAGAACCGCGGCAACAGTGGGCAGCAGACACAGGAAGCGGGTCTTTCCTCTGGTTTTGCCGCCTGCAATTCTGCCAATGAATGTTCCCAGACCGATAATAACTACGGTCGCGATCAGCAAAAACAATCCGAATAATACGACCAGTAAGATGTCCCTGTCGAATCCAAGGTTGTAAGTAATCATTTATTCCAACTCCTTTCTTACAGGCATTATAACATATTCGCAATCCGTTGTCAAATATAATAAAACGCGCCCCCGAACGGTGCGGGAGCGCGTCTGTGGATATCGCGGTAAGTAATAACTATGCCTGTTTTTTGATGCCGAAAATAAGTCTGAGGAATCCACCCAGCAGCTTAGGGCTTCTGTAAACGACGATCTTCATCACGGTCACTCCTGTTGTTCAGCTTGAGCCGGTTTCCCGCGCCCTTGTTAGTATAATACGCGCGCCGAACAGGTTTGTGAGCAAAATCGCCCGTTTACTTCTTTTTATTTTCCCATGGCTTGATGTTCTTTGCTTCCTCGTACATCGCCACATAGCTTTCGTGGCGGGATTTCGCGATCTGTCCCGCCCTGAGCGCGGCGATGACCGAGCAGCCCTTTTCGCACAGGTGAGCGCAGGAGACGAACCTGCACTGTCCGATATGCTCGCCGAACTCACGGAAGCAGTACTGCAGCTGATCCTTTTCAATGACCGCGCCCACCTCTCCGTCAAAGGAGGAGAAGCCGGGCGTGTCGGCAATCATTCCGCCGAAGGGCAGCCGGAACAGCTCCACCTCACGGGTGGTGTGGCGTCCTCTGCCCAGCTTGCGGCTGATGCCGGCGGTCTTCTGGGAGAGCGTGGGGTCGATGGCGTTGAGCAGCGTGGATTTTCCCACGCCGGAATTGCCCGCGAAGGCGCTGAAACAGCCGGTCAGCTCGGCGCGGACCTCGTCCAGTCCGCCGCCTGTTTCGTAGTTGACCGCGATGACCTTCATGCCGGCCTTTTCGTACACCTCACGCACCTGATCGCAGGGCGCAAGGTCGGTCTTGGTCAGCACGATTACCGGCTCCACGTCTGCGTATTCCGCCGCGGCGACCACACGGTCGATGACCAGCATATTGGGCGAAGGATCTCTGGCGGCCACTACCACAAAGAGCTTGTCGAGATTGGCAACCGCAGGACGGACGAAAATATTCCGCCGCTCCTCGATGCTGTCAACCACCGCCGAACCGTCGTCCGACAGGCTGATGACGCAGCGGTCACCCACCGTGGGCACAAGCTCCTGAAGCCGGAAAAGACCGCGCGCCTTGCATTCGATTATCCCTTCGGCGGTTTCCACGTAGTAGAAGCCGCCGATTCCCTTTACGATAATTCCGTTGATCTTTCTGCTCATTATTCGGTGGGAGCAGTTGTCGGATCGGTCTGATCAGCGGGCGCTGTGGTGATTGTGATTACCGCGGTAGGCATTGTATAATCGGGATTCTTGTTTCTGGAGATGACCTCCTGAGTCTCAAAGTTGATCTTGAGAGTCTCGTAGATATAGCCGTTGAAGCAGATCTGGGCGGTCTTGCTGGTTCCGGCGGCAGTGAGGCTGACCGGCACAACAAGGCTGTCGGCGGTGTTGACGTCCTGAGTGAAGACGATCTCGTCACCGATTCTGATCTCGATGCGGAGGCTCTGGCCCGCCATTGCCTCGGGAACATTGATCTCAAATTCGACGGTTCCGGTGGGCGCCTTACCGTTGCTGATGATAAATTCAACGGTGGTGCTGCCGGGAATGATCTGGCTGCCGGGAGTGGGCTTCTGGGAGATGATGGTGCCGGCAGGCTTGTCGCTGTCCACTTCCTCGGTGGCTGCCGCACCGATACCCATGGCGCTCAGCTTGTTGTTGGCGTCGTTGAGGGGCATATTCTGGAAGTTGGGCATGAACTGCTCGTCGGGTTCCGGACCGAGGCTGACGTACACTTCGATGTTGTCACCCTCATTGATATCCGAACGGGGACGGGGATTGGTGTTGATGATGACGCCCTCGGAAATATTGGCGTCGTAGACCTCCAGCTTCGTCGTGCTCAGACCGTGGTTGAGGCACATGGTGGAGTATTCATCGTAGGTCATGTTGTCGATGGTGGGCACGATGAGGCGCTCCGCTCCGTTGCTGACGGTGAGGGTGACCATCGCGTTGGCGTAGACTTCCTTGCCGGCAACGGGACGCTGCTCGATTACGCAGTCCTTTTCCACGTCGCTGTTGAATTCATAGACCACGCGGTAGGAGAAGGAGTAGCTCATGTCGTTGACGATCTCCTCGTAATTCTGTCCGGAGAAATCGGGAATCTTGAGCTGCTCGTTCTTGGTGCTGGAGAACATATCGCTTTCGTCAAGCACCAGCCATGTAAGAATGAGGAACACCACCACAAAGGCGCTGGCAATTCCGGTGAGAACGGGAATGACCGGACTCTTGACCGGCTTTACCTCCTCCTGAAGCTGACGGGTGGCGTTGATGGCCTGAATGTATCTGTTGGGCGATTCGTCCACCATGTAGCTGTATTCAAACTTGATGCCGGGATCATGCTTGAAGTCGTCGATATCCATCAGCATATCAGAGGCGGTCTGATAGCGGCGGTCGGGATCCTTCTGCATGGCCTGCATGGTGATTTCCTCAAGTCCCTCGGGAATGGCGGGGTTGACCTGACGGGGATTGCGGGGATCGGCCTGCAGATGCATGACCGCCACGGACACAGCGTCGCCGCCGTCAAAGGGTACCCGTCCGGTGAGCATCTCGTACATCATGACACCCAGAGAGTAGAGGTCGGCGCGCTCGTCGGTCCTGGAGCCTCTTGCCTGCTCCGGGGAGATATAATGCACCGAGCCGATGGCCTGATTGCCGACGGTGGCAGGATCGTAGCCGGACACCGAAGCGATGCCGAAATCGGTCACCTTGATGTCGCCGTTCTCCATGAGCATTATGTTCTGGGGCTTGATGTCGCGGTGGACAATGCCCTTGCTGTGAGCGTGCTTGAGGGCGCGCAGAATCTGGGAGGTGAAGTGCACGGTCTCCTTCCAGGTCAGCACGCGCTGCTGCTCGATATAATCCTTGAGCGTTATGCCGTTGATGTATTCCATGACGATGTACAGGCAGTCGCTGCTGTCTGAAACGTCAAACACCTTGACTATGTTCTTATGCTTGAGCATGGCGATCGCCCTTGATTCGTTTCTGAACCTCTGGCAGATCTCAGGATTGCCAAGATACTCCGGATTGAGCATCTTGACCGCCACGGGCATATTGTTGAGAACGTCCATGGCTCTGTACACAACAGCCATGCCGCCCTTGCCTACGACCCGCTGCAGCTCATAGCGACCGTCCAGTCTGCGTCCGATGAACTGATCCATATTTGTCACCATCCCCCGGCTCTGTACGGCCGGGTATCCTTTCGCAAGATTATTTTGCAATTATAAGCGCGGTTATGTTGTCGGCACCGCCGTTGCCGTTGGCCTCGTCAATATACGCGGCACACAGCTCCTCCGCGGGAAACGCGCCTGCCATCTCCAGCAGCCGCCCGTCCTCCACGCAGTTGGTCAGACCGTCCGAGCAGAGCAGAAGCATCTGCCCCTCCTTCAGCGCCAGCCGGCACTGATCGACCTTGACGCTCTGTCCCACACCGATGGCTCTTGTAATAATGTTTTTTCGGGGGTGAGTGCGCGCCTGTTCCGGTGTCAGTCTGCCGATATCCACCAGTTCCTGAACCATAGAATGGTCCTTGGTAACACACTTTATACTCCTGCCGCCCAGAAGATAGGCGCGGCTGTCTCCGGCGTGGAAAACAAAGGCACTGCCGCCGAAAACCACAGCGCAGACCACCGTGGTGCCCATTCCACGCAGCGAAAGATCGTTCTGCGACATTTCATAAATCTCGGCGTTGGCCATGCTGACCGCTTCCTGAACGATCTGTCCGGTCTGCTCGGCGTCCATGCCGGAAACCAGACGGCTTTCAAGCTGACCGCCGATTATCTCCACAGCGCGGGAGCTGGCGATATCACCGCCGCTGGCGCCTCCCATGCCGTCACAGACCACACCCCAGCAGCCGCCGTCGAACAGGCCGGATGCCGCAGCGTCCTGATTACTGCTTCTGACACGCCCTGTGTCAGTTTTGAAATATACTGTCATTTACTGTTCTCCCTGTTGTTTCCTGCGTCTTAACTGCCCGCAGGAGGCATTGATATCCGAGCCCAATGTGCGCCTGACCGTGGCGGTTATACCCGAACCGTTGAGCAGGTCGCAAAAGCTTTTGATTCTTCGTCTGTCCGGCTCGTGACAGCCGGTTCCGTCCACCGTGTTGACCGGTATGAGGTTGACGTGGCACAGCATGCCGCGCAGTTTCGACGCCAGCTCGCGGGCACATTCGTCCGAATCGTTCTGCCCCGACACCAGCGAATATTCAAAGGAAATCCGCCGTCCGGTGGCTTCGGCGTACCGCCGGCACACCGCCAGCAGCTGACCCACGTTCCACCGCCTGTTGATGGGCATCATGGTGTCGCGTATACGGTCGTTGGGCGCATGGAGCGACACCGAAAGGGTGAACTGGGGCTGCATTTCCATAAGCTGTTCGATGCGGTCCACAAGTCCGCAGGTGGATACGGAAATGTGCCGCTGACCGATGCACACGCCGCCGGTGTCCGACACCAGCTCAAGAAATCTGATCACGTTGTCGAAGTTATCCAGCGGTTCGCCCATTCCCATGAGCACCACGTTGGAGATTCTCACCTGTTCACGGTCACGTATGGCAGTGATCTGCCCCAGCATTTCCGACGGGGTGAGATTGTGGGAAAAACCGCTGCGTCCCGTGGCGCAGAACACACAGCCCATGCGGCAGCCCACCTGAGTGGAGATGCACACGCTGTAGCCGTGGTTGTATTTCATCAGCACCGCTTCCACCAGATCGCCGTCGTGCATCTCGATGAGATATTTTTTTGTCTCGTCGATGGACGAACACAGGCGCTCAACGATCCGCGGCGCGGAGATGTAACACTCCGCCGCCAGCTTTTCGCGCAGACTTTTGGGCAGGTCGGTCATCTCCTCCCAGGAGCTGACACCCTGCTGCAGCCATTTATACAGCTGCTTTGACCGGTATTTCGGCTGCCCCATCTGCTCCAGCAGAGAGGCAAGCTCTCCGGCAGTCATCGACCGGATATCGTGCAGTGCTATGCCTATCATTCCTTTCTGACAGCCGCGGCCATAAAGAAGCCGTCCCAGCCGTCCCGTTCCGGAAAGAGCGTCAGCTCATGCTCCGGTTCATCGATCGTGCGCCTGACGCCCACGGGCAGGCAGAGCGCCGCCGGTTCAAAATTGCCGTTCTCCGCAAGAAAACGGTCAAACACCCCCGCGTTTTCCGCGGGATTGAGTGTGCAGGTGGAATAAACAATCCTTCCGCCCGGCTTTACGCAGGCGGCGTTGGTGGTAAGTATTTTATACTGCAGCTCCGGCAGTGCTTCCAGCTCGGAGCGGCTCTTGTTTTTGATGTCCGGCTTGCGGCGGATAACTCCCAGACCGGAGCAGGGCACATCGCACAGTACACGGTCGGCGACTATCTTAGTGCCTTCGGCGGCAGCGTCTCTGCGCCGCGCTTTGACCGAATCAAGCCCCAGCCGCTTTGCTCCCTCTGCGATCAGATCCACACGCGAGTGGTGCAGATCGCAGGCGATGACCGTGCAGTCATCAGCAGCGGTCTGGGCTATGGTAAAACTCTTGCCGCCCGGTGCGGCGCAGGCGTCGAGAATAATCTCTCCCCTCTGCGCGCCCACCGCTCCGGCACAGAGCTGCGAAGCGATGTCCTGCACGTGAAAAAGCCCGTCCCTGTATGCCTTAAGCTGCTCTACATCGCCGGTTTCATCAAGGATAACCGCGTCGGGCAGCAGCGGATATTCCCGTGCCTCCACGCCCTCGCCGGCAAGCTTTCCGATAAGCTCCTGCCGGGTGCAACGTGTGGTGTTCACACGGGCGAACATGGGAGGTCTGCCTGAGAGGGTGGACATTATCCGCTCACTAAGCTCCTCACCGTAGCTGTTAACCCATAATTCCGTAATCCACAGCGGACAGGAATACTTCAGCGACAGCCACAGCAGCGGATTCTTCGCTCTGTCGGGCAGCGGAGTGCGCTTGCCTGCGCGGATATAGCTGCGCAGAATGCCGTTGACGAATCCGGCGGCGGAGGTGTGCCCCGTCTGGCGGGTCAGCTTCACTGCCTCGTCCACGGCGGCGCTGTCGGGGATTCTGTCCATATACCCAAGCTGATAGATACCCATGCGCAGGATATTGCGCACGTCGTTTTCCAGCTTCTGGCCGGGCTTGCGCAGCAGGGAGGCTATGGCGGTGTCCAGCAGGGTCTGGTTTTCCTGTACGCCGTAGAACAGCGCCGAGGCAAGGCCGCGGTCCCGTTCCTCCAGCTTGTGCTTATCCAGAATATTATCCAGCGCGATGGTTGAATACGCGCCCTTTTCGGTTCGTTTAAGCGCTTCAAGCGCGGCTCTGCGTGCTGTCATCGTTCTTCGTCACGCCTCACACTGGAAACGATGGAAAGCATACGGATCAGCGACAGCACCGCCGAAGCAAGCGAAGCCACATAAGTCATGGCCGCTGCGTTGAGCACCTTTTTGACGCCCTTCATATCCTCGCCGCTCATGCACAGGGTGTCCGAAAGGATATTTCTGGCTCTGCGGCTGGCGTTGAATTCGACGGGCAGGGTCACAAGGGTAAAGAGCACCGCAAAGAGGAACAGCCCCAGACCGGCAAGTGCAAGATAGAAGCCGATATTGGTCTGAGCGGTACCGCTGATGATCAGACCGATGATCACAAGGATCATGGAAAAGCGGGAACCGATGTTTGCCACCGGAACCAGAGCGGTGCGCAGTCTGACGGGAAGGTATTTTCTGCTGTGCTGAATGGCGTGACCGGCCTCATGGGCGGCGATGCCCACAGCGGAAACGGAAGTGCCTTTGTAAACCTGAGGCGAAAGGGAAAGGATCTTCTTTTTGGGATGGTAATTATCGGTAAGGTGACCATTGATCATCTGTACCTGAACGTCGTAGATTCCGTTGGCTTCAAGGATCTGACGGGCAGCATCCGCGTCGGTCATGCCCCTGCTGTTGCCGATCTGGCTGTATTTATTGTAGGTGCTGTTCAGGCGCGCCTGAATGATGCCCGATATCAGCGCAAGGGCCAGCGCGGCAAAGAGATATTCGTAATATCCGAACCGTCCTACAGCATACCAGAACTGATCCATGATGATCCTCCTTGATTATTGTCCTAAAACGACACCCTTGTCAACGGGGTGTCCGCGCAGGTAATCGACGGCGGCCATTCGTTTGCCGCCCTCTGCCTGCAGTTCGATGATCTGCACCGCGCCCTCACCGCAGGCTACGGTCAGGGGATTGGCGCAGATGACCTCTCCGCACGCACCGCTGCCCTCCACCACACGGGTCCTGTGTATCTTGAGGGTGGAGCCGCTCAGTCTGGTCTGAGCCACCGGCCACGGCTGGATTCCCCGCACAAGGTCGTGTACCTGCTGGGCGGTCTTTGTCCAGTCGATGACCGACAGGGACTTGTCCAGCATGGGAGCGTAGCAGGACAGGCTGTGGTCCTGCTTTACGGGATTGAGCTGCCCTTTTCCGGCAAGCTCAAGGGTCTTTATCAGCAGCTCGGCACCCATCTGTGCCAGACGGTCGTGCAGCTCGCCCGCGGTCTCGTCCGGGTCGACAGGTGTTTCCGCCTGCAGAAGAATGTCGCCGGTGTCCACGCCCTCGTCCAGCCGCATGGTGGACACGCCGCTGACCTTCTCGCCGTTGATGACCGCCCAGTTGATGGGAGCGGCGCCGCGGTACTTGGGCAGCAGCGAGGAATGGACGTTGATGCAGCCCAGCGGGGTGGCTTCAAGCACATCCCTGCGCAGGATCTTTCCGTAGGCTGCGACGATTATGGCGTCGGCGTCAAGGCTGGCGATTTTTGCCAGAATGCTTTCGTCCCGCATGGTCTCCGGCTGTTCTACCGGCAGACCCAGCTCCAGCGCTCTTTCCTTTACGGGGGGAGCCGTAAGGAGCAATTTTCGGCCTTTTGGTTTGTCCGGCTGGGTAATTACGAGCTTTACTGTATGCCCTGCCTCGCACACGGCGTTGAGGGACGGAACGGCGAAGTCGGGGGTCCCCATGAATATCAGATTCATTCACTGGTCCCCCTTCTGTTGTTCCAGCTCGTCCAGTTCCTCCCTGGTAAGCATGCGCTGGGCAACGTCGATGTAAAGAATGCCGTCGAGGTGATCCACCTCATGGCAGATGGCGCGGGCAGTCAGACCCTCGCCGGTAATCTCGTGAAAACGTCCCTTTCTGTCCTGATAGCGGGCGGTAACCTTCATGGGACGCTCGACAATTCCGTACTTTCCGGGCACGGAAAGGCAGCCCTCGGTTCCGGTCTGGGAGCCTTCACGGGCGATGATCTCGGGATTTATCATCTCCACAAACACGCCCACTTCCTCATCGGGAGTGGTGTCAATTACTACCACCCGGCGCAGCATGCCGATCTGAGGCGCGGCAAGTCCCACGCCGTTGCGGTCGTGCATGGTGTCGGCCATGTCATCAAGCATAACGGCAAGCTTCTGGTTGAATTCGGTCACCGGCTTGCATTTCTTTCTGAGGACTTCCTCGCCCTCAAAACACATGTTTCTCAGAGCCATGATGATCTCCCCTTTTCTAAAATATAGCGTCGTCAGAGTATGTTGTCCGGATTCATGTCGGCAAAGGCGTTGGTCTTGCCGAACGCCCTGCTCTGCCCGATGTCGCGCAGCAGCGACGAGAGCAGCTCACGGAAGGGCGCGCTGTTGCGGCATTTGATAATCAGCCGGTAGCGGTATTTGCCCTTGATGCGTGAAATGGAAGCCGGAGAGGGACCCAGCACGCGCAGAGGTATGCCGGGGTAGTCGTTCTTCGCCCGCTCACGGAGCATATCCATGAAGCAGTGCGCCATCTTGCGCACCATGTCGTCGTATATGCCCACGAAGCCCACCATGCATATATCCGAATAGGGCGGATAAAGCATGGTTTCGCGAACGATGATCTCGTTTTTATAGAACTCCGGATAATCCTGCCGCGCCGCCATGGCGATGACGGGGTTTTCCGGCGTCATTGTCTGAATTATAGCACGCCCGCTGAATTCACCTCTGCCCGAGCGACCGACCACCTGCGTCAGCAGGGAGAACGCCCGCTCATAGCTGCGGAAATCGTCGCTGTACAGCATCTGGTCTGCGAGCATTACGCCCACCAGCGTCACCCGCTCAAAGTCAAGCCCCTTGGCTACCATCTGGGTACCGATCATGATGTCGTAATCGCCCCGCTCAAAGGCGGCAAGCTTGTCGGCGTGGGAAAATTTCTGCTGGGTGCTGTCGGCGTCCATGCGAAGCACCCGCGCTTCGGGAAACAGCCGCGCCAGCTCGTCCTCCACCCGCTGGGTGCCCTGTCCGGCGTACCGCAGCTGCTCCGAGCCGCATTCCGGACACTTCGTGGCAAAGGGAAGGCTCTTTCCGCAGTAATGGCACAGCAGACGGTTTGAGTTGAGATGATAGGTCATGGACACGCTGCAGTGGTCGCAGGTGAGCACATGACCGCAGGCACGACAGGCAACAAAGGTGTTGAAGCCCCGGCGGTTGTGCAGCAGAATGGACTGATAGCCGTTCTGAAGATTATATTCCAGCGCCTGCAGCAGCTTCGGGCTGAACATGCTGTCCGCCAGCTTCTGTTCGGAGATATCCACCACGTCCACCACCGGCAGCTTTGCCTCGCCGTAGCGTTCGGTCAGCTGCTCAAGGTGATAGCTGCCCGCCCCGGCAAGATAATAGCTCTCCACCGACGGGGTAGCCGAAGCCAGCAGCAGCGGAGCCTTGTGATAGGCGCAGCGGAAGCGGGCAACGGAGCGCGCGTGATATCTTGGCGTTGATTCGGACTTGTAGGTATATTCCTGCTCCTCGTCCATGACGATCAGTCCGATGTCGTCAAAGGGAGCGAACACCGCCGAACGTGTACCGATGGCGATGAGCGCCTCTCCCCTTTTCACCCGTTTCCATTCGTCCAGACGCTGTCCCAGCGAAAGACCGCTGTGGAACACCGCCACACGGTCGCCGTAACGGGCGCGGAAACGCTCAAGGGTCTGAGGGGTGAGAGATATTTCGGGCACCATGACGATAACGCCCCTGCCGTCGGCAACGGCATCGTCAATGGCGCGCATGAAAACAGAGGTTTTTCCGCTGCCGGTCACACCGTACAGCAGAGTGGTGGAAAAGCTGCCCGAACGATAGCGCGCGCTGATGTTTCCGTAGGCACGCTGCTGTCCGGCGGTCAGCACAATGCGCGAGCTGTCACGGGCCACGGGAGCCGATTTCGGTCTGCGCAGTACTTCGCTGTCGAAGAATTCCACCGCGCCGCGCTTTTTCAGGTTGGTGAGAATGACCTTGGTCACGCCGGCGAAGGCACACACTTCCTTTACCGAAGCGGAACCCACCTGCTCCAGCAGTTCCACAACCCGCCGCTGCTTGGGCGTGAGCTTATCAAAGCACTCCTCGCAGGCATCGGCAGCGATGCGAACCATGCGTATGGACGCGTCCCCCGTGCGGCGCACAGCGTCGTCACTGCGCACAATGATTCCCTTGCGCACAAGCTGTTCGGGAAGGGAGCTGTCCTCTCCAAGGCCGAACATATCGATCAGCCTGCCCCGTTCCACCGGTTCGGCGGCGCACACCACAGCAGTCGCCGCCATGCGTTCCTGTTCGGAAAGCTCCGCCAGCGAATCGATGCGCTCAAGGGTCATTCCCTGCGCGGGCACGAAGCATCTGACCACCCGCATGTCAAGCCCGGTGGGGAGCATGGCACGCGCGGCCTCGAAGAACGTGCAGAAGCACTGCTCATGCAGCCATTCCGCCAGCAGCAGCAGTTCGTCGCTCAGCACCGGCTCCTCGTCCAGCAGACGCAGCACGGGCTTGACGCCCTGAGGCAGCTCAGCCGTCTCCTCCACGTCAAACACCATAGCCTGACGCTGGTCGTTGCCGGTGCCGAAGGGAACCATGACCCTGCAGCCCCTCTGCACCGCAGAGGAAAGCTGCGGCGGAAGCATATAGTCAAAGAGCCGGTCAAAGTGAAAGGCGGTCTTTTCCACAGCCGCTTTGATTATCCGCGCGCAGATAGAAACCACCTCACTCGCTCAACTGAAATCGCGCTGAATTATTCTTCCTCGATGGAGACGGAAACCTCGAAATCGTTGTCGCGGTAGATGCTGGACGAACCGCTGGGACGAACGATGGTGGACTTACCGGTCATGAGGTTGCCCAACACGATGTTAACCGGCTTTTCCAGCAGGGGCTCATGGCGGCGGTCGGCTTCCTCGGAGATCTCACGGGCGCGGGTGGCAACGGTGTTGACCAACGCGTAGCGGTTGTCGCACATTGCGAATACTTCGTCGATGTTTTTCTTGGTGTTGATAGCCATCTTGTCAATTCTCCTTATTATATAACTGGTCACGGATCACTGTCCGAGAACCGAGTCGATTATCCATTTCTTGCGGCTGGAGCGGTTCTTCTCCGCCACGATGGTATTGAGCAGGTCACCCGCGGCATCTTCCATGATGTCGTTGATGATGATGTAGTCGTAGTCAAGCGCTCTGGGAATTTCCTCTTTTGCCTTCTCAAGACGCTGAACGATCTCCTCCTCGGTTTCTCTGCCGCGCAGACGGATGCGCTTTTCCAGCTCAGCCATGGACGGCGGCATGATAAAGATTCTCACCGCGTCCGGAAAAATCTTTACAACCTGATCGGCGCCGTTTACGTCAATCTCCAGCACCACGCTGGTGCCGCGCTCGATGCGGTCGGCAATGGCCTTCTTGGGGGTGCCGTAGTAGTTGCCGTTGTAGCTGTTGTACTCGATAAGCTCATCGCCGGCGATGGCTTCCTCGAAGCGCTCACGGGTGACGTAGTAGTAGGTCACGCCCTCCTCCTCGTCCTTCTTGATTCCTCTGGAGGTCATGGAGATGGACAGCTGGACATCCTGACCGATCTCGGCGGCGATGTTCATGGCTCTGCGCACCACGGTGCCCTTGCCAGCGGCGGAGGGACCGGATACGATGGCGAGTACGCCCTTGTCGTGCATGGTGATTCTCCTCTCAGTATGTACTGAAATATATGTAATTACTTCGTTTGATTACTCTTTTTCCATCAAAGCCTTGATGCCGAAGTTGTTGATGGTGACATCAAGACCGAACAGCTCCGCGGTGGCAGGCTCGGATGTGTCGTGCCATTCTCCTTCGTGCAGAACGAAACTCTCGCCCTCTCCCGAGGAATAAACACACTCGGCAGGAACAGGTAAGAAATCAAGATAGCTGTTGACTTCACCTTCCACGGGAACCCTTCCCTGCATATCGTTCTTTCCTGATTTGTAGGTGACCACAACGCTGAAGGTGTCTCCGTCATTAAGAGAAACTGTCGACTCAAGGTCGATGACATGATATCCGGGGTTGTCCACTGTTGTTTTAATTCTTGCAGCTCGCTCGCCGCTGTCGGGAGTGCCCGCATCAGGATTGCGGAATATTTCAACCAGCAGCGATTGATCCTTTGCCGCGGTATAAACGCCCACTGCCTTGAGACTGCAGGCCTTATCGGCGGCAAACACATTGGCTGCAACGGTATCACCCTCTGAAGATCGGATTTTTTCGGTCATTGACAGCGAATCATAATAAAGGATATCGCCGTAATCGCTCCGTGGGCACAGATCAACCGTGGCAAATCCGCAGAGTGCTTCCTCATAGGATATCCAGAAACATCCGTCATCACCAAAGTCCGCGCCCCAACTGTTCTGAATAAGCCAGGCTCCGTCATTCTCCGGCTTTACATGTCCGAAGTTATCTTTGGAATAACTGTCATCCCAGCCGATGATCGTGACGACATGATTGACATCCATTTCCTGTCCGTCGGTCTTTTTCTGAAAATGATAGCAGGTGCTGCCGCCTGCGGCGCTGTAGGCGTTCGGCTGGTCAAACATACATACCAGCATCGCGCCGTCCGAAACGATGGCACGCTTGATATCTTCAACGGAAGAACACTCATAGAATTCGCCTGAAGGCGAAGGGCCGTAACTGTTGATGCCGGTCACAAGATAATCGCCCATAAACTTGGTCATCTCACCGTTTTTATCGGCTTTTTGCATCTCCGTAACAGTCTTTCTGATATCAGCGTTATTGAAGTAAACCGCCGATTCATCTGCAGGACCGGCACCGTTGGCATACATATTCAGTATCATGGAGGGATCGGCACCAGCATAGAACATCATGCTGAGCGAATCCTTGCGGCTGCCGCTGAGATAGATCGCGTCCTCTGTAGCCTGCGGATCCTTCTCATCCATAAACGAATACAGATAATAGAAAGTGTGACCTTCGGAAAGGTCAATCCCGTCCGCATTAACAAGACCATCGGTAATGAGCGCAGACTCACAGATATTCGCAGAAGCATGAGCAGCGCACATACCGGTCTGGCGCTGATCCTTTGTGTCGGTCACTCTGTTCCCGTCCAGCAGGCTGAATTTCTGCGGAGGAGGAGGAAGCTCCTCTTTCGTCAGAGAACAGCCGCACAGCGAGGATATTATCATAGCGCATGCAAGCGCCGCGGTGATTATCTTTTTCATAATCTCACTAATTCCTTCATCAAATGATCCGTTATCCGATTACTCTTTATCCATAAGCGCCTTGATGCCGAAGTTGTTGAGGGTGACATCAAGACCGAACAGCTCTGCGGTGGCGGAATAAGAAGTGTCGTACCACTTATTGTCGTACACCACATAACTCTGCCCCGGCTGCGAAGCAAGAACACAATCGATACCTAAAACATCGAAGATCTTCTTCTCAGTTTCGGTCACGTCTCCTTCGACAGGAACTCTTCCCAACCAGTCGGAAACACCTGAACTGTCAGTCCTGTAACGAATCAGTATACTGAAGCTGTCACCGGCATTAAGCTTTACACTCTCCTCCAGATCAACAACATGATATCCGGGCATATCAATGGTGGTTTCCAGCCTGGCCACCCTTCTGCCGCTCTGGGGATCATACTCATCGGGATTGTGGTAAACCTCGATAATAACCGGCTGATTCTTGGCTGCAGTCGGAACACCTGCCGCCTTGAGAGCGCAGTCCTTATCAACGGTGAATACATTTGCCGCAACAGTCTCTTCGCCGTCGGCCCTGATGTTCCGGTCCATCCGTAAATTGTCGTAAAAAAGCACATCGCCATACTCATCCCGTGGAGTCAACTCCACGGTGGTAAATCCGGGAAGAGGCTGTTCATAGGATGACCAGTAGTAATACTCGCCGTTTTTGAATCTGCTGCTGTCCTTAATATACCAGGCACCGTCATTATCCGGCTTGTTTCGTCCGAAATTTTCACGGGAGAAATTGTCGTCCCAGCCGATAACACTTACCGCATGTACAGCATGTTCAACAATATCTTCAGCAGAATAGATTCCTTCGTAATACGCAATACCGGCATCGGAAAAGTTATAGCTATATTTTGCTGTAGTGGTACTGACCGAAGCCGCACCGTCTGCAAAAATCGAGCGCTTCATTTCCCTTATGGACGAATTTTCATATATCGGCTCATATGTCTCGTTATTATGATAATTCGCCCCTGTGAGAAGATACTCACCCATATATTTTTCCATCGCACCGCTTTTATGAGCGGCGTTAAGGTTCGCCGTGGATTGCTCCCTGTGTTCCGGATCAAACTCAACCACAGTTTCGTCAACCGGTCCACAGCCGTTTGCAAGCAGATTAACCAGCGTGAACGTCTCGCTTCCATCCAGAAGGAAGTTCCCTTTGCTTTCCTCTCTGTTTATACTCTGAAAATACCCATCTGTTCCGTAAGCCTTGTCATCATTGAAGGAATGACAATAGTAGTACAGATGAGCCTCCGAAAGATCAAGATCATCAACATTTTCGTATCCGTTGACCAGAAGACTGGATTCACAGGCATTGATAAGCGCATATGAAGCACAAAGACCCGTATATTTCTGATCTTTCTCAATTGTCACCAGTCCGAGGTCGCTCAGGATATATTTCTCCGGCAGCTGCACCGGCTGTTCAGTCGGCTTGATCTCATGAGCGCAGCCGCACAGCGAGGATATTATCATGGCGCAGGCAAGCGCAGCGGTGATTATCTTTTTCATGCTGATTCTCCTGTTTGTATTCCAAAATCCTGACTCTTTTATTGCGTGTTCTCCAGCAGCGCCTTGATGCCGAAGTTGTTGAGGGTGACATCAAGACCGAACAGCTCTGCGGTGGCTGGCACGGAAGTGTCGTACCATTTGTTTTCGTACACCACAAAGCTCTGACCGGGCATGGAACAGAACTGATAATCAAACATAGGCAGGTACAATTCCTTTTCTTCCTCGGGGAAATCCGCCTCAACAGGAACCTTGCCCAGCCATTCGTTCGCTCCGTTCTCATCCGCTTTGTATGTGATCACGATGCTCAGGCGGTCGCCCTTGGCGAACTCTGCGACCTTTTCAAGATCAACCACATGATATCCGGGATGCCCGATGGTGGTCTCGAGTTCTGCCACGCGCTCACCGTTATCGGGACAGTTGGCGTCGGAATTGCGGAACACGCGGATAACCACAGGCTGACCGATGGCGGAGGTGGGCACACCCACCGCCTTCAGCGCGCAGTCCTTGTCCACGGTGAACACGTTCGCCGTGACGGTGTCGCCGCTGTCGTTTCTGATCACGCCGCCCAGCCAAAGCGAATCGTGATACAGGATGTCGCCGTAGGCATCACGGGGGCAGTAATCGAGGGAAGCCAGACCGGCAAGCTCCTCCTCATAGGAGGACCAGTACAGACCTTCGTCACCGAAGTAGGTGCCCATGCTGTTCTGAACCAGCCACGCGCCGTCGTTTTCCGGCTTGTAGTAGTCGTAATTATCTCTGGAAAAATTATCATCCCATCCGATGATGGTTATGCCGTGGTTAATATATTCGAAGATGTTATCGTTGCATACACCGGCGTAAAACGCAGTGTATTCTTTGGTGTCCCTGACAAGATCAACGGCGTAAGCCGTGGAAGCCGCCACAGCGCCGTCATTGATTATCGCCTGCTTGATGGTGTCGATGGAAGCCTTCTGGTAGACATCGTCATTATCCAGACCTCTGAACACATTCATGTCGGTCAGCAGATAATCGCCGGACATATCACTGCTGATGTCACCGTTCTCGTGGGCGTCGTGCAGATTATGAACGTCTGCAAGATAATCCCTGGTGTCGAACTCCACAACCGACTCATCCACCGGACCGTGTCCGTTGGCAAAGGAGTTCAGGAAATCAAAAGTATATCCGCCGTAGCGGAACGTAAGTCCGTCGGAGTCCGTTCGGTCGCCCGGAAGATAGATAGCGTCGGAACCGTTCTGCGCATCCTTTTCGTCCTGATAGGAAAAGCCGTAGTAGAATAACTGCGCCTCCGAAAGATCGATATCCGCGTCGGCATAGCCGTCAGTGATGATGCTGGATTCCGAAGCCTTGATGACGGAAAACGCGGCACACATTCCCGTTGACCACTGATCCTTGGTGGAGGTCACTCTGCCCTCGTCCAGCAGATTGTAGCTTTCCGGCAGCGGCGCAGGCTGCTCAGCCGGCTCATGAGCGCAGCCGCACAGCGAGGATATTATCATTGCGCAGGCAAGCGCCGCAGTGATTATCTTTTTCAAGCTCGTTCTCCCTTTCCTGCAATATCAGGCATTGCGTCAGCTGTTTATTCGCTGGCTTTCTTTCCCTCGGCAGTGATCTCCACCGCCGACAGAATGACATGACCGCTGTCGGCGACCATGACCACCTTGGTACGCCTACCATATGTAGCGTCGATGAGCATATTGCGGTCGCGGGCATCCTGCACGATGCGCTTGACCGGCGCGGAATCGGGATTGACGATGGCGATGAGACGGTCGGCGGAAACCATGTTGCCGAAGCCGATGTCAATGAGTTCCATATTCCGTCCTCCCCGTGATTATTCTATGTTCTGGATCTGCTCGCGGATCTTTTCGATCTCCGCCTTCATGTCCACCACGATATGGGCGATGGAGGAATTCTGGGACTTGGATCCGATGGTGTTGGTCTCGCGGTTGATCTCCTGAACGATGAAGTCCAGCTTGCGTCCGGCAGGCTCGTCGGAACTGAGCACCGCGCGGAGCTGGTCGATGTGGCTGCGCAGGCGGACGGTCTCCTCGTCCACGGCGATGCGGTCGGCAAAGATGGCGCATTCGGTGATGACACGCTGCTCGTCAACTGTGCGGTCGCCGATGACCTCGGCGATCTTGTTGTACAGACGCTCGCGGTAGGCAGCCAGTGTCTCGGGAGAAGCCGCCTCCACCTTTGCCACGTTGGCGATGATGGCGTCGGCGCGGGATTCCACGTCAGCTCTGAGCCTTGCGCCCTCAACCTCGCGCATGGCGATGAAGTTGTCCACGGCGGTCTGGGCAACGGTCTTTACCGCGGCCCACACGGCGTCCTCGTCCTCGGCGGCACGGCGGACAGTGAAGATATCGTTGTAACGGGCAACGCTGGAAACGGTGATGTCGTCGGTCAGACCGAAATCTGAAGCCAGCGAACGCAGGGCGTTTATGTACCCCTCGGCAAGGGAGCGGTTGAGCTCAACCACCACCGAGCCGTCGTCAACAGACACGATGGAAACGTGCACATCGATCTTGCCGCGGCTGACCTGCGACTGGACAAAATTCTTGAGCTTATCCTCGATGAAGCCGTAGCCCCGGCTGATGCGCGCCGAGAACTCAAAGAACCTGTGGTTGACGGATCTTATCTCGACGGTGATATCCTTGCCGTCGACAGTGCTCTGAAAACGGCCGAAGCCGGTCATGCTCTTTATCATGGCGTTACCTCGATTTTGTTGTAATAACTCAGTTTTTGCTTATTGTTTTATTATATAACATATAAGGGATTATCACAAGAATTATTTGCCTGCCTCAGCGCAACTTCTGCACATATGAACAACATTGCACACAGGCACGCTCATCACTCCGTCATTAAGACGAAGTCCGGCGCGTTTCATTGCCGTGCAGCGCACATCGCTCTCGTCGCCCCACGCGTCGGGAACGGCGTAGCAGTTCTCCGCGCCGCGGCGCTCGCCGTAGGACACGGCGGCACGCACCAGCATCTCGCCGTAGTCGGCGTCATTGCAGGTCATTCCGGTTATGTCAACCGCAGCCTCCTCAGGGCTGTAGCGCATCTTAAGCGCGACAAAGCCGACCTCATCGCCATTCTCGCTTGCTGCGAGCACGATGCTGCCGGCAGAAAAACCATACTCCTCCGCCACCGCAGAGCGTCTGGCCTCGTCACCTATGACGTGTACTTCAATCATAAGTCAACCTCCTGTATCACTCACTGTTCCCCGCCGGCAGAGGATCTTACCAGCGTCTTGATGGAACTGAGTTCGTTTTCGTTCAGATTGCGCCAGTCGCCGCACTTGAGACCACCCAGCTTGACCTTGCCGATGGCGATGCGCTTGAGGCGCAGCACCTCGATGCCCAGCTGCTCACACATACGGCGGATCTGACGGTTGCGTCCCTCGTAGAGGGTGATCTCCAGCGTAGAGCGGTCCTCGGCAAGGGAATGGGTGTGTACGTCCGCCGGAGCGGTCATGCGCCCGTCCAGCATCAGACCGGCGGAAAGGGAAGCCTGCGCCTCCTCGGACACTCTGCCCTTGACCGTCACGCGGTAGGTCTTGGAAACATGGGTGCGGGGATGGGAAATGGCGTTGGCCAGCTCGCCGTCGTTGGTCATCAGCAGCAGTCCCTCGCTGTCCCTGTCCAGTCTGCCCACGGGGAACACACGGGCATTGACGTTCTGCACCAGTTCGGCAACGCACTTCCTGTCCATCTCGTCGGACATGGTTGTAACGTAGCCGCGGGGCTTGTGCAGCATTATGTAAACTTTTTCTTTGGTCATGGCAACCTTTCGGCCGCTGACAGTTACCTTGTCGATTTTGGGGTTGACCTTGTCGCCGATGGAGGCGACGCGGCCGTTGACGCGCACCTTGCCGGCGGCGATGAGCTCCTCGGACTTGCGCCGGGAGGCAATGCCGTTGTCGGCCATGTATTTCTGAAGTCTAACAGTATTGTCCGCCATTATGAATTCTCTTTTCCTTTCAGTATCTGCTTTATCCCAACGCGGCGGAGTTGTCCCCCGCGCCGGTCATCATGTCGTATTTTATCGCGTCAACATACGCCGAAAGCCAGTCGCTGGTGATACACTCCACGTTGTCCGCGGCGCGTATGGAATAGGTCGCAAGCTCGGAGGAACCGTAGTAGTAGGTCACCTTTCCCACCACCTGATCCCTGGTAATGGGGGCATATTCAAAATCGTTGAGCTCAATCTTTGAATACACTCCCTCCACCTGATTTTCATGCACGGAGAAGGTTCCGTCTATGTAGCAGTAAACATCGGTAAAGGGATCCGCTCCGCCGATGACTCTCAGGCGTATATCGGTCATGTCCGGAGTCGCCTGCAGCTTTACATATTTACTGAAGGCGTATTCATAGAGCTGCTCGTGGCTCGCCCAGTAGGAATAGGCTCCCAGCGTGCAGCACACCAGCTTCACGCCGTCCCTCTCCACGTGGCTCACAAGGCAGTAGCCGGCGCTGTCGGTGTATCCGGTCTTGATGCCGTTGCAGCCCTTGACGCCGTAGCGCTGCCCCTCCAGCAGGTAGTTATGGGCATTGAGGGGGTATTTTGTGGGATTATTTAAGCCGCCGAAATGCACCTGATAGGAAGGCAGAGCGCACAGCTCGGCAAAGTATTCGTTCTTCATCGCCTCGGCACCCAGCAGCGCCATGTCATAGGCGGTGGAGTAATGTCCGTCGGCGTCAAGGCCGGAGGGCGTGACAAAATGGGTGTCAAACATACCGATTTCCGACGCTCGCTCGTTCATCATGGAGGCAAATCCGTCGAAGGATCCGCCCAGCTCAACGGCAACCGCCTGAGCGCAGTCGTTACCGGAAAGCAGCAGCATGCCAACCACAAGGTCGTGGATGGTGATGTTGTCACCCAGCTTGAGGCCCAGCTTTGTGGAGCCTTCCTCGTCGTAGGCAAGCATGTCTTCATTGATGACCACGTTTCTGCCGATGTCGCCGGACTCCAGCGCCAGCAGACAGGTCATAATCTTCGTGGTACTGGCCATTGGACGCTGCATGTAGGCGGCCTTTTCGTAAAGCACCGCGCCGGTGGTGGCGTCCATAACAATCGCCGAGCCGTATTTGACCTCCGGCTGCTCAAGCGGGGTATCCTCCCCCGCTTCACTTCTGCCCACAATGACGAAATTCTCGCCGTAGTTCTTGGGAACCTCGCCCGCGGACGCCGAAACAGGCAGCAGCGGCATCGCGGCGGCAAGCATGACTGCCGCTGCTGTCACGGCAATGATTCTTCTGAATATTTTATGCGCGTTGGTAAACATAACACAAGGCCGTGCGGCCGCTCACTTCCTTTCCCGCCGGAAAAACATCAGTTTACCTGCGGTTCTTCTTTTCTCTGGGATTGACCCTGACGGTGTTTTTCAGCCCGCGGGTAACCACAGTGTCCTCGGGAACGATTTCCTCGGGCAGTTCTGCAGGCTGTTCCTTCTTCTTACCCAGGCTCTCCTTGACCTTGTCAATCAGGCCGGGCATCATATCAATCAGCTTCGCGGCGGAATTCTTGTTTTCCTCCACCTGCAGAAGTCTGACATCGTTCTCGGTGATAACGATGAATCCCACGGGAGCAACGGTGGCACCGGCACCGCCGCCGCCGCCGAACAGCTCGCCCTCTTTCTTTGCCGGCAGGTCGGAACCGCCGGAGGCAAAGCCGTAGGAGATCTTTGAAACGGGAATTATAGTGGTGGTGCCGGTGACAATGGGTTCGCCGACAACGGTGGAAGCGTCCACAAGCTCCTTGATCTTCTGCAGAGTGGTCTGCATGAGGTTGTTGATGGGATGTTCAGCCATTGTAAATACCTCCGTAACCGGCAGCACCGGCAGTTAATTTATTCGTCAGCCGCGCCCGCGGCAGAAAATCCGGAATAATCAGCCTGCCGGATTATCCTTGCTTCCGCCGGCGGCTTTTTTCATCGCCTCAATGGAGTATTCGCCCTGACGGTCCCCCACCTCGGCTTTGACAAGATACAGCATCATCCGCGCGGCACCCGCGATACCGTGAAAGGGCTTCACCCGCAGTCTGATGTCAATATCGTAGCTGTTGCTGCCGGAAAGAAAATCGGCGGCAACACGCACATCGTTCTTTTTGTAACCTCTGACCGAACTCAGCACCAGTCCGACCGCGGGATACAGCGCCGCGCACCATTTGCCGTGATCCATGGCAATCTGCGCCGCGTCGTCGCCGCCCACCGCGATGTGAATCTTCATCCGGCTGACGTAGGACCTGCGCACAAGGTAGGCGCCCAGCGACGCACTCTGTCTGACTATGCGCAGAATATATCCAACGGCTCCGAAGAACCCCCGTTCCTCCCGCAGCTTCTGCCACGTGGTTTTCTTCGGCGGACGGGGACCTGCCGGCACCGGCTTCTTTCTGCGCTTCCACTCCCGGCGCTTTTCCTTGAGCTTTTTAAGCACTCCGTCGAGATAGGCACGCAGCCGTCCGGGCTCCTTGTCCTCCTGAGGATAAACGGTATAGGAAATGAACAGATATCTCAGTCTGACCACCGGACCGGCTCCGTCGTAAGTAACTCTAAGCACCACCGGCACGCACACCAGCACCGCCAGCAGAGCGATCAGTCCGAGAAGAATATACAGAATAATCACAGCCCGTCACCCGCCTTTCGCGCTTCGCGGCACGCGGCGGTCATTCGGCCTGCATATCATCGGCAGCGTCCGGAGCGGAACCGGAATCATCCTCCCCGCCGCCCTCTGCGCCGGCATTGTCGTACATTCCGCTGTTGGCTGCCTCGATGGCATCCTCAACCGACATCTGACCGTAAAGCTGATCGCTGTCACGCTTATCGTCAGGCAGTCTGGGCAGCTCGTCCAGCGATTCGATGCCGAAGCAGCGCAGAAACAGCGACGAGGTCTTGTACTGCATGGGACGGCCGGGCAGGTCAAGACGGCCCTTTTCCTCGATGAGTCCCTTCTGCAGCAGGCTGGAGATAACGCCGGAGCAGTCAACGCCGCGCACCCGCTCCACGAGATTTCGCGTTACCGGCTCGTTGTAGGCTATTATGGCAAGCACTTCCATCGCCGCCGGAGAAAGCGGAGTGTTGCGCTTTATCTCAAGGGCGGCGCGGATATAGGGCGCGTATTGCGAGCGTGTGCACAGCTGGAACTTGTCGTCGGTGCGCACCACCTCGAGGGAGCTGCCCGAATCGTCCAGAGCGTCAGCCAGCTTTCCGCACAGGGCCGTCACCGTATCCGCGTCCATATCCAGCACCTGCGCCAGCTTGTCCACCGCGACCGGTTCGCCGCTTGCGAACAGCACCGCTTCTATTGCTCTGCAGATTTCTTTGATCTCCACTGTCTTTCACCGCCGTTAAGAAATGTAAGGTTGGAATCATCGTCCAGTTTCACCCGCTTGGCCTTGAGCAGTTCAAGCACCGCAAGAAAAGTCGCCACAGCATCGCTGCGCGATTCGGCTGCACCGAAAAGCTCCTCCAGCGAAACAGTGGGCTTCACGTACAGCTTGCGCAGCACGAAATACACCTTGCTGGTGACCGAAACCACCGGACGGGCAACGATCTCCTCGAAGCGTTCCTTTTGCGGCGGCTCCTTGGCGCGGCGTTTGCCCGCGGCGGAAACATAGGCGTCGTACAGCACCTGCACGTCGTGGCTGAGCTGATAGGTGTGATCCACCGGCAGCTCGGTCTCCTCGCGGGAAAACTGGTCAAAGTTGGCCTGCTTTGCCAGCTTGCCTGCCATCTGACGGGCCAGCTGGTATTCAATCAGCTCGCCCACAAGCTCTTTCTTGAGCTCCTCGACCTCCTCATGCCGGGGCAGCAGCATCGCTGTCTTGATATACAGCAGACGGGAAGCCATGCGCATGAATTCCACGGCGACCTCAACGTTGGCCTCCTGCATCATGCGTATATGTTCCATGTACTGATCGATCAGCACCGACACGGGTATGTCGTAGATATTGAGTTTGTTGGTTGTAATGAGATGCAGCAGGAGGTCAAGAGGTCCCTCAAAGCCCTCCAGCTTATAGGTTATTTTTTCCATCTGAATCAAATAAATCCCCGATAAATCAGAAAATAAGCTGCACGCCGAAAAGACCGAACACAAAGGCCACGCCCTTGTAAAGCAGCATGAACACGCCCTGCGAGAGCGAACCCAGAGCGTCTCCCACGCCGGAGACGCGGTTCATCAGCATGAAGATGCCGATGATGAGGATAAAGGAATAACGCTCAAGGGCATACATCCACTTTTCCGGGAACAGCAGACCGAAGATACGGGAGCCGTCCAGCGGAGGAATGGGAAGCAGGTTGAACACCGCGAGGCTGATGTTGATGGACGCGAACTGGAGAAGGAACATTCCAAGATAGTACCAGCCGTTCGCCTGGCTGTAATAGAACGCCGTTCTGCCGCCCACATCGACGCAGAAGAACGCCTTGGTCGCTGCACTGAGCACCGCGAACAGCAGAATGGACACAAAAGCCATGATCAGGTTGGACAGCGGTCCGGCGAGGGCGGTCAGAGCCATGCCGCCGCGGCGCTTTTCCTGATTGGTAAAGCGGGCGGGATTGACCGGCACCGGCTTGGCAAAGCCGAATCCGAACAGGATAAGCAGCGCGGCGCCGAAGCCGTCAAGGTGCCTGAAGGGATTGAGTGTCAGCCGTCCCATTTTTTCCGCGGTATCATCGCCCAGCTTTCTTGCCGCCCACGCGTGAGCAAACTCATGCACCGGAAGAATGGCCAGCACGATGAACAAACGGGTTATCATCATGACCAGTATCTGCATACCGTCAGTGGTTCCGAACATCTGTTGAAGCAGTCCCTGCATAAACGACACCTCTCTAAAAAATTCTGATTATATCATTATAGCTTAAAACTAATTAAATAGCAATAGCGCATAACCGAACATTTTGTGAACCCGCGCGGATATCACTACAAGATGCGCTATATGCGTGTCGCCATGGGAACGACGTATCGACGGTAGTAGCTTTCGAACTCCCCTGCTTCCAGCGCCTCACGGATTTCCGCCATGAGGTTGTTGTAGAACCACAGGTTGTGCATGACAGCCAGACGGTGCGCCAGCATCTCGCCGCTCTTGAACAGATGGTGGACATAGGCGCGGGTGTGCTTACGGCAGGTGGGACAGCCGCAGCCCGGCTCCAGCGGCTCGGTGTCCAGCTGATATTTGGCGTTGTTGAGATTGCGGATGCCCTCGTGGGTGAAAATGTGACCGTGGCGGGCGTTTCTGGTGGGCATGACGCAGTCGAACAGGTCCACTCCGCGATGCACCGCCTCCAGAATGTTCGCCGGTGTGCCCACGCCCATCAGGTAGCGTACTTTATCTTTGGGCATGTGCGGCTCCACGGCTTCGATGATGCGGTACATCTCCTCAGCCGTCTCGCCCACCGCCAGACCTCCGATAGCGTAGCCGTCCAGCTCCATCTCGGCGATGCGCTTCATATGCTCCACACGCAGGTCGTCGTAGGTGCCGCCCTGATTGATGCCGAACAGCAGCTGACGGGGATTGATGGTCTCCTCAAGGCTGTTCAGGCGCTTCATTTCCGTCTTGCAGCGCTCCAGCCAGCGGGTGGTTCGCTCACAGCTTTGCTTGACATAATCCCTCGGAGACGGATTCTCCACGCACTCGTCAAAGGCCATGGCGATTGTCGAGCCGAGGTTGGACTGGATGCGCATGCTCTCCTCCGGCCCCATGAAGATTTTATGCCCGTCGATGTGGGAGCGGAAGCTGACGCCCTCCTCGGTTATCTTGCGCAGGCTGGACAGGGAGAACACCTGAAAGCCGCCGCTGTCGGTGAGGGTCACGCCGCCCCAGCCGGTAAATCCCTGCAGCCCGCCCAGCTGGCGCACTTTGTCGTCACCGGGGCGCAGATGGAGGTGGTAGGTGTTGGAAAGCATGATCTGACAGCCCAGATCCTCCAGATCAAAAGCGGAAACACCGCCCTTGATCGCCGCAACGGTGGCAACATTCATAAAGCCGGGCAGCTTTACAGTGCCGTGAGGTGTCTCAAAACGGCTTAACCGCGCCGATCCTTCGTATTTTATCACTTCAAACATAGCTTTTTTTACTCCTCGTCAATACTTATAATCTATCCGGTCAATATCATGCCACAGCTCGCCCGCTTTTTCGTTCACGGCATCAATATCCGCCGCGCAGGCAGGCTCAAAGAGCGAAACGGTCAGCCTGTTCTGCTTTCTGGACCACCAGCCGGCCACGCTGCCTCTGAGCAACACCGTCGGCCGTACTATACCGGCGGCGGTAAACACCGTTTTCATATGCTCCCGTGCAAGGAAAAGACTCTCCTTTTTCTCATAGCCCATCATAAGCTGATCAAATCCGGCGAGGAACAGACACTCCGGCATTTCACAGCCGGAATAATCCCTGCCGCCGTCGATATAATAATATCTCTCACCGCAGCATTCGATCTCCGTCACCGGCAGCTGCTCCAGCCACTCTCTGACCGTTCGTGCCGGCGCACCGAAGAAATACATGGCATCGTGAACGGTCGCAGGCGCAAAGCAGGTAAAATACCGCCGCGCCAGCTCAGTCATGGCTTCTTTCTCCGGAACCGGCGCATATTCCGGTGTCAAGCAAAACACCTTGTCGTCCTGCGCAGCGTAATGCATAAATCCGCGCTGGCACATCTCACGCACACCGCCGCCCCACGGGTGGAACATGCTCTGCTCCTCGGCATCGGTCATACCGCTTTGCCTGCAGACGGTCTTGAGTTCCTCTCTTGTGCGCGGACCATCGCCCAGCGCATCCATGACAACTTCCGTTAAAAAACTCTGCCGCTCCGGTGTGAGCGACCAGTCGTCACGCCTGTTCCAGAAGGACGGCTCTGTCCACTCGTTTCGGCGGTAGTTTCTCCCGTCTTCGCAACGGATAAACAATCCGGTGTCGGCACTGTCAAACAGATGAACCGTTCCTCTTACCGTCCAGTTCTTCACCAGCTGTCCACCCATTCTGTCCTCGCTGAAATCGCTGCAGCGTATCCTGAGGGCATGGACGGCATTGGAAAAGAACTGCGCCTGAATTCCGCACAGATCACGGACCACCGTCCTCATTTCCGCCGGCTCCAGCAGATGCTGATTGTTCAGCCTGCGGATTTTTATCTCCTCAAGCGTCATTTATCCGATGAACATCGCGTCACCGAAAGAGAAGAATCTGTACTTCTCCTCCACGGCGGTTTTGTAAGCGTTCATGGTGCTGTCGTATCCGGCAAAGGCGGACACCAGCATTATCAGAGTGCTTTCCGGCAGGTGGAAGTTGGTAATCAGCCCGTCGATGACGGTGAACTGATAGCCGGGATAGATAAAGATATCCGTCCAGCCGTCACATTCCTTCAGCTCTCCGCCCATTCGTCCGCAGGATTCAAGGGTGCGGCAGCTGGTGGTGCCCACAGCGATGACTCTGCCGCCGTTTTTCTTTGTGCGGTTGATAAGTTCCGCAGTTTCTGCTGGCATATGATAATGCTCGCTGTGCATCTTATGATCTGTAATGTCGTCTGCCTTTACAGGTCTGAAAGTGCCCAGACCCACGTGCAGGGTGACGTAACCGAGGCTGACGCCTTTTTCCTCCAGCTTTGCCAGCAGATCCTTTGTGAAATGCAGTCCGGCGGTGGGTGCCGCGGCGGAACCAATCTCACGGGAATAGACCGTCTGGTAGCGTTCCTTGTCCTCCAGACGCTCGGTGATGTACGGCGGCAGAGGCATCTGCCCGATCTGATCAAGCACCGAATAGAATTCGCCGTCACACTCAAAGCGCACCACGCGGTTGCCGTCCTCTCTGACCTCGATGACCTCGCCGGTCATCAGTCCGTCGCCGAAAACGAAGCGCGCGCCCACCTTCGCCCTCTTGCCCGGCTTGGTGATGGTCTCCCAGACACCGTTGCCCACGGCGTTGAGCAGCAGGAACTCGTTGACCGATTCTCCCCCCTCCTTCACGCCGAAGATACGGGCGGGAAGCACGCGGGAATCGTTCATAATAAGGCAGTCGCCCGGACGGATTATGTCACCTATTTCAAAGAAAGTCCGGTGCTGAATCTCACCGCTCTCTCTGCCGAGGCACATCAGCCGGGAATGATCCCTCTGCTCCGCCGGATGCTGGGCTATAAGCTCCTGAGGCAGGTCGTAGAAAAAGTCGCTTCGTTTCATCATAAATATCTCCTTGGCTTTCTATGCGGAAAATTGCACAGTATAGTGAGGATAATGTGCAGTATTTTCTGCGCATGCTGACAGTCATTTTTTCTTGACTGTACAGGAATATACGAATATAATGTATTAAATATAAGAAACAGGCATATATCTTGTTTGATCTATGACTGAACAGTCCTTACATTATATTTCATAATATTGCGGCGTTCAAGCCCTTTCGGGGAACTTTTGCCGCGCAGGGAGCTGTTTCGTCATTTATTCCATATTCTATAGATATCGGAGGCTATCCACATGAAAAAGTACAACGTAGGCATCATCGGTGCAACCGGTATGGTCGGTCAGCGTCTTGCCACCCTGCTCGACAACCATCCCTGGTTCGACGTCACCGTTCTGGCAGCCAGTGCCCGCTCCGCCGGACAGAAATACTCCGAGGCTGTCTCCAAACGCTGGGCAATGACTACCCCCATTCCCACCGCCATGGAGAACATCGTTGTGCTCGATGCTCTCAAAGATATCGACACCATCACCTCTCAGGTTGATTTCGTCTTCTGCGCCGTTGATATGCCCAAGGAAGACACCAAGGCTCTCGAAGAAGCCTATGCCAAGAGAGAGTGCCCCGTCATGTCCAACAACAGTGCACACCGTCTGTATGACGATGTTCCCATGATCATTCCCGAAATCAACCCCGAACACGCCGAGATCATTCACGCTCAGCGCAAGCGTCTGGGCACCAAACGCGGCTTCATCGCCGTCAAGTCCAACTGCTCCATCCAGAGCTATGTACCCGCTCTGCACCCCCTCAAGGAGTTCGGCATCAAGCGCGTCCTTGCCTGCACCTATCAGGCAATCTCCGGCGCCGGCAAGACCTTTGAGCGCTGGCCCGAGATGGTCGACAACCTCATCCCCTACATCGGCGGCGAGGAGCAGAAGTCCGAGATCGAGCCCCTGAAGGTCTGGGGCACCATCGAAGGCGACAAGATCGTTTCCAATTCCGACATCAGCATCACCACCCAGTGTCTGCGTGTTCCCGTTTCCGACGGTCACACCGCCGCTGTTTTCGTAGAGTTTGAGAACAAACCCACCATCGAGCAGATCAAGGAAAGATGGGCTGCCTTCGCCGGCAAGCCCCAGCAGCTTGAGCTGCCCCACGCTCCCAAGCAGTTCCTCAACTACTTCGAGGAGCCCGACCGTCCCCAGGCCAAGCTTGACCGCGACCTCGAAGGCGGCATGGCTGTGAGCATCGGTCGTCTGCGCGAAGACACCCAGTATGACTACAAGTTCGTCTGCCTCTCCCACAACACCCTGCGCGGTGCTGCCGGCGGCGGCGTCCTGATGGCTGAGCTGCTGGCCGCTGAAGGCTGGTTCGACCGCTGAGCCGCACCAACTGACATATAAGGAGTATTTTATATATGAGTAACACTATCTTTACCGGTGCCTGCGTGGCTCTGGTTACCCCCTTCAACGACGACTATTCGGTCAATTACAATATGCTTGAGGAGCTCATCGAGTTCCAGATCGCCAATGGCACCGACGCCATCTGCGCCTGCGGCACCACCGGCGAAGCCTCCACCCTCACCCTTGAGGAGCATGACGAGGTCATCAAGAGAACCATCGAGATCGTCAACGGCCGTGTTCCCGTTGTCGCCGGCACCGGCAGCAACGACACCGCCTACGGCATCGCCACCTCTCAGCGCGCCCAGCAGATGGGTGCCGACGCTCTCCTGCTGGTCACCCCCTACTACAACAAGACATCCCAGTCCGGTCTCGTCAGGCACTATCAGGCTATGGCAGACAGCACGGACATTCCCTTCATCGTCTACAACGTTCCCGGACGTACCGGCATGAACATCGCTCCTGCTACCGTCAAGGAACTGAGCAAGATTCCCAACGTGGTCGCCATCAAGGAAGCCAGCGACAATGTCGGTCAGGTTTCCCAGATTGCTGCCACCTGTGACATCGACATCTACTCCGGCTGCGACGATCTGATCGTTCCCATCATGTCCGTCGGCGGCAAGGGCGTCATCAGCGTTCTTTCCAACGTCATCCCCAAGGAGACCCACGAGATGGCAGCCGCCTGCCTCAGCGGTGACTTTGCCCGTGCCCGTGAGCTTCAGCTGGGCTACTTTGATCTGTGCAAGGCTCTGTTTGCCGACGTCAACCCCGTTCCTGTCAAGGCTGCTCTCAACCTGATGGGCTTCAACGTCGGCCCCTGCCGCGCTCCTCTCTATGAGATCACTCCCGCTGCCCTTGAGACCCTCAAGGCTGCTCTGGACGCTCACGGTCTGCTCAAGTAAGCATCGCTTCAGGCGTATAATCAAGAATAACAACCAGCCCTCCCACCGTTCTTCAGTGAGAGGGCTGCTCTGTAATCAGAAAAGGATGTGTAATATATGACCCGGATTCTTCTGGTTGGCTGCGGCGGCGCAATGGGCGCCAACGTATACCGCTCCTCCCTCGAGCGCGAGGATTGTCAGGTGGTCGCCGGCATCGACCCCCGTATGACCCGTGAGGGCGACTATCCCGTGTTTGCCTCTTTTGCCGACTGCACAGTGGAAGCCGACGTAATCGTCGATTTCTCCAGCCCTGTGGTCACCAATGATATGCTGGCCTACGCCCTTGAAAAGAAGCTGCCCGTCATCGTCTGCTCCACCGGTCACGACGATGCACAGCTTGCCGCCATCAAGGCAGCCTCCGAGCAGATCGCCATGTTCCGCTCCGGCAATATGTCCCTCGGCATCAATCTGCTCATCAACCTTGCAAAGAAGGCTACCGAGGTTCTCGGCGCCAGCTTTGATATCGAGATCGTGGAACAGCACCATCACCGCAAGGTAGACGCTCCCAGCGGCACCGCGCTGATGATCGCCGACGCCATCTCCGACACCCTCGACACCCGTCCCCGCTACGAATACGACCGCCACAGCAAGCGCATGAAGCGCGACAAGGACGAGATCGGTATCCATTCTGTCCGCGGCGGCACCATCGTGGGTGTCCACGAGGTCATCTTTGCCGGACAGGACGAGGTGGTCACCATCACCCACAGCGCCCAGTCCCGCGCCCTCTTTGCCACCGGCGCTCTGAGCGCGGCGGTGTTCATGCACGGCAAGACCTCCGGTATGTACGACATGAACGACGTCATTGCACAGGTTATCTGACAACAAACAACGGGCTGCAGCACCGGCACAATGCCGTACTGCAGCCCGTTTTCTGTTTTATTGATTACATTACTCTGCCGCTTGCAGCTTCGGCTCCTCCTGACTGCCTTTCTTTTTATTCCACAGGCAGAAGGGCAGGAAGAACAGGAACGCCGCCAGACACAGGCAGAACATATAGATGGGAGTGTTCACATACCAGCCCAGAGCGGTGGCGATCTGCTTGAACACGATGATCGAGGAGATCCTCGGTCCGACATAGAACATATTGATGGTTCCCTCAGACACGTTCCACAGTGCGCAGTTGAGCAGGAACGCGGCTCCGCACAGGATAAAGAACGTGACCGCCGCGCCCTTGTAGTCGGATATCTTCAGTCCGGCTCTGCGGGAGAAGCCGAGATACAGACCGATAAACACCAGCGACATATGCCACACGAAGGCGTGAATGGTCAGCGTCCAGTATTCATGGGAAAGTCCGGACGGCTCGATGAACGACACGAACCCGCCCATGAGATTGAAGGCAAGCATGAAATTATACATGGCACTCTGCACCTTGCCTTTGGGCAGCAGCGGTGCTATAATGCACATATACATGGGAATGTCGCACAACTGGAATGGGAACGCCCACCACTGCCACTCGCCTTCACCCACGACGTGGCAAAGGAACAGCTGCCGGTAGACCTCCGCGATCATAAGAACACTACCCACCGAAATCAGGAAGATCCTGTTGAAACGGTCGCTGCCCTTGCGCAGCAGCCACGCCAGCAGTATCGACACCGCCAGACCAACCGCCACAAAGGTCAGATGAAACGCCCCGTAAGCCTTGGGTTTTGTCATCTCCCACGCTGTCCATTCCAGAAATTCACGCATACCGAATATCTCCGATTTCCGACTTTATTCCGCTTTCCGCGGTGCTTTGATTATATCACCGCCTCGGAGAAAATCCGGTTTCAGTGTGTTACAGTTCAGTATCATCGCTGTAACCGTTTTCCCATCATCTCACCCGCGAAACAGAGAGTATATCAACATGAACACAACGCGTTTCGATTTTATTAGCATACACTCCCTCACCGGAGAGGATATCCAGTCGACCCTGTCACTGATGACTCCGCAGAAGCTGGCACGTGTGCAGGCTTTCCCCCGTGAAGATGACCGCCTGCGCTCCATCACGGCGGAGTTTATCGCCCGTTCGGCAGTCGCCCGGTTTCTGTCGGTTCCTGAGAGCGAGGTTATCATCGACCAGCGTGAAAGCGGTCAGCCCTTTGTCCGCGCTTTCCCCTGCCACATCAGCCTCAGCCATTCCGGACATCTTGCCATGGCCGCCGTCAGCAGCCGCCCTGTTGGCGCGGACATCGAAGTCATTACCGACCGCGGCAGCCGCCTTACCGGCAGAGTCTGCTGCGCCGCCGAACAGGAATATATCTGCGCTGGCGGCAGCTTCAATCCGCAGCGTTTTTTCGCCGTATGGACCGCAAAAGAAGCCGTCCTCAAACACAGCGGCAGAGGACTTTCCGGCGGACTTGCCTCCACCGTTGTCGCAGCCGCTGAAGGAATGCTCTCCGAAGTGAACGGACTGCGGCTGATTTCCGGCATACACGACGGCGCGGCATACGCCGTGTGCTGCTGACATTCAATCCACCGGCATGGTTTCCGGTGGATTTTTTGCTGTCCCGCGCATTGCATACATATTTCATCATAATTCGCCCCTTCCCATGTTGAAAATACACAGGATTTGCGATATAATTGTAACAAAGTTTTGTTTATTCATTTTTCTCCGCAAATATTCAGAAAAAGAGGTCGATAACAGTGTCAAAAAGCATTCCAGCCGATGTCACACGCATCCCGGTATTCATCGGTGTAACCGGTCATCGCGACATTCGCACAACCGGCGATGATCTCGTCAAGATGAAAAAAGCCATCAAGTCAGCCATCAACGAAATCACCCGCGGCTGCAGCTATACCGATTTCATCGTTCTGACCTCCCTTGCCGCCGGAGCCGATCAGGTTGCGGCGGAAGCGGTTGTCGAAATGGCAAGTGAAAAAGGCCGCCGTCCGGGCAGCCTCAGATTCGCCGCCGTTCTTCCCATGGAACAGAACGAATACTTCACCCATGTAAGCCCCAAGGGCATTGATTTCACTCCCGAACAGCGCAGAAACGCAGAAAACCTCATGCGAAGCGAGCACTGCGCCTTTGTCCATGTTATCGCCAATCAGACAAGAAGTTCCATGGACAACGACGCAATCTCTCAGGACGACCTGCAGTTCCGCGAGGCAGCGCGTTTCATCTCTGACAACAGCTTTGCCGGTATCGCTCTGTGGGACGGTATTCTCAAGCCCGGCAGCGTCACGGGAACCGGTCCGACGGTCCGCGATTTCCTTCACGGTAAAGCCTACCACCGTGGCTGCTTTGACCGCATAACCATTCCCGAAACACGTCCCATCTATCACATCTACACTCCCCGTGCCGGCATGCCCGCCCGCAGGATCGATTACCGTGTCCGTCCGCTCTTCCCCGAGCCCCTGCTGGAGACCGGTGAAAACTGGTTCACACTCAACAAAGCAAACGATTCCAACATAGTCAAACACTTCAATTCCACCAAATGGCACAACGTGACTACCGCCCGTAAAGATAAGGTCAAAGAGCATCTCGACGCCATCGACTGCTACAACCAGGATGCTATCCGCTATGACAAAACCGTCAAAAAGCGTTCATATGCCCTCAACAAGAAAAAATCCAGCTGGAACGCCGATACCGCCTTCCATCCTTCCGGCGATAACAAAGGATTGCTTCTGCGTTCTGAGCCCGAAGCCGATCTGTGCGAAAAACACTATATGACCGCCGACGCGCTGTCCCAGGTTTTCCAGAGCAAGCGCAAGCACAACATCTGGTGGATTGTCTGGATCGCCTGCTTTGCCTACGCGTCGCTGACCATCTTTTCTGATTTTATCCAGAATCCGCTGCTGCTGGTGCTTTATCTGGCTCTGCTGGCGCTTGCTTTCTTCATTCGCCATCGAGGCGAAAGCAAGCGCATACACTCCCGTTTTGTGGATTACCGCGCGCTGGCGGAAGGACTGCGGGTGCAGTACTACTGGTACGCCGCCGACGTCAACGGTGAGGATTCCGAACCCGCGCAGGCACAGAACTATTATCTGCGCCGACAGAAAGGCCAGATCGAATGGATCAGACACGCCATCCGCGCCATCAACCTCCTTGCCCTCACCAGCCGCGAACGCAAGAAAGACCTCGAAGACAGCGAAAACCGCGAAATTGAGCCCAACGTCACTCTTGATGAGCTGAAGAACGTCTCCGATCTGTGGCTCGGCAGAATGGATGTCCGTGAAGACGACGGCGAACTGTGGTATAACCCCACATACGGTCTGAAGCAGAACGGTCAGGTGGGCTACTTCCTCGCCACCTCCCTCAAGAGCACGAAGGGCATCAACCTCCCCGCAAGACCCAGACCCTCCGCGAACGCCACTGCCGAACAAAAGAAGGACTATCGCGACAAGGTCAAAAAAGAAGCTCTGCGGCTTTCTGATAAATTCAGAATCTATCGTCTGCTCCGTGTGGTCAGCTATGTCTTCATTCTCGCCTCCATGATCATCGCCGTCGCGCTTGCTGTTCTCAGCGTTGTCTTCCCCGACAACGCCATCATCGAACAGGTAACCGGCACTGCCATCTTTGTCGCCGGACTGCTCCCCATCTTCTCGATGATACTTCGCGAAGCGAGCAACCAGATGGGCTATAAAGAAGACGTTGAGCGCTATTCCTGGTATTACAACGCCTTCAAGCGTGCCGTTCTTGAGATCGACGAGGTCATGCATGACAAGGATTTTGAACATTCCAATTATGAAAAATCCGTTATCATCCGCAAGATTCTCTTTGAGATCGGCAAAGAAGCACTCATTGAGAACGCAGACTGGGTCATGCTCAACGCAAAGCGAACCCCAGAGGTTCCCAGCAACTGATCGCTTTGCGACAGAGCATCTGAATTCGCAACCCGCGCATACGACAAAACGGAATTTGTAAACATATCAGCAACACGCAAAACAGGGAGAGGATTTGTTCCTCTCCCTGTTTTTTCATATTTCTGATCGTTATGCAGCATTTCACACGGCGCTTCTCAAATAAAGCACCATATGCAAGTCCGAAAAATGAGGCAATCCCGCGGTCGATAACGCCGGATATCAAAATCAGAACAGATTTGCACCAGAATAATTCTCATTATTCTGTTTCCTGGACAGCAGAGCTACCGTCTCGACAGTCGCTTCATAGTCCCAACCAATTTCCGATGTCTCCTGTCCGTCAAAGAACACGGGAAAACGGAATCTGATACGCTTGAGGATTCTACCGTCCGGCTGCTCCTGCTCATGCAGTTCAATCCGCTCAATAAAGGAATGGAGAAATTCCTTTTTCTCCGCGTCAGTAAATCTATCATACAGTTTATCAAAATACAGAAGAAATTGATAGACCTGTTCACCGGAAATTTTCTGTTGCCGGATATTTTCTATTCTGGTTTCAACCTCGTTGATATTATCTTCTACTACAGCAATTTCATCGTACAGCTTATAAAGCCTCTCCTGCATATCCATGTATTTGCGGTCATAATGTTTGTCCGACACATCCAGGGAATCCATCTGTTGGCCTAGCTTATTTTTTGCTCCATTCAGCTGACGCAGCTTTTTTCTAAGCTCCTCAATCTCCTTTTCCAGCTCTCCGGTGTCTACCCTCGCCCCTATTTTTTCACGGATTGCATACTCGAAGTTGGGATTCTGCACCAGTTTTGTAATCACTTCTTCAACAGCAGCGTTGACTTTTTCCTGCCCCCACTGTTTTCTGTAAGAACATCTATGTCCGTCTACCTCAAGTCGATGTTTGCAGGCGTAGTAATAGTAATCCTTATACAGACTACCGTCCTTTTTGCGCTTACGATTTACATTGCCATATAGTGCCGCACCACAAACCGGGCATCTGAGCAGTCCGGACAACAGATGCTCTCGTTCCGGATGATAAATCTTTTCAATTTTCCCTCCGGTCGCTTCTCTCTTTTTCTTTGCATGATTCCAGACTTCTTCGGATACAATCGCTTCATGCACTCCATCATACACAGGGTACGAATCCTGCTTAACTACATGATATTCGTTCCGCCTGCCGGTTATTTTTTCGTTCTTTCTGCGCCCATACGCGAGCTTTCCGCAATACACAGGATTGTCCAACACCTTACGCACAAAACCTGCAGAAAACATATCCAAAGTGTTGTTCTGACGCAATTTCTTGATATACCCATGGTTATTCAGATAAGATGCAATCGAAGCTGCACCCATAGTGGTGTTGACAAACTTCTCAAAGATGAGGCGAATAACCTCCGCCTCATCTTCGGCAATAAGAAGCTCCCCGTTTTCAAGTTTATATCCATAGGGAGCGAAGCCGCCATTCCATCTTCCCTCTCGTGCCTTCTGACGGCGCCCCTCCATCGTCTGAACTAGTATATTTTCACGCTCAATCTCCGCTACAGCCGACAATACCGAAATCATCAGCTTGCCGCTGTCCTTTGAGCTGTCAATACCATCGTCCACGCAAATAAGTTCGACACCGTAATCCTGCATCCCCTGAAGGGAACAAAGTACATCGGCAGCGTTTCTTCCAAATCTGGACAACTTAAAGACAAGCACACAATCGACTTTATCCTTGCATGACTCTATATCACTCAGCATCTGCCTGAAACCTGGCCGTCCATCGGTATTCTTGCCGGACTTGCCTGCATCGGAGTATTCACCAACAACCACCATATCCTGAAATTCAGCATATTTGAGAAGTTTTTCTCTTTGAGCATCAAGACTGTATCCATCAACTTGAATAGTCGTAGATACTCGTGTGTAAATATAACACTTCTTAGCACTCATGTAATTCCTCCCTGACGCTCAACAGCGTATTCATTTCTGTCCCAACCATTATACTGCTTAAGTAATAAACAATCAAGAGCATCTGTCTTTCTCTGTATCCGTATTGGTGTCTGGAGCAGTATCCAAATCAGCGTCATTGTTATCTATTTCAGTCATCACTATCTCGTTACCATATTTCTCAATCATTCTGGTGAGGAAGTCTATGCATCTTTCAAATTCAATGTTCACAGCCGCACCTCACTTCATGTAGTTGAGCACAACTACATCGACGCGCTCAATCAGATGCGGTTCGACACCCAGCTGACCGTGCCCGAGATTATGACTGACAATAGCGAGCGCTGTGCGATCGTAGACCTCCCCATACCGCTCCCCGCGGCAGCGATACAGACCACGGTCAATGATAAGATGCTCCTGATTGTGCATTACCTCGTCATACAGTGACTTTGCATACTCGCGTCGGTGCTGATGCAGCGGCTCACGCCCCGGGATTATGCGGTCAGGGAATACCTTTTTGCAGCCATCAGAGCGCAGTTCATTGCGCTGCCTTGCATCATCAATTACTGAAATGACGAAATCGCGCTCATGTTCAAGCACTCGTGCCCATCGCTCCTTGCCGCCTTTCTCGTGGAGGTGAATCAGTAACCTGCCATTTTCGTCCGTCTTGAGGCAATCATCAGTAAGTCTTTTCAGCCCACCACGGCGTGCGCTGGTTGCGGCAGCAAAGCGGTGGACATACTGCGTTTCTTCACGGAATTCATGAATCGGAGGTGCATTTCTGGTGCGTTTGTTGTCCGCACTTTTCCTGTCCGGCAACTTAACACCAAAATCTTTTACATCGCAATTAAACACACAGGCGAGCGCATACGCCCTTGTGTGAACCGTACTTGCTGAGAGATTGCGAGCAATATTGTCCTGTAGATATTCAGTCACATATTTCCGCGTCTGCTCAAGCGTTCTTACATTAGGGTGCTTCTCGGTCACCCAGTTAATGAATGTCCGAGCTTGTTTCTTGTATGTGGCATCGGTGGAGTTCTCTCCATATGAGAAAACACCTTTGACCATATGCCTTTCGCCGGTTTCCCGGCTGAGTCTGCGGGCTTCTTTCTTAAGCTCATGCTTATCTTCGCCAAATCTATGGTGAGCGTTCACGGATTTAACCATCTCGTGAACTATTCTGGATTTTCGGCTCATGTTGAGTCATCCTAAATTATTTGGATTTCCCATTTCTGACTGGTCGTAAGGTAACCACCCGTCGTTAAAAAAGGCAAATGAATGCCTTAAGAACGGGAGCGCGAAAAGTTGGGCTACTCTTCAGCGAGGCAGTCGCTTTTTCGCAGAATACAATCCGCACACATACGCCCGTTGTCGCTGTGTGTCGGCGCGGAGAAATCGCACTGTACTTCTACAAACATACTGTTCGTAGAAGCACTTTTCTCCGCTTGTTCGAGATAAAGATGTATATAACTAAAGCGGCTGAATGATAATTTGCCTCATTCAGTCGCTTTGGTAATGCACGATACCCAATATACAGGTATCGTGCCGTATTAAGTTTTGTCACAAAGCATCCGACGGTCAGTGTGCTGCGGCAGAGCGCTCCGGATATTGCCGGTTTACGCCTGCTATGGCACCTATCGTAGCTTTATGCGTTTGAATTATAGAAATAAATATATTATGTTTTCATTATATTTGTAAGATTTAGGTTGAATCGTCCGGCACATGGGTTAGATGCTCTCGGATTTCCTTACATAGAATTATAGATAATTGCAGCACAAAACAAAAAGCCATACCAACAGCAGTAGCTATTGACATGGTCTGTGGTTCTTGCAAAATTCGCAAGTAATATAGACTCTTCAATGGAGCCGAAAACTATCACTCAACAAAGGGTACACTTGCCCCTTGGAGCAAAAACACAACAGCACGCGAATCGCAGCCGGAACTGCAAGAGGCACCCACAATATATCTTCATCATGCGCAATAAAAGCGCACCAATATATTGCGTATCAATTAATCACAAGGCAAGTATACCACAATATATAGTATCTGTCAAGTACCTTACTTGATTTTCTCCAACATATTGTGTTCCTCCTGGCGAACTATTCAAATGCAACAAACCGGCACAGAGATATACAAGTTACCCTACACTTGGCCGGTTACCCCCGCACATTTTTTGTGCGGAAAGTAACCTGCCAAGGCCTGCGCGGTCATGTCGGCTGCATCGGCTATGACAAAACACCCTGCCTGGAAGAAGCCAAAAACAAGCAGGGTGTTTCGTCATACGTCAGCTGTTTATTCCTGCGGAATGTCTGCGCGCAATTCCATCAGGCATTCAATTGATTCATTCAATATTTCATTGTGTCGCTCCAGCATGGCTATCTCTGATTCAAGCCGCCTTACCATGTCATTAAGCATTATGAGCGAACAATAACCATCCGGCATTAATGCTCCCCCTTTCTTCTAAAATTTCTGAGCTGCAATTCAAGAGTTGCCATTAGCTGAAAATTATGCCACTGAAGCATAAATTTCTTTACACTCAACTCTTCAATGTGCGCTATAACCTTTTCACGCTCTTCGCGGAATTTATCATTATCAAAGGATTCTATCATTATACTTCTCCTCCGAAAATGATTCTTCCGAGTTTTTGTTTGGCAGAAAGTTTCTCCGATGTACAGACAGGACAACAATCGAGAATGCTTGACTCTTTTATGTAGTCCATATTCTCTTTTGTTGCTGGGAAACTTGTCTGCGTATTGCAAAGAGGACACACGAAAAAAGCAGTACCATTTTCCTCACCAACAACGAATCCGCCTATGTTGGTATACTTGACCGAAGTGTCGCGCTTAAGGTACTCCTCCACAGTCTCGCAACCGTCAAGAAGCGAAGATACCGCAACTTCAAAAGCACATTGAATGTTGAGCACCGCCTCATTGCCGGGGTCCTGCGCCAACAGCGCGTCTATACTCTCTTGGGTTGTGATAAGTCGAGAAAGAAGAATTATTCTTTGGGACGCATTAAGAACCGGAAGTTTCGGAGCCTTGAATGCAGGGGTGTTACGTAATGATTTTATTTTCATAATACAAAATGTCTATATGGTGAAGGATTCAAACCTAAACCATATAGCTCCTTTCAATAGAATATTTTTAGAATATTTTTAATTTATATAAAGTTCGAAATTATCATCTATTAGAAAAGAAAATTGACACTCCTTTCATGAGATTTAGAATCAAATTCCGAATCACTTATATATACAAATGTTCGATGCTGTTTTTAAACCGATTTTGCAATCTTTTTTCAAAAAATCGAAAAAAAGCATAATCTGTGTTATTTTCTGATCTGCCCGTCCGGTTAGAAAAACTGCCAAATCTATATGTATAGTCGGTTTTATAGCTGCACTTGGATATTTACGAAAAAACGAGTTTTTACATTTGTTCGAGTACGATATTTCGTACTCACAAGCATATGGTAACACGCATTTTCGTGTTTGTCAATACTCAAAAACAAAAAAGTTACGAAAATTCGTGTTCCCACTATTATAGTTAGATTATTTATGCTATAGTATCTATCAAGGAGGCTTAATCATGCGAAAAGAAGAATATGTAAAAAACTTGATAGCCCGGAAGAGCGAGTCAACAAAAGCATTTGCCGAAAGCATCGATCTGCCCTATACCACGCTCCTCAGTATGCTGAGCAGAGGCCTCGGCGGAGCATCGCTCAACAATGTTCAGAAGTTGTGTGCTGGATTATCTATTACTGTAAACGACCTGCTTTCTGTTGAGGACGATGGAGATATATCGGAAACGTTTGTTTTTACAGAGCAGGAGAAGCAGTTGGTTATACGCTTCAGAGAAAAGCCAGAGATGCATGCTGCGGTCTGTGCACTATTAGACTTATAATAGTCTACAAGCATTTGTCCTACTCTTGCACATTACATACTAATATGCGATGTCACTATGGTTCGATCAGCGCCGCATTGAGCGCCTTTAAGAAATATGTTCTTTTCTTGGAAAAGATGGCTGCCCAAGGGAGCGACAAAACGGTGTATTCCCCCGAATGGTTCCGCGAGGTTGCTCAAAGCGACGAGATGCAAGCATTCGACGAAGAGGCTCATCTGCCTCGTCATCAGTTTGAAAACAACTTCGGTATAGCAAGTATATCTGCGCTTTCTGGCAAGGAATTGCTGACGAAGTTGTTCTATAGCGATAAGGATAACACAGTACTTATTATCGATGCCAAGTATTATTGGCACACCACCCAGTAGCAATATGGTGTACATACGCTTCATTCCGGCTACCTATACCAGATCTTCACCTATGTCAAAAACAAGGATTCCGAGTATGGGGATCAGCTGCACACCGTATCGGGTATGTTGCTGTATGCGCAGACGGATAAGACCGTGCAGCCGAACCATGTGTATCACATGAGCGGTAATAAGATCAGCGTTTGTACCCTGGACCTGAACCAACCATTCAAAGAAATAGCTGCCCAACTGGATAGCATTGTGAAAGAACACTTTGTGTAAGGGAGAAACAAAATGAAAGACATAAAGATTAGAGACCTCTACGCTGGGAAACCTGACGCCAAAGATGAACTGTATTTTGATGGGGTGGATAGTTTTATTAAAACTTTTGTCTTAGCAGATCACTTTAACATTGATGCTCTTATCTCGGGCAACCATTGCTTCATAACGGGTTTTAAAGGAACGGGAAAAACGGCTTTATTGTTTTACCTGGACGATAAATTGCGCATGGAAGATGCTGCGACTTGTTCTTCATTTATCTTTTTTAAAGAGGATTTTACGGATGTACGAAGAAATGAACTTCAAGAGTTTTCGCGCCGGGTGCAATCTTCTGTTACAATTGAACCTGGCGCTTTAACAGAAACAACAGAATTTGAATATATATGGCGCTGGATTATGTTCAAGCAAATTGTTAATGACAATGAGCTATATAGCAGAAATCTTTTCGTGGATGATGATCATTGGCTGGCGTTTGAAAGCACTGTCGCCCAAATCAAAGATCCTCGAGACTCAAGAAAGGTTATTATCCCAAACAAAATCCGTCTTGCTGTACCGTTCAAGGATCCCGCTACTATGACAGAAGTAACCCCCGAATTAGAGGTGGATTTTCAAAGTCCTAGAAGCAAGCAATTCCGGGAATTTGTATCGCTTGTTGATAAGGCAGAAAAAGAGTTTCTTCTGCTCACACGGGCAGACATCCCATATTATGTTTTTGTAGACGAGTTGGAAGCTTACTACGGAAACCCTCAAATTTTTAATCGCGATCTGTATATGATTAGAGATCTCGTTTTCACCGTTAAGCGCTTTAATGCGATTTTTGCCAGGGCACAAATGCAGAAAACTAAAATAGTGTGTTCCGTAAGAAGTGAGATCCTTACGGCTATTTCAAGGTTCATTGTAACAAAAGAAATCAATAAAATTATCTCTGGTTTTTCGATACCTCTTGATTGGAACTATTCAAACAATAATTCTTATGCTCATCCAATTATTCAGATTTTGCTCAAAAGAATTGCTGTATGCTCTGATGCAGAAGATGTTCCCAGTTTGGATCTTTACAGACGATGGTTTCCGGAAAATATCCACGGAATGGAGCCAGCAAGTTATATTCTAAACAACAGTTGGTGTAAGCCCAGAGATATGGTTCGTCTGATCGCAACTGCGCAGAACAGTTTGCATAATAATGATATAGCATTTAAGGAAAGCGTGTTCAATTCTATAACTAAAGCTTATTCGCTGGAGAGTCTACAGGAAATAAAGGAGGAACTGCGAGCACTATACACATCTGACGAAATTGATTGTATTATTGCTTGTTTCACGGGCTATCGTACGGCATTTTCAGCAACTGATCTTCAGAAACGAATAGAACAATTGTTTAAGGGCACAGTGCTCGAAGTGAAATTCGTACAAGTACTAAACGATTTGTACCGTTTGGGATTTCTGGGTAATTTCTTGCCTGCATCAAAAACATATCATTGGCAACATCGCGGGGATCCTATGCTCATCATGTCCGATGAATGGCGCTTGTATGTACACTATGCGCTTCATAGTGCCTTATCGATAGGTAATAAAAATGATTCTGCCCTTAATCGTGGTAGAGAACCGCAAATAGGTGATACTACACAGGCTACTGTCAATGATGTTATTAAAAGTTTTGCGCTAGTTGAGTTCAAACTATACGGTGTTACCTATAATGGCAGTATCCACATTGCTGAGTTTGGAAAGGCCGGATATGGGTATATTAAATGGTTACCTAGTGTGATCCATGATGGTGATAAGTTTGATGTTATCTTGGATCGATATGACGAGAAGTATTCCCGCTGGACACTTCGCCTAAATACCGCTAAGGTAGGGAACCCGTTTTCAGAGTGATAGCGAAATGTATCATTCGTCGGGTTATATGCCAAAGCACCGCATAATCGTGCCGATTATGCGGTGCTTCACTTTCAGATTAATTATTCAGCGACTATCGGTCTCAATACGAGTCGATAGTCGCTTTTTCCATGTCAAGGCTTATTTGCTGTGTTGGTAGAACTAATCGAATTCCTGCCAAAACTTTATAACGGCATTTTCATAGCCCTCTTTATCAATCAAATAACTCATTCCGTGTTCAGCGCCGGGAACAATTAATACGATTCTTTTCCTTTTCCATACCTTTGGGTTCTTCCCGATCAAGCGCAACCTTCATAAGGGCTTTAGCTGAAGCTCGATGCAGCACGCCGATCGCCGCCAAACCTGCAATAGCGATACCTGAGCCTACAAGTGAATGGTTTGTCAAAACCGTTTCCAAATGCCAAGTACGCAGGGATAGGCAAAGCCGCAAGGGGTGCAGCCTCTTGTTCGGAACGAAGTGACGCAAAACAGCCCGGACTTCCATCCTCCTGGCTGTCTGCCTCGCAGAGCGCACATACGGGGCTTGCCCCTGTATAGAAGTGCGCCCTTTGTTCCAAAGGGATTTTCTTGTTAGTCGCAACAATGGATTTCACCAAAGTAGAGTGACTTAAACTGTCCGGGGCACCGAACATCATATCTGTCTCGCAGATTTTCAAATACTGCAAGTGTCAGCGCATAAAGTTCGGCGATATATCTTTCTTCTTCCGGAATGTATAGCTGCATCCTGTCTGACACCGCTTTCACTAAATCACTACTCCGTCTGAGTAATTTGTGTCCAAAAGCAATGGCGCTAAGCCCATCGATGGCAATGTATGGATAATCGAATTTCTTTCCGCAGAAATGATACAATGCCTTCAAAGCCGGGTAATCGTACTTTTCTGTCTCGATAATAAACGGTGCGGGATGCGGAAGATTTTCTAAATAAGACACAACATCTTCCTTGCTCATTCCATCTTCCAGCATCTCGTTCGTGATGCCTGTGATCGCTTCATTTTCTTCCGTCAGTGGGCGGGAAGGTTTGATGTATATTGTCTCTTTTTCTCGTAATTCGTATTGACCCATAAATGCAATCGTGATGGCAATAACTTCATCAGATGTGGGATCAATGCCGGTAGAGGTTAAGTCAAGCAAATACCAACCATCATTGAACATATTTCCTTCCATACGCTTTAATCCATCCCAACAGGGCATAGAGGCTTTGCGAATGAATTCCACAGCATCCCGAAGAGTCTTGTCAAATCTGGCCTTAAGATCAACCCGATGGAGAGCTCCCGTGTTCACCTCATAGCGCTGTTCCTTTGTAAACGCAGAAGTAAACAACAGAACAGAAGCGTGAGTATGCGCCGCTGCATATTCATGCTCTCGAAGCAAGTCGCTCAGTTGCAGTCCATTCAGCTTCTTCGGATTGATAAAGAGACATACCGACTCGCTGACCATCATTTTGATCTTCTGAATGTTGTCAAAATCTTCGATTTGCACCTGATAAAACTGATAAAGAATTGGGAAGCGGATATAAAGTGTCTGCAGTTCCACACGACTCAGCCCAAGGCAAAGAATCTGATTTTTTATCATAGCACGACCCCCTCTCCGTCATTTACAAGTTTAATTTTCGTATCCGGACAAAGCATCTGCAGCATATCGGGATTATCGCTATGCATTGGAATGACAATATCCGGATTTGCAATGTCAACTACCTTTTTCAAATCGCTATGCGATGCGTGACCACTGGTGTGCAGCGGTTCCCAACATCCTGCAAGATTCAGAAAGTTTGGAATTGTGCTGCCGGGTTTCGTACGATATCCATCCCACATAGAATACAGCATAATGCTTTGCTCCCTGTCAAACTTGCTGATGATATTTCTAAAATCCCGATTGTCCCGCACCGTCATCAGAAAACCCCGTTCTTTCATCGCTTCAAAAATATTGTCCCCATAGACTGTTTTCTTCAAATCACGATATAACGGTGACAGCTTTCCCCAGTGATGTTCCACAAGCTCCATCAAGTTTTTCTGATAACCGTCGCAAATGAAATACTTTCCTCTGGGAACAGCTTTCGACAGCGCACAAATACGCTCCAAATTGGTGGAGGCACACATGACATAAACATACTTGTACTGCGTCATGTACTTTCGTATTTTCTGCTGCAGATCGTGTTCAGTCATCGGCTTCTCGTCCGGTCGGGACAAGGTTGTACCTTCGGTAATCAGCACATCAACTTTTCCGATTTTATGAAGGAGCTTCGGCAGTGCCTTACCTCTAAATCCATGCATCCGAAAGTCGCCGGTGTATAGAACACGCTTGCCGTCTGCTTCGATTAGAAACAGATAGCTGTCACATGCTGAATGGTCGATTGACCAAGGTGTAATTCGGATATCACCGATTACCAATTCTTCGCCGCCGTTGAATGTGTGGAGCGTCTTGATTCGATCACAAAGAACCTGATCTTTGTGATAACTGCGTTCTGCCGACAGCTGCATGATCTCTTTTGCAAGAGCACCTGCATAAAGGGGAATGTCATCTCTGATTCGTGTCATCTGCCCGGTGTGATCGCCGTGGTAATGCGTAAAGAAGACGGCATCACATTTTCCGTTGGCATCTGTTACGCCGGGAATATTCAACGGCGAAGAAACGAAATCGGGATCAAGTGATAACTCGTCACCCATATCAATGAGGATGCGGCTCTTTTCGGTGCTGATCTCGGTGGCAATGCCGCCAATCTGATGAGTTCCTCTATGAATAACGATCTTCATTCCCACTCACCCGGAAACGCTTCCCCGATTAGAGCAGATTTTCCATGGAACAGTTTCCAGCCATGGAGCGTTCTGTCATACTCGATCCATTCTCCTGCAGCTTGTAGTGCAGCCAGATGCCGCTGAACACTGCGAACCGGCAACTCCAGGATTTCGGACAGATTTTCCGTAGTAATGCCGGGGCGCTCTCGCACCAAAGCAATAATCTTGTAACCCATAACAAGTCTGGTGCTGTAATCATAGGCCTTTTTGCTTTTTGTGTGGGCGTTTAGCAACAGGTATTTTATATTATCTCGTATTGCACCAAAGCTCTCATAGCACTTAAATATCTTTTGCAAACTCTTTGGAGGCTTCGGTTCGCCAAGCCAGATGATCGTTTCGTGGGTACATCCGTCAATTTCCGTGTACAGTTCAAAGATAGAAGCAATGGACTCCTGATCCATAGCCGGAGCATAAATGATCATCGCTTCACTGCCGATAGCGATCACATCGGTAGGGGCATCCGTATCGAAAACTTCATAATTTTTCGTTGGTACATTTGCTACCACAAGTTTATTTTCTTCTTCGGTCAAACCGAAGGTAATGATGCGATATTCGTCTTTCACTTGGCTTCGCCTCCCTTCTGAAATGCATCCTTGGAAACCTCAAAATTAGTGCCGCAAGTATCACAATGGAGTATATTCACCAAAGCGGCTCTTTGATTTTGCTTTAGTCGGTTTACAAGCGCAATGCCCCAATATACTGCACCGAAAGCAAAAACAATAATAGTCCCCTTGACCGTTATTAGCGAAATGATTAACCAGAGAATAAACATCGAACCGAATTCCTTCTTGGGATACGGAACCCATCGCACTTGATGTCCTCCGCAGTTCGGGCACACGATGTCGTCACCGGTTTTAACTTTGTTTTCGTTTTGCTCACTCATATGACAACCTCCTGTCTGATACTACTATTGTATCAAAGTACCACGACAACAGGCTGGTAGAGTCGGAAAACTTAATATTCTAAAACTTCAATCTCCCACTTCCCAAAAGTTCGCGTTTCACAATCAGTAACTTCTTCTAAAACTAGAGGGAAACCATCCGGCTGCTCGAATGCAGGAATCATAATAATCGATCTCTGCACCGTGGTATTGTTACAGCTGGACGTGTTATTTGTAATATTCTGCTGCACAGGCGATGAAAGCTTGACATCCTCAAACGGGAAGCGTAACAACTCGACCTTAATTCCATCATCACTAATTTTGTTCATCAGGTCGACAAGTTTTTCGCGGTCATCTAATGTGTTATATTCTTTGTCTTGCGTGCTCCCCTTGAAAAACAACGGGCAAATTCGGATCTCTTTGCATTTATCAACTAAACCGTAGCTTTCTAATAATCCCTTTATATCTGCCGTTTTGTAATAAGTGAAAATTTCCAAAACACAACGAAGCAAAGTCTCTTTACTCTTTGGTGCTTTTAACTCAATTAGTCTTAGAATACCTGTAGCATCATCAAAAGTCATCATGTCAATTTTTCCGGCGTCATCGCATTGTTTGCTCTTTAGCGGAATTTGATAATCAATAACCTCGCCAATGGGGTTCAACACCTTTTGCTGAGCCATAGCCAGTGCGATTCGTTCTTCCTTTCGATTGGAAGTGGCACAAGGCGTTGTCCCTGTGTGCGTGTTAATTTTATAATTTCCTCTCTTGATGTTTTTGATCTGATCAAACAAGCTGTAGTTTCCCAACAAATACTCAGAAATTATTTCTGTATAGTATTCCTTGCCATCGGCTCGGTAAGTTGTTCCGGTATGATTCACACAGGCGGCTCTGTAAAAAGTTGACATGTTTTTTACAGCTTCTTCTATTTGAGAGATTGTCTCAGCTCTTGTATACTTTTGTCCCATGAATTTTACCTCTTTCGTTTTTTATATAAATACGATTTAGATCGGAAAATAACAACATCTACAGCAGCATTATTGTTGTACTGCCTCAACCCTTTTTACAATGCGCATCGTTGCATCATTCGGGTTAAGTACATAGCATGATGCTGAGGTGAAATATTTACCTTTTCTGTTTTTAGGAAAATCCTTTTGCTTTTCAACACTATATCCGAATGGTTTTAAGATACTCTTAATCATACGACCAACAACAGTTCGAGTAAATCCATCATTAAAATCTACCGACGGATTTTCCATTTCATCATAAAACTGTTCTAACTCCAGAACACAACCGGCAAGAGCAGGTTTATTTTGATCCGCATATTCTGCCATTTTAATAATAATTTCGTCTTGATTCAAAAAATCAAATATTTTGTTGGCATCAGTATTGAACTCAAAATTAGAACAGTTTTTGTTGTCCGCAATAAAATCAGAATACTTTGCCTTCATAAAAACCTCCTTTTTACGTGCGTGTTTTTACGCTTCTGAAATTATTATATTCAATATTTTTCAGAAGTCAAGATGATTTGCAAAACTTGTTAAAAATATTTTGATGAAGTCAATTACTTAAATCCGTTCTTCTTCGCCCACTCACTCGCTGCCTTTTTCCGTTCTTCGCTGTACGGTGCTGTCAGCCGGAAACTCAGTCTGCCTTTTTCTATCTCAAAGGTCAGCCCGCCTTGCTCGTCATCGTCAATCTGGCGGCAACACTGCGGATGTTCTTTTGCAAATGCTGTCAGTCGTTTTTTTAGATCGGTGTTGTGGGTCTGCACCTCGATCATACTGCTGTACTCGTTAAAATAGATGGCTGTGGTCATTTCTTTTTTGGTAAGTCCCGTTCTCATAAAACCTCCTGTTTTTCGCAAATTTTTCTCAGCTCTTGAATTGAAAAAGTGGTACGATTTTCCGATAGAAACGCTCCAAACGATGCGGGGTATGTTCCGGCTCTCGCTATCGGCTGATTTGCCACTTTTTCGGCTCTCTTGACCGTATTTTCACGCTTTCCTGTTTGTACGGCTTTTCAGCCATTCCACAAGCTCATGTTTCATCACCAATTTTCGCCCGCCGATCCGCAAAGTTGGAAAATCCGGGGCATTCAAAAGGTTGTACGCACCCGCCTTGGAAATCTGCAACGCCTCCGCAAGCTGCTTTGCGTCCATCACATCGGGCATGGTTTCAAACGGTTCTCTGCTCATAAAATCTCCTTTCCTGCATGAAAAAGCAGCAGTCACCATTTCGGTAACTGCTGCCGCTTCTGCGTCTGTTTACTTGTCCAAATACTTCTGATATTCTGCTGTCACATAATCCTCATAGGCGTTTGCGATCTTGGCGATATGCTTATGGACTGCACTGGCGGTCTTGTAGCCAACCTTGTCTGCGATTTCCTGCTCGGTGTAGCCATCCATTCGCAGTTTCAATATCTCCCGGTCTTTCTCTGTAATGGTACTTTCCGCAAAGGAAGCGATCTGCATTTCGGAAATGACAGAGTTCTCAAAATCGCTGCGGGGGTCTGCTACATCGAAAATATCCCCATCCTCGCTCTCCATCATTTCATCCAGAGAGACCGGCTTGCCGGAACGGTTGTGATGCCACTTCCGCATGAAGTCTGTCTTAACGGTGCTGCTTGTAGTTTCGTAGTCCTCTACGGTGCGGTCTTCCCAGATTGCATCAATCACAGGCTGCCATTCCTGTTCTGCAACCACCATATCGGTGACATTGCCGATCAGATTGCTGAATTGCTGATAGGTCAGCCACGGCACTTCCACGCCATGCGGGATATTGTAAAGGTTTTGGAATCCAAGCCCATTCTGCTCAAACTGTATCAGCGGTTGTTTTGAAAGGATAATGCGGATTCAGGCTGTACTTGAGCGTATGTTTTTTTTGCAAAGGAGAAAATATAATGAGCCGATTAAGCAAGTCATTCATCTACAAAGGATTCATTAAAGATCTGAAAGAGCATTACGGCGATTCTGCGGCCAAGGATATATGGAAAGAAGCCAATACTTATCTCAGAGATTTTGAAGCCACGCAAAAGGATATGGACAGCGACAGCAGAATGATGATTCTTCCCGCCGCATCGCTATATATAGCACTATATAAACGGGATCCTGAGAATGCGCTTGAGATTCTTAAGAATTACGGTACAAGGATTGGCAACAAAATTGCGGGTATAGTGCATACCGTAACCTCTGTTCCCAGGGTGTCCGGACTGATATGGAAAAACGCCGCAAAACTGATGAGAAACATGAGCAGCGAGCAGAAAGGCTACACCAGAAGAATAGTCAGCGAGAGCGACAAGCTGGTTGCTGTTGATATACTGTCCTGTCCGCTGCATGATGCCGCCGTCAGAATTGGCATTCCGGAAGCTGCACAGGTTGTATGTGCGATGGATAAAGCCTATATGACGGGATTCCGGCACATAAAATACACCCGTACCACCTCGGTGGCCGAGGGCGACAACTGCTGTGATTACAGATTGTCCTACGATAAGAATAAAAGATAAAACCAAAGGCAAGTCACCGACGGTGGCTTGCCTCAGCCTGTAGAAAAACCCGACTTTGGCAACGCAGCCAGAGTCGGGTTTTCGATATTGAGCATTCGAATAAAGAAAATAACAGAGAAAAAGCAGAGCGTAATGCACCGGAAGAACCCCTGTGGTTCTTCTTCCACTTCCATCTTGCCAGCTTTTTCAGATTCATGGCAGCAAACTTAAGCTTAACCCAATTGGTGACCTGGGCTAAGCCTCTGTACTGAGTGTATCTCATGCCGTGCTTTTCTTTAGCGTCGGCAAACACTCGCTCGATTTTCTCTTTTCGCTGCTTGTATAGATCACGATACTCCGGTATGTACCGTGCGTCATCTGCCATGTCAATGTAACGCTGCCACACGTGGCGTGTTACCGTTTTTTCGCATTTGGCATTTGCTGTACAAAGTTCTCTGGTTTCACAGCTGCTGCAAATGTAGCTTCTGCTCTTGTATTCACGGTAACCCTCTCGGTTAGTGGTGGAATAGTGTAAAAC
>JAZUPE010000053.1:0-13920 GCA_045605025.1 Acutalibacteraceae bacterium
CTACGATCCGACTTTGTGTTCGCCACACCCGAGCGGCTGGATGATATAGTAAATCTGCACATAAATTCGCTTGAAACGCCCGTTACTGTTGTGGCGCAAACCACCTTCGATACAAATCGTTGGGAAAAATGCGCTGAAAAAATAAAAAAAGTGTTTACGAACGCGATAATCTTTGGTACAATATGTAATGCGACTCAAAACAGGCAGAGTGAGGCGAGAGAGCTTGCCAGACGATGCGATCTGATGCTGGTAATCGGAGGCAGAAACAGCTCCAACACACAGAAGCTGCTGTCAATATGCTCGGAACACGGCCGGGCATGTCTGATGGAAACCGCCGCCGAGCTTCCGGTCGAAGAGGTTCGGGCCGCAAATGACATTGGCATTACTGCCGGCGCTTCCACGCCTGCGGGTATAATTAAGGAGGTATTGGAATCCATGTCTGTAAACTATTCCAATGAAGAAAACTTTGCTGCGTTGCTTGAAGAATCATTCAAGAACTCAAATACAAACGGAAAGGTAGTCGAAGGTACCGTTGTAGGCATCGCTCCCGGCGAGATCTATGTTGATGTGGGCCGCAAGCAGTCCGGTATCGTCACTCTCGATGAGCTGACTGATAATCCGAACCTGACCCCCGCTGACATTGTCAAGGTCGGCGATACCCTTGAGCTTATGATACTTCGCACCAACGACCAGGAAGGTTACATATACCTCTCCAAGCGTATACTCGACTCCAGCCGTTCGTGGGAGGAGATCAAGGCAGCTGCACCCAAGATCGTTAACCGCGCCAGAAGAAACAGAGACGACAGCGACGAGGATGTATTCCGCGCTGACGACGAGCAGACCGAGGCCGCTCCCGCTCCCGTCGATGAGGTCATCGAAAGAGAGCCCGAAGGCGAACCCACCGTATTCACCGGTGTTGTCACCGAAGTTGTCAAGGGCGGCGTTATCGCTTCCTACAAGGGCGTTAAGGTATTCATTCCCGCCGGTCAGGCTACCCTGACCCGTGGCGAGCCTCTTGAGGGTCTGCTCAAGAAGGAAGTCAAGTTCATCATCCTGGAAGTCAACCCCGGCCGTCGTCGTGCTGTCGGTTCCATCCGTGCGGTCCTCAACAAGGAGCGCAAGGCTCAGGAGAAGGCTTTCTGGGAGTCCATCGAGGTCGGTCAGGTGTTCACCGGCAGCGTCAAGTCCCTCACCACCTATGGTGCGTTTGTTGATCTGGGCGCCGTTGATGGTATGATCCACATTTCCGAGCTGTCCTGGAACCGCATCAAGCATCCCTCTGAGGTCGTCAATGTCGGCGATGTCGTTGAGGTTAATGTCAAGAAGGTCGATGCCGAGAAGAGAAAGATCTCCCTGGGCTACAAGAAGACCGAGGACAATCCTGTTGAGATCCTGCGCGCAAACTATCCCGTTGGTACCATCATCGAGGCTCCCGTTGTCGGTACTCCCGATTTCGGTGCTTTCGTCCGCATTCTGCCGGGCATCGATGGTTTGATCCACATCAGCCAGCTGAGCAACACTCACGTTGCCAAGCCCACTGACGTTGTCAATGTCGGCGATACCATCCGCGCAATCATCACTGATATCGACTTTGAGCGTCCCAGCCCCAGAGTCAGCCTGTCTGCCCGTCAGCTCCTTGAGGAAGCTGCCGCTCCCGCTGAAGAGGCTGCTGAGGAAGTCGCAGAGGAGTCTGCTGAGTAATTTTCCGATTTTCCGCGCCCCGGCTGAAATTATGCCGGGGCGTTTGTCGTTGATTTCTTTATCGGTACTGTTGTGATGCGGAAGCGGCGGCAGAATCGCTGTTGATAAGATAATCTGAAGGAAAGGAAACGTGCTGACCAACAGCGCAAGCTGACGGATCCGTTGCGTGCAGAGCGTTGGCTTCCACGGTCGGAAATAGATGATGGCAATCTGGAACCCGTGGCACGGCTGCCGCAAAATCAGCGAGGGCTGCAGACACTGTTATGTGTATCGCACTGACTCGCGCTATGGTCGGGACAGTTCGGTGCCGGAAAAAAACAAAAACTTTGACCTGCCTCTGCACAAGGATCGCAGCGGCAGCTATAAGATCAGGTCAGGCGAGCTGGTGTACACCTGCTTTACATCCGATTTCTTTCTTGATGCTGCAGACCAGTGGAGGGGAGAGGCATGGGATATCATGCGCATCCGCAGCGATTTGCGATATCTCATAATCACCAAGCGCATTGACCGGTTTGAGCAGTGTGTTCCCGACGACTGGGGAGATGGCTGGGATAACGTGTGTATATGCTGCACCTGCGAAAATCAGGACCGCGCTGACTATCGTCTGCCGACTTTTCTGCAGGCGCCGATCAGACACCGGCAGATAGTGTGCGAGCCGCTGCTGGGGCGCGTTGATCTGAGCCGGTATCTCGGCGGCTGGATCGAGGGCGTGGTTGTCGGCGGAGAATCGGGAAACGAGGCGCGGCTGTGCGATTACGATTGGGTGCTGGATATCAGGAATCAGTGCAGGCTCAAAGATGTGCCGTTTCACTTCAAACAGACAGGTGCGCTCTTCCGCAAGGACGGACGGGTGTTCCGCGTGCCGCGGCGTTTTCAGCACGCTCAGGCGGCAAAGGCAGGCATTGATCTGCCGGAGGATATTGATTAATTGTCAACGTTTTGCTAAAATCATGACAGCGTACGACCGCGGGGCTTTCCGATGCGCTGCCGCGGTATTCTTTTTTGCGGGAGGGATATCATGGGCTTTTTTGATGTGGTGTACTACGGGGCTGATTGCGGAACGCTGTTTGACGCGGAGCATCTTATCTGGATGACCGGCATTGCGCTTGCCGGTGTGATACTGTGTCTGATTCACCGTCGCCTGACTGAGAAGGGGAGACGCGCATTCAAGCGAACCGTCGCGCTGACCATGTTCGGCGTGTATCTGCTGCGTCAGCTGATAATCCTCGCGCAAGGTGAATACGGCGTGTGGTGTCTGCCGTTGCATCTGTGCGGAATGTCACTGTATATCGAGGCGGTGGACAGTCTTTTCCCGAACCGGTTTACCCGTGAACTGTGCTACGCGGTGTGTATGCCCGGTGCGCTGATGGGCACGATCTACGCCAACTGGACGTATATGCCCACGTTCAATTTTATCTACATAACCAGCTTTGTGCTTCACGGGCTGATGGTAATCTATCCGCTGCTTGCTCTCACGGGAGGAGATTACCGTCCGTCGGTCAGGTGGCTGCCCGCCTGTTTCGGTTTTCTTGCGGCGGTCAGCGTGCCGGTGTACTTCTTTAATATGCATTTTGGAACCAACTATATGTTTCTTTCGCGTCCGTCCCCCGGCTCGCCCCTTGAACTGTTTGAACAGTGGTTCGGCAACCCGGGGTACCTGCTGGGGTTTGTGATTATGATCGCGATTCTGTGGACGGTCATGTACGCGCCGTTTGTTATATTGTCCGCAAGAGAAAAGCGACTCTCTCAGAATGAGGAATGATTCGGGAGGATTATTCATGGCTCACAAGGAATACCGCAGGGAGCGACCGGAAAGCACCGGTGTGGTGCTGTTCGTTCACGGGATACAAGGCTCGCCCGATCAGTTTATTCCGTTTTACGATGCCGTGCCGGACGAATGGTCGATAGTAAATATTCTGCTGGACGGTCATGGCGGCGGTGTGCGCGATTTTTCCCGCACCTCAATGAAAAAGTGGAAGACTCAGGTCGAAAAGGTCACAGATGAACTTGCCGAACGCTATGAAAACATCGTGATCGCCGGTCATTCCATGGGCACATTCTTCGCAATGGATACCGCACGCCGGCTGCCGGAAAAGGTAAGGGGACTGTGTCTGCTGTGCGTACCTCTGACAATCGCCGTTAAGCCACGTGCAGGGATTAATTCCATGCGCGTGGTGCTTACCTCGCCTCCGGATAAGAATCCGGTCATTGCGGCCGCCCGCGCGGCATACAGCATCGAGCTGGATAAAAAGATGTGGCGGTATATCGGCTGGATTCCCCGCTATCTTGAGCTGTTCAGGGAAGCCGGACGACAGAGAAAACTCATCGCGGAGCTGGATCTGCCCTGTGCTGTCTGTCAGGCGGCAAGGGACGAGCTGGTCAGTCGCAGGTCGGAAAAATATATCGCGAAAAATCCTCGGATTGACCTTTCGGTGCTTCCGTCTTCCGGTCATTTCTTCTTCCCGGAGGAGGATCTTTCTCTGATGCGCGGCAGACTGGCTGCGATATGCGGGAAAGGCGATCAGTAGATAATAAAAAGCAGCGAAGCCGGGCCTCGCTGCTTTTTTTGCATCTGTGTGATTATTTGCCGCTCTGTCGGCGTTCCATTCTCCGCCAGCTGATGAATCCGTAAATGTCGTTGACGAGAAACATCACGAAGCACGCAACCATTGGGAGGCAGGAGATATCCGAGACTGCTGCCGCTATCCACAGCACAATCAGCACGATATCGTTTGCCGCGTAGCCCAGGGCGTAATAGGGGCTGCGCAGAAAGGTGAGGTAGCAGGCAACGTACGATGTGGTTATGGAGAAGGTGCTGACCAGCAGCTTTGCGTTGCCCAGCGCCCGCAGAATACAATAGAAACCGATGGTTGCGGCTGCGGCTGTTATACACATGAATATCAGCTGTCCGCGGGATACAGGGCTGGTTTTTACCTCACGGGTGCCTTCGTTTGGGTGGCGCAGCCAGGATACCACCGCCATCGCCGCGATCGGCGCGGTGATGCACAGATAGGTTATCATCTCGCCGTAGTAGCGGAAGTGAAAGGAAACAACGCCGTAGAATACCGCGAAGACAATGGTCAGCACTTGTCCGAGAACATACCCTTTGGCGACAAAGATCAGCGCGGTGACACCGATCAGTGACGCTGCGGAGGAAAGAACATCTTTTCCTCCGGAGACAATGGCGGAAAGTACAACGACCGCCATTGATGTCAGCCATAATCCCAGCTCAAAGCCGGTCAGATCGCGGAATGGGTTGTGTTTCATAATTGTTCCTCCAACAAAAAGCATCCGCCCTGCACATCTTCAAAGACCTAACGATGTGCAAAACGGATGCGTTTTTCTGCATCCACTACCCGGTGGCAGTGATATATCATTGTGGAATTATAACATTGAACGGGAGTGCTGTCAAGGCGATAATCAGCCCGACAGCAGCAGATTTTTTACGTGTTCCATCTCGGCGTCGGTCTGTTCGCCGGTGAGATATTCGTAGGAATAAATCATAAATCCGGCTGCGTTGATGTCCGATCTGCGGATATATTCGATCTGGTCGGCGATGATGCGATCACTTCTCAGCCATTTTCCGCCGTCTGCATCGGAACCCGCTTTGTAAAGTGCCAGACCGACATAGTAATCGACATCCTTGCACGTGACCATTGACTTCCACTCTGCTGCACGCTGCGCAAAGGGGGCGGCATTGCTGTCAAATGTCCAGTAGATCTGCGGGCAGATATAGTCGATGTAGCCGGGAGTGGAACACCATTCGTAAACGTCAGCGCCCATCAGCAGACAGTTTTCGATGTTTCCGGCAGGACTGATTCCAAAGACGCAATTGCTGTTGGTGGCCTTTACCCTGCTGTAAACGTCCCTGACCAACGTGTTGATGTTGTTTGTGCGCCACTCACGCAGAGTCATGGTGCCCCCGTTGTTCAGATAGCTCTGATACCGGGCGCTGTCGTCAAAGGCTTCGTCGTTCGCGGGGTAGAAGTAATCGTCCCAGTGCAGGCCGTCAATCTTGTAGTTGGCGGCGAGCTCGGCCATGCCGTTTATGATGAGCGCACGGACCTCCTCGACTGCAGGGTTATAGAATTTGCCGTCATTGTAGTCGATGACCCAGTCGTCGTTCAACGGGTTGTCATCGCAGCGCCACACGTTGTAGGGGTTGTCGGCTGACAGCGCTTCGGGGACGTTGCCGCCTGCCAGCTGAATGCGCAGCGGGTTGACCCAAGCGTGCAGCTGCATGCCGTTTTCGTGAGCCTTGTCAATGATGTATGCAAGGGGATCAAAGTTGTCTGCACAGGGCACGCCCTGAGTTCCGACCATAAGGTGGGAATATGGGAAATACATGGAATCGTATACTGCGTCACCAAATGGACGCACGTGGAAAATAATAGCATTTGCACCGATCGATTTGCAGTTTGACACAATACGGTCAATCTTATCAGGAGTTATGTTGCAGATAGATTTGTATGGTACCCATACTGCTCTCAGTTCATCGTTTTCGCCAAGAGTGACTTGATTTGGGATAGCGGTTAGGGCAGAGTTGTAATCCTGACTTGTCCAGGCAGGTGCGCTTTCTACGCGTTCTACAGGCTGCTGGGGAATTACCTCTGCGCTGTCGGGGTAGGTGGTAATGGAGCCGGCATAGCTGTTGCCCTGTGTGTTCACGGCGATGACTACGCATACGCAGAAAAGCACAAGGGAGAGGCATATGGCTCCGGTGATAATCCAGACTTTTTTGACGGCGCTGTTTTTCATAAATAGCTCCTTTTGCTTTGGTTTATCTTGACACATTATATCAAAAAATGTACCATTATATCAAGTGGGGCCTGATCCCCGCGTAATTTGCAGGGGAGTGATTGTATATGTTCGATAAACTCATGCCGTCAGCGGCGATTGCTGTCGCGGTCTATCTTGTGGTCATCAGTATTGTCGCGGTGATCATTACCGTCCGTGATAAGAACATCGCCATCGCCAACGGCAGGCTGGAGGACGAGGGCACAAAGGACAGAAAAAAAGCCGGACGCGCACAGAAGGGGAAAAACGCAAAGGACAGTACAAAATCCGGAAGTGGACAGAAAGGCAAAAACGCAAAGTCTGCAAAGGATTCCGGCGAAAAAAAGAACGCAAAGAAAAATTCTCCGCAGCCGCAGCGCCGCGTTCCGGAAAACACACTGCTTGCCATTGCCGCGCTGGGTGGATCGGTCGCCATGCTCATAACCATGCGAACAATCCGTCACAAGACACAGCACGCAAAATTCATGCTGGGCATTCCGGTGATTATTGTTCTGCAGTGCGCGCTGGTGGTGGCGCTTGTGGTGCTGCTCTGAGACAAGCTTATGCGGAAAAATCCGCGCATAGAAGTAAACTGATTGAACCCTCACGGTTGTGATTGCCGTGAGGGTTTTGCTTTATTTCTGAAAGGAAAAATACAGTGGCTGGAAAATTATTTTGCAAAAAATATATTTTATATATTGACATAGTGTGCGTGACACACTATAATGAACTCAACAACAAAGCGCAACACACACGAAAGGGGGCAGATTGATGGAGATTAACGAAATCATCTCCGGTCTGGTAATGGAATTGCGCAGAGGGACAATCGTTCTGTGCGCGCTGAAAAAGCTGGAAACACCCATGTACGGCTACAGTCTGGTCAGCGAGCTTACCGACTGCGGCATACCGGTGGAGGCAAACACGCTCTACCCGCTGCTCAGGAGACTGGAATCGCAGGGACTGCTGGAAAGCCGCTGGGAGACAGGGGAGAGCAAGCCGCGAAAGTATTATGTGACCACCGATGCCGGCAGAGAGGTCAGCGCGGCGCTGGAAAAGAACTGGCGGGGAACCGTCGAGAGTATGAACAATATTTTGGAGGGCTGAGAAATGAAGAATAACGAACTTATTGAAAGATACGTGTACGCGGTCGTACGTCAGCTTCCCGCAAAGCAGCGGGCGGATATCGAGCAGGAACTCAAGTCGCTCATCAACGATATGTTGGAAGAACGCTGCGGTGAAGTGACACCCACAGATAGAGATGTCAACGTGGTGCTTGCCGAGCTTGGCAAGCCCTCCGAACTGGCTGCCAAGTATGATCCGGACGGGGAGCGTTCACTGATCGGCCCCAGATACTACCGCAGATACATCCATACCCTTAAACTTGCACTGCCGGCTGTAGCCATTGGTCTTGCTGTCGCGGCGGTGCTGTCCACCCTGATCGAGGGCGTGGATAAGAGCATGAATTTCGTTGTCAACGGCATTGATTTCAGCTGGGCTGCCGTTATTGGCAAGTGGATCGCCAACATCGTTACTTCGCTGTTCTCCGCCGCGGCGATCATCACCCTTGTGTTTGCCATTTTTGAATACAAGAACGTTACCATTGACGAGGACGACATCAGCAAGCTGCCTGCCGTTCCCCAGAAGAATCAGCAGATAAAGAAAACCGAATGCATTGCCGGTATCGTGCTTTCCGTGATCTTCGGCGCGGTCTTTACTCTTGCTCCTCAGGTTCTCTGCGCGATTACCACCTCCGGCGACGGAACAGTCACTGCCATACCGGTTTTTAATACTGCTGTCGTGCGCGGTCTGTGGCCCTGCTGGCTGGCTCTTATCGCGCTGGGAATCGGACGCGATTGCTTCGGCATGATCGAGGGAGTATACTCCGTTCGTTACGCAATCGTCACCGCGGTGGTGAATGTGCTGTCCGCGATTGGGGTTGTGTTCGGCTTCTGCCGCAGTGACATTATGAACCCTGCGTTTACCGAACAGATTGGCGGGCTGTTCAAACTGGAAAGCGATTCTAAATTTATAGTCGGAGCGTTCGAGCATTTCAACATATTCCTGATGGGCGTGTGGATTTTCGCTCTGATTCTGAATACTGTTGAGGCAGTTGTCAAGGCGGTAAAATACAAAAACGCCGGCACGGACAACTGAGGAAAATCGCAGAATATACTTGCAATCCGCCGGTGTTTGAGTTATGGTATATATGTAAACTGAAATACAGGAGCGATGATTATGCGAATTCTTGTTGTAGTTGATATGCAGAACGATTTCATCGACGGTGCTCTGGGAACTCCTGAGGCTCAGGCTATAGTCGGTCGTGTAGCAGCCAAGGTTGAGGCGTATAAAAACCGCGGTGACGAGGTTGTTTTTACCCGTGATACCCACGGAGAGAATTATCTCACCACTCAGGAGGGACGCAATCTTCCAGTCAAGCACTGCGTCCGCAATACCGAGGGCTGGCAGATTGCGTCCGCCATCGACAGCACCGGCTGCACATTTTTCGATAAGCCCACCTTCGGCTCGCTTGAGCTGGCGGAATATATAGCACAGCGTGAACCCATGAGCGTTGAGGTGATCGGGGTCTGCACCGATATCTGCGTCATTTCCAACGTGCTGATCCTCAAGGCACGCATGCCTGAGGTTCCGGTGGGTGTGGACGTTTCCTGTTGTGCCGGTGTCACTCCCGAAAGCCACCAAAACGCTATCAATGCCATGAAATCCTGTCAGGTGGTCATTCTCAATGAAAGATAATCTTTCGGTAGTGGAGCGGGCAAAAATCTGCTTAGGAGTGCTTACCCCGCTCAGAGGACACGACTGCGGTCAGCTCTGCGGTGCTGCCTGCTGCAAGGGCGACGACAGCACAGGAATGCTGCTGTTTCCCGGAGAAACCACCACGCTGCAAGTGACAGAGCTGCCGGACGGCGACCGTCTGGCGGTTTGTGACGGCACCTGCAGCCGTGATCAGCGTCCTCTGGCGTGTATGCTGTTCCCGTTCTTTCCCACGGTGGACGAGGAGGGAGAGGTGTACGCGGAGATTGACGCGCGGGCTTACAGCGTGTGTCCTCTTGCGCTTCACTGCGAGGAGGTCGCGTTTGACCAGGCGTTTATCAGAGCCGTGAAAAAAGCCGGCAGAATTCTTGCAGGAGATGAGGATTGTCTGGGGTTCATGCAGCGAATCACAGAACAGATTGATGAGCTGGAGCAGATCCGAGAATCTTTCCTCAGCGAAGAATAAACAAAAGTATGAAGCGTCGTACGGTGTTGGTTGCCGTATGGCGCTTTGTCGATTTAATAGACTGTCAATAATCAGTTAATCAGCCGGATATTGACTTGACAGGCGATGATGGTATAATAAATAAGTTAAGAATAATCTGGAGGGGATATCATGAGCAATGATTATCGAAACAGGAGAAATGAGAATTGCGGATGGTACTATTCGGAAGGGAAAAGATACGTTCCGCATAACATGATGAATAGTAAAGACAAAAAGGGTAAATCGCAGTATTCACAGCAAAGTCGCCATGCAGGATATCGTTGCAAATCGGATATGACTTATCGTCGCAGAGCAGATGAAGGATATCCATGTGCTCCGAGGGCTCGCTCTATGAAGATTGCTAAGTCTGTATTGGTTATCTCGTTATCATTGTTGCTGTTGATTGTTAATCTTCTGATTGTGGGTGTTGTTTATCTTCAGAACAACATATTTGACCGCATTAATTTTGTTGATGACTCTCAGGTGATCATCGAAGAAAATCTTGATTCTGTGGTTATTGCAGACGATGGAGACACCGGTGAGGGTGAGGAAATGTCGGAAAACGATGTTCAGGCGCTGATGAATATGATCAATGGTGGCCTGGTTCAGGAAAAAGATCTTTATCGTGAGAGTGGTGTGACCAATATTCTCCTTCTTGGTACGGATAATCGGAATTACTCACTAAAAGGCAGCCGTTCGGATACAATCATTCTCCTTTCCATCAATGATAATACTCATCAGATTATTATGACATCCATCATGCGTGATGTTGGTGTCAGCATTCCGGGAAAGAGCGGCGTGAATAAAATTAACGCTGCTCATGCCTATGGCGGAGCACCGCTTGCGGTACAGACAGTGGAAACAAACTTTGGTGTGGACATTGACCGACACATTTCCATCAATTTCTATGCTTTTATTGATGTGGTCGATGCCCTTGGCGGACTCAGACTTGCAATAAACGAGCAGGAACGCGTGGTGATGAATGATTATATCGCGGAAATTAACGGTCAGCTTGGGCTTGCTCCTGACAGCGGCAAGCTTTACGAGACTGGTGATGATCTGCTGCTTACAGGCAAACAGGTTCTCGGCTACGTGCGCAACAGATACACGGGCAATGGTGATTTTGCAAGAACCGAACGCCAGCGCATAGTACTGGACAAGATCATCGACGAATGCAAACAGGCGGATGTGTTTACTCTGCTCAATGTTGTTGAAGCTGCGGCATCCTATATGTCAACAAACTACGAACAGGGTGAACTGGTTGATCTGGCGTACCATGCGCTTGATTATCTTGATTACGAAGTGGTTACTTCCAGATTGCCGGCTGATAAAACATGGGAGTATGCGCGCCTCAATGGAATGTCGATAATCAACATTGATATTAACGCAAATCGAAAAGAACTGGTAAATAAAATATACGGGAAATAATACTTTAGGAATCTGATGGTTCCGAGCGGGAGGATTAAATGGAAAAAATCAAAATTGCGGTAGCGGGCACAGGATACGTTGGATTGTCAAATGCTGTATTGCTGTCGGTTAACAACACAGTTGTCGCTCTTGATATTGTTCAGGAAAAAGTTGATATGATCAATTCCGGATGTTCACCCATCATTGATGCCGAGCTGGAAGAGTATCTCGCAGTCGGAGGTCTTGACCTGACGGCAACTACTGATCCGGAATTCGCTTTCAAGGGAGCAAAATACGTCATAGTCTCAACTCCAACTAACTACGATCCCGACAAGAACTATTTCGACACCTCGTCGGTGGAGAAGGTTATCGAACAGGTGATAGAATACGAGCCGGAGGCAGTCATCGTAATCAAGTCCACCGTGCCAGTAGGGTATACTGTGTCGGTAAGAGAGCGGTTCGGCTCCGACCGGATCATCTTCAGTCCTGAGTTTCTCCGAGAAGGCAGAGCGCTCTATGATAACCTTTATCCTAGCCGTATAATCGTCGGTGCTCCGGAACGTCCGAAGGATATCAGAGTTATGGCGGAGGAGTTTGCACAACTGCTCAGTCAGGGGGCAAAAAAGGAGAACATCGATATTCTTATCACCGAGCCCACAGAAGCTGAGGCTGTAAAGCTTTTTGCTAATACCTATCTTGCGCTGCGCGTGGCGTTTTTTAACGAGCTGGATACCTACTCCGAGATGCGCGGCCTGGATACACGCCAGATAATTCAGGGCGTGGGTCTTGATCCGCGAATCGGAACTCACTACAACAATCCCTCCTTCGGCTACGGTGGTTACTGTCTGCCGAAGGACACCAAGCAGCTTCGTGCCAACTTTGATAACGTGCCCAACAACATAATCGCCGCGATTGTTGACGCGAACTCCACCCGCAAGGATTTTATCGCCAGACGCATACTGGAAAAAGCGGGATATTTTGACGGTAATACAGGATGCATTATCGGAATTTACCGACTGACAATGAAATCAAATTCGGACAACTTTAGACAAAGCTCTGTTCAGGGAGTAATGAAGCGAATCAAAGCCAAGGGAGTCAGAGTGGTTGTCTATGAGCCTACGCTTGACCGGGATGAGTTCTTTAACAGCGAAGTCATCAGAGATCTTGATGAGTTCCTGGCTATGAGTGATGTTATTATCGCCAACCGGTACAACGACGAACTGGAGGGCGCGACGGACAAGGTTTATACCCGAGATTTGTTCTTCAGAGACTGATTGTTACAACTGCGGTCAGTATTAAGGGTAGCTGCCGGTAAGGAGATTGTATGTTTAAGAAAAAGAGTGGCGCGATTCCTTCTGACATCATAGAAGGTCCTGAATGGGAAGAGGTTGAAGGTCAAATAACCGAGGAACAGCAGGGACCGGCAGTTGAAAGCGTAGATTATGAAGGCGAGCCAGTGTCTGCGATGCACTTCAGCGAGTTTATTTCTGATAATAGCGGTGCACACTGTAACGACGTTGCCGGTTCTGTGAGCGCAGGATCCATCGAGTTTGATGGAAACGTGTTCAATCTGAATGATTTTCCTGCTTTGCGCATGGTGCATGGAACCGGCGTCGAAAGCGCTGAACAGACTAACGACACGCCGTCTGAAAAAGTCGGGACTGATGCTGAATATGATATGTCGGAGTTGATAATGCGCTATGCGGCGGTGGAAGACAGTGAAGAAAACGGTCAGGAAAGCGCAGAGGAAGCAGTTAACGATTCAGGTGAAGAACTGCCGTCGCTGTTTAGATTGGAATACAGGCAGGTAACTGATGGTTTCACACGTGAAACTTCTGATGCTCAGCAGGAAGATTTTACAATGGAATCAGAGCTGGAGACACAGCGCGAGATCTCAGGTGAGTTGTTTGAATATATAGACACAATCAGACAGAACGCTGTGAAAGTCATTCGTGAAAAGAGTCGGAAAACTGATGTGTCGGACATGGCGAAGTGTTATGATCCTTACAATCTGTCTTTTAATAATCAATATGATGACACAGACGAGGTGCTCAGTAATACTCCAGAGATTCCTATGAATCCAAAGTACAAACTGGAAAGCTGAGCGCATGGTGCTAACAGTTGGGTTATGAGGATTATTCGAAAGAATGATAAATTTTTATGAAAATAAGTGTTGACATCGGTTGTATTGCGTGCTATAATAGCTGGGCAGTCAAGGGAAACCGCTGCGACGGCTGATCGTTTCGCCGGTTATTGGAACGATATATATGCGGGTATGGCGGAATTGGCAGACGCGTTAGATTCAGGTTCTAATGGTCGCAAGGCTGTGCAGGTTCAAGTCCTGTTACCCGCACCATCGTCCGAAAATGGCTTGTTTAAGCCGTTTTCGGACATTTTCTTTTGCCGTTTTTTCGGCCTTTGGAGCGGTGTGATTCAGGGTTGAATCGGTGTTTTTCTACCAAATTTCTACCATTTTTCTACCACGGCTATCGGCTCACATTTGTGGCTTGGTCTTTTCTTATCCATTTACAGCTGACATTTTATCCGCAAGCTGATTCGCCAGAGCCACTTTTCTGTCATTGAAAAGATGTCCGTAAACATTAAGTCGGATCGTAGCCATGTCGTTCTGTGAGCCAAGGAGTTGATTTATGACATTGTCTTCCTAAGACCGCTTGGCCTCCGACTTGCTTGGTCTTTTCTTATCCATTTACAGCTGACATTTTATCCGCAAGCTGATTCGCCAGAGCCACTTTTCTGTCATTGAAAAGATGTCCGTAAAC
>JAZUPE010000054.1:0-16075 GCA_045605025.1 Acutalibacteraceae bacterium
CCTCGCCGCTTTTGAGCGTGACAGTGTTGCCTATATTGAATTCACCTTCAAACGCACTGCCAAGAGCAATTTCGTCCCAAGTCGGAGGCCAAGCGGTCTTAGGAAGACAATGTCATAAATCAACTCCTTGGCTCACAGAACGACATGGCTACGATCCGACTTCCTCGCCGCTTTTGAGCGTGACAGTGTTGCCTATATTGAATTCACCTTCAAACGCACTGCCAAGAGCAATTTCGTCCCTATTCTGCGGATTAGTGCCAAAATAGCACAGATTGTTGGTCACACGGGAGAAATCCTCGCATACAAACGCTGTCACAGCCGAACTGTCGATATTAACATTTGCTACCGTATATTGTAATACATCACGCACATCAGAATCAACCTGCAAAATATTAGTAAAATGTTCCCTGTTTGCTTCTTCGGTGAAGAAAACGATGTCGGGTGTCTCTTCAGAGAGGGTGGACATGAAGTTTTCCGGCTTGATTACCACGTTGTAGAAAAGAGTGCCGGAGAATGCAACGAGAACCGTCAGCACAAAGGAAACGAGAAACAGCAGTGCATTCTGCTTCTTTGCGGCGCACATCTGCTTGAGGACAAGACGAAGCGAAGTGCTTAATCTTGTCTTTTCCAGCGGCAGAGGATTATTACCTGCAACACTTGCGTCAGTGCCTCCTCTGATGGCGCTGATGGGCTGGATTTTTCTGATGCGCCTTGCGGCACTGACAGTGAAAACAAACACGATGAGCATCGGAATTATCACTGCGCACACAAGGCTGCCGAGGTCAAAGGCAAGTTCAAAGGAGAACCCCGACTGCATGGTGAGAAAATCTGCAAGTGCAGGCAGTACCGCATAGGAAAGCACCACTCCCACAACGGCACTCAGCGCAGTAACCAACATATATGGAATAACAAGGCTTGCAATAATCATATTCCCTGTATAGCCCATAGCCTTCAGCACGCCCATGCTGACCATTTCGTCCTCAATGGAGTTGCTGATACGGAACTTACTCAGGAACACGCTGACCAGCAGTATCACGCAAGCAAAGGCAATAAGAATGAAAATCAGCAGACTGCACACCATGGTTCTGGTATCTTTTGTGGAAACGCAGTCGTTGACAGCCAGCATGGCGATACCATTATTATTGAGAACATCACTGACATCATTTATGATATTATCGATGGAAGCAGCGTTATTTGCTGTCAGCGAGTATTCGACTATGGCATTATCCTTGTTTTCTGCATAAAAATCTTCATAGGCACTGCCGGAAAGATAGGCTCCCATCATACCTTTGCCGTAGTTGCCGTACTGCATTTCTTCGGCAATTCCTGCAACGAAAAAGGTGTATTCATCGCCATTTACCGCGTAAACTATCTCTTCGCCGACCGCAAACTCTCCGAAGTTTGCCACATACATCGGCAGATAAATTGCCGGCTCCGAAATCTCGGCAGATCCTTCGCTGATGTCAGGAAGATTGACACCGCGCTCATCGTCCATGTTGTAAAAGACGGTGTTCATGTCGAAATCGGTGTCTCTGAAATTCCTGACGACCGCTTCGGTGTAAACAGCCTGATGTGATTCGACTTTGCTGACGCCGTCGATGGCTTCCAGCTCATCGGAGAGTGTTGCGGTATCCTGCATTTCAGGGATATATACGTTTACCGAAGCGGTGTTCCGCTCGTCGAATTTTGCGTCGTAGGCACTATCTACCTGAAAGGCAAGCACAAGAGCCAGGTTGAGCATAAATGCGGTGAACATGACGATGATGCCAAAGGAGATAAACGAACCTCTGTCTTTTTTCAGATTGTGAATTACCTGCGTGTATATCTTCTTCATATTACCACCCCATCTTAGCAAGGAAGCTGTTCAGCTTTGCTTCTCGTTCACTGTTTTCGGCATCGTATTTTCCAAGGTCACATTCGCCGAATATCTGTCCGTCACGAATATACAGAACACGGTTGCCGCGCAGAGCGGTGCGCTTGTCGTGGGTTACCATGATGATGCTCTGGCCGTCATTGTGAAACTGCGTGAATACATTCAGCACAGCCTCGGAATTGTTTGAGTTGAGTGCGCCTGTGGGTTCATCGGCGAACACCACCTCTGGGCGGTTGATGACCGCTCTGACGATGCCTGCACGCTGGGCTTCACCGCCGGAAACCTGAGAAGAAAACTTGTCCTGTGTTATTTCCCGAATATTGACAAGCTCAAAAAGTTCCTTTGCTCTCTTTATAATGTCTTTTCTGCGACCTTTGCACAGCGCACTTGCCGTCAGCACATTATCCATCAGACTCATCTTATCAAGCAGGTATATCTGCTGAAAAACAAATCCGCAGTGCTTTCTTCTGAAAACCGCAAGCTGGTCATCGGTGCATTTTGTTATCTCTCTGCCGGCAAAGTGAACGACACCTGCTGTGGGTCTGTCCATGCCCGAAAGTGAATACATAAGCGTGGATTTGCCCGCACCCGATGTGCCCATAATGACTGTAAAGTCACCGCGGCAGATGTCAAGGTCGAGATTTTCAAATACAGTCTGTTCGCTGTCTCCTGTGCCAAAGCTCTTCTTTAATCCTCTTGCTGAAATGATGATGTCTTTTTCTGCGCTCATGTTTTACCTCCGAAATTCTGTCAGCGGGCAGTTGCTGATGTCAGCCGTCCGTCTGTGATGGCTTCATTCTATCCGGACATACCGGTTGCCGCCACCAACTGTTGTTTACATGGGCAAAGAAGTCATGCTACGCTCCGTTGCATGGATAAAAAGCCGCATGCTTGTCAGTATCTTCGTAAACGCTGTATATATATTTGACGACAGGCTCGTAGTCGTGTATAATTTCAAAGAAAACACCAGAACCACAGAGCTTGCTGAAGTAATCTGTGCTTTTGGCAACGGTTCGGATATTGCTTGTTTCGCTCCACCAGAAAGACCTGTGCTAAAAAAACTCAGGTCTTTTTCTTTTGCGCACTTACTTATAAACAGAAAAAGCGCCCGACATGCAATCGGACGCTTTTTTGCTTATTCATACTGTTAATTGTAAATACCCATAAGCAGTTTGTCTGCTTCATGAGAAACTTCCACAAACACCTCCCGGTGAACCATACCGCAAATAGCTGACGCCGTATCAGAAAAACGCTTGCCCTTGGCAGACAAGTTGTCCGTAGCGTATCCTCCACAGGTATAGACTTCCTGCCCGTTGGCATCAAAAAGACTGAGGTATTGAGACCCGGCATCCAGAACGTCATTGTTGCTGATGTCTCCGATTTCCCAGACGCGGTTTGCGTTGATAATCTCGATGATTGCCTGCCTCTGTTCATCGGTTATGGTAATTTCCGCTGTATATCCGGAGCTGCTTACGGCGACCCTGTTGTCCGCATATACGGTAACTGTTGTGGTTTTCGTATCAAGAACCGTGCCAAAGCCACCGCCCCAGGAATATTCACAAACCACCTTTTCAAAGGAATAATCCGGCTTAATTAATCCACAGCCGGTAAACATCGCCGCAGCGGCAATAAAACACAGTAAAATTGCGCTTATTCTGCGCATAATACTTCCCCCGTTCACTAATTATCAGTCGATGAGCGTATACTCAAACATCTCGTAATGCAGGCGGCTGCCTACATCCACGCCCATGGGCAGCAGCGCAAGGGCGATGAAGATATCCTCGGCACACTCGCCGGAGACATCGTGCAGGTGGGCGTATTCGCCCTCGATTTTTGATACAATGTAGTCTTTTGGTTCCATAAATACTCCCCTTTCTATATTTTTATTGTAGCAGAAAAATCAAGTCAGCACAAGAAACATATTAACGTGGACGAAAAAAGGCCTCCCGCATTTCGTGGGAGACCTCATTTTGATATTGATTTACTGAGCCATGCCGATTTCGAGAGCCTTAAGGTTGTTCTCGATCATTGCGGCCTTTCTGGGAGGTACACACTTCTTGACTGCCTCGGTCAGAGCCTCGGGAGTGCAGAAGCCAGTCTCCTTGAAGAGCTTACCAACGAGGATAATGTTGGCAAGACCCTTGAGTCCGTTTTCCTCAGCCAGTCTGGTGGCAGGAACATAGAATGCGTTGATGTCGGTACGGTCGGTCTTCTTGTCGATGAGACTGCTGTCAACCAGCACCACTCCGCCGGGAGCTACACTGTCAATGAACTTGTCGAAAGAGGGCAGGTTCATTGCCACAAAGCCGTTGGGCTCGGTAACCAGAGGAGAACCGATGGCATTCTCACTCAGGCAGACGCTGCAGTTGGCGGTACCGCCGCGCATTTCGGGACCGTAGCTGGGCAGCCACGAAACCTCATGCTCGTCGATCAGACCGGAATAGGCGATGACCTTACCGGCAAAGAGAATACCCTGACCGCCGAAGCCGGCCAGCAGGAAGTTGAAGTCTTTCATTTTACTTTACCTCCTCGCTCTTATCCTTATAGACACCCAGAGGATAGTAGGGCATCATGTTGGCGCGAAGCCACTCAAGGGCTTCGTTGGGAGAAAGACCCCAGTTGGTGGGGCAGGAGGACAGAACCTCGACGATAGAATAACCCTTGCCGTCGATCTGGTTCTGGAAAGCCTTCTTGATGGCTTTCTTTGCGATGTTGACGTTCTGCACGCAGTCAACAGCAACACGCTGAGCCAGAGCCACGCCGTCCAGAGTGGAGAGCATCTCACACACACGGACAGGATAGCCGGAGTAGTTTACATCGCGGCCGTAGGGAGTGGTCTGGGTAACCTGTCCGGGCAGAGAGGTGGGAGCCATCTGACCGCCGGTCATGCCGTAAATGGCGTTGTTGATGAAGATAACAGTGATGTTCTCACCGCGGGTGGCGGCGTGAACAGTCTCCGCAGTACCGATGGCGGCAAGGTCACCGTCGCCCTGATAGGTGAATACCACGTTCTCAGGCAGGGAGCGCTTGATGCCGGTGGCAACAGCGGGAGCACGACCGTGAGCAGCCTCGACCATGTCGCAATTGAAGTAGTTATATGCAAATACCGCGCAGCCGACCGGTGCGACACCGACGGTCTTCTCGGTAACACCCAGCTCGTCGAGAACCTCGGCGACAAGGCGGTGAACTATGCCGTGGGTGCAGCCAGGGCAGTAGTGGAAAGGCACATCGGTCAGTGCCTTGGGTTTCTGAAATACGATTGCCATTATTCGGCACCTCCCGCAAGTTTTTTGATCTGTTCGAGAACCTCAGCCGGAGCGGGGATGATACCACCGGTGCGGCCGTAGAACTCAACAGGAATACGTCCGTTGACAGCCAGACGGACATCTTCGACCATCTGACCCATGCTCATCTCAACGGTGAGGATCTTCTTGGCGGTCTTGGTCACTGCGTCGATAGCGTCAGTGGGGAACGGCCACAGGGTGATGGGGCGAACCAGACCGGCTTTGATGCCCTGAGCGCGGGCAGAGTTGACAGCACTGCGGGCAACACGTGAGGAAGCACCGTAGGCGACAACAACGATCTCGGCATCCTCGGTCAGATAGCTTTCGCTCATCTGATGGTTGGCCTTGATCTCATCATATTTCTTGTAGCGCTCGACAACGAGACGCTCCAGCTCATCGGGGTTGATGTACAGGGAGTTGACGACGTTGTGGGGACGCTTGCCGCCGGTGCCGTTGGTTGCCCAGGTCTTCTCGGGCAGCACAGGCTCACCTTCTGCGACAGCTACAGGCTCCATCATCTGACCCAGCATACCGTCGGCAAGAATCATTGCCGGCATGCGATACTTGTCAGCCAGATCGAATGCACCGGCAACCAGATCAACCATTTCCTGAACGGTGGAAGGAGCGAAGACGAGAATCTGGAAATCGCCGTGACCGGTAGCCTTGGTTGCCTGCCAGTAGTCAGCCTGAGTGGGCTGGATTCCGCGGAGGCCGGGGCCGCCGCGCTGTACGTTGATGATCAGGCAGGGCAGGTCGGCACCTGCGATATAGGATATACCCTCGCTCTTAAGGCTGATGCCGGGAGAGGAGGAGGAAGTCATGGCTCGGACGCCGGCAGCAGCGGCACCGTAAACCATGTTGATAGCAGCTACCTCAGATTCGGCCTGCAGATAGGTGCCGCCGATCTTGGGCATGCGCTTGGCCATGTATGCGGCCAGCTCGGTCTGGGGAGTGATGGGGTAGCCGAAGAAATGTCTGCAGCCTGCCTGAATGGCAGCCTCAGCCAGAGCTTCGTTACCTTTCATAAGTTTCTTTTCAGCCATTTGCTCTGCCTACCTTTCTACAGTGATCGCGACGTCGGGGCACATCATGGCGCACATTGCGCAGCCGATACACTTGTCCGGGTCGGTCAGTGTCGAGGGATGATATCCCTTGGCGTTGATTCGGGCGGTGTCCAGCACCAGCAGTCCGCGGGGACAGGCAGTGACGCACAGCTCGCAGCCCTTACAAAGGTTTTCATCTACGATGATCTTTGCCATATTGACCTCCATCTGCCGCTCGATGCGGCGTACTTTATAGAAAATAATAGATAACAGAATTAATAGATTACCGGATCAGCAGTCACCCTGAACTCCGTCGGTCTCCCAGGGCTTGGTGACCAGTACATCCACCGGCCATATCTTCCTTCCGCAGTCGGCAAGGTCGGGCAGAATGCGCCTCTCTGCGGCTGTGACCGCCAGAGGCAGCCCTGTCAGCCCGCATACCTTGTCGGCATACTCGAAGGAATCGATAACTGTCTGCGCCGTGGTGAACTGCATAAGGTGGGAATTGTTGACGACGGCACACGCCTTGAGGTGGGACGCCATTTCTATCTCCCTGAGCAGCTCCACCGTCTCCTCCGCAGTCTGTGACTGGGAACGGTACTTGTTGACCACATACAGCATGGTGTAGGGACGTTCCTTCAGCCGGCGGCTGAAGCGGCCAAGCGCGGTGGCACCGGCATCGTCTCCGCCCACGTCGATGATGATCCGTCCGGTACGGGTGAAGATTGAATACATCTCCGTGGTGATGGACGGCAGATCCACATTGGAGTGGGCGTAGTTTGGAGCAATCAGCTCAACACCCATGCTCTCAAGAAGGGGACCGTAGTCACTGGCGCGGAAGTATGGATTGACAATGTCCATGTCAACCACCGTGACCTTCTCACCTGCTTTGACACACTGTGCGGCAAGATTCAGGGCGAGATTGGTTTTTCCGCAGCCATAGTGCCCGCAGATAAGAATGATATCAGCAAGACCATCGGGCAGACAGATGCCGTCGTTCTGTATTTCTGCCATAGGTCTCACCTCTCTCCTGTAATTCATCGTACACTGACGATTATTGAAGTATTATAGCACTATACGGTAATAATGGCAAGGTTTAAAATGTTGTTTATTGCGTTAAAGCAGCGAAGTTTTTATCAAATTTGCCCTATATTTTCCGCTGAAACGTCATTTTGCGTCCGTTCAATGGTACACTGGAACATATTGGTTGAAAACACCGGTTCGCTAACCGGAATAATCTGGTATAATACGATTATTAAATGCGGTTGAAAGGAACAACCTATGAGATTACTGCACATTTCCGACCTCCACATAGGCAAGCGGCTCTGCGAGCTGTCGCTGCTGGAGGATCAGATTTACATTTTGAATCAGATTATTGACATCGCGCAGCAGGAACAACCTGATGCCGTACTCATCGCCGGAGACCTCTATGACAAATCCACTCCTCCCGCCGAAGCGGTGCGGCTGTGTGATGATTTTCTCTGCAGACTTGCAGAGGTGTGTGCCGTGACCGCCATCATCAGCGGCAACCACGACTCCGCAGAGCGTGTGTCGTTCGGCAGCCGGCTGATGAATTCCCGTGGAGTATACATTTCTCCTGTGTATGACGGCAATATCTCTCCCGTCACGCTCCGTGACGCTCATGGCGAGGCAGATATTTTTCTTCTGCCTTTTATCAAACCCGTCCATGTGCGTGCGGCTTTTCCTGATGAGGAAATACTTTCTTACACCGACGCTGTGCGGGTTGCCATCGAACACATGCCGGTTGATGTCAGCCGGCGGAATATTCTGGTGACACACCAGTTTGTCACCGGAGCCAGCCGAAGCGAATCGGAGGAAATTTCCGTGGGCGGAAGCGACAACGTAGACGCATCGGTTTTCGCTCCATTTGAATACGTCGCTCTTGGGCATCTGCATATGCCGCAGAACGTGGGCAGCAGCAACATCAGATATTGCGGGTCACCGATGAAGTATTCATTCTCCGAGGCAGGCGGCGACAAGTCGGTAACCGTTGTTGATATGGAGGAGAAAGGCGCGCTTGCTTTGCGGGTGATTCCGCTGCGTCCAAAACGTGACATGGTACTGCTGCGCGGAAATTTCGCCGCGCTGTCCGACCATGCGCCCGGGAATCCGGAGAGTGACCCGTTCACACGGATCACTCTGACCGACGAAAACGACATTCCCGACGCTTTCAACCGTCTGCGGCTGGTTTATCCTAATCTGCTTCGGCTCGACTATGACAACGCCCGCACCCGAAGCGGCGGCGCTGTTGAAATATCCGTACAGGCTCAGTGCAAGTCCCCCACTGAATTGCTGGACGAACTGTTTGTTCAGCAGTGCGGTCAGCCGATGGGTGACAAACAGCGTGAGCTTGCCATGAAACTGATTTCGGAGATCTGGGAGGGTGAGCAATGAGACCGCTGAAACTGACTATATCCGCCTTTGGTCCCTACGCCTCCGAACAGGTCATTGATATGGCCCGGCTCGGCACCGGCGGCGTATATCTGATTACCGGCGACACAGGTGCCGGTAAGACCACCATCTTTGACGCTATTACATTTGCGCTGTACGGCGATCCGAGCGGTACCGTGCGCGACCCTTCCATGCTGCGCAGCAAGTATGCCGACCCGCAGACACCGACCTTTGTGGAACTCGTGTTTGAATACGGCGGTAACGAGTACACCGTCCGGCGCAATCCGAAATACGACCGCCCCAAGCTGAGAGGCAGCGGATTTACCACTCAGGATGCCGACGCTCATATGATTTTCCCCGACGGACGTATTGTTGCAAAGTCCACCGAAGTCACCGCCGCGGTACAGGAACTATTAGGCATCGACCGCAATCAGTTTTCGCAGATTGCCATGATAGCTCAGGGCGACTTTCAGAAGCTGCTTCTGACCTCAACCGTTGACCGAGGGAACATCTTCCGGCAGATTTTCAAAACCGCGCCGTATCACAGGCTTCAGGAACGGCTCAAGGCTGAAGCCGCCGCGCTCCGGAACAGATATTCAGAGCTGCGCACCAGCGTCAGCCAATACATAAGCGGGGCGGTCTGCCCGTCCGGTGATGAGGATGAATCTCTGCTGGAAAGCGCGAGAGCAGGCGAACTGGACGGAAAAAGCACCCTTGAACTGCTCGACAGGCTCATTGCGCAGGACGAAGCACGCCACACAGAAACCTCACAGCAGCTTGAGAGCGTTGAAACAGAACTGAAAAAGTCAAACAGGCTTCTTGGACGCGCGCAGGAACTTGACAAAGCCCGCAAGGAACTGTCTGCCGCAACCGACCGGTTGAGCTCTCTTGAAAAGAGCCTTGTTCAGCTGAGCGCAGCATACGAGTCAGCCGTGGCACAACAGTCCGCCATTGACGAGCTGACTGGTCAGATTGCTGCTGAAACCAATCTGCTTCCCAGATATGATGAGCTGACACAGCGAACCGGACGGCGTGACGCAACTGCCGCCGCTCTTAAAAGGAAGACGGAGCAGATTGAGCAGTTAGCCGGGCAGCTCAACGATGGAACCGTCATGCTCACGAAAGCAGAACAGGACTTTGCCTCACTGTCGGACGCTGACCGTCTGCTGGCAGAGGCTGCCGCGGAACGCACCCTGCTCGTTACGCGACAGAACGGAATAGAAAAGCTCAAGACGCAGCTTACCGATATAAGAAATCTGAAAGTAACGCTGAAAACCGCGCAGCAGAAGTACGCCTCCGCTTCGGAAAAAGCAGCGAAACTGAACGCTGAATACTCTGCCGCCAACCGTGCATTTCTCGATGCTCAGGCGGGAATCATTGCCGGAACTCTTGTCGATGGTCAGCCCTGTCCGGTGTGTGGTTCCCCCCATCATCCCTCCCCTGCTCCCCTTGCAGGAAAGGCTCCCACCGAGGCGGAGATTGACCAGCTTAAAGCCGATTCCGAGCGCGCCGCAGCCGCTGCATCCGAACGAAGCGCTGCTGCAAGCGAACTGCTTGGTCAATACCAGACAGCAGCACGGCAGCTGACCTCTGACTGCACTGAACTGATGGGATTCTGCAACCCGGAAACTATCGACGCAGACCTTGACGCAGCACAGAAGGACACCTCCACCGCATTGCGTGCCGCCGAACAGCGGCATAAAGCTGAGACTGACCGGTCAAAGCGCAGAGCTGAGCTTGAAAAGGAACTGCCCGAAATGCGCAGTAAACACGCCGGACTTCAGTCTGAATTAGCCGAATGCCGTAAAAATGCCGCCGCACTCGAAAGCACTCTGACCGGAGAGGAGGACGCCATCAAATCCTGTGTCTCCGGATTGCAGCACCAGTCCGCGGCGAAGGCACGCGAGCATATTGAAAAGCTGGAACAGCAACGAAGCGCATTAACACGTGCAATTGAGCAGGCAAGAACAGATCTTGCATCCTGCAGAACAGACATTGCCGACCTTTCCGGCAAAAAAGAAGCCTACGCCGCACAGCTTGAGGGTGCAGAGGAAATCGATACTTCTGCCGCGGAGGAGCAAAGCCGCAGACTCAACGAAAGAAAAGCCGTACTGAGCGAACAGCTGACCACCAATGCTATCCGGCTGGAAACCAACCGCAACGCGCGCGCCGGAGTTCAAACTCAGCTTGAGAACCTTGCCGCTCTGGACGAGCAGATGGGCTGGACGACCACCCTCTGCGATGTTGCCAACGGCAATCTCAAGGGCACCGACCGCATCACTCTTGAAACTTATGTTCAGGCTTCATATTTCGGACGGATTCTGGTGCGCGCCAATCAGCGGCTGATGTCGATGAGCGGCGGGCAGTACGAGCTGGTACGCAGAGAGACTGCAGACAATCAGCACAGCAAGAGCGGTCTTGAACTGGATGTCATCGACCACATCAACGGCTCCCGGCGCAGTGTCAACACTCTTTCCGGCGGCGAATCATTCAAAGCATCGCTCTCCCTCGCGCTGGGACTGTCCGACGAGATACAGGCAAGTGCCGGTGGAATCCGCCTTGACACCATGTTCATCGACGAAGGCTTCGGTTCGCTCAGTGAAGGCGATCTGCAGCAGGCCATGAACGTACTTGCGGGTCTTGGCAGCGGCAACCGTCTGGTTGGAATCATCTCTCACGTTGCCGACCTCAAGGAGCGCATAGAGAAGCAGATCGTGGTTACAAAGGACCGCTCCGGAACCAGTCACGCGGCCGTCGTGTCGTGACAGCAATAATCCTGCGTGAATATTTGCTTACATTTTTGTTAATTTTCTTTCAAGATGTTGACAGATTGTCCGTCAATCTCTAAAATAAGTTTAGTGCGTTGATGCGATGCTGTGCGTCTGGCAGGACAACCGGCATATTCACCCATCATCGATCACCAAAGGCAATACACTCAACCGGCATCAGAACCGATCGATTATTCGATCATATCCTCACACTCACGGGATGCGGCATCATCCCTGAGTGTGTTCGGGTTACCCTTCTTTGCTGCGTTGAGTAGCAAAGAAGGGAGTATTTTTATGACGGACATTTTTGACAAGGCGTTTCAGCCTTCACTGGCAAGCCAGCTGAAAGATCAGGGTGTTTATCCCTATTTCCACGCTCTTGAGTCCAGACAGGACATCGAAGTTATCATGGAAGGCAAGCGCCGCATTATGCTTGGCTCAAACAACTATCTTGGTCTTACCACTGACCCTGTAGTTATTGAAGCCGGCATCAAGGCTTTTGAGAAATACGGCACTGGCTGCTCCGGTTCCCGTTTCCTCAACGGTACGCTTGAGATGCATCTTGAGCTGGAAAAGGAGCTTGCCGATTTCCTCAACAAGGAAGCGGTCGTGACTTTCTCCACCGGCTTCCAGTCCAACCTCGGCATCATCAGCGCTGTGGTGGGACGCAACGATTACGTTATCTGTGACAAGGAAAACCATGCCAGTATCTACGACGGCTGCAAGCTCAGTTACGGCAAGATGCTGCGCTATGACCATAACAACATGGAGCAGCTGGAGCGCTGTCTGCAGCGTGTTCCGGAGAACGCCGGCGCGCTGATTGTTACTGACGGCGTTTTCAGCATGGGCGGCGACATCGCCAATCTGCCCGAGATCTGCCGCCTCGCCAAGGAATACGGCGCCCGCGTGATGGTGGACGACGCACACGGTCTTGGTGTCATCGGCGAAGGCGGACGCGGTACCGCCAGCCATTTTGGTCTTGAGGATCAGGTAGACATCTACATGGGCACATTCTCCAAATCACTTGCAAGCCTGGGCGGCTATATGGCTTCCAGCGCTGCGGTTGCCGAGTATGTACGCCACGCTTCCCGTCCCTTTATCTTCTCGGCTTCCATCACTCCTCCCAGCTGCGCTACCGCACTGGCCGCACTGCGTCAGCTGCGCAGCCACCCCGAACTGGTGGAACGTCTGAGCGAGATTTCCGGTTATGTCCGCTCCGGTCTTACCGAGCGCGGCGTTGCTATCCGCCAGTCCACCACACCAATCATCCCCATCTACACCTACGAGACAATGGAGACCCTTGCCACAGCAAGAGCGCTGTATGACGCAGGTGTCTATGTCAACCCGGTTCTGCCTCCCGCAACTCCTCCCTCTGAGTGCCTGCTGCGTACCAGCTACATGGCAACTCACACCAATGAAATTCTGGACGAGGCTATGGACATCATAGGCAAAGTAATCAAGGAGAGACAGCAATGCGCAGAGTAATCGCCGTCACAGGCGGCAGCAGCGGTATCGGAAAGGCCATCGCCCGACTGTTTGCCCAGAAAGGCTGTACTGTTTATGAACTGAGCCGCAGCGGCAAGGACGACGGCGGTGTTGTGCATATCACTGCTGACGTTACCGACGAGGCTTCTCTGTCAGCCGCTTTCGGGAAGATTGCCGACGAACACGGCTGTATAGACGTGCTGGTCAACTGCGCCGGATTTGGCATTTCCGGCGCCATCGAATTTACCGACATCGCGGACGCTCAGCGTCAGATGGACGTAAACTTTTTTGGAACCGTGCGCTCCATACAGCAGGCTCTGCCCTTCCTGCGCAAGAGCAGCAAGGCAAGTATCATCAACATAAGCTCAATGGGCGGTCCGCTTGCCCTGCCTTTTCAGGCGTTCTATTCCTGCTCCAAGTCCGCCATCAACGCCCTGACGCTGGCACTGGCCAACGAGCTGCGTCAGTTCGGAATTGCCGTATGCGCAGTTATGCCAGGCGACGTGGCTACAGGCTTTACCGACGCCAGAGAAAAATCTGTTGCCGGAAACGAGCTGTACGGAAGCACCATCGAAAAATCTGTTTCCACCATGGAAAAGGACGAGCGCGGCGGCATGAGCCCTGACCGCATCGCAAAAAAAGTGTGGTCACTCTCAAAAAAGAAGCATCCCAAACCGCTGTCAACAGTCGGTCTGCAGTATAAGTTCTTTGCTTTTCTGCACAAAGCGCTCCCCGCACGACTGGTCAACTGGATCGTGGGCAAAATCTACACCTGATAACCTGCAGTTAACTCTACCCGGCCGCAGAGCACTTACATGTGCTTTGCGGCTGTTTTTTGGTGTTTCCGACGTAAATTATCATAATTTGTGCAAAATCATAAAGATCGGTTTGGCTCATACATCAATTGACAATTCCTGTCGAATAAACTATAATGCAAAGGTAATCACGCATCTGCATGACTGACGGATCACGCGGAACACCGCGGTGGAATGCAGATGATATATATGCCGACCGTCTGGGCGATTCAGTTTTATTTTGTTATGAAGCTGAGCCGTCTTTTTTATTTTTCCAAAAAAGACGGCTTGACGGACACGGAGGATAATCGATATGACACACGAAAACTGGAATGGATTTATTGCTGGAGCATGGCAGGATGAGATTAATGTGAGAAATTTCATCCAGACAAATTATCAGGAATACACCGGCGACCATAGCTTCCTTGCCGGTGCTACACCGCGCACCAGAGAACTGATGGACAAGCTCAACGGACTGTTTGCCGAGGAGCAGAGAAAAGGCGGCGTGCTGGATATCGACACCGAAACCGTTTCTTCTCTGACCAGCTACAAGCCCGGTTATCTTGACAAGGAAAAAGAACTGATTGTCGGCCTTCAGACCGACAGCCCTCTCAAGCGCGGAGTCAATCCCTTCGGCGGCATCCGTATGGCACGTCAGGCCTGCGAGGCTTACGGTTATAAGCTGGGTGCGAAGGTAGAAGAAGAATTCCGCTACCGTACCACCCACAACGACGGCGTTTTCCGGGCTTATTCCGACGAGATGCGCGCGGCACGCCGCTGTCACGTTATCACAGGACTTCCCGACGCTTACGGACGCGGACGCATCATCGGCGACTACCGCCGTGTGGCACTGTACGGTGTCGATAAGCTCATCGAAGAAAAGAAAAAAGATAAGGCTCTGCTTGCTCAGGGCGACCTGAACGTCGAGCAGATCCGCATGAGCGAGGAGCTGTTCCAGCAGATCGCCTTCCTGGGCTACATGAAGGAAATGGCCGCCATGTACGGCTATGACATCAGCCAGCCTGCTTCCAATGCCCGCGAAGCCATTCAGTGGACGTATTTTGCTTATCTTGCCTCCATCAAGGAGCAGAATGGCGCTGCCATGTCCCTTGGCCGCGTAAGCACCTTCTTTGACATCTATATTGAGCGCGATATGTCGAAGGGCATTCTCAACGAGGAGGGCGCTCAGGAGCTGATGGACGACTTTGTCATGAAGTTGCGTATGGCACGTCATCTGCGCACCACCGAATATAACGAGCTGTTCGGCGGCGATCCCATGTGGATCACCGAAGCTGTGGGCGGTGTCGGTGAGGACGGACGCACTCTGGTTACAAAAAACAGCTACCGCATGCTCAACACCCTTTACACCCTCGGATGTTCTCCCGAACCCAACCTTACCATCCTGTGGTCCACTTCCCTGCCGGCAAACTTCAAGCGCTTCTGCGCAAAGGTATCTGCCGACACCGATTCCATCCAATACGAGAACGACGACGTTATGCGTCCTCTCTACGGCGATGATTACGCCATCGCCTGCTGCGTGTCTGCCATGAAGGTGGGCAAACAGATGCAGTTCTTCGGCGCACGGTGCAATCTGGCAAAGCTGCTGCTCATTGCCATCAACGGCGGCTTCGATACCTCCTCCGGTATGGCTATCGGCCCCAAAATGGACGTTATGCAGGGTGACACCCTCTCCTTTGACGAGGTTATGGGCCGCATGGAAACCTATATGGCATGGCTGAGCCACCTGTACGTCAACACCATGAACGTCATCCACTACATGCACGACAAATACGCCTACGAAAAAACCCAGATGGCTCTGCACGATACCAATGTGGAGCGCTTCATGGCCTTTGGTGTTGCGGGCCTTTCCGTGGTGGCGGACTCCCTCAGCGCCATCAAGTACGCCAAGGTGCACCCCGTACGCAACAACGAAGGATACATTGTGGATTTCACCACCGAAGGCGATTTTCCCAAATTCGGCAACGATGACGATCGGGTGGACCTGATGGCTAAGGATCTTACCCACCGCATGATCACCGAGCTGCGCAAGACCCCCGCCTATCGCAATGCCATCCACACCCTGTCTGTGCTGACCATTACCAGCAACGTAATGTACGGCAAGAACACCGGTGCAACCCCCGACGGCCGTGGCAACGGCCAGCCCTTTGCTCCCGGAGCCAACCCCATGCACAACCGGGAGGAAAACGGAGCGCTGGCTTCCCTGAACTCCGTGGCAAAGATCAGCTACGACGACTGCCGGGACGGCATTTCCAACACTTTCTCCATTACCCCCGAGGCGCTGGGCCGCACCTTTGAGGAGCGGCAGGGCAATCTGGTCAATATTCTTGACGGCTATTTTGCCCAGATGGCCCATCACATCAATGTAAACGTGCTGAACCGGGAAACCCTGATGGAT
>JAZUPE010000055.1:0-20416 GCA_045605025.1 Acutalibacteraceae bacterium
GGCGTGCACCCGGCGGCCGCGAAACCACTTCGCCTTCTCCCGTTTGATTGATTACTTCGGAACCGGGTGACAAAAGTTTGCGTAATACGGCCGTTCTCAGAAAAAGAAGCGGACGTAGTGCCTATTCCTTTCAGTTTCTTATTCATGTGATAAGCGAGTGGAGAGTAAAAATCTCAGTAAATTTCAAAAACTATGTTGACAGACGATATATGTCATGGTATGATATAGTCGTCGGACGACATAGCGATGCATGATATAGCGAACTACGACACAGTCGAGTCGTGGATCAGATCGGAGATCAGAGTGCAATGAAGAAAAATAGTGTGGTAAGATGGCTGGCGTTTGCGGCACTGATACTGTCGCTGCTCAGCCTGAGCGTGGACAGTGACGGGCATAGCCTCATCGCCGCTACGGTAATTATGGGAGCTTGCGTTGTGCTGGCCTTCGCGCAAAGACAGATCAAGGAGGAAAGATAATGGAAAAGAGAAATACAAAACTGGCAATGATGAGTTTGATTACTACCACATTAGGCCTGCTGCTGATGAATGTGGGACGCCTGGAAGGAGTCGTACCCGATTGTGCCGTACGTACGGTGGGCATCGTCACGATGCTTGCCGCAGCGGTTTCGGTGTTTTTCACCGTGCGTGAACTGACAAAGAACAGCGCAAAGCAGCAACGCAATGACGAGCAAACAGACGAAAAGGAGTGAACTGGAATGAAAAAAACGGAACCTATTTCTGAGAGCTATTACTACATTCTGCTGTGCTTGTCCAAGGGGGCAAATCACGGTTATGGAATCATGCAGATGGCTGAGCGGCTGTCGGGAGGCGATGTCAAAATCGGCTCGGGAACCATGTACGGTGCCACCAGCAACATGATGAAAAAAGGCTGGATTACCGAGGTTATGTCCAACGAGCCGGGAACGGAGCGCAAGCGTCTGTACAGCCTGACTGACAGCGGCAGAGAAGCGCTTAACGACGAGATTGCCCGGTTGAGAAGAATGCTGGAGAGCGTGGAAAAGAAGCTCGAAGGCGTGGAGGAGTGAGATTATGAGAAAGTTCAAGACCACCCGTAAGCTGTATTCCGCATGGAACTACGAGCACGAAATAGAAGACCTCAACAAAATGTCCGAACAGGGCTGGCAGCTGGTATCCGGCAGAATGTTCTCCTGCAGATTCAAGCGCGATGAGAGTGTGCGTTATCGCTACCAGCTGGACTACCGTCCCAGACTGGAGGATAAACCCGGTTACATCGAGAGCTTCGGTGAGTTTGGCTGGCAGTACGTAAACTCCACCCTCAACGGCTGGCACTATTTCCGCAAGCCTTATGACCCTGCGCTGCCCGAAGAGGAATACGAGATATTCTCCGACCGTTCCTCTCTGCAGGAGATGAACAGCCGCTGGGCAAAGCTGGGCACCTTCGTGCTGGTTTTCGGCGGCATTGTTGCCGCCCTGCTCATCGCGTTACTCATCTACCGCCCGAATCTTTCCACGCTTGCGCTGTTCGTTGAATACGCTCTGCTGCTGTTCTTCATCGGACGCGGTGTGTATATCATGAAGAACCCCGAACGCAGCAAGAACCGCAAGGGCGATGTCGCTCTGACCTCGATGATGCTGATTCTCATGCTTCTGTGCGGTATCGGCAGTGTCTGGCTTTCGACCAACCGCGTCAACACGCAATCCAGCATGAGCGCGGGTTACATGGATGCTATTTCTGCTGAGCTTGAGGATGCATGCCTGTGGAACACCATCAAGGTCAGCTATCCCGATCTGTATTATATCGACCTTGACGTTAAGGCCGACGTACCCATGACCTTTACCATGGTCAACGAAGCGGGAGAAACGGTCTACACCACCACCGGTGATGATGTGCATGAGGAGGATATCCGCCTGCTGCTGCACAGAGGAGAGTACAGGTTCTATTTGTCTGACTTTGCCGGCGGTGCGATGGAAGTCAATCTCGACATGTAAAGATATTTCCGGTCAAGTACAGGGAGATGAAGAAATGTACGAATTCTGTTCAGCCGCTCTGCCGTGGATTGCCATCGGTGTGGTAATTGCCGTGTTCGCTGCGTTCAACAGCGGAAAGATTGCCTGGCGTCCGGCAAAAGCCTGTATGGGCTTCTTTGGCGGCATCGTTTTCGCTTCAATGATTGGCATAAGCACAGTCTGCGGCATGCTTTTCGGACTGACCGCTGCTCTGCTGCTTTCGGGCAAAGAAACTTCAGCGGGAAAGGACGACAATCACGCATAAAAAATTACCGCGCACCCACCGCAAAGCGGTATCGGGTGCGCGGTTAATTTATGCGTTCAGCAGTCCAGCTTCTGCAGGTATTCCAACGGTACTTCTTTCACCAGCCACACACCGTTGACCGAGCGGTAGAAAGTATATCCGCGGCGAGCCATCTCTCCGCTGCTGACACGATAGATGACCGGCTTGCCGTGACGAATGCCCACAGCACGGGCGGTTTCCATGTCGGCTGACAGATGAACATACAAACGGCTTCTGCGCTGAAGCCCGGTGCGGTCGATGGATTCTGTGTACTTTTCTCCGGTGCCGTGCAGGAGGTATTCGGGCGGCTCAACAACAGGCAGCTCGACATCTACCGGGATGGAATGGCCCTGATTTGCCCGGATCAGCCGTCCGTCCTTGCTGAAGGAATAGCGCTGCTTGTTGTCGGTTGCGACGATGTCTTCCAGAACAGCGCGATCAAAGGCAGGTTCCTTCACCTGTCGCACGCCTTCGATCAGTTCATCGACATTCGCCCAGCCGTGTTCGTCTACTGCAATGCCTGCCGCTGACGGGTTGTGGCGCAGTACACGACACAGGAAGCAGCTTACGGCGATCTTATCCAATGGGATCAATTCCTTTCAAATAATGTTTGCTTTGTTTGCATATTATCACACCTGTAGATTTATGTCAAGCGGTGTAGTTGAACAATGCCTTGAGCGGTGATATAATATGCAGAGAAACTCAATGGGAGGGAATAACATGAAATCATTCCGTGAGTTACTGACAGCACTCATGCCCGACTGCGATGGTACTGCCGACCTGTTCCGCGTTAACTGCGGCGATCACGAAGTAACCGTTCGTGAGGGGAAGGGCAACGCAGCGCTGGAAGTGTGGGACGGAGAACGCTGCGCCCGCAGGGAGTATGATTACGACGAGGCGTATAAGGTTCTTTCCGCTTTGAGGAATGGCACAGCCCGACTGAACGCGTGGTTTCCACCGGTTCATAAACCGAAGAAGGCGGGAGGTTTACGGGCAGGGAAAATTACCGGTATCCTGCTTGGCGTTGTAATGGCGCTGGGGGCAGGTTTCTGCGGCTTTGCCGTACTGATGACAAGCATCTTCGGCACCGGAATTTCACCGCTGGCGAATGTTGCCATGCAGTTTTTTTTCTGCGGCATGCTGATTGCAGGTATCGCTCTTGTGGTTTCCTGTGCGAAAGGTACTCTTAGTGTAAAGAGTTTTTTTGGCGTGGGTGTCAGCTTTGTCATGTCCACCACTCTCGTATCGCTGATTCTGGGGATATGGTCCACCCGTGCGGACGACCCTGAGACACCGCTGCACGTATACATCGCGCTGACGGTCGCCTTTGGTATATTTGCCGCTATGTTTGCGGTAATGGTAATCTACACGCTGGCAGCCGAGGGCAGATCATCTCCGTCGACTGGCTGCTACAGACAGCCCGGTTTCAGAGTTGAGCCTTCTGCACAGACCCTTGCGCCGGTGATGGCGGCAATCAGGGAGCGCACAGCCTGCGAGGCTATACGTATCAAGCTGGATTTTGACCGTCAGCCTGCGCTCTTTGACAGCAAGCTTGGCGGGCTGCCCTATTGGGATACCGCTGTTCCTTATCCCTGCGACGAGGAGACGGGAGACAAGCTTGCCCTGCTTGCGCAGATCAATCTTTCGCAGTTGCCGCAGAACGATTTTCTCCCCCGGGAGGGTATGCTGCAGTTCTTTATCCGTCCCGATATCGAATACGGTCTGACCAGCACCAAAAAGGTTGTATATCACAGCACGGTTAACCACAGTGTTTATTCAAAGGAAATAAAGGCACTGGACCTTCCTGGGTCAGAGACGGTGGAGTATGGTGATTTTCCTGTCACCGGCGAACTGGCCATGGATTTCGAGACCGTTACCGCGTTTATGACCACATGCGACAGACGCTTTGACGGACTGCTTGACGAGGTGGCTGCAGAGATGGGAATAGAACTGTTCGACGGAGCCTCGTATGAGATCATCGATGACTGTAAACATAACGAGGGCACCGAAGGACACCTGATCGGCGGCTATCCTTATTTCACCCAGTATGACCCGCGCACCGGTGAGGAACGGGATAAGTACGATTTCCTGCTGCTGCAGATTGACACCGATGACAGAGCGGACCGCAGAGACAAGGCAGTCATGTGGGGCGACGCAGGCGTGGGACAGTTCTTCATAAACCGTGAGGCGCTCAGAGAGATGAATCTGGACGACATCTATTACACTTGGGATTGCTGCTGAGATAAACAACAATTAGCAATAACGTTTTGCCGCCGCCGGTAAGCTGTTCAGCGTACCAGCGGCGGCTGTATTATTCGCAAAATATCGTATTAAGCTTATGGCATGGCCTCCAGCCCGTACAGTCCGGTGTTGGGATCGGCAAACAGACCGATATGGGGCGGACTGACCGTAAAGCAGAGCAGCATTACAATCAGCAGTACCAGTGCCGCCAGTGCAATCAGGTAGTATTCGCGGGTAGTCCAGCGGGCGTTTAGAATGCGCATGCCGGCAATCTCTCCCGCAAGCAGCCACACCGCAGCCGATGAGATATCCAGCCATGCCACGTTATAACCCAGAATGCCTGTGTAGATATAGAAAAAGCTGATGACCAGAGCGCCGGCAAGGTAAGCTCCGGCGGTGCGCGCAACAATCAGTCTGCGTATATCCGGTCTAAGAATATAGTACACCGCAAAGCTCCACAGCAAGTAGGGCCAGAGGAGTATTTTGACGTGCTCCCAGACGCTCTCGTTAACCGAGGCAAAGATAGCCACCGGACGCAGCTGTCCGCTCCATTTGTATATGAAGTGGAGAAAAGAGGCCAGAGCGAAGGATATTGCGGTGCCGCCCGCAACGGTCAACACCTGTCGCAGCCGTTCGCCGAATGCCGGGCGGGTGCGTCTGGACACCAGAGCGTGTTCCATAGAGATACCTCCAAAATGTATTTGCAGAACATCTATATGCGCCTGTCCGCAATGTATGACAGGACGGGGCAAAGCGGTGTTACTGCAGCAGCAGACATATCAGAAATGCCGCCGCCGCACCGGTAAGCCCTGAAATGACAAGCGGAAGAATTGTCAGCAGTCTGCGGCGCGGTGCACAGTCGGCAGGATCGCTCTGCGTGCCGGATTCCTCCACTTCACCGCTCAGCCGGTCAATCATTTCCAGCGCCGCACGGTGCAGATCCACCCGCTCGGCACGGGCATACTCCGGACGCACAAAGCATATTGCGCGCTCAAAATACGGGCTGCCTGTTCCTTTTATCTCCACCGAATACCGGCTTACTCCGCGAATCATGTCTGTACCTCCGGAAAAGAGATCGATGCGGAAAAATCTGTCCGCGGTTATGACGGACGGTTGTTTCCGACGGTGATATTATTGCCTGATTCTGCCACTGGTATGCGATGAAAACAGATATTTGAATGGGTGACAGACATGCGTTGACATAATGATTGTGGAAAAGTCTGTGGAAAGTGTGAAAGTTGGTGCAAAGCTGAAAACAGTGCGATTCCTGTGATCAAAACAGGCAGCATTTTACTGATTATGTATCAGAAAGGGCAAGGGGATAATTGAAGAAAAAGCGCATAACCATGCGAAATACCCGTTTTTTATGCTGGGCGCAGTAATCCAGCGTTTTCCCCATTCGTATGCTGAAACACAAAGCTGATATTGGTGCGAAGTTTCCCGTTCGGAGGGTTTAGGATGCAGAAAAAACGTCACTTTTCCACAGCGGTCAGGGGGATAATCCATGGTGCGCAGAACAAAAAATAACGGACAGAAACCGGTGTCTCTGTCCGTTTTATTATATTCAATGTGCAACACAATCAGCATTTGCTGACAATATGCTCGCCGCAGCCGATAGCAGATGAAACTACATGCCGCTGCCCGAACATATTCAGCTCACCCAGACACTGACCGTATTCGCGATGCCGTTCAGCGCGCATAGAGCCGAGCTTGATGCACTCGGTACGTCCTGCGATTACCGGCAGATACAGCTGAATGTGTCCGTCGGGAGTAGAGATGTTCCAGATACCTTCCTCGCGCTGAATGGTCATGTCGTCGGGGCGGTAGGTCCTGCCGTCAAAAACAAGTGCGTTCTCGGTAGCGAAAACGCCGCCGTCGGAAGCGCACAGACCAAAGCGCTTGTCGCCGCAGAAGCCGCTGACCGACAGCCGTGAGTGTTCGTCAATTTTTCCGGTGTCAGAGCGCTCACGTTCCAGCCAGCCGATTGAGCTTTCCGCAGCCAGTTCGTATACGTCAGCCCCAAGAACAATCTTTCCTGTTGCAGGCATCGCGTACATTCCGCTGCGCAGCAGGAAGTTTTTGCCCTTTTTTCCCGCAGGAACGGCAGAAAAAGCCGATTCGCTTCTCATATCCTCCACTGCTACGTTGACGTACAGCGAGCGCACATCATCAAAGCGTTCGAAATATGCCCGCACATACCACTTCCCCGGGGCTCGCAGAAAGTCGATGGATACGCCCTCGGAGCGGTACATCAGATCGTCGGTCTGTGACGAAACGGGAAGCCCCACGTTGCCCAGCGTGAACGGATACAGCTTGGTCTGGGAGCGTTCGCGATTTTCGGGGTTATCAACGAGGGTGATGCACACCGCGCCGCAGAATCCATAGTCCAAAACGCTGATGGATAGGGTGATCTGCGAATTGCCCATGACCATACAGTCCCGTCCGCGCAGTTTCTTCAGCGTCATGGGCGGGGTGATGTTGTGACGGTTATATGTCAGTATCTCACGTGATGCCCTGCAGCATTTCATGGGGATGAAACGGCTGTCGGGCAGAGATCCTTCGCGGGTGATCTCGGTTATGATTACAGGTTCGTCGGTGCCGGTTACGGGGAGATTTTCGCTCATCTTCCGGAACTCCTTTAGTTGCTTTACACCTGTGCCGGTATTAATCATGCACAGGCATTATGGTATATTCTACCAGACACTTCCGGACCCGTCAATGGGGAAGAGCGGCATAATGGTGAGCAAAAAGAAAGAAAAAGGACGTACGCGGAAATCTGCGCGTACGTCCCGTTTTTCGGGTAATCAGAATTCAAGCCCCAGACGATAGGCTGTTTCATAATGCTCCGCTGCTGCCCTTGCGCGCTCATCTTCGTCCCAGTGTGTGATGCGGTCAAGGATTACAAGCTGACGCTCAGCGGCACGGTCACGTATGCGGTCGCCCAGCATAACAGTTTCCATCGCCTGTCGCTCGCCGGTCTCCTCGAGGGATTGCAGAGTCTTGCCCGCGCAGGCGATGCACAGCGCTTTGCTCAGACGCTTCATGGCGGGGACGGGGCTGTAGGCAAAACCGGTAGTCCATATTCTGTCGAACCAGCCCACAAGTTTTGCTGGGGCTTCGGTCCAGAAAACGGGGTAAATGAACACAACGGCGTCACTGCTCTGCAGCTTTTCCTGCTCTGCTATGACATCGGCAGGCAGAGAAAGATCGGAACGGTAATAGGTTTCACGCAGGTATTCCTCCTCGGTAATATCCGTGCGGAAATTCATATCGTACAGATCGGAGATCACCGTTTCGTGTCCCGCTGCAGCAAGACCGTCGCAGAACCGGCGGAAAATCTCATAAGTAAAGCTGCCGCGTGACGGGTGGCAGTATATTACGAATACTTTCATCAGTCAATGTTTCCTTTGTTTTGCTGGACAATGCCGGATACAGGTGGTTTCCATTTCGGCTTGTCCTTCTGTGATATACGCAGCTGACGGAAAAATTCAGTCAGCATCCCTGAGCATTCATCTTCAAGACAGCCCCGTTCCACTGCAGGACGGTGGTTGTAGGGCAGACTGAAAAGATCAACAACGCTGCCGCAGGAACCGGCCTTTGCGTCGGACGCGCCGTAGACCACCCGCCGCAGACGGGAATTGATTATGGCACCTGCGCACATGGGACACGGCTCAAGAGAGACATACAGCTCGCACTGCCACAGCCTCCAGCCGCCCAGTGCCCTGCATGCGCCGTCGATGGCTTCCAGTTCTGCATGAGCCAGAGCATTTCGCCCAAGTTCGCGGTGATTACGCCCGACTGAGATTACCTTATCGCCCAGCACGCAAACGGCACCGACAGGTGTCTCACCCTCTGCAGCAGCAATAGCTGCCTGCTCAAGAGCGATTCTCATGAAATTTATGTCCCGTTCGGTCCATACCTTATTTTCCTGCTTATCCATACATCACTTCACTGGCGTATCCGGGCAGCGATTCCAGAGGGATGAGCTGGATAAGGGAAAATATGATGCACAGCACGATAAGCGCCAGAACAGGAATGCGAAGCAGCGAAATGCGCATCTTCTGGCCGAGAGTAAGAATGGGATCGCTCTTTTTAAGTACAAACATCTCAGGGAAGCGCTTGAGCATAACTCTCGCTGAAAGAACAGCGGTAAGCAGCAGACCGATGGTAAGCAGACAGTCAAGATAATGGATAAAGTTGATGTCGATGACCAGAGAGAAGCCCAGCTGTGTGATGATAACAAACAGCAGACGTTCAGCCAGTCGCGCGGCACCCGCCGGAATCAGGGAACCGGAGTAAATGACCAGATATCCCAGCAGCATGCAGGAAATAAAGGAACCGATCATATCAACGAAGTCGGTTGTGGTCAGAGCGAACAGGAGAGAACTCATCATCAGCGCGAAGTTATCACCGCCTCTGCGGCGCAGCACCTGCAGAATAACGCCGTTGAAAACAAAAGTTTCGATGAGTGCGGGAAGAATAGCAAGACAGATGACGGTGACAATAATATCAAATGTCGAACTGCCCATGGAGATAGCGTCGTAACTGTAGAATGCTCCGCGCACAGAAGTAAGGTTCGTGCTGGTCTGGGAAGAGTGGGAGGTGAGCAGTTCAAGATAGTGGACAAGACATCCGTCGAGGATGAGGACACCAAGACCTACCCAGAACATAGGCATAAATTCGCCCTGACGCAGTTTGTGCAGGGGAATCATTTCGTGCACAGGCAGCTTGTGAGCCAGAATATATACCACGAAAGGCACCGCCAGACACAGCAGCATGATACCTGCCTGAAGGAACGCCATGGTCAGCGGATCGGAGATGAACGCATCGATCTCAGTCAGACGCATGTTTTTTATGCTGTTGCTGTTGTACGTGAAAATGGTAAAGGCAGCAACCACCAGAAAGCTGATAAGCACACTCAATATGAGAAAAATAGAAAGAGTAAAGCCCACGCGGCTGACTTCCTGCTTGATGTTCCGGGTGATGGAAACACGGGCCTTATCCAGAACCGCAGTGGAACGTTCGCCGGATGCGGCGTTTTCGCTCAGAGTGTAAAGCGCTCGGGTCGCAAGGTCCCTTCGCTGTGACGCTCCCTTGTTGACCGCGTCGTAAGCGCCGAATTTACCTGAGGTGTCCTCTGTGATGGTGGTATACTGACGGCCGGCGATAAGTGCGGTGTTGGAGGGGGTAGGTGCCGTGCGGGCGTTTCGCAGGGCGGCTTCCAGCATCATGTACTTGTCGGGAGTGGCAACAGAGTCAATTTCCAGTTCGGTGCACAGAATGGCTTCGATCTGATATTCCTCCAGCCAGGGACTTTCAGTGCGGATCTGCTCAATACGTGACCGCAGCAATTCGGGGGTGACTACAGTGTTATTCATAAACAATTCTCCGTTTCAACCGGTGTAAAATTTCTACATTCCACATGCGTCCGCACATAAAATAAGAAATTTGTGCAAAAAAAGGTTGACAATTCAAAATGCATAAATTATAATGGTGTAGCTGTCAGCGAGACAGAATATGCCGGTATAGCTCAGTTGGCTAGAGCATGCGGTTCATACCCGCAGTGTCGTTGGTTCGAATCCGACTACCGGTACCACGACGGAGCAACGTCGTCAATCCGGTGTTGCTCCTTTTTTATGGCCCGGTGGTCAAGAGGCCTAAGACTCCGCCCTTTCACGGCGGCAACACGGGTTCGAATCCCGTCCGGGTCACCAACCGCGTTTCCGATTCTTTCGGAGACGCGGTTCTTTTTTGTTTCTTAATGCTGAAACAAACCGCTCGGGTTTTGTAGCGCCCGGTGTGCGTTTATTCGCACACCGGGCGTTAGATGTTTTTTACGGGATCAGTGAGGCTGCCAGAAGAACTGTACCCAGAAGGTAGCTCCGTCAGGACCTATGCCGTAAGCAACGCTCAGCCGCTCAAATCCGGAGTCAAGGATGTTGTCGCGGTGAGTGGGGGAGTTCATCCACGCGTTGACGACCGACTGAGGTGTCAGCTGTCCGCAGGCGAGGTTTTCACCCACGCGGTAGTAATCCAGTCCGGCATCGATTGCGGCGTATTCAAACCGCTGTCCGTTGGGACGGGTATGGCTGAAGAATACCTGAGCTTCAGACAGACGCACATTTGCGATGTAATCCATCAGATCTGTACCGGGAAGCAGGTCGGGCAAGCCATACATCCGGCGCTGCTCATTGGTTAGTCTCAGCACTTCGTCAGTAAAGTCAATGACCGTAATCCGGCAATAACATAAATCGCCGCTGAGGCTTCTGCCCTGTACCCAGCCTGTACCGGAGGAAATGCCGGTGATATAAGCTGTGGTATCGTTAAGGGCGGAGACCGATACGATGGAGGGCGTCATGCTGGTGAAACTGATACGCTTCTGACCACCGATGGGGATTCGCACCGAGTTGGTGGCACTCTGATTAACGTAGACAGTCACGTCGTACGAGTTAAACGAGATGTTGCCGCTGTCGTAATACTGAGTGGTGGCGGTGGTTCGCGCGGTAGTTGTTGTGGTGCGGGTTGTTGTGATTAAGGTTGTTGGAACGCGCGTGGTAGTGACAATAACCGGCGCGTAAGTCTGCGTGGTGGTGATAAGCGTAGAGGTTGTCGTTTCCAGCGTGGTGGTAATCAGGGTGGTGGTCGTTGTTTCGGTGGTGCCAGGCTCGGTCTGGCCGGGATCGTCGGTGCCGGGATCGGTCTGGCTGGGATCAGTTACATCGGTAGCCGAAGGAACCGGTTCCGTAGTGATGTCAATTGCTTCGGTTGGAACGGTGGTGGCGGTAGTTCCTGTCGGTGCAGGATCGGTCGGCACGGAAGGATCCGCAACAGCGGTGTTGCTGTCTTCGTCCTCCACGGTGTCAATCTCCGGCAGACGGGAAAATCCCGATTCGGCAAAGGAGGGAATCTCAACAACTGTTGCGGCGAGTGCCTCGTTTGCCATAAAGTCAATGCCTTGCAGGAAACACAGCATCATTGCAGATACAATGATAAAATACATGATTTTTTTCGAGGATAGCATAAGCAGCCTCCTTTCACCAAGGCTAAGCTGAAAGAATACCGGGAATCGCCGGTTGCTATACATTATACTGCACCGGAGATCAAAAGGCAATCAGTTTTGCTCCGGTTTGCCGTGGGTCAGTTCTTTACAGTGATCTCACCGTTGACCCAGTTTCCGGAATACTGTTTTCCAGATGGGGTAGTGAGAGTTCCCTGACCGTTCATGGTGTTGTTTGCCCACTGACCGATATAGACATCTCCGTCTTTCCAGTAGTAGGTGCCCTGACCCTGGCGCAGTCCGTTGACCCAGTATCCGTCATATTTATCGCCGGGGGTGGAGCTTCCTGCTCCCCAGGTGTAAACGCCCTTGCCGTTGATGACGTCAGCGTTCCATTCACCGTCGTAAACGTTGCCGCTGCGGGCGTAGGTCATGACACCCTTGCCGCTGCGATAGCCGTTCTGCCACTGACCGTCATAAACGCCGCCGTCGGCATAGGTCATCTTTCCGGTGGAACCCATCTGATCGTTGACCCACTGGCCGTCAAAAGTGCAGCCCTGATAGCGTTCTGTCTCCTTGCTTTCCTTGCTCCAGACCATTTTTCCGGAGCCGCTGCGCAGTCCGTTGGCCCACTGCCCGGAATATACACTTCCGTCGGAGTACTTCATAGTACCTTCTCCGCCGCGCTCACCGGCAGACCAGCTGCCGCTGAAAGTGCTTCCGTCAATGTATGCCATCGTTCCCTGCCCGTCGAACTTATCCGAGGCCCACTGACCGTCGTATTTGCTGCCGTCGGCAAAGGACATGGTGCCGGCGCCGCTGCGGAGATTTTCCAGCCAGTTTCCGGAGTATATGGTGCCGTCAGCGTATTTCATAGTACCTTCACCGCTGCGGCTGCCGGAAGCCCACTGACCGGTGTAGCTGCCGCCGTCAGGATATGTCATGGTGCCTGTGCCGTGATAAAGGTCGGCGAGCCACGAACCGACATATCTGCCGCCGGTTGTGTACTCCATGCTGCCTTCACCGCTGCGCTGACTGCTCTGCCAGCCGCCGGTGTAGATGGATCCGTCGGGATAGGTCATTGTGCCTTCGCCGGAGGGTTCGCCCTGTTTCCAGCTGCCGGAGTAGGTGCTGTTGTCGGCGTATTTCATTGTGCCGATACCGTCGGGGTAACCGTCAGCCCAGTTGCCGTCATAGGAGCTGCCGTCGGAGTAGGTCATGGTTCCCGGACCTTCCATCACGCCGACATTCCAGTTGCCGTCATAGGTTCCGTAGCCGTCCGACTGCCAGACACCCTCCTCCTGAGGCATGTTGTTAAGCCAGCCGCCGCTGTAGGTGCCTTCGTAATCGTTGTTGTTGATGGTCAGAGCGAAGTCCACATCCTCGACCTCGCGGTAAACGTCATCGGGGATAAACGCGCCGTTCATCCACAGATACATTACCACACCGCCGCACAGCAGCAGCGAACCCAGTGTTATGAGCGTGATGATAAGACCTTTCTTTGAGCTGTTTTTTCTGACGATTCCCGCCATGGTATCCAGTTGCTGCGAGGAGCTGCGCACGGGCATGGGAGCGTAGTCGGGGGAATAATAATATGCGGGATTGTTCGGAACTACATCCTGCTGGCTGAAAAAAGCAGGATCAACGTAGTTGCGGTTCATGGTAGTACCTACGCCTCTGCTGCTGCGCGGAGTACCGGAGGGAGAAAAGACGCTTTCCTTTGGAGCGGAGTCAGATGCAGTGCCCTTAGACTGAGGCTCATCCTTAGCGGCAGTCTCTTTTTCCGTGACAGGAGGAGCCTGTTCGACCGGTTTTTCAACAGTGGCTGCAGCGGGTTCCGCAACTGGCTGTGCCGCCGGCTGGGTAGCAGGAACAACAGGAGCAGAGGAAGCGACAGGAAGGGTTTGAGCAGAAGGATCAGCGGCAACAGGCTGCTGAACAATCATACCTGCAGGAATAACGGTTCCGGGAGGCACAACGATGCCCTGGGGCATAACGGTGCCCTGCTGAGCCATACCGCCTGTATAGATTGCGGCACCGCCCATCATGGAGGGATCAATATAAATTCCGTTCTGCCGTGACTGATGAGGAACGCCATAGGCGCGGGGTCTGCGGCGGCGTCCTGCGGGACGGGAACGGCGCACACGCCGGCGGGCTTCGGTCAGCTCCTCGTCCACATCATAGAGGTCGTCGTACTCTCCGGTATCCTCCGGTTCATTTTCTTCGGTTTCGTCACCGTAGTAATCTTCGCCTTCGGAATATTCGAGGCGGGATTCATCCTCGTCAGCGGAGCCGGATTGCGTAGCGGACATGGACTTCTGCTGTGCCTTCAGGCGCAGACCGGCCTTGTACTCCTCCCACTCCTTTTCGAAATCATGCTCCTGAAAATCATCCTGCTCGAAGGCGATTCGCTCTCTCTCAAGACGCCATTCAAGAAAAGCGGCGCGATCCTCCTCAGGGGTGGAGGGGAGAGTGACAGGAGCGGAAGTCTGCCTGACCGGCTCTCTCGACGGGAAGTTATCCTCTTTCGGGGTAACAAACGCGCCGACAGAGGAGAGATCAGGCTGTGTACCATTCGGGATGGGGCTCCTCATATCATAAAGGTCGGACATAAATGATGCCTCCAGACAAATCTGATTCTTTGCAAACTTTGAAACAATATGACAATATATGCCTGCTTGTTATCAGAATACAGTATAAGTTAATCATATTTTACATCTTTTGGTTAGGGATTTCAATATAATCGCACAATTTTTATATGATTCGGGACGTAATTATTTAATGCGAATTAATTAAGAGAGGTTGCCGCTACGGAGATTGGAGGCGGATGGTGCGGGAGAACGGAATGAAACGTATTCCTGTGCATGATATCAGTCGTCTGACCGGACAGCAAATGCGGTCAAAAAAATAAATATCTGCTTGAAATCCCACTCATCATTTGATAACATATAATAAATCTGTCGACCTAAATCCCGTTTTAGGCAAAAAAACGGAAATACGGCAGCGCCTGCTCTGGTGATGCCGGAAAATAATCAAATTTGGAGGATGATGACCCATGGGCAAGAACACAAAGGTCGCCATCGGCAACGAGGCTATTTATGACGCCCGTACCCTTGGCAAAGGCAAAATGGTGGTTCTCGGCTTCCAGCACATGTTCGCCATGTTCGGCGCAACCGTTCTGGTTCCGATTCTCACCGGTCTGAGCATTTCCACCACTCTTCTGTTTGCCGGTATCGGAACTCTGCTGTTCCACCTGATCACCGGCGGCAAGGTTCCCGCGTTCCTCGGTTCCTCTTTCGTCTTCCTCGGCGGTTACGGTGCTGTGGCACCCCTTGCCGGCAAGGAAGGAATGACCAATGAGCAGCTGCTGCCCTACGCCTGTCTGGGCGTTGCCGCAGCCGGCCTGGTATATCTGGTCATGGCTCTGTTCTTCAAGGTCGTTGGCATCCAGCGCGTCATGAAGTTCTTCCCGCCTGTTGTCACCGGCCCCATCATCATTGCCATCGGTCTGAGCCTCGCGGGCAGCGCAGTCGGCAACTGCCAGACCAACTGGCTGGTCGCCCTCACCGCTCTGCTTGTTGTCATCATCTTCAACATCTGGGGCAAGGGTATGTCCAAGATCGTTCCCATCATCCTGGGCGTCGGCGCAGGCTATGTCGTAGCACTGGCTTTGTATCTGGTGTCCGTTTTCGCTCCCGATTTTGCCGCTCAGTATCCTGCTGTATTCGCTGCAGTGAATTCCGAAGGAGCTGCCAATGCTCTGTTCAACTTTGACGGCATCAAGAACATCATTTCCGAGATCGGCAGCGGCAACCTCTGGGGCAACCTCATCGGCATCCCCGTTGAAGCCGACCGCACCGTTCTGGCTGTTGACTGGAGCAAGACCGACCTGATCATCAGCTCTGTCATTGCCATCGTTCCTCTGGCTCTTGCCACCATGATGGAGCACATCGGCGATATCTCCGCCATCAGCTCTACCTGCCAGAGAAACTATATAGAGAAGCCCGGTCTGCACAGAACTCTGGTCGGTGACGGTCTTGCCACCACCATGGCTGCCCTGTTTGGCGCTCCTGCAAACACCACTTATGGCGAGAACACCGGTGTTCTGGCTCTGACCAAGGTATATGATCCCAAGGTCGTCCGTCTGGCTGCCTTTTTTGCCTGCGGCGTTTCCTTCCTGCCCTTGGTCTCCGCAGTCATCGAGACCATCCCCACCGCAGTTATCGGCGGTATTTCCTTCGTGCTGTACGGCATGATCTCCGCAGTCGGTGTGCGCAACGTTGTTGAGAGCAAGGTCGACTTCACCAAGAGCCGCAACCTAATCGTTGCCGCAATGATTCTCGTTACCGCTTTGGGTACCAACGGCATTGTGTTCAATATCGGAGATGTCGAAATCACCCTGACCAAGTTGGCTTTGGCAGCTCTGGTCGGTATTATTCTCAACGCCATTCTTCCCGGCAAGGATTATTCCTACTCCACCGAGGACCCCAAGGACACCGGAGTCAACTTCGCTGTGGGCCAGAACTCCGAGCGTCTGGAGAGAGAAACGGCTGAAGAGACCCCCGCTGTTGAGGCAGCTGAGATTGTCGAGGAAGCCGTCGAGGCTCCTGCCGCAGAAGCAGCGGAAGCTGTCGAGGAAGCCGTCGAGGCTCCTGTTGAAGAAGCAGTGGAAGCTGTAGAGGAAGCTCCTGCTGAGGTTGCCGAAAAGGCTGCTGAAGCTGTCGAAGCTGAATCCGAGACTGCTGCAGAATAATTTTTCGTAATACTTCTGACCGGGCACGGAGCATTTCCGCGCCCGGTCTTTTCTGCCGCTTGCATATACAATTAGTAATATTATTTGTGATTATTCGCAGCTGCAGCCGTTACGGTCCGGAGCGATCCTCCGGATACAGTGCTGCCCTCTCTGCTCCACAGCAGAATGACCACCGCCAGATTGGGCAGCATAAGCATTGCGTTGAGTATATCCGAAGCGGCCCACACTGCAGTGGTTTCCATCAGACAGCCGGGGATTATCAGCAGCACATACACCATCCGGTACCATACTGTTGCCCGCTCACCGAACAGATAGGCAAAGGAACGCTCTCCGCAGCAACTCCAGCCGATTACCGTAGCGAACGCAAAGAGCAGCGTTGCTGCCGCGCAGAAATTTTCCGCGCCCTGTCCGAACAGACAGCGGAAAGCCTCGGCGCTCATGGCGGCTCCGCTGGCGATCCGGTCTGCTCCGCTGGTGAGAATGGCAAGGGCTGTGAGACTGCACATCACGATTGTGTCTGTAAACACCTCGAAGATGCTCCACCGTCCCTGCTCTTCGGGGCTGTCTGTGTCGGCAGTGCAGTGAATAAGCACTGAGGTGCCCATGCCCGCCTCGTTGGTGAAAACACCGCGCCGCACGCCGGTGAGCATGGCTCCAAGCATGCCTCCACCCACAGCTTCCGGATGAAATGCCTCGCGGATTATCCTCATAAGCGCGGAGGGCAGCTCTCCAATGTTCAGTGCTATCACTGTGACGCAGGCGAATATATACGCCGCCGCCATGACCGGCACGAGCAGACCTGTCATCCGCGTTACCGATCGTGCCCCGCCTAATATGGCCGGCGCGGCGGCAGCGCACAGGACTATTCCCACGGCGGCAGCCGGAACGTCCCATGCCTCAGCGGCAGACACCGCGATGGAATTGACCTGCACCAGATTGCCGATGCACAGCGCCGCCGCGGAGCACAATCCGGCCCACACGGCGGCAAGCTGTTTGCCGCCGCGGAGCCTGCGCATGTACTGCATGGGACCGCCGATCCATTCGCCGTTTCCGGAACACCTGCGGCAGCGCATTCCCAGCACATTTTCGGCGTAAGCGGCAGCCATGCCGGGGATCGCCGCCAGCCACATCCAGAATATCGCTCCGGCTCCCCCTGCGGTTATTGCCGCTGCCACGCCGATAATGTTGCCGGTGCCAAGACTTCCTGCCAGTGCGGCTGTTACGCTCTGAAAGGGAGATATGCCGCCGTTCCGCTCTTTGCGTGAAAATAGTGTGCCGGCAGTGGTACGCCACCACTTTACGGGCAGCTGAGGAAATCCTGTGCGGAAGCTGAGCCATATTCCACCCAGCATCACCGCAGCCGCGGTCCAGGGCCCCCAGACCAGTTTTCCTGCCTGCTCAAGCAGCGCTGTCATATTCATGTGTGCTACCTCCGGAGATGGATTATCCTTACCGTTGACTTGAGTTGCAAGTAAGGGTATAATATCAGAGATACAGTGGACAGCACATGGATATGCCTGCCGTTGCGTTCATATAACATACGCGGATATTTCAAAGTCTCGTCAAAAGCGTATCACATAAAATACACAGGGAAGAAATATAATTTCAGTGGTCGGAAGGGAAAGCGTTCCCGCGACCGCCAGTCAGAGAGGGATTATTCTATGGACAATCGTGACCAGTATCTTGACGCGTATAACGACAACGCATATCAGGCGTATCCTGCCGAAATTGCTGACGTGCAGCCTCCGAAAAAGCCCGCGTCTCAGGGAATCGGCATTGTTGCCAGAGTGCTGCTTTGGATACTTGGAACAATAGTCGGTCTCACCGTACTTTTCGGTTGCGGTATTTTCTGGGTCTGGGGACTTGATTACCTCGGCGTAATTGACTACAACCGCGCCGCGCCAAACGGTCAGAATGAATTTAATCAACCGTCGAACGGCTACAATGAGTTCGAGGATTTCTATGATTATTTCGATGACTTCTTCGGCGGTCAGATGCCTAACGGCGGCAACAGCGGCAGTGCTGGTGGAAACACGGAACCTCAGGCTGGCACTCCCGGCATCGGCGTTACCATTCAGGCGTTCGGAGAGATCGATATTCCCATCGAAGACACCTACACAGGCGGACTGCTGGTTGTGGAGATCAGCCCCACTGGTGCTCTTGTGGGCAAGGATATCAAAGTGGGTGACCTTATTGTCGCGGCAAATGGAGTGCCGGTCACATCCATTGCCGATCTGGACGTGCAGCTGAAGGCTACCGGTGTTGGAGGCGAAATGAAGCTGACCGTGGCCCGTTCCGAAAACGGCGTGGCCGCCACCCATGAGATCGTGATTACTCTCATCGACCTCAGCACTGCTGAATAATTTGCTTACTCCTCATATCCCCAATATATACTCTTTTCAACACCGGAGCGGACAGTTCACGCGAGCTGTCCGCTCTGGCGTTTTTTCGCAAAATGCTGTTCACATCACGCTTTATTATGCTATAATAACGTAGAACAAATGACGGAGGATAAAGATATGTCCGCAAAGCTTATCATAGTACGGCACGGCGAGGCTGCCGGTAATCACGAACGCTATTTTCAGGGTCATGCCGACGGAGCCATCAGTGCCCGCGGCGAACTGCAGCTGGATGCCCTTGCCGCCCGTTTCCAGAGCATCGATTTTGATGCAATATATTCCAGCCCTCTGACCAGAGCGCGCCAGACAGCCGATGCCTGCAACCGCAGACTTCAGCTGCCGCTCAACATCGACGAGCGGCTCATCGAGATCAACGGCGGCGTCTTTGAGGGCGTACGCTGGGCAGATCTGCCTCAGCGTTTTCCCGAGCAGGCAAAGCTGTGGGACGCTCAGCCGTGGCTGTTCCATCCGGAGAACGGTGAAGCCATGACTGAGGTCAGAGAACGCATAAGCCAGGCGATTCTCGATATCGCCGCCGCCAACGAAGGCAAAACCGTAGTCATAACCTCCCACGGCTGTGCCATCCGCAACCTGATCTGCTGGGCGAAGAATCTGCCCATCGAGCGGCTAAATGATGTCGAATGGTGGGATAACACCGCCATGGGCGTCATCGAGATAACCGACGGCAAGCCTGCGCTGCTTTCCGAGAACGACAACGCACACATTGCCGACGGTCTGTCCACCTTCGCGACCCAGACGTGGTGGAAGCACCCTGCGGGCCAGATGGACTTCAACGGTTGATATACGAAAGGGGAATAACATTGTCTGCAAGACTCATCATTGTCCGCCACGCTCAGGCTTCCGGCAACAGGGAAGGCAGGTTTCAGTGCAGAAAAAACAACGAGCTGACCGAACTTGGAAAACAGCAGCTCACGCTTCTTTCCGAACGACTGCGTAATACGCATATCGACGCCGTCATATCCAGTCCGCTCAGCCGAGCCATGGATACGGCCCGGGCCTGCATCGAGGGGCGGGATCTGAATATAACGACCGACCCGCGTATAATTGAGATCGATGCCGGGGAGATGGAAAGCCTTCTGTGGGAGGAGCTGTACGAGCGCTATCCGGAACAGATGGCGCACTGGAAGGAAAGCCCTCATCTTTTCTGCCCGCCGGGAGGCGAGACCATGGCGCAGCTCTATGAGCGTGTGTCTGCCGCCGCGGAAGATATTGCCGCGCGCTATGACGGCAAAACGGTGCTGATATCCACCCACGGCGTGGTTGTGCGCAATCTGATGTGCTGGGCAAAAAGGCTGCCCTTTGAACGCCTGTGCGAGGTGCAGCGCTGGAGCAACACCGGCATCGGAATTGTCGATGTTACCGACGGTGAGCCGATGCTGATCTCGGAAGACGACCACGCGCATCTTGCTCCTCTCGAGGGAGCGCAGTAATCACCATTAGCGGAGGGAAATCATTATGATAATCATGTCGGTGGATCTGGGAAAGGCACGCACGGGCATCGCCATCTGCGACCGCAGCGAGATAATGGCGACCCCCCTTACAGTTATCGAGGAATGGAACCGTGATCGCCTTCTTGAAAAAATATGCGAAATCGCCGCCGAGCGCAAAGCGCAGCGCATGGTGGTGGGGCTGCCGGTCAATATGGACGGCAGCGAGGGTGAGAGTGCTCAGGGGGCGCGTGAGTTTGCCGACCGCCTTCGTGAGGCGAGCGGCATCGAGGTCATCATGAGTGAC
>JAZUPE010000056.1:0-22385 GCA_045605025.1 Acutalibacteraceae bacterium
ATGGCTACGATCCGACTTTTGGAAGAATGCAAGAAAAAGTTGCAAGAAAAATTGCTGCGAAAAGTTCGATGAATCCCCGGAAAGCTGATAACTAAGCCAAAGCGAGGGGACGAAATGACCAATATGCTACTCGATTTCGAGTGCTGCACCTTCGACCACTCGGACAACTCTCCATCTATGTTTTTGCCGTCATTTTTTCTTGCTTTTTCAAACCTTTTCGAACCCCAAAAAACATTCAAATCGGGTTTGGAAAGAACTGACGGAAAGAACTGCAGAAATTATTAAATTGTGAAGCGCGGAAAAGCTGATAAATAAGCCATTCCTCTCAAACGAAACTGACAGGAGTCAGGCGAATTTCGAGTGCTGCACCTTCGACCACTCGGACAACTCTCCACATGAGTTATTAAACACTGATACGGGAGAACATGATACCCGGATATCTCAGCGCACCCAATATATTAACCTATAATACAGATTTTGTCAACCTGAAAATGATCAACAGATATGTGTGTTATTCTGATCCGGTGTCAGGGATGAAGCAATCATAGTATGTATGTCGCATGAGATAAAGGAATGACTGGGACATCTCATCTACAGTAGCGTGGTCGCGGCCATGAATTATCCAAATATAGACCATGCTGACAAAATTCATTGCGCAGTGAGCACACAGCATTTCGTTGGAAAGCATACGTATGCCCGTGCTGGCAGTTACGCCCCAGAAGTCAACAAGTTCCAGAAGAAAAAGCTTGACTTGCTCGGTCATGATTCCGGCGAAATTATTCTGCCCGGTGATCTCAAAGGCGCGCTGATAGAACTTGCGGTCATCACTGATGGAAGCAAAGACAACGTGCATAGCTTCGTCGATCATGCCGCGCTGCATCAGAACGCGAATGTTGCCGATCAGCTCGTGACGGACGATCCATTCAAGGACTTCATATTTGTCCTGAAAATGATAATAGAAAGTAGGACGGATGACGCCTGCGTGCTCGGTAATCATTCTTATGGTGATCTTCTCAAAGGGCTGATGCAGCATGATTTCCTTCATGCTTGCGGCGATGAGTTCTTTCGTGAGTTCTCTTTTCGGCTCCATGTGCTCACCTCCTTTTTCTGAAAAAATAATACGCTGTAAATAATACTCTGTTTATGAAATAAAGTAACGGATCATAACGTCAACAGCAACCACGAACAGTACGGCACCGCCGATAATATACGCGTTTTTCTTAGGCTCATAACCAAGACGGTAGCCGACGTTGACGCCGGCGATTACCGCAAGAGCGGTGGTAATGACAACGCTGACGACGCTGGTTATGATATTGGCATCCATGAAAGAAAACAGAAGTCCGGCAAACAGGGAGTCGACGCTTGTCAGCAGTGCGGAGATCCACACTTTGCGGAAGTCTATCTCGGATCGACGCTCAAGTATTTCACTGTTTTTGTGTCCTTTGTAAATCAGATACAATCCCAGTCCGAGCATGATTACCATGGAACAGAAATTATACAGGCTTGCTGACGATTCCGCACGGTTTCGGAACATGGGAAGAAATACAAATACATTGCCAAGCGCGATAGCAAAGGTCTGAGTAGCGCAGAATATTGCGATCATTCTTGTAAGCTTCAGTTTGTCGATTTTCTGAAGGACAGCGCCCTGACAAACAGAAACCGCGAGAACATCGAATGATATTCCGCAGCAGACCAGAATCACTTCAAGAAAACCCATAATAACCTCCGGCTAATATATAGTGAAAAATACAGTGATGAAATAATCTTATCTGTAAGCGTGAAATCTCTCCATATACAGATGAATCTGATGCGTCAGTTTATCTATACATTTTTCTGGATATTGTATCAAATGACTGACAATCCGGAAAAAATGTAGATTGGCTCTTTATGCTTCCGTGGATAAAATAGCGGTAAGAATTCAGAGAAAAATCGCAGTGTTCGGAAAAGGAGTGAAGCGCAATGACAATCACAGTAGTATGCGATGTGCTTGGTGAGGAAAATAACGGCACCACGATTGCGGCGATGAACCTCATTCGCAGCCTTCGACGCAAAGGACACACCGTGAGGATACTGTGCCCTGATGAGGACAGGAGAGGCGAAAAGGATACATATGTGGTGCCGCAGCTGAATCTGGGACCGCTGAACGGTTATGTGCGTAAAAACGGTGTCAGCATTGCCTGTGCAGACCGGCAGGTGATCCGGAAGGCGCTCGACGGCGCAGATGCTGTACATATAATGACCCCGTTTCTGCTGAGTCACGCGGCACTGACGGAAGCAAAAAAACTGGGGTTGCCTGTGACAGCGGGGTTCCACTGTCAGGCAGAAAACCTGACCAGCCATCTGTTTCTGATGAATTGCAGGTGGGCAAACCGGCTAGCATACAAGGTGTTTTACAAAACCGTTTTCAGCAAGGTGGACGCGATTCATTATCCAACGCAGTTCATTCGAGATGTGTTCGAAACTTCGGTCAGCGCAAAAACCAACGGGTATGTTATTTCCAATGGAGTCAACAGTTCGTTTGTGCGCAAGCCGGCGGTTCGACCGGCAGAATTGAAAGATAAATTCATTATACTGTTTACGGGACGATATAGCAAGGAAAAATCACATCGGGTACTGATTGATGCGGTGTCAAAGTCGAAATACGCAGATAGAATACAGCTGGTGTTCGCGGGAGATGGTCCGCTGAAGGAGAAGCTTAGCGAGTATGCCATGGAACGACTGAATGTTCAGCCGGTTTTCAGATTTTTCTCCAGACAGGAGATGATTGAAGTAATAAATTACTCCGACCTGTATGTCCACCCTGCGGAAATAGAAATCGAAGCCATAGCCTGCCTCGAGGCAATATCATGCGGTCTTGTTCCGGTTATTGCCAATTCGCCGGGGTGCGCCACAAAGCATTTTGCTCTGGGTGAAAATAACCTGTTCCGTGTCAACGATCCGGATGATCTGGCGGTAAGAATCGATTTCTGGATCGAGCATCCTGAAGAGAAAGCTCAGTGCAGCGGGAAGTATCTCGGATACACCTCGCAGTTCGAACACGAGCGCTGTATGGAGGGGATGGAAAGGATGATTCTGGAAACAGCGGGAGGTGCGGCAGTCAATGAACCAGAGAGTGATATACTACTCAGACGAACTTAACGATGATTTTGCGGGAACCGACATCTCCACGCGTAAAATCGACGGGGAATATGAGTATGTTCCGTCGTCGCCGCTGTGGAAAGCCGCGGCTTTTATTGTTTACCGTATTATCGCCACTCCGGTTGTGTGGTTGCTGTGCAAGCTGGTCTGCGGGCTGAAAATCAGAAACCGTAAAGTTCTGAAAAAGCTGCGTGGCAATGGGTTCTTTATGTACGGAAACCATACCCACGGAATGGCAGATGCGTTCACCCCGACCCTTGCAGCATTTCCGAGGCGGACACATATTATCGTAAATCCTGATGCGGTATCCATAAAAGGGCTCGGCACTGTTGTATCCATGCTTGGGGCGATCCCGCTGCCGTCAACTCTTAGTGCTATGAAGGCGTTCCGCAGAGCGATAGATTATCACTGTGAACAGGGAAGGGCGATCGCAATATATCCTGAGGCGCACATCTGGCCTTATTATACTGGAATAAGGGATTTCCCTGCGGCTTCCTTTGAGTATCCGGTCAGACTGGGTGCGCCGTGTGTAGCTTTTGCCGCGACTTATCGCGCAAGAAGAATATTCAAACGACTGCCGCCGCTGATGACACTTACTCTCAGCGAACCGTTCTATCCGGACAAGTCGCTTGCGGACAGAGAGGCAAAGCAGAAGCTGAGAGATGAAGTGTATGAATTCATGAGGAAAACGGTCTGCACAGATGACAACTATGAATATGTCAGATATGTGCGCAAGCAGGATAAGTGAAAAAACAGAAATAATAGGTGCCCGCGTGTACAGCAGATCAATTGCTGAATGCGCGGGTTGTTATTTGCGTAAAAGGTGGTAGATGATTTTTATCATCTGTTTTTCATCCTTTAGAATATAGCACGTAAATGAGTTGTTCTTGTTGTGTGATTGATAAGATAATTATTTATGGTATAATTCTTTCGTAATAAAGAACAAGGAGAAAAATCATGAATCTTAACTGGTTGATTGATGAGGAAGAAAAACTTGGTTTCGACGATGTGAATGCGATTCGGGATTCAGGGATAAGGTCCTTTCTTGATGAATGGGTGGTTACCGGTCTGCTGGGCAGGGGATCTTTTGGTAATGTGTATCAGATTGTAAAGCCGCAGGAAGGTCTGTCCGCTCAATACTGCGCGCTGAAAATCTGTCAGGTGGTCAATGATGAGGACGCGGAGATAAGAACTCAGGAAATCGAAACGCAGAAGCTGCTGGACGGTCACACCAACGCCGTGCAGATCGAGGATTTTGCGCTTATTTCCCGTGAGCCGCCCAGAGTGTCGTACCTGCTTATCCGCATGGAACTGCTCAGACCGCTGCCGGAAGACGGCCTCAGCGAAAGGGAAACCATCCGTATGGGTATCGACATCTGCAGGGTGCTGGAAAAGTGCGCGTCGATGGAGCCGAAGCTGATTCACTGTGACATCAAACCCGCTAATATTCTCATGACTGCCGACGGGCGTTACAAACTGGGCGATTTCGGTACGGCAAAGACCCTGCAGGCGACTATGACATACACCGGCAACAGAGGTACGCCTCTGTATATGGCTCCGGAAGTAGCGTCATACACCGGATATGACAGCCGGTGCGATATCTTTTCGCTGGGATACGCGATGCTGACCATGCTCAACGGCGGAAAGCATCCGTATCAGGACGCGGGAGAGCGTACTGATATTCTCAGAGAGATGTACACTTCCAGAAAACTGCCCCACATCAAGGGTGTCAGTTACGGACTGATGAAGATAATCAGAAAAATGATTGCTCCGAACCTGAGTGTGCGCTATTCACGTGCCAGTGCTGTCAGACGCGATCTGGAACAGTATGTCCGCAAACAGGAGGAGGCCGAGCGGTCGGCTGTGCTTGAAGCGGAGCGTCAGGCTGATCTTGCCAGAAAGAAAGGCAAAACAGAAAGAGAAAAGGATATCAGAACGGCAGAAGACACGCTGAAGCGGGCTCAGAGCAATCTGGATACCGCGAGAAACAGAAACGGCGTGCGTTCCGACAGGCTCACAGAGCTTGAAAACGAGGCAGACAAAGCATCGCGCGTGCTACGGTACGTAGTGGACGGAGAAACCTATCAGGCTGCGATAAAAAAAGTTGCCAACGGTTCCGGAAAGAACGGTTGGCTGCGGCTTGCCGTAAGCCCGAAAAAGTATCTGATTGCAGGTGTGGCAATACTTGCTGTTATCTGCGCTGCGAGTCTGATCCTTTTCCCTTCAGAAGGTTCAGCGAAAAATCCGGAAAATACAGGGCCTCTGTCGGCAGTGATTTCGGAGGAAGAAGCCACCACAGGACTGATCTACGGAATGAGTGAGGATGGAACAGGCGTTGTGGTTACCGGTTACGACAATAGCTACGGTGATCTGTTTGAGCTGAAAGTGCCTGGAGAATATGACGGCGCTCCGGTTGTTGGTATTGAAGCAGACGCGTTCTATGATTTCCGGCAGCTGCGCAGTGTGATCATCTCTGACGGAGTGGTTAAAATCGGAGATAACGCGTTCTACGGATGCAGTTCGATGGAGAAGCTGGTGCTTCCGGATACCCTGAAGAGTATAGGATATTGCGCGTTCTATAATTGTGATTCTCTTGAAAAGATTACTGTTCCGGGAAGTATGGAATATATCGGCAACGTTTGCTTTGGATATTGCGATGTTTTAAGGCAGGTGGAACTGTCGGAAGGTATAAATGCGATAGAGATCAGCTTTGTTATGGGGTGCGATTCGCTTAAAGAACTGGTGATCCCTGACAGTGTGAAGTGGATATTCAACAGCTTGCTCGATGGCCACCGAATAGAAAATATTACATTTTGCGCACCAAATCCACCTGAGTACTACGGCATTGACATTGAAGCAGAGAAGTGCGGCTGGGTTATTATCGACTGAGCATCTGCATATGCAAAAAACATTCACCGGTCCGTTTGATGTCGGATCGGTGGAGTTTTTTGTACGATAGGGGAGAACATTTCTCTTTACTGATGATGCATAACAGTAATCACAGCAAATCCGGTAGACAAAAAAACGTCTACCGGATTTGCTGTTGTATCATGTGGCTGTAAGAAAAAAGCAACGCGTTATCAGCGAAAGGAGAATAAATCATGACGTTTATCACCATTATTGTCCCCGCAATCATTGCAGCAGCCGGCCTTTATTTCATTGTCAATTTTTCGGGAACCGGAGGAAATGACAATATTAACAGAAGCGTATGCCTTTCTATCGGTTCGGTGCTTCTGGCTGCGGGGTTATACTTTGAGTTTCTGGTCTCGCCGATGTCGTCTGCGGAAATAATCCTGCGTGTGGTCGTTCTGCTCACCGCGGTCGGTGTGGTGCTCGCTTCAGAAATCGCCAAGGGAATTGAAGCGAGCTGCGGTACTTACAGCACAGGTGATGTGTGCGCTGCGATCTACAGCGTAAAAGCAGCGAGAACAGCCTGCTTTGTAATGACTCTGGTGATTTCTTCGATTGCGGCTGCAACCTGATTCAGAAGGATATGATACCAATGGTTTTGGGACGTAGAGGACCGAAGGTTTCATGTGAGTTCAATAATCGATGTGATTGTGCAGAAAACATTTACTGGGAATCAAAGCCGGTAGATGAAACGAAAGCCTGATATGCAGGCGGGTATAATACCATATGAGCGAACATGCGTGTTTGCTGCCTGATTGAAAGGATAAAAACTCTGGTTAGCTTGAAAACAGGCAGAACTACTGATAAAATATTACTAATTAGCTGAAGTGCGGGTGAGGTATTTGCTATCTTTCTATGTAACTGCGGCGTGCGGAACCGGTCTTAAAAGAACGAATAACGAGGATAATCTGTGTATTGGCAGTTTTTATCTCGACGAGGGTGATATTGAAACCAATGATATGGTGTCTGTTTCCTGCAGCAGGTCTTTCAAGAACTCGCTCCTAACTGCTGTATGTGATGGAATGGGCGGAGAGAGCTCTGGTGAGATCGCGTCACAGATTGCGGTAAGAAGGCTGTCGGAACTTCCGGCAGGAGCCGGTCAGGGAGAAATATTGGCGTTGCTGCAGCAGATCAATTTCGAACTGCATGACAAAGCTGTAGAACTCGGGTCTCAGCGCATCGGATGTACTGCGGCTGTTCTTTCCGTTACCGACGGAAGTGCGTCGGTAATCAATGTAGGGGACAGCAGAGTCTATCGTCTTCGCGGCCGGAAACTGGAGCGCCTTTCCCATGACCAGTCCGAGGTGCAGTCGTATATTGACGCGGGATTGATCTCGGAGAAAAAGGCGCGGATTCATCCATTGAGGCATAAGATTCTGCAGTTCCTTGGAATGCCGGACAATATGCTTCAGTTTGAAAAGACCAGGACAACTGATGTTGTGGCGGGAGACGTGTTTCTGTTGTGCAGTGACGGTCTGACCGAATGTCTTGAAGACGGAAAAATACGAAGGCTGCTCCGCTTGGGATATGACGCGGAATCAATGTATGAAGCCGCTATGAAAAAAGGCGGCGTCGACAATACAACTGTGATTATAGTGAGAGTTGAATAATATGAGTCTTACCATGGAAATTAAGCGCTCGCTTGAACTGGGAGAGTATAACGATCCGGTTCAGGTGCGCAGACTGCTCAGAAGCGGCAAGTTTGAAATGCAGGAGTTCAAGGATGCCTTATGGTCATCGATTCTTGAGGCGTTTCCATGTCCGAAAGAAGGCGGCATACCTCAGAACCTGACCACTGCAAAACAGAAGCTGTGGCAGAGGCTTTGTGAGGAGGAACCCGAACTTTCGGAACATGAGCGGATAGAAAAACAGTGCCGGTGTTCCAATCTCTGCATGCAGTGTGAGAGCAAAAAGCAGATTATCGCGTTCTTTGCGGGAATTGATACCGGAAGCGATGATACCATTCGTCACAGGCTGGCAAGCTGGCTTTCCGGTCGGGTCAGAAAGCTGGAAAGAATCACCTGTATTCAGCTTTGCTTTGCGATGAATATGCGTGTCTATCCGGAGGGCAGACAGCTGTCTGATGCGGAGAAGCTCACCGACGCTAACCGGTTTCTCACACTTGCCTGCAGACAGCCGCCGCTCTATACGATGAAACCCGACGAAGCGGTTTACTATTACTGCCTTGCAAACCCCTGCGGACGAAGCAATGTGGAAAACTGGAACTACGCCTGCAGACTGATTGACAGGATATCCGAATCAGCTTCAGCGAATGCCGGCAAGGAAATGCATACCATGTATGCCGCTGCCGTCATCGAGGGCATCACCACGGAAGAGGAACTGCTCGATTTTGTGATGCAGAGCAGCGTCAGTGACCATGAGCTTTACGCAACTGCAAAGGAGAACTGCAGGCTGCTTTTTGAACTGTTTGATATTTCAGAAGATATATCCAATGCAGTGGACGAAGGGAGAACCGGTACCGGAAAATACAAAAAGAAGCGCAATGTTCTGAAAAAAGTGGCGTTGTCAATACTGGATGCGATATCGAATTATGACGAGAGCGGCAGGATCGACAGCGATGTGCTGGAACTGCTTGAGAGATACGAGTTCGGCGACATTCTTTACTGCTCCGACCGACTGGAGAGTTTCCTTGACGACGGCGAACTTCCGGACAGAACGCTGCTGCTACTTACCGTTCTCGCTCAGAATTGTGGTATGAAATACGATCCGGAAACAAATACTCTCGAGGAGTCTGATGATCTGACGGATCTTCCTTCGTTCAGCGAGTATTTCAACAGTCTGTCAGTTCTGCTCAGCAACATGGGCATGGCACCTCTTTATCCAAGAAGAAGGATCGATTTCATCGTACTCTATGCCTATCACATGCTCCAGAAGGATGTGCTTGGAGACAGAGAGGTCGGGGCACTGTCTGATTACATTATCAGAGCACTTAAGCTCACTATGGAGGGAATTAATAATGATTGATCGCGCTGCCGGCAGACTGGGGCTGATGGCAACAGAGAAAATCAGCGAAAATGAAATCACGGCGGTCGACGCAAAAGGAATGACGGAGAAAACTCTCATGTGCGTTGACGACAGCCGGTTTGCCCGCGGTGCAGCGGAAGCGCTGCGTACAAGCGCGCCGTCCTATGTGTGCCGGATTGAAAAGATCGAGGAGTGCGAAGGCAAGCTGATCCTTGTGTCCGACGATTCCGGAAAACGCATCGAGCGGTTTTCTATCTATGAGGCGCACGCTGCATGCTGCGCCGCGCTGGTGTTCAAGGATGCCGGAGCAGTGCACGGCAATCTGCTTCAGGCGGTGAGACGCAGGGGCAACAGGGTGCGCGTTTTCGGGTTGAGCAGTATTGAGCCATACTCCATCGAAGGTGAGATGCGTGAGATAAAAGCGATTGAGGCTATGTGCGGGATCTCCGCGGAAAGCCTTGAAAAGCTGCGCGAGATACTTGCAGTCAGAATCAACGCTCAGGAAATGCTCGTAATGAAAGCAGCTGAGGCAGAGCGGCTGAGGGTATCACTGCTTGCACAGGAGAGCTTCAGGAACGAATGGAGCAGTCTGGAATATATCAACGCGGGTGCCTACGGATTTATTTTTCGTGCGGTTTCAGCCGTTGACGGCAATGAATACGCCCTGAAAGTCATGTGCGTTGGCAACGACACAGATAAACTGTGGAAGGCAAAGCGGGAGAGCACCAACGCCAGTCAGTTCTACCGCAGCAAATATGTTGTAAGGACCCATGACGACGGGAAAATAATTATCGACGGCATAAAATACATATGGATAAGCATGGAGCTGCTCGAACCGATTCCCTGTGAGATCAGCAATGAAATTACCGTCGCTAAGATCGCGTGCGATGTATGTCTCGCGCTTGAGGAGATTCATAAGAACGGAGGAATGGCGCACAGAGACGTTAAACCCGCCAATATTCTCCGTGGCAGAGACAACTGGAAACTGTGTGACTTCGGTATAACAAAAGAGGTTCAGGGCAGAGATATGGCAACGGTCATCGGAACCTCTGACTTCATGGCACCGGAGCTGCTCAGAGCTGTGGCTGCGAATTCCGATAAAGCCAATTACGATAACTCAGTGGATATCTATGCTCTTGGCATTACCATGTATATGCTGCTCAACAGAGGAGCAGCTCCGTTTATGGCAGTGCCGCCTTACATTTCCGGTGCGCTGGATCAGAAAAACGCCGGCATCAGGAGAATTCAGGGCGAGCAGATGCCATCCGCGGTCAACTGCAGCGAGCGGCTGATGAAAATAATCAGAAAAGCCTGCAGTTACAAACCTGCGGACAGATATTCCTCAGTCAGCAGGATGTATGACGCGTTGGAAGACTTCCTTGAGGACTTTGAATAAAGATATTTCAGTTCCGGATCCGGTGTCTGCGAAGGTGCCGGATCCGGAGATTTTTGTTCTGAGGGGAGGATTTTTTGCGGAACAGAGCATAAAATATCTTTTCCGGTCTATCATTTTTACTTGATATTTGATAAAATATACATTTATCAAATACATTTTCCGGAATTCTGCGGATAGATGGGCAAGCTGTGTTATTGCCGCAGGTTCAGGATTGCTGATATATGCTGAATTGATTGCCGGAGGAAAAAGAGAATGATAACCGATACCTTTGATAACAGGTCAGAAGAAATAATCAAGGTCTGGCGTAACGATGAGGCGCCAAAGGTCGATGCCTGCATCGTTACGTTTTCCAGAGAGATTCTGAACCGCGTGGTGGAAAATCACGGCTGTGAACTGCTGGGTAACCTCTGGTCGTCCAACGGAGCGAATCCGGTCTACAGGATTGAATACTGCGGGAAGACCTTCGCGGTGTATATGTCCTACGTCAGTGCGCCTGCCTGCGTTGCCGATATGGAGGACACACTGTCAGTTATCAATACGGATAAATTCGTGGTGTTCGGCGGCGCAGGATGCCTCAACAAGGATATTGCCCGTGGAAAGGTCATGGTGCCCACGGAGGCGTACAGAGACGAGGGGACTTCCTACCATTACGCCGCCGCTTCAGACTATATTGCTGTGAAGAATTCTACTGTTGTCGCAGAGTTTATGAAAACTGCAGGTCTGCCTTATGTCACGGGCAGAACATGGACCACCGATGCGTTCCACAGGGAGACCAGAGATAATTTCGAAAAGAGAAAAGCTGACGGCTGCATTTCTGTGGAGATGGAATGTGCCGCGGTTCAGGCAATGTGCGACTTCCGCGGACTGCAGGCGTATTTCTTCTTTACGAGCGGTGACCTGCTGGACGCACCAGAGTGGGATCAGCGCATGAGCGGCGATGACAAAAAAGACACACAGCACGACGGCGGTCATTTTGACATTGCTCTTGAGCTGGCACTGCACATCACTTCCAGAGAGTAAATATATCGAGGAGAATAGTAAAAAAATGGCTAACAAAGCACACAACTGCCCCGTGTACAAAAGATGCGGAGGCTGTCAGCTTCAGAATATGGAATACGCAGAGCAGCTGCGCTACAAGCAGGGCAAGGTCATTGGACTGATGGGAAAGATGTGCCGCGTGGATGATATTATCGGTATGGATAATCCCTACCACTACCGCAACAAGGTGCAGGCGGCCTTTGGTCTTGACCGGCGAGGAATGATTTCCGGAATCTACCAGTCATCCACACACAAGATCGTACCGATCGACAGCTGCCTTATTGAGGACGAAAAAGCAGACGCGGTGATAGTGACCATTCGCAGACTTGCCGACAGATTCAAGCTGGGTGTGTTCAATGAAAAATCTCTCAAGGGATTTCTGCGCCATGTTCTGGTCAAGCGCAGTTTTTCCACAGGACAGCTCATGGTGGTGCTGGTCACAGGCACGCCTGTATTCCCGAACAAAAACGATTTCATTGCCGCCCTGCTCAAGGAGCATCCGGAAATAACAACCATCGTGCAGAACATAAACAGCCGCTTCACCGCCCTTGTGCTGGGAGAACGCAGCATTGTGCTGTACGGTGAGGGAAAAATAGAGGACGAAATGATGGGCTGCCGGTTCCGCATTTCGCCAAAATCCTTCTATCAGGTCAATCCAGTGCAGACCGAGAAGCTGTATTCGCTTGCGATGAGTTATCTTGATCTCAAGGGCAGCGAAACGGTGCTGGATGCCTACTGCGGTACGGGAACCATCGGCATAATCGCCGCAAAGGCAGGCGCGGGCAAAGTGATCGGCGTGGAACTCAATGCCGAAGCGGTTAAGGACGCAAAGGAAAATGCGCGGCTCAACGGCACAGACAACATAGACTTTGTCTGTGCCGACGCAGGCGAGTTTCTCAAGAACCTTGCCATTAAGAGAACAAAACTCGACGGCGTTATCATGGATCCGCCCCGTGCCGGCAGCACCGTTCAGTTCATGAGTTCGGTGATCAGGCTTGCTCCGGAAAGAGTGGTGTACATCTCCTGCAATCCGGAAACCCTTGCGCGCGATCTGTTGTATTTTTCAAAAAACGGCTACAAGGTCAGAAAGATCACACCGGTGGATATGTTTCCGCATACCAATCACGTTGAGTGCGTGTGTCTGCTGACGAAGAAATAAGAAGCCTGGATTTATGGAGGATGATTATGCTGATTGGTATTGTCTGCGCGGGAGATAAAGAACTGGCACCCTTTCTGCCGCTGCTTGGTGAGTGCAGAACCACAGAAAAAGCGATGCTGAAATTTTATGAGGGAACCATAAACGGTGCGGCTGTTGTTGCTCTTTTTTCGGGGGTGTGCAAGGTTAATGCCGCGATCGCGGCGCAGATACTGATCGATACATATCATGTGGACTGCATTATCAACGCAGGTGTTGCGGGCGGAATGGAACGCGGGCTTGAGATATTTGATACGGTTATCTCCACGGAGATTGCACATCACGATGTTGACGCAGGAATATTGACGGAATTTCATCCGTGGATGGAATCGGTGTTCTTCAAGGCGGACAAAGAATTGATTGAACTTTCCCGAAAGGCAGTTGAGAAGCTGACACACGATTACCGGATTGTCTGGGGACGCATGGTGACAGGTGAAGCCTTTATCGCCGATGACGGGCGGCAGCAGATCAATCAGCGGTATGCGCCTCTGACTGTCGACATGGAAACCGCGGCTTTCGCTCAGGTGTGCCATGTCAACAGCGTGCCGTTCATTGCTGTCAGATGCATCACTGATACCGAGGATCACAGTGGTGTGAATCATTTCGAAGAAAACTGCCGGAAAGCGGCAGAGATCTCAAGAGATATCACGGTGGCGCTTCTGGAAGAAATCCATAACAGATAAAGAATAAAAACGGAGGACACATATGAGTGTAATCAGATACACTTTTTTCTCACAGGTGCTCAGAGAACAGACCAATGTAACGGTGATTCTGCCTTCGTTTGAGGGCTGGAGAGACCATCAGGGCAGTTCGGCCTATTACGACGGTTACGGCCGAAAAAAGACTCTGTATGTGCTGCACGGCGGCTCCGACGACTGTTCGCTCTATCTGAGAAGAACCAGAATCGAGGAATACGCAATGGGACACGATCTGGCAGTGGTGATGCCGGAGGTGAAAAACAGCTTCTACAGCAATATGATTTACGGAAAGCAGTACTTTACGTATCTTAGTGAGGAACTGCCGCGGGTAATGGAGAGTGTATTTCCGCTGACCAATGATCCTGCGGAGAGATATGTCATCGGCAATTCAATGGGCTCCCACGGCGCGATCAAATGGGCGCTGAACTGTCCCGGGTTCTTCGCGGCGGCAGCCGGTATGTCCGGTGCGGGCGATCTTGAAGAACTGGGATTCTATGATGGAAGAAAAGAGCGTGTTCTCAATGCCTTTGGTACTATCGGGCAGTACCGTGGCAGCATGAACGATTTCAAGTTTATGCTTGATAAGCATCTTGCGGAGGGCACACAGCTGCCGCGTCTGTATTTCTGCTGCGGAAAGCAGGACGGTTTCTATAATGGCGCAAAGCTCTTTGCGGAGTATGTTGAGTCAAAGGGAATTGTGACACGGTTTGAAGAAGCTGACGGCAATCACAACTGGGAATACTGGGATAGGTGGCTGCCGGTAATGATTGATTATCTGGTGAAGGGGGAAGCGTAAGATGGGTGTACTGCATTTTGATTTCATGTCCGATAAGCTGGGTTTCCAGACGAATATTTACGTTACCATTCCCGAGTGCATGGAAAGGGGGGAGCAGCCCAAAGGTATTCTCTACCTGCTGCACGGCGGTGCGGGCAATGGTCTTGACTGGATGCGAAACACCGCGATTGAGCGGCATGCTCAACCCTATGAGCTGGCAGTTATTATGCCCGAAGTGGACGGAAGCTGCTTTTACGCTGACATGAAGCACGGGTATCCCTATTTCCAGTATCTGACCGAGGAGGTTCCGGCGGCAATGGAGGCAATGCTTCCGCTGCTGCGCGGAGTGGAAAAGCGTTATGTTGCGGGCTTTTCCATGGGTGGATACGGTGCTTTCAAGTGGGCGTTCAGCAAACCGGATTATTTCACAGCGGCGGCAAATCTGTCCGGCGTGTCCTTTATTGTGGATCTGATGGCAGATGCCGGTCACGGATTGAACGGCAGACAAACCATCATCGAATGCAACTGGGGCAGTCTTGAGGAACTCAGGGGAAGTGTCAGCGATTCAAAGGTATGGATTGACAGTGCTGCTGCACAGGAAACAAGGCTGCCGAAACTGTTTGCCGGCATGGGAACAGAGGATTTTTCCTACGAGTTCAGCAAGGACTATCTTGCCTATGCTGCAGAAAAAGGCGTGGATATACATTACGAGGAAATGTCCGGCGGTCACGACTGGACAGTATGGGAAGCAATGATACGACGCTTCATGGCGTGGAGTACAGGCGATGGAGAATAACGTTAAATACTCCCTGAGAAACGTATCTGAGGCGGATTTTGAATTTATCTATGATGTAAAAAAAGAGGCCTACCGGAAATACGTTGAAATGCATTTCGGCGGCTGGGATGAAGAACAGCAGAGGGGATTTTTCAAGGCGTTTATTGACAGATACATCAGCGGCGCTGCCATCATCGTGGTGAAGGGAGTGGATGTTGGCTTTTTTAACGGTGAGATGACAGATGACGGCTACGAAATCGGCAATATCTGCATTGTTCCGGAATATCAGTGCCGGGGAATAGGGAGTGCCGTTCTGAAAGATATCATAGAAGCAAATCATGGCAGAAGGATCTGTCTGCGGTTCTTCAAATCCAATCCGGCGGGCAGATTATATGAACGGCTTGGTTTCAGAATTACCGGAGAGACGGCTGTTCACTTTCTGATGACAAGGATGTAAAGTGCACAGTTTATATATACGAGAATTATTCTGCGTAATAATCAATATGCAGATTTTTCTTATATTTTCATTTTTATATAGAGTGCAAAGTAACTATTTGCGTTGTTAATATTGACAATAAATTGCTCTGGGCATATACTGAGTGTGGTTATTATCGTTAAATATTCAGGGCTTGTGTAGTTCGTTTATTACATCGGTAATATTGATTTGAGCAGACTGGCGGTTCGTTGTCTGCAGCATGTCTGTGGCTTTTTTGCGACTCTGTGCTTGAGCCAGCGCACGGAATGTGCGGGATGATACGAACCCGGTGCAATTAATCAGATAATGGATAGGAATAAAACATGAAATCCGGTATCAGAAAAATAACTGCAATGCTGCTTGCGGCGATTTTGGTGTGCTGCAGCGGTGAAACGAAGATAATGGCAGCGTATGCGGCGGACAGCGCTGACGAGCAGTTGCCAGAATATGCAGAAAATGTCATGGGTTATGTGCAGGATGATCTTGTTGTCGAGGCTCCGTTGTACTATATTACCGATCCGGAAGTGCTCATGGCTACGGATATCCCGGAAAAGTATGATATGAGAGACTACGGGTATATCACTTCCGTGAAGAACCAGAATCCGTACGGTTTGTGCTGGGCGTTCTCCACAATTGCGTGCATTGAATCCAATCTGATAATGAATGGCTATGCCGACAGCAGCATTGATCTTTCGGAAAAGCATCTGGGCTATTTTTCTTTTGCAAATGTTGCTGACAAGCTGGGTAATACTGTGGGAGACAGTACTTCGATTATAGATAAATCCAAGAACTACCTGACGGTTGGCGGAAATACTTTGATATCCACAAATACGCTGGCGAACTGGAAGGGTGCAGTTCGAGAAGAAACCATGCCGTACAGCGATTTTGACAGTACCCACACGGCACAGGAAGCTTACGATAATAACGTCTATCACCTCGACAACACCTATATCGTTCCCGTTAAGAGCCGTGATTATATCAAACAGCTTATCATGGAAAAAGGCGCAGCAGAAATCGGTTTATATTATTCGGATTCGTACATGAATATCATGACCAACGCCTACTGCACCAAGGGGATCTCGAGTTCAACCCATTCTGTAACGATCATAGGCTGGGACGATACTTACAGCAGGGATAACTTCCTCGCTGATTATGCGCCGGAGAAGGACGGTGCCTGGCTGATCAAGAACAGCTGGGGCAGCGATTGGCGGTACGGTGACGAAGGATATTTCTGGCTGTCCTATGAGGACAGTTCGCTCAATGCAGAAGGAAACGAAGCTACGTTTTTTGAGGCAACTCCCGTAAAACGCGACTACAATATTTATCAATACGATGGTTCGTCGGCACTGTCATATTTTGAACATGATTCCGGACTTACTGTCGCTAATGTGTATGCTGCGGATGACGATGAATATCTCAAGGAAGTCAGCTTCTACACAATGCAATGCAACATCAGTTACAAGGTTCAGGTGTACAAAGATGTAAACTCTGTACCCACAGACGGAACAGCATGCTTTGCGCAGGAAGTTGCAGGTGTTGCTCCTGCTGCAGGATACCATACCGTTGTACTTCCGGAAAGGGTTCTGCTGGAAAAAGGCGAATCCTTTGCTATTGCTGTTACGCTTATGACCGGGGATAATTCCAAGGCGATTGTTTCGGTAGACCGGACTTCGGCGAACAATATCTTCAGTTACGTCAACGCAAATAAAGCCGGACAGAGTTTTGTGAGGCTCGCTGGCAACATCGGCTGGCAGGATCTTGGTTCGAGTCTTGACGTTACCGCAAGAATCAAAGGAATCACTGAGTCAGTAGTCGACCCGGGTGGAAGCTGCGGTGATAATCTTGAGTGGACACTTAATGACGAAGGTGTACTTACGATCAGCGGAACCGGCGATATGACTGACTGGGAGAGCAAGAACGAAGTACCCTGGGTGGCTTTTCGTGATGAGATTACTGAGATTGCCGTAGAAGACGGAGCGGTATCGATCGGTGATTACGCTTTCTGCTACTGCGATAACCTGAAAAAAGCGGTGCTTCCGGACAGCATCACGGAACTCGGGGTTTACGCTTTTGCTTACAGTCAGGCGCTGGAGGAGATTGAGATTCCGGATAACACTGAGATCATCGGAGGTAATGCTTTCACGCGATGCAGAGGACTGACTGAACTCATTGTTCCCGACAGTGTAACGATGATCGGTTCCAATGCCTTTGCGCAGTGCAACAATCTTACCGCTTTTTCGATTCCCGCAAATCTGACACATATAAGCTACGGGTTACTGGAGGGCTGCTCGAAACTTAAAAGCGTAGAGATACCTGTGAGCGTAACGGCAATCGATGACCGTGCGTTTGCAGGCTGCGACAGACTGACCGACGTTTATTTCTCCGGAACAAGAGAGGAATGGCAGGCGGTGGAGATTTCTGAAAACAGAAACGACCCTCTGTTTGCAGCTGTGGTTCATTGTTCTGATGACCGCACACCCGGCGATGTTACCGGCGACGGCGATATATCCATGCTTGACTCCACAATCCTGCGTCGCTGGCTTGCCGGCTGGGAAGGTGTCGTTATTGACGAAGCCAACGCCGACGTCACAGGTGACGGAACAGTCACAATGCTCGATTCAACCATCCTGCGCAGATATCTTGCAGGCTGGGAGGACGTGAAACTGAAATAGCGCACGGATTTACCGGATATTCCATTGCAGCGGATCAAGGAGGAATTTATTTTATGAAAAAGAATGATTTTATGCGGTCGCTCAGAATGATTATTTCGTTTGTGCTTGCTGCCGCGCTGCTGTGCGGTTCGTTGCCGATGACCGTAAATGCGGCATCGGATCAAAAACTAAAGGTGGCAGGACTGACACTGGTTGGAAAACCGGATGCTGATAGCTATTATGAAGGCGATGAAATTGATCTCACCGGACTGGAAATAGAGATAACATATGTAAGCGTGCCGGATGTAGAAAAATACGGGGAGAGGGCACCGCTATACACCGAAAACATTGCCCATGAAGGAGATAATTACGAGTTTTATAGCGATCTTGCTCCATATGGAATCTCATGTAATTATTTGAATGGCCGTAAACAGATTATCGCGATGCTGGAGCATAATTACACTCCGATTACGTTCCGGTACGGCCCAAAAGGCGAGGAAAGGCTTGAAACCGATGTTTGTTTCGACGTCCTGCCGATAATGGGTGATAAGTGTGCGCTGGCTGCCAATGAGTTGTCAGGCGATGGGGAATATCTCATCGTTGCCGATGATCGATATCTTCTCACTTCTTATATGAATCCGGTTGATTTTTCCGGCGAGGATTATCTGACCATATGCACGACAGCAGTTGAAGTTGGCGACGGAGTTATTCCGGACGTGATGGATCAGCTCAGAAGCGGCGAGTATGGAGATGAAATCGGCTGGACGGACGTTTTGTGGTATGCCGACGATCCTGAAATGAGCGATGGAGGGTATCAGGTTAAATGGTGCAACTATCACAATCGCTATATTGACAGCGTTGTCCTCGACGATTGTGATATGAACGGGGAATGGCCGCTTTATATTACTTCTGCGTCTGATGCAGGTGTATGGCATCTTGATTACACAGAAGACAGCTATATGTACTTGATAAAGACAAAAGATATTGTCAGTGATTCAGATTATTCGGATATTGAATCGGATATTGAAATTGTTTATTATACTGCTGTCGACGCAGTGGATGGTTACGCTTATCTGACAACAGATCGGTCTAAAGCCGCAAGTATATCTGTGTACAGAATCGAAGACAATACGATCAACAGTATCGAAATCTCCTCTCTGCCCGACAAGATGGAATATACCGATGGCGAGGCATTCGATCATTCCGGTATGGTTGTGGATCTGAAGCATGATGACAGGGTTGTTTTCACAGTACCGAGTGAACTTTTTGACGCATACGGTATAGATGTTTATCCGGACAGCGGTATGTTGAAGGTGTCCGATGACGGAGCGAATATCCGTGTTTCTTACGGCGAGTATCACGCAGTTGCTGATGCTCCTGTAAGAGTAAAGGAATCGTCGATTCCGGACAGCGGATTTGATATAGTCCAAGGTAAACTCCGGGACGGCAACCACCTCATCATGTGGTTTGATGACAGCTATGGCGATATGGAAAGTGGTCTGATATACTGCGGCTTTGCTCTTTCATCCCGGATTTATGAAACGGTGCGAGGTGAGTGCCGGTCATCTACGTTCAGGGCGGCATCGCTATCGTCTACCGGTGTCGGCGTTGTTGACGGATCGGTTGTCAATCCGGCTATTAGTAATGACCTGTTATGGACGGTGCGGTTTGATTCCGCTGTGCGGGCCTATACGATTCAGCATGCAGTTACGGGAGAGTATCTCGCTCTTGAATCGCTTACCGGAGATGATCTGTGGGCTTGGGGGATTAATCCATCGACGTCGCACGCTGGTGACATTATGAGCACAACATACAGACTTATGCTCAGTGAGGAAATATCTGAGGGTGCTTATTGGCTGATTGACGGGACATCTGATGCAGGCATCAGGTCGTATTCAGCCGGTGACGATGAAAGATACATCACACTGATTGAGTGTGCTTCCGGATATGCTTTCGGAGCGTATGATTACAACGGGGTGGATGAACCTGCTCCTGAAAAATTCGCGTTTTTCAGCATTCCGGACGGAGCAATCGAAGCAACCGGAATAGAATTCCCTTATGAGCGGCTTACTCTCCCGAAGGGCGAGCAGGCGATTCTTGACGTGACGGTGTATCCGGTCGGCTGCACTGACGTTGTACAGTGGAGTTCATCGGACAAATCGGTTGCCACAGTTGAAAACGGAGTCGTTACCGCTGTTGGTCCCGGAACGGCAACGATTACAGCATCTTTGAACAACGGAAAGATAACCGCAGAGTGCGAAATTACTGTGTACAGATCCGCATCGGGTGTTGTAGCCGGTGATTCGGACGGTGACGGCAAAGTCGGTATGAGGGATTCCACTATCCTGCGCCGTTGGCTTGCAGGCTGGGAGGGTGTGACTATTGACGAAGCCGCGGCAGATGTCACAGGGGACGGCATAGTCACAATGCTTGATTCAACCGTCCTGCGCAGATATCTGGCGGGCTGGTCCGGAGTAGAACTGAAATGATTTCCGTTGCCGGAGAATAAGCTTTCTGACGTTCCGGAACTGAAGGTCAGAGATTGTGATCAGGCGTGCACAGTGCTGGTCAGGCAATGTAAAGCCTTGACAAGTGGCTGTGCAGCTGATAGTGTAGTGCTGACAGGTGTTTGTCACCTGCCGTAATACTGCAAAAATGAAGTGATCCATATTGTGCATGCAAGGCGGATTATGCAATGCTTCGCGTGCATAGAGAATTATCCTGAGGTGAAAAAATGAAAAAAAGATATCTCGCGTCGCTGATTGCGATTGTTATGATTATGCTGACTGTTTTTGCTCCTTTCGGCGAAGCGTATAACGTGTACGCAGCAGGGAATGGTACCGCAAAAATCAGCGTGGAAAACGTCAAGGCAAATGCAGGAGACACCGTTGAGGTTGCTATCTCTCTGAGCAACAACCCCGGCGTGATCGGTCTGAGAATATCGGTTGAATACGAAGCTGGCAAACTCGATCTGATTGATGCGGTCAACGGCAATGTGTTTGCAAAAAATGCCGCAGTTTTCGGCAATGATCTGGATGCTTCTCCGTTTATTCTGTCGTGGGATGAATCGCTGGCCCAGGGCAACATAAATGCAAACGGAAAACTGGCTGTTTTGAAATTCAAGGTTAATTCTTCTGATGCGCAGATCAAGGTTCAGGTAAAAGATCTGTACGACTATGATCTCAATGACGTCAGCTGCTCGGTAACAAACGGAAGAATTTACAGCGGATCGCCTACCACTTCGACGACTGCCGGTACGTCCACAACGACGAAAACCACAGCCAAAACCACTGCTTCCAAAACAACAGCGAAAACTACTGCAAAAACCACGAAGAAAACAACCACGACAACCGCTAAGCTTCCTGATATCGATGTAAAAATCACCAGACTGTCGGGAAGCGATCGTATCCAGACCGCAGTGGAAATCAGTAAATCCGGCTGGAAGAAAGCGGATAATGTTGTCCTTGCCTACGCAATGAACTATCCCGATGCGCTTGCGGGTGCACCCCTTGCGCATGCGTTGAACGCGCCAATTCTCCTGACCGCGAACAAGGGTTCGCTTGAGTCTTCCGTTCTCAAGGAAATCGAACGTCTGGGAGCAAAGAATGTCTATATTCTTGGCGGCAAATCCGCGGTCAGCGACAAAATAGCCGGCTCTCTCAGATCCCAAAAGCTTTCTGTTGAGCGTATTTCCGGCAGCAGCAGATACGGAACCGCAGTTGCTATAGCTGAAAAACTGGTTGACGTGACCGGAAAGAAGCCGGCGGAAGTGTTTGTTGTCAGCGGAGTTAATTTCCCGGATGCGCTTTCCGTGAGCTCTATCGCCGCACTCAAGAAGTGTCCGATTCTCTTTGCGCCTGCTACCGGATCCATTGACGGCGCGACTTCGAATTTTATCAAGTCCTGCAAAACCAAGGATGTTTATCTGCTGGGCGGAACTGCCGCTGTGTCCGATGGTGTCAAGTCCGGCATCAAGTCTCTTGGTGTAAACGTTGTGCGTATATCCGGCAGTGACCGTTATGCTACTGCTCTTGCTGTGTACAGGAAATTTGACAAGGTGTTCAAGGGCGACGGAGTAGTAATTGCAACAGGTGCCAATTTCCCCGATGCCCTTGCTGGTGGAGCCTATGCTGCAAAGAAGAGTGTGCCGGTTATTCTGGTGGGCAACAGCGTTTCTTCCGAAATGAAGAAGTATGTTAAATCCGGAAAGCCTGATTCTGCTGTCGTGCTCGGCGGTGAAAATGCTGTGAGCCAGCAGGTTGCTTATTCAATGTTTGCTTGAACCATAAGTGTTCAGATGTAAATAATCCAGTGCAGGAACGCCGTCAGAGAGCCGGAGACTCTCTGAC
>JAZUPE010000057.1:0-3912 GCA_045605025.1 Acutalibacteraceae bacterium
TTGCGGTCGGCCATGCGAAGTGTACCCTCATACTTCATGCCGCAGTGAGCCATGACCTTGCCCGAGTGGGGATTGTTGGTGTCGTGGCGGGCTTCCACCCGATTGACCTCCACCTCTTCGAAGAAGAAGCGGATAAGCTCACCAAGCGCCTCGGAGGTAATACCCATGTTCCACCACGCTCTGCTAATGCAGTAACCAATTTCCACCTTGTTCACATTGTTGTCGACCTGCACGGCGGCGATGGAACCGATTGGCTCTCCTGCTCCGGGCTTGTCACCAAAAACATCAGAGCGGGGAACGATAGCCCAAATGTAACATTCGGGATTGGCATACTGTGCAGCCCAATCCGACAGTACCATTCGTGATACTTCCACGCTGGCGTGGGTGGGCCAGACAAGATAGCGGGTCACTTCCGGATCGGAAGCCCAGTTGTCGAACATCGCCTGTGCATCCTCAATAACGAAGGGACGGAGAACGAGGCGGTCTGTGGATAGTGTACGTGTTCCTTTGTGCAACATTTGGTATTACTCCTTTCATAAATTACAATTTGTTTTGCAAAAGGATAGAAAAACAGGGAGCCGACGGGATACATCGGCTCCCTGCGAAATAACTAATTCAGGCGATTAGTTGGCCTTGCCGGCGCAGCCCAGAACGTTGATCAGCTTGTGGGTGACAACATCCTTGATGGCGGCACGGGCGGGAGACAGGTACTGACGAGGATCGAAGTGAGTGGGATTCTCAGCCAGATACTTACGAACTGCGGCGGTCAGACCGAGACGCAGGTCGGAGTCGATGTTGATCTTGCAGACAGCAGAAGTAGCAGCCTGACGAAGCATATCCTCGGGAATGCCGATAGCGTCGTCCATCTTGCCGCCGTACTGACGGATGATGGCAACGTAGTCGGGCATGACGGAAGAAGCACCGTGGAGAACGATGGGGAAACCGGGCAGTCTCTTGCTGACTTCGTCAAGGATGTCGAAGCGGAGCTGGGGCTTCTGACCGGGCTTGAACTTGAAAGCACCGTGGCTGGTGCCGATGGCGATAGCCAGAGAGTCAACACCGGTACGCTCAACGAACTCCTGAACCTGAGAAGGATCAGTGTAGGAAGCGTTCTCTTCGGAAACGTTGACGTCGTCCTCGATGCCGGCCAGCTGACCGAGCTCACCCTCGACGGTGACGCCGCGCTCATGAGCGTAATCAACGACCTTCTTGGTCACAGCGATGTTTTCCTCGAAGGACAGATGGCTGCCGTCGATCATAACGGAGGTAAAACCGCCGTCGATGCAGCTCTTGCAGGTCTCGAAGTCGGGACCGTGGTCAAGGTGCAGAGCGATGGGAATTTCGGGAGCGTCGATGATAGCGGCCTCAACCAGCTTTACGAGATAAGCATGCTTGGCATACTTTCTGGCGCCGGCGCTGCACTGCAGGATAACGGGAGCGTTCTGCTCCTTGCAGGCATCAACGATACCCTGAACGATTTCCATGTTATTGACGTTGAATGCGCCAACAGCATAGCCGCCTTCATAGGCTTTCTTGAACATTTCGGTAGTGTTTACTAACGGCATGATTTTCACTCTCCATTATTATTCTGCCCGCTCGTGGCTTGCCGGGCGGTTCACGGGTTATTATATCACCATCGGGTGAATAAATCAATCATTTTTCTGCAATACTGCGCTGCCGGACGAAAACATGGCAAATCGCACCGAAATCGTTGCCTTCACAAACGGATTTATCAGCCGTTCCACTTGTATCCGAAGCCCCAGACTGTAATTATATGGCGGGGATTGGAAGGATCTTCTTCGATTTTCATGCGCAGGCGACGAATGTTGACATCGACGATTTTTTCCTCTCCGAAGTAATCTTCGCCCCACACGCGGCTGAGTATGCCGGTGCGGCTCAGGGCGGTATCCGGGTTGGACATGAGATACTCAAGAAGCTGGAACTCAACCTGTGTCAGGTCGATCTGTTTGTCATCATGGTGCAGTGTGCGGCTGCGCATATTGAGAACGAAGCTCCCGGAACGCAGCTCTCCGTTATATCCGGCATTGCCTCCGGAGCGCACCACACGGCGGTAAAGCGCGTCCACACGTGCAACCAGCTCGCTGGGGCTGAATGGCTTGGTGACGTAATCGTCCGCACCCATCATCAGTCCGCCGACCTTGTCCATCTCCTGAGTGCGGGCAGTGAGCATGATGATACCGATGTCCGGATCATCCTTGCGAATGGTGCGGCACAGAGCGACGCCGTCCATCCCCGGCAGCATAATATCCAGCAGCGCGATATCTATTGATCCCTTGCGCTCGTTGTATATCTCAAGAGCGTCTTCCGCGCTGCCTGCCTCCAGCACCTCATAACCCGCGCGCTGGAGATTTATGACCACAAATTCACGGATATTAATCTCATCCTCGACGATAAGTATCTTTTTCATGGTGTTGCCTCCCTGTATTTTCAGGTTGATTCCGTTGAGTCAGACCATCAGATTAAAGCACTTCTGAACGGTTTCGTAATTCACACCCAGCCCCTGCGGGCTGCTGACAATCCGCACCGCGTACACATAATAGTCGGTGGTGTGCAGCTCGATATATCCAGCGTCGGCCTCATTCCTGCCGGATGAACGTTCTTCGTCCCACTCGTCCATGGTGAACACCCGCAGGCTCATCAGCTCGCTGGAAAACGGATTAATATTGTCAGCGCGGTAAAAGCGCAGCGTGCGTGTTTCCGCATCAGGCTGTACAGTCACCTTTTCCCGCCATCGATCGGGCACGGTGAAATAATAGCCGCTGTCCTGCCGCATGACGGCGCTGAAATCCGCCGCATACCTTCCCTGACTGAACCGATACCAGTCTGTCAGGTATATCTTCTGCGCAGCGATACTGTCGCAGTCAGGCATGAGGCTGTCCCCAGGAATCTCAATATATCCGTCACCGTCAATGTCGCAGGATTCGGTGTTGCGCGTGCGTCTGAACAGCAGATTCTCCTCAGCAGGAGGCGAAACCAGCCTGCCGCTTTCCCTGTCCCACATGACAAGTTCGGAAAAATAGCTGCCGTCTGTGCGCTGGCTGTCCACCACAATGCCGTAATCATTCCGGTTTAACATTCCCGCAACGGAACCGGTGTACTTCGCGGCTCCCTGCCCGAGAGAAAGACTGCCCGCCTCCTGAATCCATCCGCCGCCGGAGGTTCTGCCGTTGCTTTTCCATTTGAGCAGCCTTGCTTCACCTGCATCGTCCCCGCTCGCCATGGATATGGTCAGCACTTCTTCCGTTCCGTCCCGGTCAAAATCCCCCACCGCCAGCTCGGCATAGGAGGACAGGGCATAGGCCCCTGCTGTTCCGCGGATAATATTCAGCAAACGCGGCGAGCCGTCGCTGCAGGAATGGACGTAAAGAGTACCATAGTCGGAATACTCCATCCAGCCGGTGATTATGTCCAGCGCACCGTCTGCATTAATGTCACCGAACACGATGCGGTCAATCTCGCCCTCCGCGTCGGCAAACTCGCCGGTCAGCGTCCATTCTCCCTCACTGTCGGTGTCCAGCAACACCATGCGTGCGCCGGTACTTTCGGTGGCCTGCCGGTAAAATACTATGGCTTCTTCCTGCCCGTCGTTATCCACATCGGCACGGACTACCGCAGAGCGGTGTTCACCGTTGCGAGGATAGCGCAGAGTGATCTGGTGTCCCAGAGCCTCCGCAAGCGCCGTAAAGATTGCGTTTTTCGTTTTCATAGTTCTGCGGTCGGGTTTTTTAACAGTCATTAAATCGACTCTCCCTTCTGTAACCGATTAGATTATAGCATCAACTGCTGCAATTATCAAGTTAGCTACAATTGATTCATTTCTGTAAATTAGACTACGTCTGCCTGCCAATGTGTCAATTAGGCTACAAATCGTGACTTGATTGAATATTGTTT
>JAZUPE010000058.1:0-42021 GCA_045605025.1 Acutalibacteraceae bacterium
GAGGTGCGTATGCACCGTGTCACTCGCAGCGTCAGTGCCGGACTGCCAAAAGCGGTGAAGCGCCTTTTTGCTTTCTTTTTGGCGCAACAAAAAGAAAGTGCCCCGCCGGCATGAGGCGAGAGCCAGCAGTTTGCACCGCAGCCAACCTGCAGCGCAGGAAGAGCCCCACCGGCTTAAGGCGAGAGCCAGCAGTTTGCACCGCAGCCGACCTGCAGCGCAGGAAGAGCCCCACCGGCTTAAGGCGAGAGCCAGCAGTTTGCACCGCAGCCAACCTGCAGCGCAGGAAGAGCCCCACCGGCATGAGGCGAGAGCCAGCAGTTTGCGCCGCAGCCGACCGGCAGCGCAGGAAGAGCCCCGCCGGCATGAGGCGAAAGGTTGAAGATTGCACCATAGCCGTCCGGCAACGCGGGGGACAATAAAAGCAAAAAGGCTGCCGGTACGCTTTTGTACCGACAGCCTTTATTTGTTGTTTTTTGAATCAGGATTCTGTGAATCAGAAATCCAGACCGGTGTCCTTCATCATCTTGTCGAACTGTTCGCCGGTCATCTTCTCGTTCTTGAGCAGATAATCGGTGACCTGATCCAGCTTGTCGCGATGCTGGGTGAGGATGGCACTGGCGCGTGTAAGGGCGCCGGTGACGATGGACTTGACCTCCATGTCGATCTCGTGGGCGATGTCGTCGGAGAAATCCTTGACGTGACCCATGTCGCGGCCGAGGAATATCTCGCTGCCCTCGGAGGAACCAAAGGAGATGGGGCCGAGCTTTTCGCTCATGCCGTATTTGGTGACCATGTCACGTGCGTTCTTGGTGGCGCGCTCGATGTCGTTGGAAGCGCCGGTGGAGATGTCGCCCAGCACAAGAGCCTCGGCGGAGCGACCGCCCAGCAGCACCACGATATCCTCAAGAATCTCCGACTTGACGCGGTAGGAACGATCCTCGGAGGGCAGGTGCATGGTGTAGCCGCCTGCCATGCCGCGGGGAATGATTGAGATCTGGTGGACGGGATCCTGAGTTTCGCAGAAGTAGGTGACCACGGCGTGACCGGCTTCGTGAACGGCGGTGATGCGGCGTTCACGGTCGCTGATCTTGCGGGACTTCTTTTCGGTGCCAACTACCACCTTGATGGTGGCTTCCTCGATCTCGGTCATGGTGATGGCTCTCAGACCACGGCGTGCGGCCAGCAGAGCAGCTTCGTTGAGCAGGTTTTCCAGATCTGCACCGGTAAAGCCGGCGGTGGACTGGGCGATGACCGACAGCTCAACATCGGGAGCGAGGGGCTTATTTTTTGAATGAACCCTGAGGATTTCCTCACGGCCCTTGATGTCGGGATAGCCAACAATGACCTGACGGTCGAAACGACCGGGGCGGGTCAGCGCGGGGTCGAGAATGTCTGGACGGTTGGTGGCGGCGATGATGATTACACCCTCGTTGGCGCCGAAGCCGTCCATTTCAACCAGCAGCTGATTGAGGGTCTGCTCACGCTCGCCGTGACCGCCGCCCAGACCGGCACCTCTGTGACGGCCCACAGCGTCGATCTCGTCGATGAACACGATGGCGGGGGAGCTTTTTTTTGCCTGATCAAAGAGGTCGCGCACGCGGGAGGCACCCACGCCCACGAACATCTCCACGAAGTCAGAACCGGAAATGGAGAAGAAGGGTACGCCAGCCTCGCCGGCAACGGCGCGGGCAAGCAGGGTCTTACCGGTACCCGGAGGGCCGACAAGCAGCACGCCCTTGGGAATGTGTGCGCCCAGTTCGTTGAACTTTTTGGGCTCCTTGAGGAACTGAACGATCTCGGTCAGTTCTTCTTTCTCCTCGTCGGCGCCGGCAACGTCGGCAAAGGTGGTCTTGCGCTTTTCGGCGGTGACGTCCTTATACTTTGCCTTGCCGAAGCTCATCTGCTTGCCGCCTTCGCCCATGCTGCTCATTCTGCGCATGAACATGATCCAGATGAAGATCATGAAGCCGATGAGCAGGACGGTGGGGAGGATGCTGATGATCCAGCTGGTGTCAGCCATGGGCTGGATATCGTAGTTGGTCAGCAGGGGGTGCTTTCTGAGCTTTTCCAGATCCTTTTCGGTCTCCTCGGAGAGATTCTCCTGAGAGGCGGTCTCGGCGATGTATTCCTTAAGCTCATACTGACGCTCGCGGATGTCATTGATGAAAAGCTCGAGATAGGGAACGGAATACTGGAACTTCTCAATGTCCTTGCCTTCCTTGTCCTTGGTGCCCTTTTCGAATTCGATGGTCACCGTGCCCTCCTCAAGGGAGAGGTCAAAGGACTTCATGGCGTCAAACTGCTCGGTGCCCATGTCAAAGTAGCTGATGACCTCTGCATACTTGGGGCTTTCGGCAGGACTTTTGCCTGACATGAGGTAGATGGCGCAGACCAGCAGGATCGGCACGATCAGCCAGACAATAATTCTGCCTGTGTTTTTCTTGTTTTCCAAGTTGGCGTTCACTCCTTAATTCTGATCGGAAAATAGATCAAACCGAATTACTCGGCAGTATCTTCTGAATTATCGGGGGTAGAATATACGGACTCCTTGAGAATTCCGACGTAGGGGAGGTTGCGGTATTTCTCGGCGTAGTCAAGGCCGTAGCCCACGACGAATTCGTCCTCCACCTCGATGCCCACGTAGTCAGCCCTGACATCGGCCTTGCGGCGGGCGGGCTTGTCGAGCAGGGTGCAGATCTTGATGCTGCGGGGATTGCGGGTGCCGAGAATTTTGATGAGATTGCTCAGTGTCACACCGGAATCGAGGATATCCTCGACGATGAGCACGTCGTATTCGGACAGGGGAATGTCAAGGTCCTTGATGATCTTGACAGTGCCGCTGGTGGAGGTGCCGGAGCCGTAGCTGGACACCACCATGAAGTCGATGGAGCAGGGAATGGTGATAGCACGCATCAGGTCGGCCATAGTCACCACAGCGCCCTTGAGAACGCTGACCAGCAGCAGATTTCTGCCCTCGTAATCCTTACTGATCTGCTTGCCCAGACGGGCAATTGTAGCCTGCAGTTTGCGTTCGCTGAGCAGAACTCTCTTGATATCGTCTTTCATGCTTTTTGCCATGATTGATCCTCCCGTGATTATTTCTCTTTTCCTGAAATTTCGGGCATTATCACCCTGATGTCATCCGGCGCGGGGCGGCACAGCTCCGAAGCACCGAAACCCTCCAGCCAGATTATCCCGTCGCTGCCGGCGATCATCGCCAGCCCGGAACGCTGCCGGACGGGTACTTTTTCTTCAATCAGAAACTTTTTCAGCTTTTTGTTAACACCTCTGCCCGCAGGAGCGAAGCGGTCGCCCTCACGCCGGTTTCTGACGGATAATTCAGATACATTATCTTTAATTATACCACAGGAAAGCGCATTTTTGAATAGCAATTTCTGATGTTTTTGTGTTGCAAATGTTCCTTCGAGGTCGATTTCGGTAAAAAACAGCACTCTGCCGTCGGGCAGAAGGGTGCGGGGGAACTGTGCGGGTGTCTCCCAAGGCTCATCGGGCAGCGGATCGGTGCCGCTGTCCAGACGTGCGATGCCGTCCCTGACTGCAAAGCGTGTGCCGCCGGTCAGCATGACTGCACCCGAACCGTTCCTCAGAGCCGACACGCACAGTCCGGTCTGAGCGGAATCCGGCGTGCAGCCCCGGGTGCGGGCGATGGCGACTATGCACCGCCGCAGCAGAGGGTCGGGCAGAGCGGCAAGGGCCTGCGAGTCCCAGCCGTTGTCCAGAACGGCTTTTTCAAGGGAATCGGCGGCAAGTGTGTTCAGAAAATCGTCGTCCTGCGCGGCGCAGCGGGAAAAGCGTGCCACCGCCGCGTGCAGCGACGGGTTGATCCTGAGCAGGGCTGGAATGACCCCGTGGCGGATGTGGTTGCGGCTGTAGACGGTGTCGGCGTTGGTTTCGTCGGTGACGAAGTCCAGTCCGCGCGTGGCGCAGTAGCTTTCGATATCCTCGCGGGTGGCTTCGATGAGCGGGCGGATGATTTTAGCGCCGCCCTCGACGGTGCGCACCGGCGGAATGCCGCACACTCCGCTGAGCGCGCTGCCCCGGGCGAGGTTGAAGATGACCGTCTCAACGCTGTCGGAGAGGGTGTGGGCGGTTGCGATGACGCAGCCGTGGTCTGCGGCGATGCGGCTGAAATGATGGTAGCGGCACTGTCTGCCGCATTCCTCAAGACCGATGCCCAGCTGTGCGGCGAGGGCGGGGACGTCTTCGTGACAGCAGTCCAGCGGCACACCCAGCCGGTGACACAGCCCGCGGCAGAACTGTTCGTCCCGCGCGGCGTTTTCGCCTCTGATGCCGTGGTTGATGTGTACCGCGCGGATTTCCCGCAGGCACAGTTCCTCACGCAGCTCAAGCAGAGCGTGAAGCAGGCTGACCGAATCGGCGCCGCCGGACAGCCCCACCGCCACGCTGTCTCCGGGGGAGAGCATATTGTGCAGGGCGACGGCTGTTCTGATTTTCGCGATCATTGACGGAATTCCTCCACGGTGGTAAAGCGCATGGTGGGACCGTGCCACTTGAGGGGGATTTCCTTGGTTTCGCCGTGGCGGTTCTTTGCCACGGAACAGTATGCTTCGCCGATCTTTACGTCCTCGGGGTTCTTGCCTTCCTCGTTCATGTAGTAATCCTCGCGGTAGAGCATGAGTACGATGTCGGCGTCCTGCTCGATGGCGCCGGAGTCACGCAGGTCGGAAAGCTGGGGCTTGTGTTCCTTTCGTCCTTCCGCCATACGGTTAAGCTGGGAAAGGCATATAACCGGCACGTTGAGCTCCTTGGCCATGATCTTCAGGCTTCGGCTCAGCTCGCCCACGTCTGCGGCGCGGTTGCCGGTGTTTTTGATATTCATGAGCTGCAGGTAGTCGATGACCACCAGACCTACGTCCTTTTTGCGGCGCAGCTTGGCTTTCATCTCGGTGACGGTGATGTTGCTCGATTCGTCGATGTAGATCACCGCGTCCTGCAGGCGGTTGGCGGCGTCGGAGATGGAGGGCCATTCGTCCTCGGCGATGGTGCCGTCACGCAGCTTGTGGCTGTCGATTCCCGATTCGCTGGAGAGGATTCTCAGCGCCAGCTGCTCGCGGGTCATTTCCAGCGAGAAGAATGCCACGGCGCGCTTCTGCTGCACCGCCACGTTGCGGGCGATGTTCAGCGCGAAGCTGGTTTTACCCATACCGGGACGGGCGGCGAGAATGATAAGGTCGGATTTGTTGAGACCGGAGATGGTGTCGTCCAGCATCTTAAGACCCGAGGGAATGCCCAGAAATTCCTCGCGACGGTCGCTGTTCATCAGCATCAGATGGTCAAGAGCGTCCACCATGACCTCGCTCAGCGGCACAAGTCCCTGTGCGGTGCGGTCGTTGCTGATTTCAAAAATCCGCTGCTCGGCGCGGTCCAGCAGGGTGGTCATGTTGTTGCTCTCGTCCATTGCCTCCGAGGCGATGGCTCGCGCTGCCTCGATAAGGCTGCGGCGCTCGAATTTTTCGCGGATGATGCGCACGTGGGCGGTGACGTCGCTGGTAATCAGCGGCATCATCTCGGCAAGGTCGCGCAGATAGCGGATGCCGAACTCCTCGGTGAAATCGCCCATGCTCACCAGCTCGTTGAGCACGGTGACCGCGTCCACCTTTCCGCCCGACTGGAACAGCCTGCGGATGGCGTTGTATATCTTGCGGTGGTGCTCAACATAGAAGCACTCGGGGCGGAGGGTATCCATGACCTCCACCACCCAGTGGGAATCCATCAGCAGCGCGCCCAGCACAGCCTGCTCGGCTTCGATGCTGGCAGGCATGGCGTTGATGCTGCTCAGGGCGGTAAGATCGCTCTGGCGGCTGTTTTCGTAGTTATCCATATTTCAGGCGATCAGTCCTCGCTGGCTACCAGCACGAACATCTTTGCGCTGATGCCGGTGTACAGCTTGACTTCCACCTCATAGGTGCCGAAGGACTTGATCTCGGAGGACAGGGAGACCTTGCGCTTGTCCACCTCGACGCCGGCCTTTGCACTGATGGCGTCGGCGACTTCCTTGGCGGTGATGGAGCCGAAGAGCTTGCCGGAGCTGCCGGCCTTGGCGGTCAGCTTTACGGTGGTGCCGCTCAGCTTGTCGGCGATGGCCTGCGCGGCCTTCTTTTCCTCCTGAATGCGGTGCTCCTTGGCGCGTTCACGGTTCTTGATATCGTTCATGGCAGCAGCGGAGGCTTCCACAGCCAGCTTCTTGGGCAGCAGGAAGTTGCGTGCGTAACCGTCCGATACGTTGACGATTTCGTCCTTTTTGCCGGTGCCTTTGACGTCCTGTAAGAGAATGACTTTCATAATTATATCTCCTATGTAAATTTGATTATTTGTTATTGAATGGCTGTTGCGCGGCGGGTTTGGTGCTGCGCGGCAGCTTTGTCTGTTGTGTTGTTGGGGGTGTTTTTGCTGTTTGGTTTCCTCGGTGCGGGGTTCAGGCTTTCGCCTCAAGCCGGCGGGTGCTTTACGCATTGACGGACGGTTTCGATGCAATCTGCAACCTCTCGCCTCAAGCCGGCAGGCGCTTTACTCGTTGCCGGTCGGTTTCGATGCCAACTTCACGCTCTCGCCTCATGCCGGCGGGGCACTTTCTTTTTGTTGCGCCAAAAAGAAAGCAAAAAGGCGCTTCACCGCTTTTGGCAGCCCGGCACTGCCGCAACGATTGCCCCGGCGCATACGCGCCTCTGCGGGCAATCTGATTCGCTCTGCGAATCCTGCTCACGTGCCCCGAGGTGTTATATTCTTGCGCAATTTGCACGCCACTAATTCGCAGCATTGGGCACTATCGCAACGATTGCCACGGTTCGGTGCTTTTTTCAAATTATCAGCTTATTTCAAAAATCAGAGCGGAGGCACGCTTTTGCCGACGTGATAGATTTTTGTTAATATGCAATTTGGAAAACACCTGTCGCACCTCTGCGGGCACTCGGATTTGCGTCGCAAATCACGCTACGTGCCCCGTTGCCGGTTTGGTTTGGTGCGGATTTGCCGCAGTCGCGGAGTGGTGATGATTGCGCTGTTCCTACCGCATCTGGTCGATGGCCTGCTTGAGCCGCGATACGGCTTCGTCTATGCTGCAGTCAGTGAACTGTGCGCCTGCCATGGTCAGATGTCCGCCGCCGCCAAGCTGTTCTGCGATGAGCTGGACGTTGACCTTGCCCAGCGAACGGGCAGAAACGTTGATGAGTCCGTCTGATTCAAAAAGCACAAAAGAGGCGTTGACGCCGGAGATATACAGCATATCGTCGGCGGCCTGCGAGCTGATTATGCGCAGGTTTTCGATGCCCTCGTCGGCGATGGAGATGGCGCAGTTCTTATAGAAAAAGGCGTTCGACACCAGTCGGGATTTTTCGACAAAAGTATCAAAGTTCTCGGCAAAGAGCCGCTTTACCTCAACGGTGTCGGCTCCTCTGCGCTTGAGGAAAGCCGATGCCTCAAAGGTACGCACGCCGGTGCGCAGCACGAAGTTCTTGGTGTCCAGCATGATGCCGGCCAGCATGGCTTCGGCTTCGGGGCGGCCGATGGCGCGTTCGCACATACTGCCCGCCAGCTCGGAGACGATCTCCGAAGCGGAGCTGGCGTACGATTCCTGAATCATCAGCGCGGCGTTGTCGATGTGATCCACCATCATGCGGTGGTGGTCGATGACCACGATGTTCTTTGCTCTGTCCAGCACCGGACGGCTCTCCACAAAATTGGGGGAGTGGGTGTCGGTCACGATCAGCAGCGTGTCGTTTCGCATCAGGTCAAGGGCGTGGGCAGGGTCGATAAAGCAGTCGTTGCCGCACTTTCTGTAGTAGCTGACCAGTTCTCCGGCGAGGGTGGTCTCCTCGTCGGTCACGATGTACGCCGGTTTGCCGAGCGTTTTGGCGATGGCGTACACGCCGATTGCCGAGCCGATGGCGTCCAGATCGGAGAACCGGTGCCCCATTACAAGGCAGTTGCCGCAGCTTTCAAGCATATTGGAAAGGGAGGCGCCCAGCATGCGCACGCGCACCTTGCTCTGGCGTTCGGAGGACTTGGACACACCGCCGAAGAAGCTGTAGCCTTCCGCGGTCTTGACCACGGCCTGATCGCCGCCGCGTCCCAGGGCCATATCCAGAGCCTGCAGCGCCCACGCCTCGCACTCCTCGATGGAGCTGCCGGCACGGCCCACGCCGATGGACAGGGTGACGGGGGTGCCGCCCTCGACGGAAATCTGCTTTGCGGCTTCAAGAATGGAGAAACGCTCGTCGATGAGACGCTTGGCTTCCTTTTCCTCGATGATAATAAGGCTCTTGTCGCGCACGTTAGCCCAGCAGATACCTGCCGATTTGTCCGCCCAGGCGTTGATGATGGCGTCCACCTCGGAGAACACGCGCACGCGCTCGCTCTCTCTTGCCTTGAGCAGTTCTTCTTCGTTGTCAAAGACGATTATCATGACCGTGGGGCGGGAGGCTTCGTAACGCTCCTCGGTGCGCTTGAGTCCGGTGATGTTGTGGAAATAGACAAGACTGCCCTGTCCGCTGGCTATCTGCATGGGAACAGGCACGCAGTCGTACCAGTTCTTTTCCCACTTGAGACGGAAGCTCTCTCCGGCGCGCATGGCTTCCAGATTGAAGTCCTTGTTGATGCGCAGAATGGAGCCGCCGTTGTATTCGCCGCCGGCAAGCAGCTGTTCGCTGAAGGCGCGGTTGTACCACACCACTTCGCCCTTGCGCCCCAGCACCGAAACGGGAGTGGGCAGGCGGTCAAGAGCGGAGGAACGCTGTGGGGAAAGCTCGGTGTTTATGCCCCGCAGAAAGCCGCTGACATCCTTATAGATGTTCTCGTTGAGCAGCCACACGCCGATGGCGCTTGCGGCGGTAATCACCAGCAGCACCCAGAACAGCTTTGTGCTGCCGCTCACCAGCAGGGAGATGACGGTCATCGCCGCCATGATAATCAGCAGCGTGGTGAGCATGGGCGTTACCGGCCAGAATCGCTTGAAGATTTTTTTCATAACAGTGGAGTCTCCTTTCCTCCGCTGGCGGGCGGTGCCGCGCTGCGGAGAAAACCGGCTGTATTGTTATTTGTTCCGCGCATTATTCCGAAGGATCAGACCTCCATGATGACGGGAAGGATCATCGGGCTGCGCTTGGTGCGCTGATACATCATGCGGGAAAGCTCGTCACGGACCTTGCCCTTGATGGCGGCCCAGTCGCGTATGCCGCTGTTTGCGCATTCCTCGATCACATCGGTGACCAGAGCGCAGGCTTCCTCCATCAGAGGCTCAGCGTCACGGACGTAGACAAAGCCGCGGGACACGACGTGAGGTCCGGACAGCAGGTGTCCGTCGTTTGAATCTATTGTGGCGACGGCGATGATAAGACCGTCCTGACCCAGATGCTTGCGGTCACGCAGCACTACGCTGCCCACGTCGCCCACGCCCAGACCGTCCACCAGCACCCGTCCGGCGGGCACACGCTCGGCGACCCTGATGCCGTCGGCGCTGATTTCCACCGAATCGCCAAGGTCGGCGACCATGATGTTGCTGTCGGGCAGTCCCATCAGCGAGGCAAGACCGGCGTGCTTCTGCAGGTGCTTCTGCTCGCCGTGGACGGGGATGAAATACTGCGGTTTTGTCAGACCGAGGATTATTTTCAGCTCCTCCTGACAGGCGTGTCCGGAGACGTGTACCTCGTACATCTTCTCATAAACGACCTCGCAGCCGTGGCGCAGCAGCTCGTTGACCACGTTGCCCACGGTCTTTTCGTTGCCGGGAATGGGATTTGCCGAGATGATGATGAAATCGTCGGCACCGACCTCCACCTGACGGTGGTCGTTCATCGCCATGCGGCTCAGCGCGCTCATGGGCTCGCCCTGACTGCCGGTAGTGATGAGCACCATCTGCTCCTTGGGATAGCGGTTGATCATGGAGATGTCCACCAGCAGACCTTCGGGGACGTTGAGGTAGCCCATTTCCTGACCGATGGCGACGGTGTTGATCATGCTCCGTCCGCTGACAGCGACCTTGCGTCCGAAGCGAGCGGCGCAGTCGATGATCTGCTGCACACGGTGGACGTTGGAGGCAAAGGTGGCGATGATAATGCGCTTGCCGGTGGCGGAAGCCGACTGGAACAGGGGGTTGAAGGAGGCTCCGACGGTGCGTTCGCTGGCGGTGTAGCCCGGACGCTCGGCGTTGGTGGAGTCGGAAAGCAGGCACAGAACGCCCTTTTTGCCCAGCTCGGCGAAGCGTCCCAGATCGATGATGTCGCCGCTGATGGGGGTCATGTCTATCTTGAAGTCGCCGGTCTGTACAATGATGCCGGCGGGGGTGTGCAGGGCGATGGAAACGGCGCCGGGAATGGAGTGGTTGACGTTGATGAATTCAGCTTTGATGCAGCCGAAGTCGACGGTGCTGCCCGGCTCGACTACGTTCAGGCTGCAGGAGGAGAGAATGTTATGCTCCCTGAGCTTGCCCTCCAGAAGTCCCAGCGTGAGCTGAGTGCCGTAGACGGGAATGCGGTATTCCTTGAGCACGTAGGGAATGGCGCCGATGTGGTCCTCGTGACCGTGGGTGAGCAGTATGGCGCGCACCTTGTGTATGTTGCGGGCAAGATAGGTGATGTCGGGAATGACCATGTCGATGCCCAGCATGGTGTCGTCGGGGAAGGCCATGCCGCAGTCAACGATGATGGCGTCGTCGCCGCATTCGTACATGGTCATGTTCTTGCCGATTTCGTTAAGACCGCCAAGGAAGGTCACACGGATGGGAGTGGCTGCCTTCTTTTTGCGTCCGCCCTTGCGCGCGGGTCCGGCGGCGGTGCTGTCGGCGGCAGGATTCGCCGCGGCGGTGTTCTTTTTGCCGGAGGTTTTCTTTGCGGGTCTGGAATCAGCGGTGCCGGCCGCAGAAATCGTGGAAGCGGCTATCGCTGCGGGCGCTTCGGTGTTCTTTTTGCCGGAGGTTTTCTTTGCGGGTCTGGAATCAGCGGCGCCGGCGGCAGGAATCGTGGAAGCGGCTACCGCTGCGGGCGCTTCGGCGGTCTTCTTTGAAGCTTTGGGGGCAGCGGGTTTCGCGCTATGCGCGGCGGGGGCTTTGGCGACGGATTTTGCCGGCGGTTTCGCCTTGGCGGAAGCGGACTTCGCGCCCTTTGCGGCGGACTGCTTTACAGCCTTGCTCTGTTTGGGAGCCTTGGATTTCGCGGTCTTTTTGCCGGGTGTCTTTTTATATTCGTTTTCTGTGATTATCTCTTTCTGCACAAATAAATCCTCATCTTTCAGTATTTGAAAATATAGAAAAATCTATGTATTTTTATAGCTGCTGCGGGGCAGGTGCGTAGATATAATACCCCTAATATACATTTCAGTTAATTTTACCCTTTTATGGGGGCTGTGTCAATGTACATTCCACCAAAGAGCGGGGGTAAAAGACGGCAAATTTGTTATATATATTGTTTTAGCGGGGGAGCGGGGGAATGGCACAGTATGCGATGCGATGCATACCGCGTGTATATATTCTGCATACGATGTATATTTATCAAAGGGGCGGTTTTTGGGCGTGTTTTGTGGTATTTTGCCATATTAGGGTTGATATATAGTGTGAAATTGGGCGGGGAACAGGTGATATTGCCCTTGACTTTTGGAAGAAATAAGCGCATAATTATACAAACATTTACTATGCGAGGATTATAGCAATGTATAAGATTTTCATCGACGGCAAAGAAGGCACCACCGGACTGCGCATCTTTGAGCGCATCGGTCAGCGCAGCGATATCGAACTGATCACCCTGCCCGAGGAACTGCGAAAGGACACCGCGGCACGGGCTGAGGCTCTCAACAGCTGCGACATCGCTTTTCTCTGCCTGCCGGACGCTGCCGCGATTGAGGCGGTCAGCCTGATAGAGAATCCCGCCGTGCGGGTCATCGACGCGTCCACCGCTCACCGCACCAGCCCCGACTGGGCTTACGGCTTCCCCGAGCTGTCGGACATCCACCGCGCCGCGGTTGCCAACGCAAAGCGGGTTTCCGTGCCCGGCTGCCACGCCAGCGGATTTATCTCCCTTGTGGCTCCGCTGGTTGCCGCAGGCATCATCGATATCGACGCCAGACTGAATTGTCATTCCCTCACCGGATACAGCGGCGGCGGAAAGAAGATGATCGCCGCCTACGGTGACGAAAACCGCCCTGCCGATTACGAAGCACCCCGCCAGTACGCTCTGGGTCAGACCCACAAGCACCTGCCTGAGATGGCGGTGCGCACCGGTCTGCAGTACGCTCCCGTGTTCTGTCCCATCGTTTCCGACTTCTACAGCGGCATGATGGTCACCGTCGGTCTTTTTGCCGACCAGATCAACTGCGTCGGCGTGGAAAAGATCGCGGAGGTCTACAAGCGAGTATACAACGGCGGTCTGGTAAAATATGTCGAGCCCTCGGAGTTTGCTCCCGACGGCTTCATCTCCGCCGCCTCCATGAGCGGCTGCGACCGCATGGAGGTCACCGTCACCGGCAACGACGAGCGTGTGCTGCTCATGTCCCGCTTTGACAATCTGGGCAAGGGCGCTTCCGGCGCAGCCGTGCAGTGCATGAACGTCATGCTGGGACTGGACGAGACCACCGGTCTTGCTCTGTGAGGTGCGATATGAGCGAAATGGAAAAGAATCCGGTCACCCCGACCGGAGAGGATACACCGGAGGAAGTCACCGGCGCTGAGGAAGTGCAGGAGACCATCGCCGGAAAGATTAAGAAGCTTTTTTCCGTACAGTCGCCCTACGCCGACTACGCCGCCGACAACGACAGGGTCAGCGAGATGATGTACGAGACCGATGCCGAACCGCCAAAGCCCACGGTAAAGGATCTGCTGCGAACCGTTTTCTCCGCACTGCTGCTGGTGCTTGTGTTTATGGGCGTGGCACTGATGTTCTCAATGGCAAGCACCTGTCTGGGATCAAAATAATCAATCTCAAGGAGTTATATACTGACATGGAAATCAAAAAGAACATTCCCGGCGGCGTTGCTGCCGCCAAAGGATTCAAGGCCGCCGGTGTCTACTGCGGCGTAAAGAGAGCCGGATATCCCACCAACACCGTCACTGCAGCTTCCATTCTCGCCAACGAGAATATCCAGCGTGACCACAAGCCCGACCTCGCTCTCATCGTCAGCGAAGTGCCCTGCACCGCCGCTGCCGTGTTCACTCAGAATCTGGTCAAGGGCGCGCCCATCGTGGTTTGCAAGGATCACCTTGCCAAGAGCAGGATCCGCGCCATCATCGCCAACAGCGGCAACGCCAACACCTGCAACTTTGACGGCGTGGAGAAGGCCGAAGCCATGTGTGCCGCCACCGCCGAAGCTCTGGGCATCAAAGCTGAAGAAGTTCTCGTGGCTTCCACCGGCGTTATCGGACAGATTCTGCCCATCGAGCCGATACAGGAAGGCATTCCTTACCTCGTGAAGAACCTTGCCGCCGACGGCACCAGGGCCGCAGAGGCTATCATGACCACCGACACCGTCTGCAAGCAGTACGCCGTGCAGGTCACCATCGGCGGTCAGACCGTCACCATCGGTGCCATGACCAAGGGCTCGGGTATGATCCACCCCAACATGGCAACCATGCTTGCCTTCGTCACCACCGACTGCGCCATCAGCGGCCGGATGCTGGACAAGGCTCTGCGCTCCGTGGTGGGCGACAGCTTCAATATGCTGTCCGTTGACGGCGACACCTCCACCAACGACACCCTCGCCATCATCGCTTCCGGTCTTGCCGGCAATAATGAAATTACCGCCGAGGGTGAGGATTTCGATATCTTTGTCGCCGCGCTGCTTGACGTATGCGTGTATCTGACCAGAATGATGGCAAAGGACGGCGAGGGGGCCACCAAGCTCATCGAGTGCGCCGTCAAGGGCGGTGCCACCGTCGCTGACGCAAAGACCGTTGCCAAGTCGGTCATCTGCTCCCCGCTGCTCAAGTCGGCAATGTTCGGCTGCGACGCCAACTGGGGCAGAGTGCTGTGCGCCATCGGTTACTCCGGAGCCAGCACCGATGTTACCAAGATAGACGTCACCTTCCGCTCCGCGGGCGGCGAGGTCACCGTCTGTCAGAACGGCGCCGGCGTGCCCTTCAGCGAGGAAATCGCCAAGGAAGTGCTCAGCGCCGACGAGGTCATCGTGGACGTCACCCTGCGTGACGGCGACGCTGCCGCCACAGCATGGGGCTGCGACCTGACCTACGATTACGTCAAGATCAACGGCGATTATCGCACCTGATTCAGTTTTTGCGGAACACTCCCATAGTCCCGCCGTGGGCGAGGCGGCTGTCAGCGCGTCTGACTGAGGGAGTGAGCGGGAATCTCAATATTGATAAATACAGGAGAGACAGGAATGGAACTGACCAACGCACAGAGAGCAGCCGTCCTCGTTGAGGCGCTGCCTAATATTCAGGACTACAAGGACAAGATCATCGTCGTCAAGTACGGCGGCAACGCCATGATCAACGAGGAGCTCAAGAACGCCGTCATGCGCGACATCGTTCTGCTCACCACCGTGGGCATCCGCGTGGTGCTCATTCACGGCGGCGGCCCCGAGATCACCGATATGCTCAGGAGAGTGGGCAAGGAGACAAAGTTCGTCAACGGACTGCGCGTCACCGATGCCGAGACCGCCGAGATCGTGCAGATGGTTCTCGCCGGCAAGATCAACAAGAGCCTTGTCAATCTCATTCAGAATATAGGCGGCAAGGCGATCGGCTTGTCGGGCGCTGACGGTCATCTCATCGAGGCCGAGATGATGGACGAGCAGCTGGGCTACGTGGGCGAGATCACCTCCATCAACACCCAGCCCGTTCTGGACGTTCTGGAGATGGGTTATATCCCCGTTATCTCCACCGTGGGCTGCGACAAGGAAGGCAACGTCTACAACATCCACGCCGACACCGCAGCCAGCCGCATCGCCGGCATGCTGGGCGCAGAGAGCCTTATTTCCATGACCGACATCACCGGCATCTGCCGCGACAAGGACGATCCCGGCACCCTCATTCCCAAGATCAACGTCAGCGAGGCTCCCCAGCTTATGCGCGAGGGCGTTATCTCCGGCGGCATGATTCCCAAGGTGGAGTGTTGCACCGAAGCTATCCGCCGCGGTGTCAAGAAGGTTTTCATCATCGACGGACGCGTGCCCCATTCCATCCTCATCGAGACTCTCACCGATGAGGGTATCGGCACCATGTTTGTCTGATAATAGTGGGAAATCCTGCTCTGCTTGTGCTGTTTGCCCTGCTTGCTGCCGCTGTGGGAACGGGCTTTCTTATCCGGAAGGTGCATATTGACGGTGTATTAAAGCTGAAAGGGCGGGCAGATGAAATCATCGCTCCCCTCGTTAGCAGGGCGGCGGACGGTGACCGGTCTTCCGGCTGTGTGTCTGGTCGGACAGAAATTTACTTCGATGGCGCCTTTGACCGCTATGCCCGCGACTGTCTGCTGGAGTGCACGCCTGTCTGTCTGTGCTGCGTGACTCTGGTTGCCGGAGAACCCTGCCGGCAGTACACCGTTCCGCTGGACAGCATTACGCAATGCAAGGTCAGAGAGTATACGAAAGAGTACAGAATTACTTTGAACGCAAGCGGCAGAAAGAGTATTTTTGTCGTGCATAAACGTTCACCCCGCGATATCATACCGATGCAGGGCGAACGGGCAGAAAAATTCATTGAAATACTATGTAAAGCCGCCGGGCTTGACAATCTTCCTCATAAGGAGTGAATCTCATGGACATCAAAAGAACCGATGATACCTACGTCGCTCATACCTACGGACGCTTTCCCGTGGCATTCGTGTCCGGCAAGGGCGCAAAGCTCTATGACGACGGGGGAAAGGAATACATAGATCTCAGCACCGGCATCGCCACCAACGTCTTCGGCGTGGCTGACGACGCGTGGATAGCAGCTGTCACCGCCCAGCTGGGCAATGTGCAGCACACCTCCAATCTTTATTACACCGGGCCCTGCGCAAAGCTGGCTCAGCTTCTGTGCGAGCGCACCGGCATGAAGAAGGTCTTCTTCTCCAACTCCGGTGCGGAGGCCAACGAGTGCGCCATCAAGACCGCCCGCCGCTGGCAGCACCTCAACTACGGCGGTGAGCGTCCGGTCATCATCACCCTGAAGAACAGCTTCCACGGACGCACCATCACCACCCTTGCCGCCACCGGTCAGGACGTGTTCCACACCGAGTTCGGTCCCTTTACCGAGGGCTTTGTCTACGCCGATCCCAACGTCCCCGGCGATCTTACCCGTCTGGCTGAGGAAAATCCCTGCTGCGCGGTGATGATCGAGACCGTGCAGGGCGAGGGCGGCGTCAACCCCCTGTCCACCGAATTCGTCGCCGAGGTCAACGCGGTTGCCGAAAAATACGGGCTGCTCATCATCGTTGACGAGGTGCAGACCGGCAACGGACGTACCGGCAGACTGTACGGCTACATGAACTTTGATCTCAAGCCCGACATCGTTTCCACCGCCAAGGGTCTGGGCGGCGGACTGCCCATCGGCGCCTGCTTGCTGGGCGAGAGGGTGCAGGACGTTCTCACTCCCGGCTCCCACGGCTCCACCTTCGGCGGCAACCCCGTGTGCTGCGCCGGAGCCATCAGCGTTATCGAGCGCCTTGACGAAGCCCTCCTTGAGGGTGTGCGCCAGCGTTCGGAATACATCGTCATTCAGCTCAACGGCTCCAAGGGTGTCAAGTCCGTCAGCGGACTGGGTCTGATGCTGGGCATCGAGACCGAGCGCCCTGCAAAGGAAGTCATTGCCGGCTGCCTCGAGCGCGGCGTTGTGGTCATCAGCGCCAAGAACAAGGTGCGCCTGCTGCCGCCCCTCAACATCGACATGGACGATCTTAAAAAAGCTATCAATATTCTCAAGGAGGAACTTGCGAAATGAAACATCTGCTGAAGCTTTCCGATCTCTCTCCCGAGGAGATCACCGAAATACTCAATCTTGCCGACCAGCTCAAATATGAAGCAAAGAACGGCATCGAGCATCATCGCCTCAAGGGCAAGAAGCTGGGCATGATCTTCCAGAAGTCCTCCACCCGTACCCGCGTTTCCTTTGAAGCCGGTATGTATGATCTGGGCGGCACCGCTCTGTTCCTCAGCTCCAACGACCTGCAGATCGGCCGCGGCGAGCCCGTTCAGGACACCGCCCGTGTGCTTTCCAGATATCTCGACGGCATCATGATCCGCACCTTTGCCCAGAGCGAGGTTGAGGATCTTGCCAAGTACGGCTCCATTCCCATCATCAACGGTCTGACCGACTACTGCCACCCCTGTCAGGTGCTGGCAGACCTGATGACCATCCGTGAGCACAAGGGCGTTATCGCCGGCAACAAGCTGTGCTACATCGGCGACGGCAACAACATGGCCAACTCCCTCATCGTCGGCTGCATCAAGATGGGCATGGCTGTGTCCATCGCCTGCCCCGCCGGCTACGAGCCTGACGCCGACATCATGAAGTGGGCCGCCGAGAACGGCGACTTCGTCTGCACTCCCGACATCAAGGCCGCTGCCGCCGGTGCCGACGTACTCTACACCGACGTGTGGGCTTCCATGGGTCAGGAGAGTGAAGCTGCCGAGCGCAAGAAGATCTTCGCCGACTACCAGATCAACAGCGATGTCATGGCTGTCGCCAAGCCCGACGCCATGGTCATGCACTGCCTGCCCGCCCACCGCGGTGAGGAGATCGCCGAGGACGTCCTCGAGGCACACGCCAACGAGATCTTCGACGAGGCCGAGAACCGCCTTCACGCCCAGAAGGCCGTCCTGTGCATGGTGATGGCATGAGCAAGGCATACCTGATTCTTGCCAACGGCAGAGTGTTCGAGGGCGAGCGTTTCGGCGCTGAAAAGGACAGCACAGGCGAGCTGGTGTTCACCACCACCGCAGGTGCTTATGTCGAGACTCTCACCGACCCCTGTTACTGCGGACAGATTGTCATGCAGACCTTCCCCCTCATCGGCAACTACGGCTGGATTGGGGAGAGCGATGCTTCCGTCTGCCACGCCGCCGGTTACGTTGTGCGTGACTGGTGCGACGCTCCCTCCAACTTCCGCTGCAGCGGCGATATAGATTCCTATCTCAAAGCTCAGGGTGTCCCCGGACTTTGCGGCGTTGATACCCGTGAGCTGACCCAGATAATCCGCGAGGAGGGAGTTATGCCCGCGGTCATCAGCTCCGTTCCCGAGGTGGACATGGACGCTCTGCGCGCCTTTGCGGTCAGAGATGCGGTGAGCAGAACCGCCGTCACCACCGCCGATATCTACCCCGCGGAGGGTGAGGCAAAGTACAGCGTTGCCGTGCTGGATTACGGCTGCGGCAGCAGTGTTATCCCCGCCCTGTGCGCTCTGGGCTGTCAGGTCAGAGTTATCCCGTGGGGTGCTTCCGCTGAGGATATTCTCGCCGCCGCTCCCGATGGACTGGTGATCACCGACGGTCCCGGCGCACCCGCCGAAAACACCGCCGACATCGAGACCATCAAGGCCGTGGCGGGCAAAGTGCCTCTGTTCGGCTTCGGTCTTGGTCATCAGATGCTCGCCCTCGCCATGGGCGGCACCGTCAGCAAGCTGAAGTTCGGTCACCGCGGCGCGAACCAGCCGGTCAGAGACAACTCCACCGGCAAAATCCTTATCACCAATCAGAATCACGGCTGGGCAGTGGACGCAGACAGCGTCAGCGGTGCCGCCGTGAGCCATATCAATATAAACGACAGCACCTGCGAGGGTCTTGTCTATGAAAATATCAGGGCGGTTTCCGTGCAGTTCAAGCCGGAGAAAGCCCAGCTTGAGCAGTTTATTGCTGTGATGGGAGGGAACGACTGATGCCCCTTAACAAAGATATCAAAAAGGTAATGGTCATCGGCTCCGGCCCCATCGTTATCGGTCAGGCGGCGGAATTCGACTACGCCGGCACTCAGGCCTGCCGCGTGCTGCGTCAGGCGGGTCTTGAGGTGGTGCTGGTCAACTCCAACCCCGCCACCATCATGACCGACACCGCCATGGCGGATAAAATCTACCTCGAGCCGCTGACTGTTGATACGGTCAAGCGCATCATCAACATCGAGCGTCCCGACAGCCTGCTGGCAGGTCTGGGCGGACAGACCGGTCTGACCATCGCCATGCAGCTGGACAAGGAAGGCTTCCTTGAGCGCATGGGCGTGCGTCTGCTGGGCACCAAGGCCGATGCCATCGACAAGGCCGAGGACCGCCAGATGTTCCGCGACACCATGCTCAAGATCGGACAGCCCTGCATCCCCTCGGATATCGCCAACGACCTTGAGACCGCCGTGGAGATAGCCGCACGCATCGGCTATCCCGTCATCATCCGTCCCGCATTCACTCTGGGCGGCGGTGGCGGCGGCGTTGCGTACAACGAAGCCGAGCTGCGCATCGTTGCAGCCACCGGTCTTGATATGTCGCCCATCACTCAGGTGCTGGTGGAAAGATATATCTACGGCTGGAAGGAAATCGAATTCGAGACCATGCGTGACGGTGCCGGCAACGCCATCGCCATCTGCAGCATGGAGAACGTCGACCCCGTGGGCGTACACACCGGCGACTCCATCGTCGTGGCTCCTGCCATGACCCTTTCCAACGACGAATACCAGATGCTCCGCAGAGCCTCTCTGGATATCATCACTGAGCTGGGCATCGAAGGCGGCTGCAACTGCCAGTTTGCCCTCAATCCCGACAGCTTTGAATACGCCGACATCGAGGTAAACCCCCGTGTTTCCCGTTCTTCGGCGCTAGCCTCCAAGGCAACCGGCTATCCCATCGCCAAGGTGACCGCCATGATCGCGCTGGGCTACACCCTCGACGAGATCCGCAACGAGGTCACCGGCTGCACATGGGCTGCCTTTGAGCCGGCGGTTGACTACTGCGTGGTCAAGCTGCCCAAGTGGCCCTTTGAGAAATTCGGCAATGCCCCCAGAACTCTGGGTACACAGATGAAAGCCACCGGCGAGGTCATGTCCATCGCGCCCTCCTTTGAGGCGGCGATGATGAAGGCCATCCGCGGCGCGGAGATTTCCCTCGACACCCTCAATCATCCCAAAATGGCTGAGTGCGAGGATATCCGTGAGCGGCTGAAGGTCATGGACGACCTGCGCATCTTTGCCGTGTTCGAGGCTCTGAAGCGCGGCGTAACTCCCGGGGAGATCTATGAGATCACCCGCATCGACCCGTGGTTCACCGCAAAGCTGCTCAAACTGGTGCAGTTCGAGCAGAAGATAGGCGGCAGAGCCATTACCGAGTGCGAATACCTCGAGGGCAAGAAGCTGGGCTATCCCGACAAGGCACTTGCCCGCATCAGCGGTCAGGCGCTGCCCTGCCACCGTGAGGCGGTTTACAAGATGGTGGACACCTGCGCCGCCGAGTACGCCGCTCAGACCCCCTATTTCTATTCCACCTACGACAACCACTGCGAATCCCGCAGCTTTACCCGTTCGGGCAAAAAGAAGATCATCGTCCTCGGCTCCGGTCCCATCCGCATCGGACAGGGCATCGAGTTTGACTACTCCAGTGTACACTGCGTCTGGGCACTCAAGCGTCTGGGCTACGAGGTCATTATCATCAACAACAATCCCGAGACCGTTTCCACCGACTACGACACCGCCGACCGGCTTTATTTTGAGCCGCTCACCGACGAGGATGTCATGAACATCATCAAGGTCGAGCAGCCCGAGGGCGTTGTTGTGGCATTCGGCGGACAGACCGCCATCAAGCTGGTCAAGTTCCTTGACGACAGCGGCATAAAGATCATGGGCACCTCCGCCGAGGGTATCGACATGGCTGAGGACCGCGAGCGTTTTGACGCGCTGCTGGAGAAATTCTCCATCCGCCGTCCTGCCGGCATGGGTGTCATGAGCCTTGAGGAAGCCCTCGCCGCCGCTGAGCAGCTGGGCTATCCCGTGCTGCTGCGCCCCTCCTACGTCATCGGCGGTCAGAATATGAAGATCGTCCACAACGAAGCCGAAGTGCGTACCTACATGGACGTTATCCTCTCCGGCTCCATCGACAACCCCGTGCTTGTGGACAAGTACCTCGAGGGTCTGGAGCTTGAGGTGGACGTTATCTCAGACGGCAGGGACGTTCTGATTCCCGGCGTCATGCAGCACATCGAGCGCGCCGGCGTGCACAGCGGCGACTCCATCGCCGTCTATCCCCAGTTCTCCATCTCGGACAAGATGCTCCGCAAGGTCATCGACTGCTCGGAGAAGCTGGCGCTGGAACTGGGTACTCAGGGTCTGGTCAACATTCAGTACCTTGTGTGGCGCAACGAGCTGTATGTCATCGAGGTCAATCCCCGAGCCTCCCGCACCGTGCCCTACATCAGCAAGGTGACCGGCGTGCCTATGGTCGACCTCGCCACCCGCGTGATGGTGGGCGAGCCCCTGCGCGACATGGGCTACGGCACCGGACTTTACCGCACACCCCCTTACTACACCGTCAAGGTGCCTGTGTTCTCCTTTGAGAAGCTGAGCGATGTCAACTCCTCTCTCGGTCCGGAAATGAAATCCACCGGCGAGGTGCTGGGCATCGGCAAGACTCTCAACGAGGCACTGTTCAAGGGACTTGCCTCGGCGGGCTTCCGCCTGCGCGCCCCCGAGATGGGGCAGGACATCGGCGTGCTCATCAGCGTGTGCGACCACGACTATCTCGAGGTGGTCACGCTGGCAAAGAAGCTGGACGACCTGGGAATGAAGCTGTACGCCACCAAGGGTACCGCCGAAACCATCGCCGCGCTGGGCATCGACGTTTTCACCGTGCCGGATATCTCTGAGTACGATAAGGTCACGGAGCTGCTGGAAAGCGGCTGCATCAGCTACATCGTCTACACCGGAGCCATGCACGACTCCACCATGGACGATTATATCCGCCTGCACCGCCGCGCCGTGCAGCTTTCCATCGCCTGCTTTACCTCTCTTGACACCGCCAACGCGCTGGCTGACATCATCGCCAGCCGCTTCAACCAGTTCAACACCGAGCTGGTGGATATCGCCCACCTGCGCACCAGCCGTCAGAAGCTGCACTTTGCCAAGATGCACGGCAACAGCAACGACTACATCTTCATCGACAACCGCGACGGCAAGATTGTCTGCCCCGAATCCCTTAGCGTGAGCATGTGCGACCGCTACACCGGCGTGGGCGCCGACGGTATCGTGCTCATCGAGGATTCCACCAGAGCCGACGCGAAGATGCGCATCTTCAACAAGGACGGCTCCGAGGGAGCCATGGCGGGCAACAGCATCCGCTGCGTGGCAAAGTTCCTCTATGACAACGGCATCGTCTGCCGCGACCGCATCACCGTGGAGACCAACAGCGGCATCAAGAACCTCAAGCTGTATCTGCGCGGCGGCAAGGTCAGCGAGGTGTGCGTGGATATCGGCAAGGCGGAGTTCGCGCCCGATAAGATCCCCACGATTCTTGAGGGCGAGCGCGTCATCGACCGTCCCGTTACCATCGGCGGCAAGGATTACCGCATCAACTGCGTCTCCGTGGGTACGCCCCACTGCGTGGTGTTCTGCGACCGTGTGGACGGCGTGGATATCGAGAATGTCGGTCCGCTCTTTGAACACGCTGAATTCTTCCCCCGCAGAGTGAACACCGAGTTCGTGCGAGTGGTCAACGAATGCACTCTCAAGATGCGTGTCTGGGAGCGCGGCAACGGCGAGACCCGCGCCTGCGGCACCGGTGCCTGCGCCGCTGTTGTGGCGGCTGTGGAAAACGGCTTCTGCAAAAAAGGCGAGGACATCGTGGTCAAGGTTCCCGGCGGTGATCTGACCGTCAACTACACCGACGAAACAGTGCTGCTCACCGGACCTGCCGAGCTGGTCTACGAGGGCGTAACCGAATATTGATATTTCGTGATAAACAGAACGATGCCGCGGGGTGGACTCGCGGCATTGTCTGTAATTGGCGGAGTATCTGTTATAAAGAGATCTGAGAATGTCACGATGAATCGGATTATTCTCGTATGACAATCAATAGTACAGATAATGGGGATATTGACAGGGTTTTGCTTTCAGCTCCCCGAAAATACAGCACCGCCCGCCGATGGAAGACCGATACTTCCTCCGGCGGGCGGTGTTTTTATATTATGTGATTAAGCTGTTACTGAGCGTCGGAAGGGGAGAGGGCCGAAGAGGACATCTCTGCAGGCTTTTCATACTCGCCGATCATGTAGTAATCCCGCCCGAAGTAGCCCTGACGATAAAAGACCTCGATCTCATCGCCGCTTTGCTGCAGGGCGCTGCGTGCGACGCTTACGCGCAGCTTTACGGGGCGGTCGTCGATGGTGACGTAGAGATAATCGCCCACGCCTTCAACCTCGACCGCATAGGTCTTCGGCTCCGAGCTGTCCAGCGCATAGTTGGCCACGAACCCGATGTGCTGGAATAACATCACGCAAATCAGGAAGAGAAGAATGGGGAGGCAGACCTTCAGCACGGTAGCGGTTTTTTTGCTGCACAGCAGGTATATCAGCGCGATGACGCCCGGAACGACTGCGGCTATCGCTGCGGGAATTAGCATTCCGTCCGGGTTGATGGGAGTAATGCGGGTCATGTTGAACCAGCAGAAGCGAAAGGCGGTGTATAAAAGACCCACTCCGCAGCACACCCTTGAATAATCATCAGGAATCAGCAGAAAGAGCATGAAAAGTAAAAACAGCACGGTGTGGCTCAGGGTCGTGAGCGGCAGCAGGTCGGGACGGAAAAGCTCCACCCAAGGCACCGCGGCGGTCAGCACGCAAAGAATGATGGTGGGGATGCCTGCCTTCAGTATCACGCGAATCAGAGGAACAAATATCGCCGCCGTACACAGCACGCGCAGCGCGATGCCAAAGCCGAGGGTGCTGCGGAAATCATGTAAGCCGGGGAGAAGCATCAATAACGCTGCCGCAGTCGTGAGGATTATGCCGGAAAAAAGCTGCAGCACCCGCAGAAAGCGGCCGGAGACCTTTTCCGGTTCGGTGATGTATTCGTACATTGCGCGCTCGGTCCGCACCAGATCTTCGACCAGAGTCGGTTTATTGTCCGGGTTGCAGTCGTAATGCATAATTATCAACTCCTGAATCAAATATCGAAAATATTATTAACATAATACCAGAATGGGAGATTTTTGAAAATACCTCTTGACAGACAATACTATGCGTGGTATAGTATGGCGCGAAAGGAGGTATGGCATGGACATACAACTCAAACGAGGTATGCTTGACATCTGCGTGCTGGCGGCCATCAAGGACGCGGATTCCTACGGCTACCAGATCATCAAGGACATCAAGCCCTACCTGACCATATCGGAATCGACGCTTTATCCGATTCTGCGCCGGCTGGAGAATGCCGAGTGTCTGACCGTCTATTCGGTGGAGCACAACGGCAGGCTGCGCAAGTATTATCACATAACCGAAGCGGGCCGCTCCCGCATCAATGAATTCGCGGACGAATGGAAAGAGCTTGAGGCGATATATCGGTTCATCACAAGAGAGGAGAATACAGATGAATAGGCAGGAGTTTCTTGCGGCAATAGAGGAAAAGCTTGAGGGCATGCCCGATGAGGACGTGAGCAGCTCGCTGGATTACTACGAGGAAATGATCAACGAACGCATCGACGACGGCATGAGCGAGGAAGAGGCAATCAGAGATATGGGTTCGGTGGACGACATCACCGCCCGGATCTTTGCCGAGCAGCCGCTGGCACTTGTGCTCAGAGACAACATCAGGGATAAAATCAAGCCCTCGCGTGCCCTCAAGGTATGGGAAATCGTGCTGATCGTTCTGGGTTCGCCCCTGTGGATTTCCCTGCTGGCAGCGGGACTGGCGGTCGTGGTCGCTCTGACGGCTGTGGCGCTGTCGGTCTACGCGGCGCTGTGGTGCGTGATTCTCGCGCTGTGGCTGTGCGTGTTCGCGCTGGGTATCGCAGCCGTCGCCGGCATAGGCTGGGCGATAGCAGCTCCCTTCGCCGGCAAGCCCATGCTGAGCCTGTTAACCGCGGGCGGAGGTCTTCTGTGTGCCGGCGCAGGCATACTGATGTTCTTCATTGCGCTGCTGGCAACAAAAGGTCTTGCAAAGGCCACTGAGTTCTGCTGGAACGCGGTATTCGGAAAGAGAAACAGATAACAGTATTATTGGAGGAGAATAAAAATGAAAAAAACTGTGATTATCGCTCTTGTCATTGCCGCCGTCTGTCTGGTGGCAGGTGTCGCTGCCATCGGCGTGTTCATCGGCCTGAACAGCGATCAGACCATCGGAGATATGTTTGAAAAGAACGTGGTGGAAAGCTACGAAGTTGCCACAAAGGAATTCGCTCCCGACTTTGAGCGCGTCAGCATAATTGAAAACGAAGCCGAAGTAGAGCTTATCCGCGCCGTTGTCGGCAGCCCCCGTATCGAGTACAGCAAGGTGGAGGACCGCGACTACATCGTCACCGTTGAGGACGGCATTCTGGATATCCGCGTGGACGACCGCCGCAGCTCCTTCCTGAATTTCAACGTCACATTCAAGAGAATGTTCCTCAGAGTATATCTGCCCGCCGACGCCTACGACACCCTGTTCATCGACAGCAGCAGCGGCAGTGTCACCGTGCCCGCTGATTTCACCTTCGGCGAGGCTGCCGTGGAAGCCAGCAGCGGCAGCGTGAATTTTGAAGCGGCTGTCACCGGCAGCGCGAATATCAAGACCTCCAGCGGCTCGGTCAGGCTTGCAAATCTCTGCCCCGAAACCATGGATGTTGAAACCACCAGCGGCTCCATCAAAGTCACCGATGCAGGTGCAGGTGAAGCAAAAATTATGACAACCAGCGGCGGCGCCACTGTCACCGGCGGTCAGTACGGCGATATTGAGGTGGGCAGCTCCAGCGGCGCTATCCGTGTCGAGAAGATTTCCGCCGACAGTGCTGCTGTTCAGGCAAGCAGCGGCGGTGTGGATCTGATTGAGTGTCAGGTTTCCGGCAACGCTCAGGTCAAGACCTCCAGCGGCACCATTGAGTTTGTTTCCTGCTCTGCCGGCACCATCACCGCTGAGGCTTCCTCCGGCGCCATTACTCTTGAGCGCACTGTGGCGTCCGGTCTTGCGCAGCTCAGCAATTCCAGCGGCGGCGTGACCTTCAACGAGTTCGACGCGGGCGAGCTGGATGTGAAAACCACCAGCGGTTCGGTCAAGGGCACTCTGCTCACCGGCAAGATGTTTGACGTGCGCACCGGCAGCGGCAGCGAGAATGTTCCCGCCAGCGACCGCGACGGCGGCATGTGCGCCATCGAGACAGGCAGCGGCAGCGTGAGAATCACCATCGCTGAGTAATTATTGATATATCCTTTGCAGCCCCGGGGCCTGACGGCTTCGGGGCTGTGTGCGTGTCGGCGCATGATTTCTGCCAGTAGTTTGCCTTTTTTACTCCGCGGGGCTTTAATTTTTCCGGTTTTTCTGATACACTGAGAAAAACGTCTGAAAGGATGGCGGCGATGATTATTGACAGCATAAAAAAGGACCGTTTCTGCGTTATCGGTCTTTCCGGTTCCACGGACGACGGCGAGGGATTTGTGCAGCGCCTGTGGGCGGAGGCCAACGCCCGCTTCGGAGAGGTGGCGCACCTTGCGCTGAAGGACAGTGAAGGCAATGTTGCAGGCGTCTGGGGAGCGATGAGCGATATGTCCGGAGGCTTTGCGCCGTGGGAGGATAATTTCACCCGCGGGCTGTACCTTGCCGGAGTGGAGTGCGGCAGCGATGCCGTGCCTCCGGAGGGCTGGACAAAATGGATAATTCCCGCCTTTGAATATCTGCGCGTCAAGTGCGACGGCAGCGATGTGTTTTCCGCAATGCTTGCGCACCTCGGAGAAAACGGACTGACCCTTGCCGGAGCGGTGCAGGATTTCACCAATCCCGCGACCGGAGAAAGCTTTATGCTCTTTCCCGTGCGCAGACTGTGAAATATAAGGAGAATTCACGATGAACAACAGAGTTTTTGATATCACTCTTGCCGATTATCCCCGTCTGAGCGGTGAAAGCAGCGATGAAGGACGAATCATGCGCGCCGCTGCCGACTGCACCGGAGGCGTGCTGTTCTTTCCAAAGGGAATTTACGAAATCGCCGGTATGCTGGAGATTACCAACTGCTGTTCGCTGCTGCTGCATAAATCAGCGGTGCTCAAGGCGGTTAAGGAGATGGATTACGTCGTGAAATACGACGCGGCGGCGTCCTATCCCGACCTGCAGGAGTGCGACGGTCATCTGGTGCCCTCCGGCGACCACGACGCCGAGGACTGGAATCTGTTTATCACCGGCGGTTACATCGACGGCGCGGGACTTGCAAGCTGCCTGTGCCTCAACAGCTTCAAACACTTCACCATGCGCGATGTTTCCCTGCGCAACGGCAGAAAATACGGACTGAAGATCGAGGATGCCGGCAGCATGTGGACCTACGAGCTGGTGGCGCAGAATCTCTACGTCAAGTGCACCATGCCCGGTCTTGCCGGCAACGCAGGCATCAGCTCCAACGGCGGCGACAGCCACTTCATCGACAGCGTGGTGGTGGATTACACCACCGGCTTTGAACTGCTGGGCGGCGGCTCCAACCGTCTGACCCGCTGCCACGTCTGGGGCGGTCCTATCCCGCCTAAAAGCGAGGGCGAGCTGCCCGAGATGCTTATCGATTCGGTCAATTACGTGCTCAGCTCCTACGACGCGATTCTGACCGACTGCTACGCCGACACCGGCAAGACCGGTTTCCGCGTTACCGAGCCTGCCCGCCTCATCGGCTGCAGCTATTTCAACAACTATACATATCTGATGGACGACGTGACGGTCATCGACCACGAGGACGGCGACCTGCTCGTCACCAACTGTATGTTCCGCAAGACCAGCCCCAATGCCACCCTCTACAGGGGAAGCGGCGAAAACGTCATCTGGCGGGACAATATCCTCACCGGCGGTCTGGAGCTGCCGGAATAAATCCGCGGAAAGGCGGGAACAGATTATGCCCCTTGTGCGCATCGAGATAATCAAAGGCAAATCAAGTGAATACAGGCAGCAGCTTCTGGAGGGCATCCACACCGCTCTGGAAACCGCGCTGGGAATCCCCGACTGGGACCGCTATCAGCGGCTGTACGAACTGGAAAACGACTGCTTTGAGCGTGACAGCAGTCATTCGGACAATTTCACCATGATCGAGATCACCATGTTCTCCGGCCGCACGAAGGAGCAGAAAGCCCGTGTGTTTACCGAGATCGTGGGCGAGCTGGAACGCCGGCTGGGCATCGCCAGCACCGACGTTTTCATCGTCCTGCATGAGCCGCCCGACGAAAACTGGGGTCTGAGCGGCAGACAGAGGGGATAGGAATATGTTTCTTGCGCTTAAAACGCCGCGGCTTGTGCTGCTGCCCACGGGTATGCGTTTTCTTGAAAGCACCCACCGGTACGCAAGCGACCGCGAGCTGACAAAATACATGATGTATCTGCCCAACGACGCCATCGAGGTGACCGTGCGGTTTCTCACCGCAGCCGACAGGGAATGGGCAAAGGAGCGTCCGGATTTTTACGAATTCGCCGTGCTGCTGGCTGACGGGCGGCACATCGGCGCGGTCAGTCTTTATCCCGACGGGGAGGGCGGCGCCGAAATGGGCTGGATAATCTCCGCTGAATACGGCGGCAACGGCTACGCAACCGAAGCTGCCCGTGCACTGGCGCGATGGGCGTTGACCGGGCTGGGCATCACACGCTTGTTTGCAACCTGCGACAGCGAGAATCCCGCTTCGTACCGCGTGATGGAAAAGCTGGGCATGGAGCGCGTTTCCTGCAGGGACGGACGCCGCAACAAGTCGGCCGACCATGACAGCATCGAGCTGCTCTATGAGGTCATGACCGGCGAAAACAGCTTTGCTTCCGCGCGGGATACGGCGGTTATCCGCGAGCTGAAGCCGGAGGAATATCACCTGCTGGACGATTTCCTCTACGAAGCCATCTTCATTCCCGAGGGAGTGGAGCCGCCGCCGAGAGTGATAATCAATCAGCCGGAACTGCAGGTCTATGTGGAGAATTTCGGCTCGGAGCATGACAACGCCCTCATCGCCGTCGTGGACGGTCGGCCCGCCGGCATGGTGTGGACGCGGATAATGAACGACTACGGGCACATCGACGACGATACGCCCTCCTTTGCCATCTCGCTGCATGAGCAGTACCGCGGCAGAGGCATCGGTACTGTGCTGATGAGGTGCATGCTGGATATCCTGCGGGAAAAAGGCTATGCACAGGCGTCCCTCGCCGTTCAGAAAGCCAATTACGCCGTGAAGATGTATAAAAAGACCGGCTTTGAAATTACCGGCGGCAGCGAGGAAGAATATATTATGGTCTGCCGCCTTGACGGAGATAATCAACCATGGATATACAATACAGAAAACTGACGGCTGAGGACGTTGGCACGTTTATCGCCATGCGCATCGCTCAGCTGCGCGAGGAGGGCGCGACGGAGGATATCGACCTGCGTCCGGCGCTGGAGGATTACTACCGCCGCCACATGGCCGACGGTACCTTCGTGTCGTGGCTGGCGGTGGACGGCGGGCGCATTGTGGGCACCAGCGGCATTTCCGTGGTGGAAAAGCCGCCTTACTTCGGCTGCCCCAGCGGACGCATCGCACTGCTTTCAAGCATGTACACCGCCGACGGTTACCGCCGCATGGGCATCGCCAGTGAGCTGCTCGCCCGTGTGGTGGAGGAAGCGCGGTCTCTTGGCTGCGCGGCAGTGCATATCACCGCGTCGGATATGGGCGTGCTGCTGTATAAATCCTTCGGCTTTGAGCACAACGGCAATTTCATGCACTACAGGCTGTGAGGTGGAATATGCAGGAAAAGATTAAACTGCTCTACGGCACGGGCAACCCATCCAAGCTTGCCTCCATGCGCCGCGGTCTTGCTTCGCTCAACGTGGAGATTCTGGGCTTTGACGATATGCCCTGCCCGCCGCCGGAGGTGGAGGAAAACGGCGCCACTCCGCTGGAGAATGCCGTAATCAAAGCCCGCGCCTGCTATGAACACTACCGCGTGCCGGTGTTTTCCTGCGATTCGGGGTTGTATTTTGACGGACTGCCCGATGAGGAACAGCCGGGGATTCACGTGCGCAATGTGGGCGGCAGACGGCTTACCGACGGGGAGATGGTGGAGCATTACGCCGCTCTGGCAAGGAAATACGGCAATCTGACCGCCCGCTACATCAACGCCATCTGCCTTGTGATGGACGGGGAAAGGGTGTATTCGGCGATGGACGAATCACTCGCCACCAACCCGTTCATTCTCACAAGCATACCCCACGACAGCCCGATACGCCCGGGCTTTCCGCTGGACAGCCTTTCCATCGACATCGCCACTGGAAAGTATTATTACGACATTCCCGGCTACATGGTGGACAGCTCGGTGGTGGAAAAGGGCTGCGCGGGATTTTTCAGGCGAACACTCAATCTGCACCGGTGTAATGCCGGATAAGTATACTACTTCCGGAGGATAATCATGCTGGAAAAAGTAAAGAGATACAACGTGAAAAAGCCGCCCATGCGCATGCACCTGCGCTGGCTTATCGGAATGCTGGTCACACCGTCCAACATCATCCGCCGCAACAAACTGACCCGCACCAACATGGACGGCATCAAGCTGCCCTATCTGCTGCTGTGCAACCACAACGCCTTTACCGATTTCATGGTTGCCACCAAGGCCACATGGCCCCGCCGGGTGAGCTACGTGGTCGCCATCGACGGCTTCATCGGTCTTGAGTGGATCATGCGCGTCATCGGCTGCATCTGCACCCGCAAGTTCACCAGCGACATGAACCTTGTGCGTCAGGTCAGCCGCGTCATCAAAAACGGCGACATCGCCGCCATCTATCCCGAAGCCAGATATTCTCTGTGCGGCACCACCGCCGTGCTGCCCGATTCCATCGGCAAGCTGGCAAAGCTGCTCAAGGTGCCCGTGGTGACCCTCATGTGCAACGGTCACCACGTCAATTCCCCCTTCTGGAACACCGGCAGCAGAGGGCTGAAGGGAACCACCGCCGAGCTTAAGTGCATCGCCACCGCCGAAGAAGTGGCGGCAATGTCCGCCGATGAGCTCAATGCCCTGATACGTGAGAATTTTGTCTACGACGACTTCCGCTGGCAGAAGGAAAACGGCAAGCGCATCAGATACAGAAAGCGTGCCGAAGGTCTGCACAAGGTGCTGTATCAGTGCCCCAACTGCCGCACCGAATACCGAATGAGTTCAAAAAAGACCGTTCTGCGCTGCGATGAATGCGGCAAGGAATGGGAGATGACCGAGCTGGGCGAACTGCGGGCACTTTCCGGTCAGACGGAGTTTTCCCACATTCCCGACTGGTACGAGTGGGAGAGAGCCAACGTGCGCGCCGAGGTGGAGCGGGGGGAATACTCCTTTTCCGCAAAGGTGCGGGTGGACACACTGCCCAACTCCCGCGGATATATCGATCTTGGCATGGGCGAGCTGACCCACAACGCGGAAGGGTTCCGGCTGACCGGCTGCTACAAGGGCGAAGATTACGAGGTCGCCATTCCCACGCCAAGAATCTATTCCTGCCATATTGAATATGAATACAAGGGCAAGGGTGACTGCATCGACCTGAACACCACCAATGACACCTATTATATCTATCCCAAGGACTGCGACTTTGCGGTGACCAAGATAGCCCTTGCAACCGAGGAGCTGTATGAGCATTACTGGCGGAAGCAGAAAGCGCAGAGTGAAGCCGCTCCGGCAGAAGCAGCGCCGGAACAGAACGGGGAGAGCGCCGGATGATCACCGCCGCGCCGACAAAACAGCAGCTTGACCGCTGGCGGGAGCTGTGGCTGAGCCACAAGGACAGCCACACCCCCGACCGCAAAAGCGGACAGCAGCTCATCGACTATCTTTCCGCCCTCTATCCGCTGGAGGAGACACGAGAGCCGGAAATTCTCGACACTATAAGCGAAAACATCACCGCCAACAGCTTCTTTGCCGATAAGCTGCCGCAGGGCACGCAGCCCGCACCAAGGGCGTTCTTTATCCGCAGCGAGGGCAACGGCGCACGGCTTTACAGGGAAAGAAGCGGAATACTTGCCGGAGTGGAGCGAATAATCGCCGGCGTTGACACCGTTTCCGGCTGCTATATCGTGGAGGGCAGCGGTCTTTTGTGGGACGAACTGTGCGCCTATCAGGGACTGGACGAAGCCGACCTCGGCAATTTCGTGCGCACCGGACAGTGCCTTGAGTGCCGCGCTGACAAGGGACGAATGACCGGTATGACGGTGACGGTCACCGTTGACCGCCCGCTGGGCACCGCTCACCCGAAGCACCCCGACATGATCTATCCCGTCAACTACGGCTTTGTCGAGGGCATCGCCGCCCCCGACGGTGACTGGCAGGACGCCTACATTCTTGGCGTCGACCGCCCGGTGGACAGCTTTTCCGGACGGATTATCGCCGTGATCGTACGCGCCGACGACGTGGAGGATAAATGGGTGGTGGCTCCGGAGGACTGCGTATTTACCGCCGCTCAGATCGCCGGGCAGGTGGATTTTCAGGAGAGGTATTTCCGTTCGTCGGTTGTTATGTGAAAAAATGAGCAAAACAGCCCCGCAATGGTAAATAAATGTGTTGATTATTCTGTGCTTGTGTTGTAAAATAAAATAATAAGATTACAGCGGCGGGAAGGCCGCGTATACTGGAGGGGATCTGCTTTGGGCAGAATCAATGCCGCACTGGATTTTCTGAAAGAACGATTCGATCAGAGCGCGTATTTTTCCAACGACCCTGTCAGCAAGAAATACCGCTTTGAGCATTCCATCCGCGTTGCCAATATCGCAAAGACCATCGCTCAGACCGAGGGCTTTGACGTTGAGGCGCTGACCGTTGCCGCGCTGCTGCACGACATCAGCTACTGCGATGTTTTTCCAAACGGCAAGGAGGACGTTATCAACCACGGACGCTTTTCGGCGCGCATCGCCCGCCCGTTCATCGAGGGACTGGGCTTTGACCGCTCCACCAGCGACGAGATGCTGTACGCCATCGCCATTCACGTGGACGGCAAGGCGGACTTTGAGGGGGAGAACACCCACTTTGTCCAGAGCGTCAGCGACGCCGACAACATCGACCGCTTCGGAGCCTATCGTCTGCACGAAAGCCTTGTGTTCCGTGATTTCCTCGCGCTGCCTCTTGGCAGACAGATTGAGCTGTGCAGAACCAACATTGACCAGATGGCAAAGTACGAAAAGATGAAATTTGCCACGCTGACCGCAACGAAAATGTGGCTGGACAACGTCCGGGCGCAGCGCGGTTTCTATACCCGTCTGCTGGCTCAGCTGGAAAATTCGCTGAGCATCAGTGACTGATTGTTACCGGAAAAAAATCGCAGGACTTTCACCTTTTGCGGGCGGAAGTCCTGCGTTGTCTTGAGGAGAAAATGATGAAGAAGGAATATTTCGCCCTGCCCGATTCCATGGCGGGCATGAACACCTACGGCTTTTCGTGGATGGATTTCGTCACAGCCATACCCTCGCCGCTGTTTGTGGTGACCGGTTACAAGCATAACGGCAAGCCAAACGCCTGCATGCAGTCGTGGAGCACCTTCTGCGGCGATGAACAGGGGTTTTACGCCATTCTTTCCAACGTGAACAAATCCGGCCATATGTACGCGTCCATCAGAGAGCGGGGCGAAGCGGTGCTGAATTTTCCCTCGGCGGACATCATCGACAGATGCATGGCGACCATTCGCTGCAACGGCGATGACGACGACGAGATTGCCCTTGCCGGACTGACCGCCGAACCGGCGGCGCAGGTGGACGCGCCCGCCATTGCCGAGTGCTTTCTACAGCTGGAATGCCGCTATCTCTGGGAAAAGGAGATCAGGGAGGGCGCAAGTCACGTGCTCATGTGCCTTGAGGTGGCGGGTATCCGCGCCGACGGGGAGCACCTCGACGACAGCCGTCTTGGGCGCTACGGCGACACCGGCTATCTTTACAACGTCCATTATCCCGTCAATCCGGAGAGATTTAACGGCAGTTCACACGACTGGATCGCTGTGCTGAAAAAGTACAGGGACATGGGGAAATACTGAACATAATAAAAACAGGCTGCGAAGCGGTGCGACACCCTTTCGCGGCCTGTTTTGCTGTGTGAGGTTATTCGCTGTCGGCGTTCAGATCCTTTGAAGCACGCGCGCACTCAAAGATTACCGAAGCGGCGAGGGGGAGAACGACAATCCAGTCGATGCTCATCCATGTGCCCTTGATGACTGTGACGAAGGCGGCAAGCAGGGTTACACCCAGCATGGCTCCGGCTGCGACAACCGCCATCTTTCCGAAGCTGTGCAGACGTTCGATGCCCGACTTTTTGCCGCAGCCGCGTGCGAGCATTGCGTAGGCAAGGGCTGCAATCTCCACGGGAGCGGCGGTCAGCATGGCGTGCAGCCGGATAAGCAGATTATTGACAATTCCGCTGCCTGCTCGCAGTTCGTCGATGGGGAGGACGGTGTGAGCAAAGCCGAGGATTCCCAACAGAACGACGGCGGTCAGAATGCCTGCCAGTCCGGCTTTGTTGAGGGAACGGTTATCCTCGTCACCGGCGGGCTTTGCGGTCAGGCGTACAATCACCCACACAACGGGCAGCAGGACGGGGAAAAACCAGCGCAGCGCCGAGTGGCAGAAATGACCGAGGTCAAGCAGCGCGCTCTGGGCGGCGGTCATGTTCGCCGGATCAAAAGCCACCGATCTGGTCAGCATGACGATTGGAATTCCGCTGAGGACGTAGATGATCCACAGGACACCCCAGCTGATGGAGGTGGCGAGGAAGAATTTCGACAGAGCGGAACGGCTCTGCTTGTTGTCGGTCTTTTTTCTGCTCATGGCAAACTCCTTCAGTATCTTTCAGTATACAGTACTACAGTACAACGGGAATATTAAGTGTATATTATGCTGCTTTACTCGTCCACGCGGCGGACGGTCTGGTCGGCAAAGGTGTAGAGGAATTTATTGGCGCGGGGGTCGACACCGTACTTCTCAAACAGCTCCGTGACGGTGACAAATTCGTAGCCCTGCTCCTTCAGCGCGGGAATAAGCATCTCCACGCACTCAAGGGTCTGCACGTTCTCGAAAAGGTCGTGGAGCAGAATGATCGCTCCGGGGCGCATGCTTTCCATTATCATGTCAAACCGCTGCCGGGCGGTGACCTCGGGCATCCAGTCGTTGGCAGCGATGCCGCAGATCATGGGCAGGGGGACGGTTTCGTAAACGCTGTCATTCACGCCGATGTAGGGGGGACGGAAGAAATTGGTTCCCCTGCCGGTGATGGAGCGGATCTTATCCTCGGTCCAGTTGATTTCCTCCAGCATCTGTTCCGGAGTGAGCTGATCGAAGGGTGTGTGGGTTCTGGAGTGGTTGCAGATCTCATGTCCTTCCTCAAACTCGCGGCGCACCACCGGAACGGTCTCGTCGGTGATGAAATCGCCCCAGAGGAAGAAGGAAGCCTTTACGCCGTGCTGCTGAAGAATGTCCAGCATCCGCACGGTGATGGTGGTGTTGGGGCCGTCGTCAAAAGTAAGGGCGCAGAATTTTTTCTCCATGAGATCTTACTCCTTTTCTGACAAAGCTGTCAAATTACGCAATTATTGTAATTATATATCCTTCCGTCGTAAAATACAATATATTATTAAGACTGTTTAATAAATATAGAAAAAATATTTTGTCATGGAGTTGCTGGATATGATTGCTTTGTTAGAAACCGGATTGCAAAATTTGTAAATTATTTTTGTACGGCGACATTATTCCCTTGACTTCGTCACTTTATTGTGATAAACTCGTAAACAAAGATTTACTGTAAATATTCGCTTACAGTAAACAATCACTTACCGTCAGCGGGCTTTTTCAGCAGCCGCAACGGTACGCGAGGACGATTATATATGGAGAATCCAAAAACTGTCCAGCAGAATCAGAGCGATCTTATCGGCTTTCTTGCGCTGGTCAACTGCAAGCTGATTCTGCCCTTTGAAGAGCTGTTCCGCGGTGAACTGACCACGCTGCAGCTGCTGACACTGTGCGCGCTTCGCCGCAGCGGTGAGATTTCGGTCACCGACCTTGCCGACCGGCTGTACACCTGCAAGCAGCAGATGACAAAGATCATATCCAAGCTGTGCGATGACGGTCACATCGTCCGCAGCCGCCATCCCTCCGACGGACGCATCGTGCTGGTGCGCCTCAGCGAGGACACCGAAAGGCTCATGAACGAGCGCCATGTACGCTTCGCCGCCGCCGCCGGAAAGGTTATCCGGGAATACGACTGCGAGCAGGACGTTGGCCGTTTTGAGGAACTGATTTCCGAACTGAGCCGCATTCTTGCGGTGCTGCCCGGTCACGCCATCGAAATGGCGGAGCGCGGCGAGTGATTGCGCTGCCTTATTGAATTGATTATCGATTAATATATTTTTGCCTGTGCGTACGGCTCCGCTGTGCAGGAGCATCATTGCCGGGAAAGGAGAATGACCTATGCAGTATATCAGAAAGAACAAGATTGATTATTCACAGATCACACCGGAGATACAGCGGCTTGCTGATACCTGCATCAGCAACAACTCCATCGACCCGCAGATGTACGTCGAACACAAGGTGTTCCGCGGTCTGCGCGATCTGAACGGCAACGGCGTTCTCACCGGTCTGACTGAGGTCTCCGAAATTCAGGCCTCCGAGATGGTCAACGGCGTCAAGGAATCCCGTCCCGGTCAGCTTTTCTACCGCGGCATTTCCATCGACACTCTCGTTAACGGCTTCCTCAGCGAGAACCGCTTCGGTTTCGAGGAGGTTGTGTATCTGCTGATGTTCGGTCAGCTGCCCAACGAAACCGAGCTGAGCGGCTTCCGTGAAACGCTGGCAAGATACCGTTCGCTGCCCACCAGTTTTGTGCGCGACATCATTCTCAAGGCACCCAGCTTTGACATGATGAACACCCTTGCCCGCAGCGTGCTGACCATGTATTCCTACGACAACCATGCCAACGACACCTCGGTGCCCAACGTCATCCGTCAGTGTCTGCAGCTGGTGGCGCTGTTCCCGCTGTTCTCGGTATACGGCTATCAGGCTTACGAGCATTACTACAATGATAAGAGCCTGTTTATCCACACTCCCGTGCCCGAGCTTTCCACCGCGGAAAACATTCTTTATATGCTCCGTCCCGACTGCCGCTACAGCGAGCTGGAGGCAAAGATTCTCGACCTGTGTCTGGTGCTTCACGCCGAGCACGGCGGCGGCAACAACTCCACCTTCACCACCCACGTTGTCGGCTCCTCCGGCACCGACACCTATTCGGTCATCGCGGCCGCGCTCGGCTCTCTCAAGGGTCCCAGACACGGCGGCGCCAACATAAAGGTTGTGCAGATGTTCGAGGATATGAAGCGTGAGGTAAAGGACTGGCACGATGACGACGAGATCGTCAATTATCTCAGCGGAGTGCTTTCAAAGGAACGCTTCGACCGTTCCGGACTGATCTACGGTATGGGTCACGCCATCTATTCCGTCTCCGACCCCAGAGCGCAGGTGCTCAAGGGCTTCGTCGAACAGCTTTCCTCCGAAAAGGGCAAGCACGAGGAATATATGCTCTACTCTGCCGTTGAGCGTCTTGCTCCCACGGCGATTTCCAAGGTGCGCAGGATGTACAAGGGCGTCAGCGCAAACGTGGACTTCTACAGCGGCTTTGTCTATGATATGCTGGGTCTGCCCACCGAGCTGTACACTCCCATCTTCGCCATCGCCCGCATCGGCGGCTGGAGCGCTCACCTCATCGAGGAGATCATCAACGCCGGCAAGATCATCCGTCCGGCGTACATGAACGTCCAGCCCCGCACAGAGTACATCAAGCTGGCTGACAGAAAATAATCACATCCCGACCCGTCGAGGCAGTTTCTCGTCGGGTCGAGCCTTTTGTGCGCAATTGGCTTAAAACGCATCTGCAAACTATGCTATCATAATGCTGCAGTAATCGCGCAGGAGAATAGAGCTATGAAAAATACTGAAAATCTCAGGGACGTTCCGGAGGAATACTTCGGCAGGTTCCGCACAAGGAATGAAGATAAAGATGGCTTATGGGTGGGTGTGCTTGGTTTGCTGCCCCTGACTGTGATCTGCCTTGGATTCAGCGGAGATGAAGGCGGGGTGGGAAACATCGTTTCGCTGGTGCTTTTATGCCTTTATCTGCTGCAGATAATTCCCGCGATCTTTTTCAGCTCTGAAAAAAACGTCAGACGCTTCCGCAAGGGGTACATAATCTGCTTGGTTTACAGTGTGGAGGTATTCTACCTGTTCATCAGCAATTTCGTCTATGGTGCCAACGCCATGTATATCGACGGACTGTATAATGACGTATCGGGTGAAGAAATCACTTACCTGACCGCCGCGCTGATTTTTCTGCAGCATATCATCATGCTCTTCCTTTTCCGCAGGAGGATAATAAAGCGCATCATCAGCGGCTGCTATCTTCCGGGCGGCACCGGCTTCTGGTCAAAGGGGCTGCTGCCGAAAGTCGGACTTGTGTCAGCGATTATGCCGGTGGTTTTCACCATTGCGGCAGGTCTTTCCCGCGGCGCGTTATTCTGCTCGGGTTCGGTCACTCTCACAGAAACAATATATCCCTTCGTGGCGTTCATTCTCTTTCTGCTGGCAGAGGCGGCTGCCGTGCTGTTTGCCTACGGCAACGCAAATCTCCTTGCCGGATACAGCTATGTCAGTATCCACGGCGACAAAAGGGAAGAAACTGATACGGAAGCATTACCGGAAGAACCAGCGGCAGAAAAATAGCCGTTCCGGTTGACATTTGCTTTCCGATGGGACAAAATAAAAGTATACAGCACACCGAAAGGAGCGAGAGTATGCACGACATTATCATCATCGGCGCGGGAATCGCCGGACTGACCGCAGCCATCTACGGGCGCAGAGCCGGACTGACCGTCGCGCTGCTGGAAAAGAATATCTTCGGCGGGCAGATGGTAGAATCGGCTGAGGTGGAGAATTACCCCGGCGTGCCGGTCACCACCGGTCCCGAACTGGCTGCCGCCGCATGCGAGCAGGCGGAAAAGCTGGGCGCGCAGATCATCTACGACACCTGCACCGCACTTGAGCGTGAGGATGACGGAAGCTGGAAGATCACCGGAGCCGCCGCGGAGTATCAGGCAAAGGCGGTCATCATCGCCAACGGTGCCACACATCGCAGGCTGGGTTGCGAGGGAGAGGAACGGTTTGCCGGACGGGGCGTGTCCTACTGCGCCACCTGCGACGGCGCTTTCTTCCGCGGCAGGGACGTCGCCGTTGTGGGCGGCGGCAATACCGCCCTTGAGGACGCGCTGTTCCTTGCCAACATGTGCAATAAGGTCTATCTTGTTCACCGCCGCGATCAGTTCCGTGCCGACAAAGTGCTGGTTGACGCGGCGCGCCAGCGTGAGAACATCGAGTTTGTGATGGACGCCCAGATCACCCGCATCACGGGCGGACAGAAGGTCGGCGGGGCAGAGGTCACTTTCAGAAAGGGCGAGACCCGTGCCATCGACCTTGACGCGGTGTTCATCGCCATCGGCGTGCAGCCGGATACTGAGGTCTTTGCCTCCATCGTCAGCCGCGACGCCAGCGGATACATCATCGCCGACGAGAACGGCGAGACGGGGGTGGAGGGGCTGTATGTGGCAGGTGACTGCCGCGCCAAGCGTCTGCGCCAGATCGTCACCGCCGCTGCCGACGGTGCCAACGCCGCCTTCAGCGCGTCAAACTATATCAATCAGCAGTGATAAAATCGAAATAAATGCTGATGCCGCTCATCAGAGGGTTGCATTTTAGCTGATAAAGTGTGAAAATTCATGCAAATCCTGTAATTTGGGAAAGAAAATATTGTATTTCCTGTCGTACGGTGCTATAATCAACCTACAAAGTAAAAGGGGGATCACCTAAAATGGCAGGAAAATTCGAAATCAAAACAAGCGATAAAGGCACTCTGAGCTTTGCTCTCAAGGCAGGCAACGGCGAAGTCATCGCTGTCAGCCAGCAGTACGCCAACCTCAACGCCTGCAAGAAAGGCATCAACAGCGTCAAGCGCAACGCTCCCATCGCCAAGATCGAAGACCAGACCGAGGGTGAGGTCATCACCGTTACCAATCCCAAGTTTGAGGTCTACACCGACAAGAAGGGCGAAATCCGCTTCCGTCTGAAGGCTCGCAACGGTCAGGTCGTCGTCACCGGCGAGGGCTACAAGGCCAAGGCCGGCTGCCTCAAGGGTATTGAGAGCATCCGCCGCAACGCTCCCGACGCAGAGATCGTCATTATCGACTGATTCCCGCAATAACACAACCGCCGAACGGTTCCCCGAAAGGTTCCGTCCGGCGGTTTTTCATTATTCTGGCTCCCTCACTGAGGGAGCTGGCACGGCGTAAGCCGTGACTGAGGGAGTGTCGCACATCAGATCAGCACGCCGTTGCAGTGATCCACCTCGTGCTGAATGATCTGGGCGGTGTAGCCGGTGTAGGTCTTGAGCCGTGTCTGCAGCTGCATATTCTGATAGCGCACCTTGATGGTTTTGTAGCGGGTAGTCGGGCGCACTCCCGACAGGGACAGGCAGCCCTCCTCGGTCTTGTAGGGGTCGCTTCGCCGGATGATCTCGGGATTGAGCATGACCGTGCGCTCCATGCCGTCCACAAAGGCAATAATACGCTTGCTCACGCCGATCATGTTGGCGGCAAGCCCCACGCAGTCCTCTGCGTGAGCCTTCAGGGTGTCCAGCAGGTCCTGCGCCGTCTGCAGGTCGGAAGCGTCCGCGTCGGCGGATTTTCTGCCAAGGAACAGTACGTCGTGTATGATAGGTCTGACCATCTGTCAGCACCCTCCTTTCTCAGCGATGATGCGCGCCAGTATCTCCACGTCCGCGGGGCAGAAATCGTAGTCCGGAATCTGCGACGGGGTGATCCACTGAATGTCGTTGTGCTCGATCATTCTGGGCGTGCCCTCCGCTATGACGGCGTTGTAAAGAGTCAGATGGACGGTCAGGTCGGGGTATTCGTGTACCACGTCCATGAACACACCGCCGACCCTCAGGGTGACGTCCAGCTCCTCCCGGCACTCGCGGATGAGCGCCTGCTCGCCGGTTTCGCCCGGCTCCACCTTGCCGCCCACGAATTCCCAAAGCAGCCCGCGCGCCTTGTGGGCAGGGCGCTGGCATATCATGAATCTGTCGCCGTCCCATATGAGGGCGGCTACTACCTCTGTCATGGCTATCACTCCGTGAAGATTGATTATCTGTGTAGATTATAGCACAATCCCGCGGATTTACAATAGCCGGAAGTGACGCGCAGTTGGCACAAAACATTCTGGGAACCAATGGTATTATTGTGACATGATCAATTACCGGAGGGAGAAAACAACATGAAGACAATCGTTAAAATCCTGCTCTGCGTGACCGCTTTTGCCGCTGTTGCGCTTACCTTTGCCGGCTGCGGCGGGGAAACCCGTGAGCTTACCCGTGAGGAGCTTCTTGCCGAATCTTACGCCGAAGCCGAACGCATGAACAGCGAAAGCTGGTTTGGCGAGTACAACGGCGAGGAATGTGAGTTCCTCATGAATCTTACTACCGGTTACGGATATCTTCCTTTTTTTCTGGAGAACGGAACAATGGTCTCCTGCACGCCCTTTGGAGATGGAAGCAACCACACCACCCTTATTGCTCTGGGCTCGCCTGACGTAGATTTATACGGCATCAGGCTGGGAGACAGCCTGGAGCAGACCGAGAAGCTGCTTAAGGATCTTGATTATGACTACGCTTTCGATCTCTATAGTCACTCGGATTATAGCTACGCCGGCCGCAGCTATGTCAAGGGATACGTCTATATCGATCTGCGCTGTGAATCTCCCGATAATCCCGACGAGATCACCACGATAAGCGTCAGCGCCCACAACGGGGACAGAATGAGTAAGGATTAACATGGAATGCAAAGCGCCCGTGAACCGGCATAGAATCGGTTCACGGGC
>JAZUPE010000059.1:0-18707 GCA_045605025.1 Acutalibacteraceae bacterium
AGACCGCTTGGCCTCCGACTTCTTCGCCGCAGCCTTCCTTGACGGTGCCTGCCTCAAGGGGAGAGCAGACCACGCCGTCCAGTCCGGCGTCACGGGCGTTGCGTGCGTAGCCCAGAACGACATCCTTCATGGGCTTCTCGATGTACAGCTCCTCCCTGAGAGCGGTGTCGTCGGGGGAGGTCAGCTGAGTGACAGCGATGAGCAGAGGACGGGTGCCGTCGGGACGGGTCAGGCCCTTGAGAGCGGCTTCCATCATGGCGCGTGCGCCGGCAGCGTGGAGGTTGCACATATCAACATCCAGAGCGGACAGGGATGCCATAGCCTTCATGACGGTGTTGGGGATGTCGTGAAGCTTGAGGTCGAGGAAGATCTTGTGTCCTCTTGCCTTGATCTCGCGGACGATGTCCGGACCCTCGGCGTAGAACAGCTCCATGCCGATCTTGACAAAGGGCTTGCGTCCGGTGAACTTGTCAAGGAAGCTCAGGCATGCCTCCTTGGATGCAAAATCGCAGGCGATGATTACGTCTCTACCCATTAGTGTGCTCCTCCTATGATTTCGTTAATATCGCTCACGCCAAGCTTCTCCAGCTCGACGGGCAGGTCGTTGATGATGTCGCGGCAGGCGAAGGGGTTGTTGAGATTGGCGGCACCCACCTGTACGGCGGTGGCACCTGCCAGCATGATCTCGATGGCGTCACGGGCTGTGGTCACGCCGCCCATGCCGATAATGGGCAGTTTGACTGCCTCGTAGACCTCGTAGACCATTCTCACTGCCACGGGGAAGATTCCGGGGCCGGAATAGCCGCCCTTTTTGTTGGCGAGGATGGGCTTGCGGCTGCGCAGATCGATGCGCATCCCCAGCAGGGTGTTGATAAGGCTGATGCCGTCGGCTCCCGCGTTCTCGCAGGCCTTGGCGATCTCAGCGATGTTGGTGACGTTGGGGCTGAGTTTGATGTACACCGGCTTGGTGGTGACTTCCTTGACGGCTGCGGTGACCTCCGCGGCTGCGGAGGGGTCGGTACCGAAACTCATGCCGCCGCCGTGGACGTTGGGGCAGCTGATGTTGACCTCAAGGATGCCCACCTGTTCTGCCTTGTCCAGCTTTGCGCAGGCTTCGCGGTATTCCTCGACGGAAAAGCCGCTGATGTTGGCAACGAGGGGCTTGGAGAAATGCTCAGCCAGCCACGGCAGCTCCTCGGCAATGACAGCATCCACGCCGGGATTCTGCAGACCTACGGAATTGAGCATTCCGGCAGGGCACTCGGCGATTCTGGGTGTCTGGTTGCCAAAGCGGGGCTGGGCGGTGGTTCCCTTGAAGGAGATGGAACCGAGGATATTCAGGTCGTAAAGCCCGGCGAATTCTCTGCCAAATCCAAAGGTGCCGCTGGCGGGAATGATGGGGTTATCCAGCTGCACTCCGCTGAGTGTGACTTTGGTGTTTACTGCCATATTATCTCCTCCCTGTCCATGACGGGGCCGTCCTTGCAGATGCGCTTGGCTCCGTTTCTGGTCATGCGGCTGCAGCCCATGCAGGCTCCGAAGCCGCACGCCATGCGCTCCTCAAAGCTGAGCTGAGCCGGCTTATCGGTGGCTTCGCACAGAGCCTTGAGCATGGGAATGGGACCGCAGGCAAAGATGCCGTCGAAGTCGATTTCGGGCATGGCGGTGGTGACAAAACCCTTGATGCCGGCGGTGCCGTCCACGGTGGTGACGGTCACCGGCACACCCAGCGCGGCGAACTCATCGGCGAGGAAAACATCCTCCGCCGAGGCAAAGCCCAGCAGCACATGGGGCTGCTTTCCGGCGGCGATGAGCTCCTTTGCAAGCTTGTAGAGGGGCGGCGCGCCCACTCCGCCGCCAACCAGCAGAGGCTTCTGCCAGGGAACGGAAACGTCAAAGCCGTTGCCGAGGCAGGACAGCAGGTCAAGCTCAGTGCCCACCGGCAGGGAGGTCATGTATTCTGTGCCCTGTCCCACAGCCTTGTAGATGAGGGTGAGACGCTCGGGGGTGCTGTCGCACACCGAGATGGGACGGCGCAGGTAAAAGTCGGGCAGGGCGATGTTGACGAACTGACCGGGACGCTCGATTCCCGCGTCGCCGTCCACCAGCTCCATTCGCCAGATATCACGGGCGATACGCTCGTTTTTATCTACGGTGAGTAATATCTGTTTCATTTATTCTTCTCCGTATTGGTTATTTGGCTCGTGTTTGGGATAATCATCGTCCTGTCGGACGATACAGGGAACCCCTGCCGGGGGTTCCCTACGACAAAACAGTCACACCGGACTGTTTTGTCTACCCTCCTGCGCACGCTTGCGAAGCAAGCAGAAAGTTGCTCGTGCAACTTTGCCGTTGTGAGTTGCAAAGCAACTCATCGCTGTGTTTACACAGCTTTGCGATCGCGACGAATTGCGGTCGATAAGTATTTCGCTCTCCGCGGAGAGCGACCAAAGGCTTTGCCTTTGGAAACCACAACCCTTTGAAAAGGGTTGACCTAAACTTTTTGTGTCCCGCCCGGGTAAGTCCAGTCACACATCGATCAATCCTGATCACACATCGATCAATCCTGATCGATGGTGGAGATGCACAGGGTGGTCTCCTCGAGGACGTCCAGCAGGACGCGGACGGTGTCGAGGGCGGTGAACATGGTCACGTTGTTCTCCACCGCGCAGCAACGGATCTCGTAGCCGTCGGAGTAATGTCCGGCGGAACCGGGCTCGCGGGTGTTGATGATATAGGTGACATGACCCTGACGGATGGATTCCAGCATCTCGTCGCTGCCGTCGGAAATCTTTTTGCGCACTCTGGTGCGGATACCGTGTTCCTTGAGGAATCTGGCAGTGCCGGCGGTAGCTTCGATGTTAAAGCCGAGGTTGTAGAAGCGGCGGATGAGGGGCAGTGCCTCGGGCTTGTCGCGGTCGGCAACGGTGACCAGCAGAGTGCCGTAGTTGACGAGATTGGTGCCGGAAGCCTGCAGAGCCTTATACAGGGCGCGGGTCATGCTGCGGTCGTAGCCGATGACCTCGCCGGTGGACTTCATCTCGGGGGAGAGATAGGCGTCGATGCCGCGCAGCTTGGAGAAGGAGAAGGCCGGAGCCTTGACGTACCAGCGCTTGCGCTCCTCGGGATAGATGCCGAACAGTCCCTGTTCCTTGAGGGACTTGCCCAGAATCGCCATGGTACCGATGTCGGCAAGTGAGTAGCCGGTGGACTTGGAAATGAACGGTACGGTTCTGGAGGAACGGGGATTGACCTCGATGACATAGACATCGTCGTTCTTATCCACGATGAACTGGATGTTGAACAGACCGAGGATGCCGATGCCCAGACCCAGCTTCTTGGTGTACTCAAGGATCTTTCCGCGGGCGCGGTCGGAGGCGCTGAAGGTGGGATAGACGCTGATGGAGTCACCGGAGTGGATACCGGTGCGCTCAACGTGCTCCATGATGCCGGGGACGAATACGTCCACGCCGTCACACACCGCGTCGACTTCCAGCTCCTTGCCCTCGATATACTTGTCAACCAGAACGGGCTTGTCCTCGTCCACCTCAACAGCCTCACGCAGGTAGGTGCGCAGGGCTTCCTCGTTGGCGACGATCTGCATGGCGCGTCCGCCCAGAACGTAGCTGGGACGAACCAGCACGGGATAGCCGATCTCTGCGGCTGCCTTTACGCCGTCCTCGATATTGGTGACGGCAGTGCCCTTGGGCTGTGGAATGCCCAGCTCGCGCATGATGCGCTCGAAGGATTCGCGGTTCTCGGCGCGCTCGATGGCTTCAACGCCGGTGCCGATAAGCTTCACGCCGCGGCGGTCAAGGTCGTCGGCGAGATTGATGGCGGTCTGTCCGCCCAGAGAGGCGATGACACCTTCGGGCTGCTCCAGCTCCACAATGTTCATTACATCCTCAACGGTCAGCGGCTCGAAGTAGAGCTTGTCCGAGGTGGTGTAGTCGGTGGAGACGGTCTCGGGGTTGTTGTTGATGATGATAGCCTCATAGCCGGCGCTGCGGATGGTGTTGACCGCATGGACGGTGGAGTAGTCGAACTCCACGCCCTGACCGATACGGATGGGGCCGGAGCCCAGCACGATGATCTTGCGGCGGTCGCTGACCTGAGATTCATTCTCCTGCTCGTAGGTGGAGTAGAGATAGGGGGTGTAGCCGGGAATCTCGGCGGCGCAGGTGTCGATGCTCTTGTAGACGGGGAAGATATTGTTCTCCTTGCGGAGGTTGTAGACCTCCAGCTCCGGCTTGTTCCACAGACGGGCGATGAACTTGTCGGAGAAGCCCATGCGCTTGGCCTCGCGCAGAACGTCGGGGCAGCCGGGAGCGGCGGCAACGACGCTTTCCAGCTCAACGATCTGCTGAACCTCACGCAGGAAGAACAGGTCGATCTTGGTCTGGTCGTGGATATCCTCAAGGGAGCAGCCCAGACGGATGAGCTGTGCGATGGCGAAGATGCGGTCGTCGGTAGCACCCTTGATGTAGGTCAGCAGCTCGTCTCTGGATACGGTATCGAACTTGGCAAGGTGCAGGTGGCAGGCACCGATCTCAAGGGAGCGCACTGCCTTGAGCAGGGCTTCCTTGATGGTACGTCCGATGCTCATGACCTCACCGGTTGCCTTCATCTGGGTGGAGAGGGCGTTGGAGGCGGTGACGAATTTATCGAATGGGAAGCGGGCGACCTTCATGACCACATAGTCAAGCGCCGGCTCCATGCAGGCAGGCTGACCGCTGATGATGATCTCATCGAGGGTCATGCCCACGGCGACCTTGGCGGTGACACGGGCGATGGGGTATCCGCTGGCCTTGGAAGCAAGAGCGGAGGAACGGGACACACGGGGGTTGACCTCGATGACGTAGTATTCAAAGGATACGGGGTCAAGGGCAAACTGGACGTTGCAGCCGCCTTCGATCTCCAGAGCGGTGATGATCTTCAGGGCGGAGGTGCGCAGCATGGCGCACTCGTCGATGGAGAGGGTCTGGGTGGGAGCCACGACGATGGAGTCGCCGGTGTGAACACCCACGGGGTCCACGTTCTCCATGTTGCACACCACGAGGGCGGTGCCGGTGGCGTCGCGCATGACCTCGTACTCGATCTCCTTGAAGCCCTTGATGGACTTTTCAACCAGCACCTGCGATACGGGAGACAGGGCAAGACCGTTGATCATGATCTCGCGCAGCTCCTCCTCGTTGTCGGCAAATCCGCCGCCGGTGCCGCCGAGAGTAAAGGCGGGACGCAGAACGACGGGGTAGCCGATTTCCTCGGCCGCGGCGATGCCTTCCTCAAGGGTGGTGGCGATGATGGAGGGCAGCACCGGCTCGCCGATGCTCTGGCACAGCTCCTTGAACAGTTCTCTGTCCTCGGCGCGCTCGATGCTCTGGCAGCTGGTGCCCAGCAGCTCCACCTGACACTCACGCAGGATACCCTTGCGGGCCAGCTGCATGGCGAGGTTGAGGCCGGTCTGTCCGCCGATGCCGGGAACGATGGCATCGGGACGTTCGTATCTGAGTATACGTGCCACGTACTCAAGGGTAAGCGGCTCCATGTATACCTTGTCGGCAATTGTGGTGTCGGTCATGATGGTAGCCGGGTTGGAGTTGACCAGAATGACCTCATAGCCCTCCTCCTTGAGGGCGAGGCACGCCTGAGTGCCTGCGTAGTCGAACTCGGCAGCCTGTCCGATGACGATGGGGCCGGAGCCGATGACCATAACCTTGCGGATATCTGTTCTCTTAGGCATTTGCTCCGTCCTCCTTTATCATTTCGATGAATTCGGTCGCCAGCTTGTCGGCGTCCTGAGTGTCGGCACACAGTTCGGGATAGTGGAGCGTGCCGTACAGCTTGTTGGCGCGGTCGGCGGCGGCGGTCACGGTGCCGTCCAGCAGATCCCTGCAGATGGTGGCAAAGCCTGCAGCGTTGAGGGAGGCTTCGTCAACCGACCAGCCGTAGTTGCGGGAGGAGACGTTGATTTTGCCGCTCTCCAGCCAGCGCATGGGGCGGTTGGCTCCGCGGTGTCCGTCCTTCATTCGCTCTGCCCTGGCGCCTCTGGAGAGGGCGACCATGCAGAAACCGGTACCGATGCCGAACACGGGGCAGCGTCCTGTGAGCTTCTTTATATTTTCTATTACGTTCGCAGCGGTATGGGGATCGGCAGCTCCACCTGCAACCACCACGCCGTGGGGCTTGAAGCCGATGATCTCGTCAACGGTCTCGTCAGCGGGCAGCACTGTCACCGCGCAGCCGCGGGCGGCAAAACCTTCGGCGATACCGCTCTTTGCACCGCAGTCGATGAGAGCGATGCGCACAGGGCTTTCGGGCTCGCCCACGCGGCGGCGTTCAGTGCTGCCGGAGACGATCTCCTGATTACGGTTGGCGTTGATGAAAGCGATGGCTTCCTCATCGGGGGTGTTGATGTCAACGATGACTGCCTCCATCTCACCCTTGTCGCGGATGAGACGGGCGATGGCGCGGGTGTCCACGCCCTCGATGGCGGGAATGCCGTGGAGTTTGAGCAGCGCAGCAAGGGTGCCCTTGCTGCGGAAGTTGCTGGGCAGGTCGTTGTATTCGCGGACAACCAGACCGCCTGCCACGGGAACGACGCCCTCGTCGTCAAAGACGATGCCGGTGGAGCCGATGACGGGATAGGTCATGAGCACCATCAGACCGGCGCTGGCGGGGTCGCAGAGGATATCCTGATAGGCGAACATGGAGGTATTGTACACAATGGTGCACACCTTTGCCACGTCCGCGCCGAAGCCGCTGCCGGTGAACACCTCACCGGTGCGCAGCACGAGTTTTTTGTCTACTTGCTTTGCCATACTTTCTTTCCTTTCACCATGGTCATTATGCAGCGTCCGAACACCTTTTCTCCGGCAAAGGGTGTGGCGCGTCCTGCGGAGCGGAACTGCTCCGGATCGATCGTATATTCACAGCCCAGATCGAACACCGTCAGGTCGGCGGGTCTGCCCTCGCCTATTGGCAGGGCGCAGCCTGCGCCGAAGCGCTGTGCCGGTCTGACGCTCATCAGTCCGATAAGCTGTTCAAGGCTCATTATTCCCGTTTTTACGAAATTTGTGTACATCACGGGGAAAGCAGTCTCCAGCCCCACCACGCCGAACAAGCTGCCGGCAAGACCACCGGATTTTTCCTCGGCGGAATGGGGAGCGTGGTCGGTGGCGATCATGTCGATGGTGCCGTCCAGCATACCCTGCACCAGAGCGTCGCGGTCGGCGGCGGCTCTCAGAGGGGGATTCATGCGGAAGCGGCCGTCCTCCTGCAGGTCCTCGTCGCAGAGTGTGAGGTAATGGGGTCCGGTCTCGCAGGTGACATCCAGTCCCTCGGTCTTTGCCCTGCGGATGAGGTCAAGGCTTTCCTTTGTGGACAGGTGGCACATATGATAACGCACGCCGGTTCTGCGCACAAGTTCAAGGTCGCGCTCCAGCTGAGCCCACTCGCTCTCGGAGGAGATGCCCTTGTGCCCGTGTTCCGCGGCGTAGACACCGTCGTGAATGTAGCCGCCGTGAAGCAGCCGCTCGTCCTCGCAATGGGCGACGATGGGCTTGTCCAGAGCCTTCGCTCGGAGCATGGCCTGCTCCATCATTTCGTCGCTCTGCACGCCTTTGCCGTCGTCAGAGAAGCCGATGACCTTGTCCGCCATGGCTTCCATGTCACTGAGCTGACCGCCCTGCTCGCCCACGGTGATGGAGCCGTAGGGGATAACTTCGACAAGAGCGTCTTTTTCTATTGCCTCAAGCTGCTGCGCGAGGGTTTCCGCGCCGTCGGGCACCGGCTTGAGGTTGGGCATGGCGCAGACGGTGGTGTAGCCGCCGGCAGCCGCCGATTCGGTTCCGCTGGCAATCGTCTCTTTATAACAAAAACCCGGCTCCCTCAGATGAACATGAACATCGGAGAAGCCGGGAAATATTACCGGATCGGAAAAACCGGAAAAATCAAAAACTTCCGCCCCGGAAGGAACGGAAATATCATTGCCAACAGAAATAATAACACCATCTTTTACGAGAACGTCGAATCGCACCGGCTCGTGTCCGGTGAAGACTCTGGCATTCTTGAGGATGCTGTACATGGCCTTTCAGCCTCCTTATTTCTTAACTCCGTATATTTTATCGCATGCCGTCCTTTATGTCAATCCCGCATAATGCCAAAATACCGGATTATATTGTTATTATTTTTTTGGATATTGATTTTTTGGGTAGAAAATATGAAAAAATGTACTATAATGTAATATAGAATTCCATTGCGATTACTTCCGGCAAAGGAAAGGTAACGAACCATGACCAGAGACCCCCGCAGCATACTGGGCGTAGGGCCATATGCCACCGAAGCTGAAATAACCCGCGCCTACCGCGAACTTGCCAAGCGGTATCACCCCGACCTCAATCCCGATGACAACTGGTCGGCGGAGAGAATGGCCGAAATCAATCAGGCGTACGAGCAGCTCAAGCAGGAATGCGAGCTGATCCGCGCGGAGGAAGCTGTCCCGCCGCTTATTCGTGCCAAGCGCATGCTGGATGTGTGCCAGTTCGAGGAGGCCGCCGAGCTGCTGGGCTCCATTCCCCCTCCACGCAACGCAGAATGGTTCTGCCTGAGCGCCATCTCCGCCTACGGCATGGGCGACGGCAAGACCGCTCTGAGCTTCGCGAAAAAAGCCGTGGCTCTCAAGCCGGAGGTCGGCGAATATCAGCGGGTTCTGCGCAACGTGAAAACCGGCGAAAGAAACTCCCGCCGCCGCATGCGCAGCTACACTTCGCCTGTCATGTCCTGCAGCACGTTCTTTGTGCTGGCGATAATCGCCGCTTTGCTGCTCGCGTTCCTGTTCAGCCCGCTTGCCGCTCCGCTGCGCTGGTGGCAGCAGTAACAGGCAGCACTCTACGTCATACTGACTAACGATGTACGAAATAAAACTTTGATGGAGGAGGCGCGACATGCCGAATTTCAGAGGCAGCGCACAGCTGGGCAGAGCCATCTCCCCGATGGTCGATCTGGCTGTGGATATCAATTTTATTTCCGACACCGCCCGGATAATCAATCATTCCCGTGCTTTCGCATCCCTCGGTCGGGTGCGCACATATTCCGCCCTGTTCAGTTCTCTGCGCGCAAATCTGGTGCATGGCGAAGATATGGACGAGTTCGACTCCTGCTTCTGCGTGGAAAACGTGGTCACTCTCCTGTGCGACGGCGCGCCTGTGGTTGAGTGCGAGCTGCGCATGAATACCGGCGACAACGGTCAGCCGGTGTGGTTCCATGCCGTCTTCCTGCGCGTGCACCAGAACGGCGACTTTGACGGACGCGTGGTGCTGATCCTCTCGGACATCAACCATCACAAGGAAGTGGAGGCGCACGCTGCACGTCTGAGCGAATGGGTGGAGCGCGATCCGCTGACCGGTCTGTACAACAAAAAGGCAGCCCAGTCACTGATCGACACCTATCTAAACGGAGAGGGACGCAATTCCCGCCACACAATGATCTTCTGCGACCTTGACAATTTCAAGGGCATCAACGACAGTTTCGGTCACCCCATGGGTGACGCGCTGCTTTCCGCCATATCCGAACGTCTGACCGGCACATTCCGGCGGGAGGACATTCTGTGCCGCATAGGCGGTGACGAGTTTGTCATTCTGATGAAAAACACTTCCGGCCGCACCTATGTCGCCCACCGCGCCGACGTTTTGCTGGAACGGATGAGCCTTCCCTATGATCTGGGAGAAAACCGGATCAACGTCACCCTGAGTCTGGGCATTGCCGGCTACCCCGACAGCGGCTCGACCTATTCCGAGCTGCTGCAGAACGCCGACAAAGCCATGTACGTGTCCAAATACAACGGAAAGAACCAGTACTATTTTTACGAGGACATAGATTCGGCAGACAGCCGCGCTGCCGTTGAGGAAAACCCGGTTGAAGATAATCCGGAGAATTCCCGCTCAGCCTACAAGTCCCGCGGCAAAATCGGCGACTTTATTTTCAACAGTCTTTACGAATCCACCGATATTTCCCGCACCATACCGCTTGTGCTTCAGCTGATGGGCACCCATTTCCAGCTGGGCAGAGTTGCCATCACCGAGTTCCGCGACGAGATAATGCACGTCATTCATCAGTGGAACGCCAACGGGATAAAAGAGCTGGACAAACCTATCGATTATTCCGGCGAACTGCGCGCGCTGTTCGAGGGTTCCCGCTCCTGCGAAAACATGACCATGCGCTACGACGACATTGACCAGACCCCTGCTCAGGTGCGCCGCAAGCTTCAGGAAGCAGGCATCGACGATGTTTACGCCTTTCTCCACTGTCCGCTGCTGGACAACGGCGTTATCCGCGGATACATAGTGTTCTTTGACTGCAGCTCACCGCGCACGTGGAGCGACGAGGAGCGCAGTACACTGAGCTACGTAGCGCGGCTCATCAGTCTGTTTGTGTTCAAGCAGCAGGCGCACGAGCGCACCGCCAAAGCCTATGATCTCGTCAATCAGGCGATGGACGGCTCTCCCCTTTCGCTGATAATCGTGGATCCGGAAACCTACCGGCTGAAATACGTCACAAAGAAAGTAGCCCGCGACTACCCCGGGGCTTCCGTGGGCGACATCTGTTACAGTTCGATCTACGGCTTTGTTTCCCCCTGCGATTTCTGTCCCATGCGGCTGCTGAAGGAGGAGGGTACCGACGAAACCCGCACCCTTGAGCTGTTCAATCACCCTCAGGGGCTGTCCGTTGTTTACAGTGCAGCGGGGATTACCCTCGAGAACGGGCAGAAGGCCTGCCTGTGCGGCAGAATCGACACCTCCCAGTACAAGGTCCGCGAACTGCAGCTTGAAGCAGAAAACGCACGTCTGAGAGCTCAGCTTGCCGCTCTCGGAGTCAAGCCCGAATGACACAACCGGAGGAAAATATAATGAATACTATTGTCAGCTTTACCATCAACCACGATATTCTCGAGCCGGGACTCTATCTTTCCCGCGTGGACGGCGATGTTTTTACCTACGACCTGCGCTTTGTGCGTCCGAACACCCCTCCTTTCATGGAGCAGGCCGCCATGCACACCCTTGAGCATCTGTTCGCCACCATCGCACGCAACGGCGACAAGTCGGACAACGTAATCTATTTCGGTCCCATGGGATGCCGCACCGGTTTCTACCTGCTCACCCGCGGTCTGCGCCACAGCGAGGTAATCGACCTTGTCAGCACCACCATCGCCCGCTGCGCCGCATGGTCGGAGGAGATTCCCGGCGCCCAGAAAATTCAGTGCGGCAACTGGCTGGAGCACGATCTTGACGGCGCAAAGGCTCTGGCGACCGATTACGCCGGTGTCATTGCCCGCTGGACGCAGGACATGCTGGAATATCCGCAATAAGCGCATTATGCGAGCAGCGCCTTCGCAAATTGTTTCGTTTTAACCCAACACACAACCATCATAAACAAGCAGATTCACCGGTACACCGCCATATATCTGGGCGTTGTGCCGGCTTTGCTTTTGTGGATAATATCCGAAGAAATGTCTCCCGACTTGCTTTTGACTCCGGAAAACGGTATAATAGAGGCAATCGGACGCTTCTTCCCCCTGCATCCGGATATTAATTCAAACATTATTTTGGAGGCTTGATAGCTTGAGCAACCTTCTGAACGGCATGGCTGCCGCTGTCAGCGCAAAGGTCAGACGGGACACGCAGAAACCCTCCGGCATGATCTGGAATTGCATGAACTGGCTGTACCGCAACATCTGCTGGTACGGGCTGCAGATAATCCGCTCATTCAATAATATGCGCCGCAATGCCCGGCGCACTCTCCGCCCCGTCAGCAGCTTTCTTGACAGCCGCGTAAAGCAGCCTCTGTCCGACACATGGAGCGCTTTCAAGGCGTTTGCCGCCGATTGCGGCCGCGGCGTGAAAACCATCGCCGCCTCCCGCAAGGACGGCGGAATCAAGGCAATGGCCCACACCACTGCAGACGTTGCCGTAAAGGGCACGGCAAAGCATCGTTCTTTTCTCATCGGCGCGATCAATCACTGTCTGCCGGTGATCTCTCTGATCATACTCGCGGTGGTCGCCGCAGGAATCTTCGGACGCACTTATGTGCTTGGCGTGGAATACAACGGCAACACCATCGGCTACGTCACCGAGGAGAGCACTTACACCGAAGCCACCGAGATGGTCGGTCAGCGCGTTATCAGCACAAGCGAGGATTTCCGCAACGCACTGCGTCCCAGCTATTCCCTGTGCGCGGTCAGCGACCTTACAGGTCTTGCCACTGCCGAAGATCTGTGCAACACCATCCTGGTCAACAGCGACGACGTGGAGGAAGCCTGCGGTCTGTTTGTCGGCGATCGTCTCATTGCCGCTGTGCGCAGCGAAGGCGACCTGACCTATATCCTCGATAAATTCCTTGAGCAGTACCGCATGGGCAAGGCCAACGAAACACTTACGCTGGTGGGTCAGCCCCGTGTCCAGAGCGGTCTTTACGCCACGGAGAAGATCATGGATGCCTCCGACTTCCAGAAATACATCAGCCAGACCGAGCTGGTGACCGAGGTCTATACCATTCGCAAAAACGACACTGTATCCAAAATTATCGACCGCTTCTCCATGACCGAGGAGCGATTCTATGAGCTCAACGAGGGCTTCGACGGTAATCTCATCGCAGGAAGCACTCTGCTGGTGGAAAAGGAATCCCCCGTGCTGCAGGTGCAGAGCGTGGTGCTCAACACCTACGAAAAGACCATCGCCTACTCCACCGAAACCATCAAGGATCCCACAAAGTACACCACCTACCGCAAGGTTACCACTGCCGGTAAGAACGGTACTCAGCGCGTCACCGAAAAGATCGTTTACATTGACGGCGAGCAGGTGAGCAAATCGGTTGTCTCTCAGGAAACCCTTGTGGAGCCGGTTACCGAAGTAATCACCGTCGGCACCAAGAAGCAGGTCACCGGCAGCTACGACGGACCACTGAACGTCACCGGATCCGGTCAGTTCACATGGCCCGTGCCCGGCTGCAAGTCGGTGTCGTCCAGATATGGCTACCGCTGGGGCAGACTGCACGCAGGTATTGATATCTCCGGCGGCGGTGTTTACGGCAAGACCATCGTTGCCGCCGACAAAGGCACGGTTATTTCAGTCAAGAACGAGCCCAAAGGCTACGGACTGAATCTGGTTATCTCCCACAACAACGGATACACCACCCGCTATGCCCACTGCAGCAAGATTCTCGTTTCCGTGGGCGAGACGGTGTCCAAGGGTCAGACCATCGCCAAGGTAGGCAACACCGGTCGTTCCACCGGACCGCATCTTCACTTCGAGATCCGGAAGAACGGCAATCCCCAGAACCCGATGAACTGGTTTTAACAGTTGACGAAAAGAAAACGACCTCTGTCCGAAGTCCGGACGGAGGTCGTTTTTTGTGTTCCTGTAATTACAGCTTCATTTCAAAGCAATCTTTCCGGATGGTGCAGCGGTCATCATCATCCGCGCCAATGTCGCCCTCCGCGTAACGGAAGCCGGCAAGCTTATAGGCTCTCACCGCCGGCACGTTGCCGCACGGCTCCAGCAGCCGCAGACTTTCCGCGCCCGTTTCTCCGGCAATACGCCTCAGTCGGATCATGACTTCTGTAACCGGTATGGCCTTGTCTCTGAAAGGATAGACCACCAGACGTTCGATATACAGCGTCTTTGCGGCTGGGCAGCGCCAGTTTATCCCCTCCATGCCTGCTTTATCCTCCCTCATGGAGAATGCCGCCAGAATTGTTCCGGTGTCTCCTTCCATCACCCACATTCTGCCTGCGGCGATATCTGCCTCAAAGTGACAATATGGATAATCCCCTCTCCAGACAAGGACGTTCTCTCTCCGCATTTCCATTTCCGCTTCTTTGGCCAGCATATTGATCTTCGCAAGATCATCGGCTGTCGCCTTTCTCAGCTGTCTCATACCGTTCCCTTTCCTCCGCGATCATTCAAGCGGCTTTTCGTATCCGTATTCCCGCAGGGTTGTGCGCTCGTTTATCACTTCATCGTAATGCCCTGCGGCGCGGACATAACCGCAGTTTTCGTAGAAGCTTATTGCCGGCAGATTGATGTCCACCACGAACAGGCGCAGATATTCTCCCCCCAGTTCGCGGGCTATGGCTTCAGCGTGCGCTATCGCCTGCCGTCCGACGCCCGCGCGTCTGTTCCCGACGCTGACTCCGAAGCGGTCAAAGTATATCGCCGCCGCGCCGGACTTCTGCCATGTCACATGGGCAGCTCCCTCACACTCACGGCACAGCGAAAACGCCGCCGCGATGGTTTCGCCCTCCTCAAGGACGTACATCATGCCCTTTTCTATGTCCTCCTCGAAGTAATCGAAGGGGTAGTATTCGTTCCAGATGGGAACACCTGTACGGTCCATGTGCTCCACGATGGCGGTGAACATTTCGTTGAGCGCGTGCAGGTCCTCCGGTCGGGCGAGTCTGATGTTCATGTTCATTTCTCCTCCGATGACTGAATTGCAGTGTCCGCTGTGGCAAGGCAGCTTCCGGCGATCATGATGACCAGCGCGGCAAGAAAGGCGATGTCCGGCAGCTGACGGAAGATGATCAGCGACAGCGCGGCTCCCACAAAGGGTGCGGCAGCGTAGTAGGCGCTGGTCTTGGCGGCACCCAGATCGCGCTGGGCATATATATAGAACCAGATGCTCAGTCCGTACGCCACGAACCCCAGCGCCAGCGCGCAGCACAGCGGCAGCAGAGCGGGCAGCGCCTCACCCCGCGCAAACGCGAACGCCAGCGCGCCGCCGCCCGAGCAGAATCCCTTGATTACCACAACTCTCAGCGGATCGGCATCGGACAGCTTGCGGGTGCAGTTGTTCTCAAAGCCCCAGCACACGCATGCCAGCAGCACCAGCAGCGAGCCTGCGGAGAAGCTCAGGCTGCTCATATCCTCAAAGGACAGAATGACGCTGGATACGGTGACCAGTCCGATAGCCAGCCACAGCCGCCAGGATATCTTCTCCCCGAACAGGCATAGGGCTATGAGCGAGGTGGCGACTATCTCGAAATTGTTGAGCAGAGCCGCGTTGGCTGCCGTGGTCATGGTAAGTCCTGTCATCAGCAGCACCGGCGCGGCGATATCCAGCACCACCATGCCGATGACGTATGGAGTATCGCTGCGGTCAAGAGGGCGTTCGGCACTCTTTCTGCCCGCCAGACGGCGCACGCCGCCCGTTATCGACAGCCCCACACCGGCGCCCAGATAGAGCAGTGCCGCCATGACGGCAGGTGACACCTGCTCCAGCAGCAGCTTGGACAGCGGCGAATTGATGGCGTAAAGCACTGCCGCCAGCAGCGCGAAGATGGTTGCGTTTCTTTGTCTGCGGTTCATTTTGCACACCTGAAAAAACAGGCAGCATCGCGCACGTTCAGTGCGGTGCTGCCGTTTATTTTTTGATGGAATCCCAGTAGGCTTTTGCCGCCTGCTCGGTTTTGTTGCTGCCGGGGCGGTAATACTGCCTGTCCTTGATGGCATCTGGCAGATACTGCTGCTTTACCCAGCCGCCGGGGTAGGCGTGGGGGTATTTGTAGCCGGTGCCGTGACCCAGCTTTGCCGCGCCGGCGTAGTGGGAATCCTTGAGATCGGCAGGAATATCGCCGGTCATGCCGTTGCGGATATCATCAATCGCTTCGTCAATGGCAGTGATGCCGGTGTTGGACTTGGGCGCTGTTGCCACCAGAATGACCGCGTCGGCAAGGGGGATCCTGGCTTCGGGCATTCCGATTTTGTTGGCGATATCCACCGCGGCGTTGACGATGGGGATTATCTGGGGATAGGCAAGCCCTACGTCCTCGCAGGCGCACACCATCAGCCGGCGGCACACCGAAGGCATGTCCCCGGCCTCCAGCAGCCGCGCCATGTAATGCACCGCCGCGTCGGGGTCGGAGCCACGCAGAGACTTCTGGAAAGCGGAAAGGATATCATAGTGGGCATCGCCGTCACGGTCATAGCGCATGGCGCTGCGCTGGGCAAGCTGCTTTGCCCGCTCAAGGGTAACATTACGTCTGCCGTCCAGCAGAGCGGTGGACAGCACGCACAGCTCGGCCGCGTTGAGCGACTTGCGCACGTCGCCGCCGCATGCCTGAGCGATGTAGGCACACACGCCTTCCTCCGGAACAATCTCCTCGCCCTTTTCCTCTGCCATATACGCAAAGGCACGCTCCACCGCCTGCTCCACCTCGTCGGGTGAAACGGGAGTGAATTCAAAGACCGTGGACCGGCTTAGAATGGCTCCGTAAACGTAAAAATACGGATTCTCCGTGGTGGAGGCGATAAGGGTGACATCGCCGTTTTCGATGAACTCAAGCAGCGTCTGCTGCTGCTTTTTCGTGAAGTACTGGATCTCGTCCAGATACAGAAGGATTCCGCCCGGCGCCATGATGGAACCGATTTCGTCCAGCACCGCCTTGATGTCCTTGGTGGACGCGGTGGTACCGTTGAGACGATGCAGGCGCTTGTTGGTGCCGGCGGCGATGATTCCGGCAACGGTGGTCTTGCCCACTCCCGGCGGACCGTAGAAGATCATGCTGGGAATCTGTCCGGAATCGATGATGGCGCGCAGAGCCGCGCCCGGTGCTAAAAGATGGCGCTGACCGACAACGTCCTCGACGGTGCGCGGGCGCATACGGTCAGCCAGAGGGGATACGGACACGTCGGTCACCTCCGATCAGGTTGAATTATTCAGCTCCCGGCGCACCCGCCGAGGGCATCAAGAAACAGCTCCACCGCGCACTGCAGTTCGCCGCTGCGCGGCTGCCTGCATATGTCCGAAGCGGTTCTGAGCACTTCATAGGAATAATGGTAGAAACTGAAGAACAGCTCGTCGGAAAAGCCGAAGTCCTCCTCGGTTAGCGATTCTTTTTCTGTGGACAGCGGCAGATACCTTTCGTCCAGCATGTCGGCAAAACGGGGCAGCGGTTCGGCGTGTTCCAGACTGAACGCCCACGCGCACACCTCCGCAATAACGGTCAGAATTTCAAGGATCCTGCATGCAGCGCGGCTGTCCGGCTGCATCGAAGCCTTTTCCAGCTCCCGCACAAGAAATACCAGCGCAAATGGCGTGCACGGCCACAGCGTATTCTGATGCTCTATCTCACCTGCAAGCGTATCCAGCGCACCCAAAGCTTCGTCAGCAGTTCCGCATGAGACACGCTCAAGCAGCGCGGGAAACTCCGATGCCCACCCGTAGGTGGATACCAGCCGCTCCCAGGGCACCTCATCCCGTTCCGATCTGAAAATATGCTCCGCGGGATCGTTCATTATCTCTCCGGCTTGCCGAAGATTACGTCCAGACCGCGCTGCAGGGCAACGTCCCAGAAATCCCAGTCGTGTCCGGCTCCGGCCTGTTCAAAGGTAAAGTCGATGCGCAGGTTGTTGAAGGCTTCTCTCAGCCGCAGGTTGTCATCGAAGGCTTCGTCCTGCTTGCCGCAGGCAAAGTAGACGCGGGGGAAGGAAACAGAAAGCTGTTCGCCGGCTTCCTCCATCATATGGAACAGGTCCACGTTGGATTCCATGCGCATATCCTCGCCGCAGATGCTCTTCCAGAACTGACGGCGGCCGTCGTTGCACTCCCGCACGATGATACGGTTGAGATCGGCGATAGGCGACAGAGCGATGCAGCCCGCGTACTGCTGCGGACGGGCAATGGCGCACTTGAGGGCACCGTAGCCGCCGATGGAAGCTCCGCCGATGTAAGACTTTTCCCGTCCCGAGGGAATGCGGAACATGGCGTTCATTATCTGGGGAAGTTCGCGGGAGATGTAGGTCAGGTAGCGCTCTCCGCTGGGCAGGTCGGTGAAGTAGGACATACCCGCGTCGGGCATGACCACGCACAGACCGCGCTCCATGGCGTAGCGCTCAATGTTGCTGCGGTAGAGCCATGTGCGGCTGTCCTCGGCACCGCCGTGAAGCAGGTACAGCACAGGGAAACCGCCAGCGGGCTCGTCCATTATGTCGTGGGGCAGGATGACCGAGACGGAATTCTGCCGTCCCAGCTCGACCGAAAGAAAACTGCCGGTGAATACCGCCATAATCAGACCTCCGGAAATTACCAAGGCTGCCGCAGAACATAAGACAGCGGTCTTTGAGCTGCGGCAGCTTGTGATTTTTTATATTTTAATTATTCGTACAGGGGATAGGCCTTGAGCAGAGCAGTGACCTTGGCGCGGATAGCATCGGCGCTGTTCTCAAAGTCGCTGATGGTCATGGCGATGCACTCGGCAATGACATCCATGTCAGCGGTGTTCAGACCGCGGGTGGTGACAGCGGGAGTTCCGATGCGCAGACCGCTGGTTACGAAGGGGCTCAGGGGCTCGTTGGGGATGGTGTTCTTGTTGGCGGTGATGTAAACCTCGTCCAGACGATGCTCCAGCTCCTTGCCGGTGATGCCGGTGTCGCGCAGGTCGAGCAGCATCAGGTGGTTGTCGGTGCCGCCGGAAACCAGCTTGACGCCGCGCTTGAGCAGACCGTCAGCCAGAGCTGCGGCGTTGGCAACGATGTTCTGGGCATAGGTCTTGAACTCGGGCTTGAGAGCCTCACCGAAGCACACGGCCTTGGCGGCGATGGTGTGCATGAGGGGACCGCCCTGAGTGCCGGGGAAGATGGCCTTGTCGATGGCCTTGGCATACTCTTCACGGCAGAGAATCATACCGCCGCGGGGACCGCGCAGGGTCTTGT
>JAZUPE010000060.1:0-6695 GCA_045605025.1 Acutalibacteraceae bacterium
GTGGCACCATGACACTGCTTGAGTGGCGCACGGAAAACGTAAACACTCTCATTCGCGATTCCTACGCGGCAGTGAAAAAGGCCGATCCCGACTGCCGGTTCGGAATAAGCCCGCAGGGCAATATCGGCAACTGCCTGCGCATAGGTGCGGATGTTTACAAATGGTGTTCCAGCCCGGGTTACATCGACTATATCTGCCCGCAGGTATACTGGACCTTCGACAACACAATCGCGCCCTTTGCCGTACGCTGTGCGGAGTGGAGAAGCATGATAACCCGCAGCGACATCGACCTGTACATAGGTCTTGCGCTGTACAAGGCTGCCGGAACCGCGGACGGCGGTAAATGGCAGCAGAGTGAACGGGATATCGCTGAGCAGATAGAATGTCTGCGCGGTGGAGCCATCAACGCCGAAGGCTTTATGATTTATTCCTATCAGTACCTTGATATGCCCGGATGGGAAAACGAGGTTGAGTCTGTACAGAAACTGCTGAACCCCTGACCGTCATATTCCCGCAACACATCGACAGATTAATCCAATAAAGTGTATAGTCAGTGTGAACCCAGAAAAAAGGAGATGTCTACATGAAAAAACTCGCATTGTTTCTTGCGTGCGTACTGCTGAGCATGACGCTCTGCTCCTGCACAATCGAGTCCATCGCGGACTCCGGAAGCGATCAGGGAAGCCAGACGCAACCCACCCAGACAACAGAGCAGAATCCGCCCGCAGTCACAAACGATACCGGCGAGCACACCATTCACGAGGACGAGGACTTTGCCATCACTGTAACCTCAATCGAGTACGATGACACTGCGAATGTCTGTACGATTAATCTGAAGTATGAAAACCATTCCGACAAGGAACTGGACTTCTACTGCGGCGACGTTACCGTTAACGGCTGGACCAGCACCTCATCGTGGTTCTCCTGCATTGATTCAGGCGAAAGCTGTGTTGAGGAAATTGTGCTGGGCAGCGGCACAATGAACGGTCATATAATAACCTCTGCGGATCGCGTTTCCTTTCTGATGGAGGTTTGCGACGCGTATAACTATTCCGCTGACCCGCTTCTGAACGAAGTCTTTACACTCTACCCCTCCGGTCTGACTGACGACGAAATCGTTATTCCCGAACGCAATCACACCCCGAACGAGATGGTGGTCGTTGATGACGACGACATTTCCTTTGTCGTTATGGACGCATCCATGAATGATACCCTCGGCACTGCAGGATTTATCTTCTATATCGCGAACAGGACGAACGAATATCTTGAATTCACTTTGATAGACACCTCCATCAACCGTTGGGCAATAGACCCGCATTGTTTCCTGACTGTTGCTCCCGGCTCCCGTTTTTATGCCTATGTCACTCTGGATCATGATGTTCTCAATCTGTGCGGCATCGAGCAGATTGACCAGTTCACTGCCGAACTGCAGGTATATTCCCGCGACGATATTGACGGCTACTATTTCAGCGAAATCTTCAGTATGTTCCCGACCGGCTGTTCTCCAGAGGATATTCCCTCTCCTGAACGCGTGCCGATTGAAGGCGAGAATGTGATTCTTGACAGCGACGGTCTTACCGTTATTCTTGATCCGCTCCGTACAGACGGAGACAGCGTATTTATGAACCTGTATATCAGGAACTCCACCGGAATGCCCCTCTACATTACTATGGATAATTTCACTGCCAACGGCACTGATGAATTCTATCAGTATGTGGTTGAATATATACCCGTTGCAGGCAGTTTCTATTATCCCGTAGAATGCACGGAATACGACCTTTACGAGATTGACTTTGAGGATATTGAATACATTGACTGCACTCTGGAAATCATGGAACTTGATATGTATGAGATCATATTCAACGAGCATATCATCTCGTCCTTCTGATTGACGCGCCGGACAGCTTGATTATCTGAACGGCCGTTTCACTCGCACACATTTTCAGTCGGGGACGGCGGAAAACTCCGTCACCCCGACTGATTTTTTATCCCCTTCACCGCGGCACGAAATATTGCAATAAAGGGCAAAATATGATATATTATTTCAAATAGCTATATGGCAAAACAACACAGAAAGGTCCGTGTATGGCTAAAGAAAAAAAACAAAGCAAGAAAAGGCGCAAGTGGTACAGACTGGATAACGCCGCCACCATATACCCGGTAATGAGCAACCGGTCATGGATGGCTATGTTCCGTCTGTGCGCGACACTGACCGAGGAAGTGGACAAGGAAACCCTCGAGGAGGCACTGCGCTCTACCGTCAAGCGTTTCCCAACCATGGCGGTACGTGTGCGCAGGGGCTTTTTCTGGCACTATCTTGAACACGTAGAGGGCATACCTCCGGTCACGCTGGACGTTGCCAATCCCTGTCTGCCGGTCAACAAGAAGGAAAACAACCGTTTTCTTTTCCGCGTCAGATATTACAAGTGCCGCATAGCGCTTGAGTTTTTCCACGTCCTCACCGACGGATCGGGCGGAATGTGCTTCCTCAAGACGCTGGTGGCTGAATACCTGCGCCTGCGTTACGGTGCGGATATTCCCCGCGGCGCTACCATAATGGATTGCTCGGAGCGTCCCCGTCCCGAGGAGCTGGAGGACAGCTTCCCGAAATTCGCCGGCAAGGTGCCTCTTGCCCGTGGTGAATCCACCGCCTATCATCTCCGCGGTACCAAGGAGCACAAGGAGTTCATGAATATCACCACCGGTATCATTGACTCGGACGCGATTGTCCGCCGGGCTAAGGAACTGGGTGTTTCGGTAACTCATTATCTCTGCGCGGTGCTTATCCAGAGCATTGCAGACATTCAGCGGCGTGACCGCGTGAAATCCCGCCGGAAGCAGCCTATCAAGATCTGTATTCCGGTCAACCTGCGCAGAATATTCGGCTCGTCCACCGTGCGCAATTTCTCCTCTTACGTCAACCCGGGAATTGAGCGCAAATACGGTGAATACAGTCTTGCCGAAACAGCGAAAATAGTCCAGCACCAGATGGGTCTTGAGACTACTCCCCAGCATCTGCGTGCCAAGTTCACTGCCAACGTGCAGGCGGAAACCAATCCTCTTATCCGTATGGTTCCGCTGTTTGTGAAGATAATGATTCTGCAGATTGTTTACCGCGCGACGGGCGACGTGCAGACTACCTCAACTATATCCAACCTGGGAGTCGTGTCACTGCCGGAGGAAATGGAGAAATACGTGGAACGGCTTGATTTCCAGCTGGGTCCGCTTTTTCAGAACAGGGTCATGAGCAGCGCGGTCAGCTACAAAGGCAAGCTGTATGTCAACTTTACCCGCACGCTGCGCGAATCCGACGTTGAACGGGGCTTTTTCACCCGACTGGTTGAGGACGGTATCCCCGTGACCATCGAAAGCAATATGAGTGAAAGGAGCCTGATGGAATAATGTCCTACTGCGTTGAATGCGGAGTAAAGCTGGCCGATTCGGAAAAAATCTGCCCGCTGTGCAATACCGTAGTCATAAATCCCAACCAGGCCGGAGAATCCAGCGCCGAGCGGCCCTATCCAAGCGCCGTTGAAAGACAGATACAAGGACTCAACCGCAGAGAACTTGCATGGATAGTGTTCATGTTTCTCCTGCTGCCCGTTGGTGCTACGGTTGTAATCGACCTGCTGACCGGCAACCAGCCGTTCCACCTCACCTGGTCGATAATCGTGCTGGGTGCAGGTATGCTGCTGGGTGTGTGCACACTGATGCCCATTGTTTTCCCGAAGCTGAACACCTACCTGCATATTGTTGTTGATTTTGCCGCTGTTGCCGGTTTTCTTGCGGTAATAGCTTTTCAGCTTGACAACTGGAAATGGTGCACCCATCTGGGTATTCCCATTGTCGGCGCGACCTGTCTGCTTGCCTGTGCCTTCGCGGCTATTATCCGGGCAAAGAACCTCAGACCGCTGACAAAAGCCGCTCTGCTGTGTGTCTGCGTGGGTATTTTCATCCTTGGGCTGGAGTTAATCATCGACATCAGTCAGGGATTCCTCTCCCCCATCAGATGGAGCATCTACGCCATCGTACCTCTGCTTTTCCTTGCTTTGCTGCTGTTCTACATCAGCCGTAAACCCCGGCTCATGGACGAGCTCAAGCGCAGATTGTTCGTATAACAGCATTTACTCTCAAAAAGCTGAATAATTATCGTTGCAATCACACAAATTAACATTTGCTCTATTGAAATATCACACCGTTTATTGTAATATATTAGAAAGACTGAATAGGAGGCCAGAATAATGGCAGTTCGTATAGACACCCGTTACACTGAACGCTTCGTAACCAGAGAGCAGGTTTCCGCAATGCAGCCCCGCATCGCCAGCGCGCATGAGCAGCTGCACAACGGTACCGGTCTGGGCAATGATTTCATCGGCTGGCTCAATCTGCCCACCGATTACGACAAGGAAGAATTCGCCCGCATCAAGCAGGCTGCCGCCAAGATCCGCAGTGACAGCGATGTGCTGGTCGTTATTGGCATCGGCGGTTCCTATCTGGGAGCCCGCGCAGCTATCGAATATCTCAAGAGCCCCAACTACAACCTCGCTACCAACGGCGGCCCTCAGATTTTCTTCTCCGGCTGCAACATCAGCTCTGACGCTCTCAACGAGCTGTTCATGCTGTGCGAGGGCAAGCGTGTTTCGGTCAACATGATCAGCAAGTCCGGCACCACCACCGAGCCTGCCATCGCTTTCCGTGCTTTCAAGAAGTACATGGAGGAGCGTTACGGCAAGGACGGCGCCCGTGAGCGTATCTACTGCACCACCGACCGTGCAAAGGGCACTCTGAAGGCTCTTGCCACCACCGAGGGCTACGAGACCTTCGTCGTTCCCGACAACGTCGGCGGACGTTTCTCCGTTCTGACCGCTGTCGGTCTGCTGCCCATCGCCGCTGCCGGTGTTGACATCGACAAGCTGATGGAAGGTGCCCGTCTGGCTCAGAACGAGCTGTGCGACACCGATATCGAGAAGAATCCCTGCTACAAATACGCTGCAGTGCGCAACGCACTTTATGAAGCCGGCTTCTCCACTGAGCTGCTGGTTTCCTATGAGCCCGCTTTCCAGATGATGAACGAATGGTGGAAGCAGCTTTACGGCGAGAGCGAAGGCAAGGATACCAAGGGCATCTTCCCCGCATCCGCAATTTTCTCCACCGATCTGCATTCTCTGGGTCAGTATATTCAGGACGGCGCACGCATCCTGTTCGAGACCGTATGCGTTTTCGAGCAGCCCAAGCAGCAGCGCGTTATCGAGGACGATCCCGCTAACGTAGACGGTCTGAACTTCCTGACTGGCATGACCATGGACGAGGTCAACAAGAAGGCATTTGCCGGCACCGTTCTGGCTCATGTGGACGGCGGCGTACCCAACATCGCACTGCGTATCGACACATGGAACGAAAGCGATCTGGGCTATCTCATCTATTTCTTCGAGAAGGCCTGCGCCATTTCCGGTTACGTTCTCGGCGTCAATCCCTTCAATCAGCCCGGTGTCGAGGCATACAAGAAGAACATGTTCGCTCTGCTCGGCAAGCCGGGCTATGAGAGCCAGAAGGCTGAACTGGAGGCACGTCTCGCTGAGTAATCAGCGTTTCGTCCTTTCAGTCTGTCGAACCAAAATATAACTAACACATACTTGGAGGAGATCAACATGATAAAATTTCTCGCCGGCAACAAGGGCAGCGGCAAAACCAAGAAGCTGATCGCTCTTGCTCACGACGCTGTTAAGGTTTCCAAGGGCAATGTCGTCTGCGTCGAAAAGGGTGATACCCTGACCTACGACGTAGATCACAAGTGCCGTCTTATCAACATCGAGGACTACGGCATTGTCGGTTTTGACGCTTTCTACGGCTTCATCAGCGGCCTGTGCGCCTGCAACTATGACATCACCGACGTTCTGGTAGACTCCACTCTCAAGATCGGCGGACGCGATATGGAGCAGTTCTCTGCCTTCATCAAGAAGGTTGCTCCTCTTGCCGAGCAGACCGGTATCACTTTTGTTTTCTCCGTCTCTGCCGACGCTGCCGACCTTCCCACTGATGTGTCTGCCATTGTCGAGCTTATCTGAACGAAATAATTCGGACAAAATTCATCATTTTTTAAAATGTGATTGACAAATACGTTTGTCATACTTATAATATTATGAGTGATTGTTGCTCCGTTGTATTTCCAACGGGGTGATTATGAGGTGCGCTATGCAGCTTGACCTTAAACAGGTTTTCCAGCAGGAGGGATTTATTCTCCCTATCGACCTGTCGCTGGATTTGTCAGACGAAGAGGTTTACGGCGTCAAGCCGTTTGCCGATCCGGTGAAGATTACCGGCACCGTTGAGAATCACGGCAGCGTGGTCATGCTGAGATATCGCGCCGAGGCCAGCTACACCAGAGAGTGTGACCGCTGTCTCGAACTTTCGAGCCAGCCCATGACTTTCAAATTTGAGCATATCGTTTCCGGTGTTGAGCCGGAGAATGATACTTCGGAGGAGATCGTCTTCGCTCCCGATTATCGCGTCGAATTCGATGAGATTGCCCGGGAGGACATTCTTCTGGAGGCGCCGACCGGATATCTGTGCAAGCAGGATTGCAAAGGGCTGTGCCCGAAGTGCGGGTGCAACCTCAATAACAGCCAGTGCGGTTGCGAACTGAGCGAGCCTGACCCGCGTCTTGCGGCATTAAGAAAACTGCTGGAAGAAGAATA
>JAZUPE010000061.1:0-7846 GCA_045605025.1 Acutalibacteraceae bacterium
CTTCGTCTTCCAGCACCAGATGTTCGTAGCTTTTGCGAAGCTGAGGCGGAAGCATGTCCAAAAGCCGGTTGCCTGCGATCCGCTCCACCTGTTTATAGGCTTCCTTGATATCCGGGTTGTAATACTTGATGGGGGTCGGCAGGTCGCCGGTCAGGATCTCTGACGCATCATGGTACAGTGCCGCCACGGCACATTTATCCGGATCCGGTGTCTTATGCTATTGATTCAGACGGGTTTTATCGTGATTCTTAATTCTGATGAATCCGCAAATCAGCCACAAAAAGCCCCACATAATGCCAACGTACACTTTATACATCTGAGCTATGCTTATAAAGCTGACTGCTGACATGCTGAAGTACAACAGAGCCAGTGAATGATACAGCCTCCCTACGGATTCGCTCACCGGCTTATCTCTGCGTATCAATTCGGGAATTATCACTGTTACTGCGGAAATCAGTAATGTCACAATGCCTGTTCCGATCAGCTTCATATAAATGCACGCAGCGGCAATCAGCACGTAAACAACAGCAAATATGATGTGTACGGCATGCACGCTCTCCGGACTGCTGTTTTGTTTTTTCATCTGGTTCACCTTTTACTTTCCTATGTATAACGCAGCTACACTTCGGAGCGCCTGCCAAGAAACTTGAACCGCAGGAAATCCGCCGCGCCGCCGGTTTCTTTTGTGGAATAGCAGAACAGCCCGAAGCGGCAGCCGGTGAAGTAGTCCATCTTGAAGTTGAGCTGGTGGGAGATACCGATCTGCTTCCACTCGCCGCCGTCGCGGTAGAAATACTCCGAGCGGTCGCACATATCGTCGAACTCCGCCTCCAGACGCAGAGTGACCACGGGGGAATCCACGGGAATCCGCGAGTATTCCTCACCGGGAGCGTCGTAATCAAAGTCACCGAAGAAGGTGTCGTTCTTTGCCGGTTTTGCCCGCATGACGAGGTAATATTTCCCTTCCTCACGTGTGAGAGCCACAAAGCCGAAGCAGCATTCGTAGGCGCACAGTCCGGCAAAATCGCCGTCTTTGAGCTGAGTTCCGTCCACGGTGACCTCGGCGGCGCAGTCAGGGCCGGTCATGCGCTGGGTGAGTACGTTGCGTGCCTGCGAAAGTCCCGCCGACAGCTTGCCCGTACGGATACGCAGAGCGTTTTCCCGCTCAGAGACCGACCAGAGGGCGTTATCGGGGTTGTGTGAGAACTGCCAGAAGCGATTAAGTCCGTTTCTGCCGGCGTTCTGCTGTCCGGCGGAAAAATCATCGCTGCCGTTGAGGGGTGCGTAGATGTGTTCGGGGCGGGTGGAGGTGTTTTGAGCTTCAATCGGCAGCCTGCCGTCGATGCCCACCACGGGATAGCCTTCGCCGTCAAAGGTCATGGGCATCAGCGCAGGTGCTCTGCCCAGCGCGCCGCGGTCGTGGAACATGAAGCAGAACCAGCGGCCGTCCGGAGTGTCCACCATGCCGCCCTGTGCTACGCCAAAACCATGGTAACCCATGTCGTCGTTGATGATGCACTTACCCTTGAACTCGCCGTCAAGGGAGTCGGCAATGAAGCAGTCCTCGGTCTTGCGTCCGCCGTCGCGGGAGTGCATATGGCAGGTAAAGACGTAGTATCTGCCGTCATGCTTGTACATATGGGAACCTTCGTAGCCCAGCGGAATGCCCTTGTCGTCCTCGATGATGGCGCGGTGCAGTCCCCCCGGCTTGGGGCCGGAAAGATCTTCGCTGAGCTGGGTGAGCCAGAGGGTGGTATTGCCGTAAACGATGTAGACGCTGCCGTCGTCGTCAAAGAACAGGGAGCTGTCGTGATAGAACCCCTCGATATCGTGCCTCTGCCACGGTCCTTCAGCTTTATCTGCAGAGAACAGGTAGGTCTTTTTGGTGTCGTTGGCGGTGAAGTTGAGGTAGAATTTCCCGTTGTGGTGGCACAGAGAGGGTGCCCACATTCCCTGACCGAAGATATTCTTATCCCCCACCATGTTATGAGCGTCGTTATCCTCAAGGGAATCGTACACCTGATCCAGCAGCTCCCAGTTGATGAGGTCATAGGAACGCAGGATATCGCAGCCGGGCATGAAGTGCATGGTGGTGCTGGCCATATAATAGGTATCGCCCACGCGGATGATGTCGGGGTCGGGAAAATCGGAGTAGATTACGGGGTTGGCGGCTCGGAAAATCTTTTCCATAAGCGTGTCCTCTCAGTATTGTTCGCGTTATGATTGTCTGATGCTTATTTCAGCTGTTCATACCATTGTACGGCTCTGCCGGTCCAGCCCTCCATGCACATTCCCGTGCCGTCGGCAAACCCGTGTCCGCCCGTCTCACCCACTTCCAGACGACAGGGGATCCCGCCATTTGTCAGGGCGTTTGCAAGTTGTCTGGAATGTTCCGGATCAACCATCTCGTCGGTTTCGGTTACGAAGATGGCGGTGGGCGGGAAGCCCTCGACGTGCAGCGGGATCTCAAAGCAGCTGTTGCAGGCTTCCTGCATGGTGCAGCCAAGACCGAAGCGGGCAAATTCGTCCTTGTCCTCCCTTTCATCCCATTCATCGGCATCCATGATACGGTAGGAAGTTACGGGATAAACGGGGAAGCAGGCTTCAGGTTTTGGAAGATCAAAGGCGGTGTAGCCTTTCTCTGTGTTCCAGAGGCAGACGATATAGCCGCCGGCGGAAAATCCGCAGGTGATGTATCTATCGGGATCGACGCGGAATTCGTCCCTGCGTGACGCGATTATTTCCATGGCACGCGCCATGTCGTCCATGGCCTTGACCGCCGCGCCGTTGATATACACCTGATATGTCAGGATAAACACATGGTATCCCAGTTCATTGAACTGCTGTGCCACCGGCCAGCCTTCGGTCAGGTTCCAGACGTTGTAGAAACCGCCGCCGGGCACCAGAAGAATAAAGGGTCGGCTGTCCGCAACAGGGTTGTCCGACGGAAAGTAAACGAAGTTGGTGTTTTCCTTTTCCGGAGCATCGGCGCATTCCTCCGGGGAATACAGCTTATTGTAGTAATCCCCACGGGCGGCGGCTTTGTACAGTCGGGCAAAACCTCGCTCCAGCGACCGCCAGCCCATCCTGTCGGCGATTTCCTGCAGCGTCCAGTTGTAGAATTCCTCCACGGACAGATCCCGTTTGCTTATGGCGTCGGGCGCGATATCGGCGAGCACGGGATCTTCCAGTATCGACTTAAGGGTTCTGTCTTTCAGCATATTATTATCCTCTTAATCATCAATAAGCAACAGGCGGCAGATGCGAAAGGACACATCTGCCGCCGTCGGGTTTATCGGTCGATCTGACTGTAGTTGTACATCTGCGGACCCTTGGAGACCTCAAATGCCGCGCTGGAAGCGAAACAGTAGGCACTCCATGCGCACAGAACGTCAAAGAGCACGCCCTTGGGAGGCATGATCTCGCCTTTCTTGAGATCGCGCAGGATATCATAGGTCAGCTTCATTGCCGGAGCCAGCTGGGTCAGCTCGTTCTGCAGGCTGAACAGGCTGGCGAGGCGCACCTCGGGCATCAGCTCCTGAGCGAAGAACACATACTCCTGCTGGCAGGGAATATACATTCCGTCGTCCAGAGGCATGGAGCAGAGGGTATTGAAATATTTGGTTCCGGTCTTGTAGTGGAGGTTGTGGTTTTCCATGACCGTCTCCACCGTCTTGCGGATGTCGGCTTCGTTTACGTCGCGCATATCCCGTCCGGCGCCCAGCACCAGTTCAGCCAGTGTCCACGCAAAGGAACGCAGGGTGGTGATGGACTCAACGGAGCGGATTATTCCGTAGTGCAGCTCGCACTCAAGGTCGTCGTTGGCTTTGAACATGACCTCGGGCACGTGGAACACCTTGGTGACGTAGTGAGCGGCGTCGCGCAGAGCGTTGCCGGTCTGGGGATCAAGATCCTCCAGCACGAAGCTGAGTTTCTTCTCGAGATAGCCCGGCTCCACGGGAGTGAGCTGGATATCCGGCTTCTGAATGCCGGGCACAGCGGACTGACGCTCGGGCAGCAGCTCCACGGGATCGTTCAGTTCGGGCATATCGCCCAACCCAAGCATCTCGTCAAAAGGCTCGTCGGTGACGATGGGTGTGCGGATGCGGTCGCTGACGATGCGCTCGTCAAAGGCATCGTTGAAAATGGGCGATTCGGTATAGCCCGCCTTGCGGGAATGCTTGACGAACTCGTTGTTCAGATCCTTGTAATAGAGCTGCTTGAGCACCGTCTGGGACGGGATCAGGCGGCTGCGGCTGATGAAGTAGCGCTCCACCATCTCCACTGGATCAAGATAGGCGTACTTGACGAACTTGATGAAGTAGAGCAGAGGCCAGCCGCCCTCGGACAGATCGTGGTCACCGATGGCGTCGGCAAAGGTGGACAGCATGCGCTCCTGAGTGGCGCGGTCAAAGCCGCGGAAGATCATACCCAGCGACTGGGCGTCAACGTCCACGTCCTCGCCGGGAGCGGGCAGCCACGCGCTCTGGTTGAGCTCGTAGGTGAAGAACATATCGGGCACGGCCTTGATGATGTGCCGTCTGACCTGACCCAGAGCGTATCTGCGTCCGAACTGATGGAACAGCATGGTCAGCACGTGCATCGCCACCTCCACCTGAGAATCGAGGATCATCAGGTGATGGTTGTCCACGGGCTTTTCAAAATACTTCTTGACCGCCTCAAGGCGCTTGGTGAAATCGGAAGCGGTGGCGCAGTTGAGCCACACGGCGTTGGCGTTGTCACCGTAGATGGTTTCCACCACCGTCTGGCGGATGTGTCCGCTGGTGGGGGTTTCGTACTTGATGTCGCCGCACAGATACTGCAGCGCCTGCACCAGCAGCCAGCAGATGGTCTTGCCGCCGCGGGCAGCCATCATGGCAATCTCGGGCAGGTGATCCATGGGATCGGGCTGCTCCCGTCCGCGGGCAGGGGGATAGACGGCGTCAAAGGTGATAAACAGCTCGTCCACGATGCCCATGAGTACGTTCTGGGGAATGGTGTAATCACGGTCGCCGTTCATTTCCGAATAAACTCGCAGCAGGGTGAATACAGCCTCCTGCACCAGACACTGCTCCTCGCTGACCGCCACCACATCGTCGGTGGTCTGGGGTGAGACCAGCTTTTCGGCGTTGAAGTCGATGTTCAGGGGCAGCACCGAGCTGAGCACCTGACGGCGGGCAACGGAATCACCCAGCAGGATATAGGTTTCGTCGTTGACGCGGTCTATCACGCCGGTGTCGGCATGATAGATGAACACGTCGGAGGAGAAGGGATGCTCAAACTCCTCGCCGTTGATGATGAGAGTGCAGTCATAACGGGAACCGAACTCCAGCATCTTCTTGATGGCGGCGAAGTCATAGTAATCAATATAGACGATCTCGCGGCAGGGCATGGAAATGATGAGATCCTGTCCGCAGGAAATCTCGTGCAGCAGGTCGGGCATGCACAATACGTAGGAAGCCAGATTGTTCTGGATATAGCGGAAGGAGGAGAACTCGCTGGAAGCAAAGGAATATCTGGTGCGGATATCAACGCCCAGCATATTTCGCTCGGCTGCTGCCCACACGTCGCGGTCGTCCACCTGCCATCTTTCCACGCAGCGCTTTTCCAGATAGAGGTAGCCCATGGGGGTGTCGATGACGATGAACTGCAGCAGTCCGGGCTCCCTCTCGCGGTAGACCATGTTCTCCAGATCTTCGTAATAGCGGCTGTCGCTGACCTCGATGAGCAGGCTGTTCTTGATGGCGTCAAAGGTGAAGTGCTGGAAGCCCACCTGCTCAAGGGTGCGCTCAAAGGGATATCTGTCGTTGGCGTACAGGTTGACCTTGCCCAGACCGCCCTCAAAGGAGATGCGGCGGTAGCTGGCCTCGCGGCGCAGGGGCGGGTCTTTGAGAATGTCGCGGGAACGCAGATAGGAGGAGTATTCGTACTCGGGGGAATCCTCAAAAAGCGTGTCGCAGATAGCCCGCAGGAAGTCGCGGAATATCTCCTCGTCGGCGGTGTCGGACAGCTTGTAGACGTATTCGTTGTAGACAAAGTCAAGCAGCTTGCGCTTGATGGCTCCCGGAGCGCGGGAGGCAAACATGAACAGCTTGGCTCTTGTTTCGGCGCTGGTTCCGGCGAGGGTATCGGAGGCGAACTGTGCCATGGCGGCAGCCTCTCTGGGAGCGGAACCGGGATAGATCTTCATGAACTCCGAATAGAGCTCGGAGTTGGTCAGCTGTTCCTCGCAGATGTTCTGGTGGATATACAGCAGCATGCCCATCACGCCGGTGCGGATAGCTTTTTCCTCGTCGGTGATGCGCTCCTTGCGCTGCTCGCTCTTTTTGGCGGCGGCGACGCGCTTCTGACGCAGCTTACCCAGATCAACGGGCTTGGGAGTGAACTTTGCAGGATCGAAATCGTCGGGAACGAGGGGCGTGGGCTGTTCAGCCTGTCCGGCAGGCTGCTCCGCGGGCTGTACGGGCTGTGCTGCGGGAGGCGGCAGAATGACAGCGTCGCTGTCCTCTGCTGTTTCCTGAACCTCAGGCAGCTCAAAGGCTTCGCTGCTGACCGGCAGTTCGTCCATCTGCACGTGACCGAAGGTGAACACCTTCGAACCCTCGGGGACCTGAATCTTCAGCTGCTCTGCCACATCAGCAGGCTCCTCTGCTTCCGGTTCAGCGGCGGGTTCCTCCGGCTGAGCTGCTTCCACTGCCTCGGCAAGAACGGTCAGTTCAGGCTGCTCCTCTGCGGGCTGTTCTTCAATGATCTCCGGCTCTGCAATCTCCGGCTCGGAAACCGCTACACTGCGTTCGGCCTTGGGCTCCAGTTCCGGTTCAAAGCCGATTTCCTCCAGCTCGGCGGCGGAAAGATATTTACCGCGGCGCAGGTCGGCAAGACGCTGCTCAAATCGTTCACGCTCACGTTTGCCGAAAAGGCCGGTAAATGCTTCGCGCAGGATACGCTCGGTACCCTGAGGACCGCGGGAGGCATAGAGCAGCTTGAAGCCCAGTTTGGTCATAAAGAGCTTGTCGCCCACATGAGCCTCACGGGCCATAAGCTCCACGACACGTCTGCCGTCGGGCTGCTCAAGGCGGGCGGTGGCAGCGTCAATGAGCTCAGCTGCCTTGGCATCCTCAATGCCCGGATAGAGAGCGGTGATGTCGTGGTAGAAACGGGAAACGTCAAGGGCACTGCCGAACTCGCGGCGGTACAGCTTGAGCAGGGTGATGAGCATGGCGCCCTGTACGTCCTCGTCGGTGTTTTTAGGCACCACAAAGGACAGGGGGAGCATAACTCCCTCACGGCTGTCGGCAAGGCGGATACTGTTCCAGTTAAAGCCGGGCAGCAGGGAGAAATCGGAATAGTCTATGTCGCGGTCGGTGAAATCTGCCTCGTCAATATCAAACTGAGGCGGATAGACCAGACGGGTGATATTGGAGGCGTTCTTTATATGCGCCCAGCGCAGAGAGGCAACACGGGAGAAGTTGCTTCCGCTGATGTTCAGTCCGTCATAGCGGGCGGTGGAGCTGTCGTAGCAGGCGGGATATTTGATGCTGCGAATGTCCGCTGCTCCTGCTATACATTTATATGAGAAGCTCTCGGCACGGGTAAAGTCACTGGCGGAGATGTCCATGCCACGGAAATCAGCATTCTCCAGGTCGAAGTCGCGGGGGTAGATGATATGGCTTATGGCGGCGGCATTCTTGATATGCTCCCAGCGCAGCTCCTGCACGAGGGAGAAGTCACTGCCGGAAATATCACGGCCGGAGAAGTCGGCATTCTCTATGTCGAAGGTGGCGGGGTACTTGATGCCGCTCAGGTCGGTTGCGCCTGCTATGTACTCCCAGCGCATACCCTGCAC
>JAZUPE010000062.1:0-9183 GCA_045605025.1 Acutalibacteraceae bacterium
GGCCTCCGACTTCCTGATAGAACTTGCTCACGTCAAGGGAGCTGCCATATTCGCGGCGATACAGCTTGAGCAAGGTGATAAGCATGGCTCCCTGCACGTCCTCGTCGGAGTTCCTGGGTACGACAAAGGAAAGCGGCAGCATTACGCCCTCACGGCTGTCGGCAAGCCGGATGCTGTCCCAATTGAAACCGGGCAGCAGGGAGAAATCGGAATAATCGATATCGCGGTCGGTGAAATCCGCCTCGTCGATATCGAACTGAGGGGGATAAACCAGCGAGGTGATGTCGGCGGCGTCTTTGATGTGCGCCCATCTCAGTGAAGGGACACGGGAGAAGTTGCTGCCGGAGATATCACGGCCGGCAAAACGGGCTTCGGCTGTATCGAAGCACTCGGGGTATTTGATTTTGCGGATATCGGCTGCTCCGCCGATGGTGGCATAACCGAACGCGGCGGCGCGGGTAAAGTCACTGCCGGAAACGTCCATGCCGCGGAAGTCGGCGTTTTCAAAATCAAAATCAGCGGGGTAAATGATATTCTCCAGACCGGAGGCACCGGAAATATGCTCCCAGCGCAGACGGCTTACCAGCGAGAAATCACTGCCGGAGATGTCCCGGTCGGAATAATCAGCATCGGCGGGATCGTAGGAGGCGGGATACCTGATGCCGCGGATATCGTCGGCCTTGGCAATGTGCTTCCACTCAAGGCGGTTGACCAGAGAAAAGTCGCTGCCGGAGATGTTGCGGGAACTGAAATCGGCTTCCTCAATGTCGAAAGTGGCAGGATATTTGACAGCGACGATGTCCTGAGCCGGTTCCAGATGTTTCCAGCGCAGGGCATACACGGCAGAGAAGTCGCAGCTGCGCAGACTTCTGCCGAAGAAGTTGGCGTTGCTTACGTCAAAGGAGGAGGGGAAGACCACTCCGTTGATGTCACTGGCGTTTTCAATATGTCTCCAGCGCAGATTTTCTACCAGAGAAAAGTTGGAAAAGTCGATGGCTCTGCCGGAGAAATCCACAAGGTTGGGATTGAAGCAGGCAGGATACTTGATGCCGTAGATGTCGGTGGCATCCTCGATTTCGAAAGGATCAAGTTCGGTGCGGCCGGACAGGTCGGCAAAGGCCAGAGAAACGGGATTCTCCGGCTTCTGGTGTCCCAGACGGGCAGCGCGGGTACGCTTTTCCGCCGGACCCGACTGCATGGATTCGATGACCGGCGCGTCACCGGAAACCTCTGCGGCCTCCTTGACCGAAGCCGACTGCTCCACTGCCTTTCGGCGGCGGCTGAGCCAGCGGTTCTGCACCTCGCTCATCTTGGCCGACACCTGTTCAGTGGTTTTGGACGCGCTGGCGGTGGATTTGCTCTTGCCGAAGATGCCGGCGATGGAATCCACTTCGCCTTCGATGTCGTCTTTCTTGACCGGTTTGGGATCGGCTGCGGGCTTGGGCTCGCTGCCGAATGCCAGCACCGGAGTGAAGCCGTCACTGCTTTCCGCTGCCTGATCCGCAGCCGGCAAAGAGGCGGATTCCGCCGCAGAAACCGGCTCGACAGAATTCGGCGCTGCGGGTGAGGTGTTCTTTTTCTTGTTTCGGTTCTTTCTGAAAATTGCCATACTTCCAGCCGTCACAACATTCCGGTGTCGCGCGGCCCCTCCTTATCCTGTTTGCTCTGGGTGCCGCAGCACTGCGGTCACACAGCTCCGTTGTTATCTCAAGTGATTTCTTTTAGTTGCGCTTGACGCGGACCTCGATGGTCTGCACAAGGTTGGCGCTTTCAGTGTTGCCCAGAATGGTTGCCGTGATGGTGGCGTTGCCGCGGCTGATGGCTCGAACAGTGCCGTTGGCGTCTACAGTGGCAACGTCGGGATTGCTGGACTTCCAGTGAATAGCCTCGGGAGGGATACCGGCGTCGAGGGGATAAATGATAACGCCGAAGGTATATTCCTTGCCCACCTTGAGAGTAATGTCCTTCTGGTCAACGGTAAAGCTCTCGGCCGGATAGGCGGTGGTTGTGGTGGTCGGATATGTGGTGGTGGGAAATTTGGTTACATCCACCGAGGTTGTGTCCACGCCGTCAGAACCGGAAACAAACACTGTGGGAGCCGGAGGCATGGTGGTGTAGCTGTAATCGTTGCCCGAATCGGAATAATCCACAAAACCGACCACGTTGTTTGTGCTGCCTGCGCCGATCACATAGCCCAGCAGACCGCCGAACACGAGGCTGACCAGCATAACCAGGGAACATACGGCACCGAAGATCATGTTTGTGGTGACTTTCATGCCGGTGTCCAGAGCCTCCATCACGATGGCGCTGACGTTGTCGGCGCTGTTTTCGGCGATGGCGAGGTTGATGAGCTCGCTTGTGTGTCCGAAGGGATCCTTACGCTTGCTCAGACATTCCGCGATGATTTCATCGTCCAGATAGTCGGATATGCCGTCGCTGCAGATGAGGATCTTGTCTCCCGGACGCAGCTTGAAGGGCTTTGCACGATAGGGCTCCAGCTCGCCGCTGGATTCGGGCATGCCCAGATATTTGGTAAGGCCGCCGTTTCGTACGCCTTCCTCGCTGAGAGCCACACTCTGCTGCCCCTTGACCGAAACGTGGTCACGGGTCAGACGGATGAGCTGACGGTCGCGGAAAAGGTATATGCGGCTGTCACCGGCGTTATAGGCATGGACAGTTTCGTTCTCCACGATGACCAGTGCCATTGTGGACGCAGTGCGCACTCCGCCGGTCTCCTTGATCTGCTCGCGGATTTCAATGTTGGTGTTATGTACGTAATCAAGCACCGCCGCGTCGGGACTGGTGGCGGTGTCGAAGGACACGCGGTCCATGACCTCGTCCAGACGGGTTGCCGCAAGCAGAGAGGCAAAAGAGCCGGTGTTGTTGCGGCCCATGCCGTCCAGCACGGCAAAACAGTTTACGTCTGCTTCCTCGCCGGTCTTGATGGCATAGGGATCCCGTATGATACGTGGGGTGATAAAGTCACCGTTGAAATATATATTGTCCTCGTTGTTGCCGCGGGCATTTCCCACCCGGGATTCACCAGCTGCACGAACGATAAGTTTTCTGGTGGCTGCCAATGTAATCAGTCTCCTGTAACGGTTATGTGGTTGAAGCTCCCCCTTACCCCGGAAAGAGCTAAAACATATAATAGCATAAATAATCTGAAATAAGAAGCGCAGCACTGTTAATTTACGAAATTTTCATAAATTCCCCTTTGGTGAGGCAATTTTCTGGAAAACACCGCCGTGAACAGTGAGAAAATGCCGCTTGAAAACCAGATCTGAACACCTGAATTGCCGCAGAAAAATGGATTTATGGAGCAGACGGAAACGTCCTCTCCTGAAGAAGCATAATCGAGTAGTTTTTCCTGCAGCGAATTAAGCTGATCAGACATACACGTTGCGGTTGCGGCGTTCCGGCGGATTGTGCGTTTTTGGCACATATTGCGGTGATGGTCATTATTAATGTTCGGTTAATGTTATTCGTGCGAAAAATTAAGACTGGAGGTGTATTATCCAGTCATCAACCAACGAGAAAGGAACCGGCATTATGGATAATATCATACTCAGGGTAAATAATCTCAGGAAGACATACGGTGAAAAAACAGCATTGAGCGATGTGTCTTTTGCGATCGAAAAAGGCAGAATCTATGGCTTTATCGGTGAAAACGGTGCCGGTAAAACCACCGCCATAAGAGCCATAACCGGTCTTACATATGCCGACGGCGGCAGCGTGGAGCTGTTCGGTGAGTCGAGCCGAAAGGGTCTTGAGGATGGCCGAAAGAAGATGGGCTGTCTGGTGGAGCGCCCCATACTTTCGATGAACAAAACCGCATTTGAGAACCTCAAAATGCAGCAGATATTGTTTGGTCAGAACGATAACGGCAAAATCGAACAGATTCTCCGGCGTGTAGGTCTTGGGGATGTTATGCATAAAAAAGTAAGGGACTTCTCTCTCGGAATGAAGCAGCGGCTTGGTATAGCGCAGGCGCTGATCAACAGCCCCGAACTGCTTATTCTCGACGAGCCGGTGAACGGTCTTGATCCGATGGGCATGGTGGATGTTCGCAATCTTCTCCGTTCCCTTTGTGAAGACGATGGCATCACGATAGTTATCTCAAGCCACATTCTGGCGGAGCTTTACCAGCTCGTTACGGACTATGTAATAATATCCCATGGCCGGATAGTTGAGTGCATCTCAAAGAAAGAGCTTGATGAAAAATGCTCGGCGTATGTACGTCTGGAAACCCCGCAGGCCAACGATGCAATGAGGGTGCTGGAAGAAAACGGCATAACGCCTATAGAGCGTAACGGCAGTGAAATTAAAATTTACGATGAAGTTCCAACCGAAGATATAGCAAAACTGTTGTTTGATGAAAAGGTTCTCGTAACGCTTCTGGTGAAGCACGAGAAATCGCTTGAAAATTATTACATGGAACTTTTAGGGAGGCAATAAAAATGAAAAATCTTTTCAGATGGGAAATGAAGCACGCCCTTTCGTCAAAAGCGTTCCCGGGAATCGGACTTGCTCTGACAGCCATCACGGTATTATTGCTGCTTGCTCCTCTCTGCGAGGACAAATATACAGGCTTTGATATATTTCTTCAGGGCTGCAATAATTTCAATTCGCTGCTGCTGTTCTTCATTGGAATATACTCGGGCATTCATGTAACCGGTGCGTTTGAGGAACGCAGGCTTCAGGCGGCTGTCATGGCTGGCAACAGTCGTTTCTCGATCTTGTTGTCCAAGCTCATCTCGTTTTCTCTGTCCGTTGCGATGTTCTGTATAGCAGCTGTGACCGCAAGTGCTGTGCTTGCTTTTTCTGTAAAGGGAATGAACGGCTTTGAGAACTGCTTTTTCAGAGACGTCATCGCGCGCACCGTGGCCTATACGCTCGTTGAGGTGTCTTTCGCAAGCATCTGTTTTTTTCTCTCTATGCTGGCAAAGAACCTCGGATCAGCCATTGCGGTAAATTTCGTGGCATTACTCGGTGCCAATTCTCTGGCACAGGAACTCATCACCAAAGAATGGGCCGTGGGTTTTATGAAGTTTACCCCTGCCGGTCAGACGTTTATGCTTCTTGCTGATGCAGGCACGGAGAATCTTATTGTTTCCGCAGTCGCTTCTCTGCTTGGTCTGGCGCTCACAATCGCGGTATCCTATATCAAATTCAGAAAAGAAGAGCTGAAATAACAAATACGCTCATATTATCGCTTTAATTTCCACGTCAGGTGCGGTATACTTGATCTGCGAGATAATTCTGAAACCACATTGAGGTGACTGTATGCCGAATATTCTTATTGCCGATGACGAACGTGAAATAGTTCGTCTGCTGAAAATATACCTTGAAGCGGAGCACTTTACCATATTCGAGGCGTATGACGGTGCCGCAGCATACGATGTCCTGCAGAGGGAGAATATTGACCTTGCCATCGTAGACATTATGATGCCGAAGATTGACGGCTATGAGCTGATAAAGAAAATTCGTGCGGGAAGATACATCCCCATTCTTGTCATTTCGGCAAAAACTCAGCTTTCTGACCGTATTCTCGGTATCGATCTCGGCGCTGACGATTACATTGTCAAGCCATTTGAACCGCTCGAGGTTGCTGCAAAGGTCAGGGCGCATCTGCGACGCACAAACGCACTGCAGTCGCCGAAAGAGAATCTTTTGTCTGTTGGGCCGCTTATCCTCGACTGTGATCGCTGCGTGCTTATAAAGGGCGGTGAACAGATTGAGCTTACCAAAGCCGAATTCAAGGTGCTGGAACTGTTTATGGAGCAGCCGGGCAGGGTGTTTACCAAGGAGCAAATATACGAACGCGCCTGGTACAGCTATGGAGGCGTAGACGACAACACTATTCGTGTGATAATCAGCCGCCTGCGCGACAAAACAGGCGCAGAATGCATTAAGACCATTCGCGGTCTAGGTTACAGACTGGAGAGCCATGGATAAACTAAAGAAAAAGATAATCAGATACTTCCTGATTTGCGCTGTTGGTATTTACATAGCAGAATCAGTATCAAGTTTCACATTTGACGGCATAATGGAACGCGTGGTTCTTCCTGGGTTTGAGCTTAATTGCAAACCGACTACGGTTGTCCTGATGCTGGCTGCGGCAATTGCAATATCAGTATTCATTCTCGCGGCAGGAGCATTGGTTTTTCACCGTCTTGTGCGCAAGGCAGTAGAGGAGGAAAGCCAGCGCAGGGCGGCAGAGCAGAATATGCTGTATTCCAGTATTGCTCACGATCTGAAGACGCCCATGACCTCGGTGCAGGGCTTCGCGGCCGCTCTTCGCGACGGCAGGATAAAGCCCGGAGAGCAGGGGGAGATATGTGATATTATCTATCTTAAGACAAAGCATATGAACGAACTTGTTGATACCCTTTCGGCATATTCAAAACTTGGCACAGAGGCGTTTGTACTAAATCTCGAAGAGGTCAATGTCTGCACCCTTGTGCGCGATGCGGCAGCAATGAACTATGCGGATTTCGAGAGCCGTGGGATAGAGATGATGATTGATATTCCCAACGAGCCTGTTATCTGTTCTCTTGACAGGAAAGAGTTTACCAGAGCGGTAGATAATGTTATTGTGAATGCCTGCAAGCACAACTCTGGCGGATGCAAGGTTCTGATAAAGGTACATGCCGATGGCGGGCACACATATGTAACAGTTGCCGATACGGGCGAGATGATCGCAGATGAGCTCGTTCCCGCACTGTTCGATCCATTTGTATGCGGTAATGCTTCGCGGACAAGCGGTACCGGCAGTGGCCTCGGTCTTGCGGTGTCTGCAAGAATTGCGGAAAAGCACGGTATTAAACTGCGATACAGCACCGATATCGAGGGCTTATCAAAGGGCTTTGTGTTTGAAATTGCTCATTAATCAAGCCGCACCAGAATATACAGCTGCGAAAAAGAAGCACCGCATAATTGGTATGATTATGCGGTGCTCAGTATGTGAATAATAGGTTCTGATTATCAAAAAAGCAAAAATATATCATCAGAAAAACACAATAAACCGCTGTAAAAATCAGAAAAAAGCCTTTGCCTTATGGTTTTTTAAAGACTTATTGTGATAAATATCATGGGCAAATGCACAGAATGAAACAACGATTGACACAACACCCAGAATTATCAATATACTGGATATGATTTGCGGAAGTTCCAAAAAATACAGCACATAACCTGCAAAGAAAAACAGCAACCAGACTGTGAAAGCCAAGGCTTTTGGAAACCATACCCTTTGCGTATAATATTCCGATTATGATAATAAAACAATCATAATCGGAATCAGTGTCTCTGCGGGAAGGCTTGCCAAAGCTCGACCGATACGTACAAAACTCATTATAATTTTCCGGATTCTTTTGAAATGACTCAACGCCGAACCAACAAACAGGTTCGGCGTTGAGTTGATTGGTGGAGCGAAACAAGCGATATCCGAACCGTTAATATCTCCTGTGTCTAAGCGGGTTAGGTGGACGGTGTAACAAGTGGGTTATTTTTCGCCGGAAGTGGGCATTTTTGTTGAGGTGCCGCTTGTAACGAGGAATTGCCGTCCACCTAACCAGCGAAGTGGAAATTGAAATGGATTAATCTGTACGATTCTGTTGATTGCTGTCTATAGGTATGGTATAATTCAATGCAAAAAGAATAGAGCGACAAATTTGAATTTGATGGAGGAAGATACAGTTATGAAAAAATATAAGATTGCAGCGATACTTATGATTATTCATGGTGGTATTATGGAACTTGGTGGAATTTTTGCTATGATACCAGCATTGCTTATTGGAACTGATAAATATGACATAGGTAAATATTTTGAATTTAAACTTCCGTATTTCCAAGATAACCTTTATATGATGATGGTTATGGGAGCAATATATGGAGTGTTTAGACTTATTGGAGCAATAGGATTGTTGAAAAATAGAATGTGGGGAATAGTGTTATCTGTAATAAATTGTGTAATTACCATTACATTGATGATGTTTTTGCTACCTGCTGGAATTATGGATGGAGTACTTGCGGGAAGTGCCTTGATATTAATCTTGATGCAGTATTTTGGTGATAAAAAAATTGTAGAATAGACCGTGAACTTTCAGTTTTATGTAGAATTTATTCATTTGCATTATTTATAAAAAACAGAATGGCAGGGTGGAATAGCCTTGCCGCTCTGTTTTTTGAGTTCTTTGTCTACGATTTGATATAAACAACAAATCCGAACCCGGCGCCAATTGGTATCAGGTTCGGATTTGCTTGTTTTGGTGGAGACGAGGAGGATCGAACTCCCGACCTTACGGATGCGAACCGTACGCTCTCGCGAGTGGTGTGGTTTTCGCCCGTGCGGGTGGGGGAGAACAGTTGCTAAAAATCCTCTTCTATTTCTTCTTCAGAAAATAGCATCTGAACCAGATCAGGCAGAGTTTTGCTTTCATACAGCTTTGAGAAAGTGAAAAGCTCATCTTTGACATCAGCTATTCTTACGGTTCTGCCGCTTCTGCTGCTTAACAATGCAAAGCGTATCGCGGCTTCGACACCTCGCTTTGCGCAAAGTGGCTCCATTCCGGCGATGTCAAGCATGTTATTCAAGCTGTCAAGTGTTTCTCCGAGAAGCAGACCAAGAGTGATGAGCACTGTTCTGGACGGCGTTTCTCCTTTGGTTTTCAAAGTGCTGTATTGAGTGTTTATCAGCATTTTTGCACTTTCGGATATGATATCATCATTAACCGCTTCAAAGGTAAGTTTGTTCACTGTGTCTATCAGCTTACCGTCATCGTTATGATATGCAGCGTGAGCGACAGATGCATCAATGTATGCTAGCAGCAGATAGTTTCGAGCGACGAAATCGCGCCAGTAATGACGCACATAGTCGAGCATATCAGCGTGTTCGCCGCGGCAAAGAGAGTCAAGCATCGTCTCGGTTGGTGTAAGTGTGTCGGAATGCTTGCTTAGTTCAACGCGAAGTCTTTTGACCTCACTTGATATTTCCTTTTTGTACTGCTGTTCAATATCAGTGATTGCATCGGGGGAAACAGCGCCTTCGTCGACTTGCTGAATCAGCCTTCGATATTCGGAAATGAATTCCGCGGGCAGCTTATCAGCTATCTCATCATACACACAGCGGTTCAGCTCGAACTGCATACGTTCGGCAAGTGCCTTGTGTTCGGAGAATTTACC
>JAZUPE010000063.1:0-43460 GCA_045605025.1 Acutalibacteraceae bacterium
AAATCAACTCCTTGGCTCACAGAACGACATGGCTACGATCCGACTTCCTGCTTCCGGATGACGGAGGCAGGTCGGGGCTGTTTGGGACGCAAAGCGTTGACCTTCAGATCTGATTATGATATATTGTTGTCTGGTAATACTCAAACAGACAGGAGGAGAATGTAAAAATGTCAAAGTGCAGTTTGCTTTTGATAGTGGCGATTCTGATTCCGACTTTGCTTTGCGTTTCCGGATGTACAGGTGAACGAACGATAAAGGCAGACGAAGATTATCTGTTCACGCATCTTGAGGATTATGAAGGATATGATGGCATAGTTGACCGCTCTCTGAAGCTGGCAAAGATACTGGGTGACAGTTGGTACGGAGACGGGGATCTGGAGGTGGACAGCGACGCTTACAGCTGGATTGAGGACTATTCCGTTCACGCGCATACGCAGGACGGAAAAGGTGCGCTTGCGATACATATTCCGGAATCTGCAGGAATGTCGCAGCTGGACTTTATCCTGCTGACAACTGAAGACTACGGAAGAACATGGACTCCGGGTGCAGGACCGTATCATATTGTCGGAGGAGTAGCTCAGATTGCAATAAACGATGATTGCATTTACCTGGTTGTTGACTCGGGCGCTAATTGCAACTCTTATGTTCTGGTTTCGGAAGATTTCGGTGTCTCTTTCAGAAGATACAGCTCCGATCGCATCGTGCCGGTTAAGCACCGGTCAAGAATATCCGAGTTGGATGAAATATATATGCGGATCATCAACGTGGAGAGTGACGGAGGACTTGTGCTGCAGTTTTACAGCCGTTACGGCTTCTGTGACCTTGGATCCGAGGAATCTGATTACTATTTTGAATATAAAAACACTTTCACCTCTGATAACGAACGGATCATTATGATCCTGCATACGGATGTGAGCTTCTCTGACTTTAAGACACTGTACGCTGATGACAGCTTTTTCGGCTAAAGAAAGCTGAACGTGGCGGCAAACGTCAGGTGACGCAGATATATCCGAAGCACTGAACCAAGCAACGAACCCGACCTGATTCCGGATGACGGAGGCTGGTCGGGTTATTCTTTCTCATGAATACTGATTACAACGTGACATAGCGAAGAATGTCGTGGTAAAGGGGATTCTGTGTGAAATCTACCGTTAGTAGAGTACGTCTTTCCACGGTTCTGCTCATCAATTTTCCGGGCTCAACCTCTGGTATATAGGTGTTTTCTTCCCTGTATGCTATAGTATCGTCAGAAAAAGACAGGAGGAACATTCTTATGGATCAGGAGAAAATCGGCAAGTTCATCGCGGCGTGCAGAAAAGAAAAAGGCATGACACAGAATGAACTGGCAGAGATACTGGACGTAACCGATAAGGCGGTGAGTAAATGGGAAAACGGCAGATGTATGCCTGATATTTCCTCTTTACAAACACTCACAGAGACCCTCGGCATAACAATTAATGAATTGCTGTCCGGCGAAAGAATAACTGAAGACAAACACTTGGAAAGGGCTGATGAAAACATCGTTCAACTGCTCAGGAAAGTGATTGAAATGGAAAACAGGACGCAGAAAATACTGCTTTGTCTGTTTATTGCTTCAATGATTATTTCTGCGGTTTTATTCAATTTTGGAAGCTGGTGGGGAGAAATCGGCATGCTAATTACAATGGTGCTGGGTATTATTCTCATCAGAATTCTGTAAAACACCATGAGGTATGCACCTTGTACGCCGCTGCGAAGCTCCCACTGTCTCGCCGCCGACCACCTGAAGGGGAAGAGCCTCTGCGCATTCAAGAGACGGGGGGGCAAAGCAAAACCCGTTGACATCTTCTTTCCAAAGTGATAGACTGAATCCGTAAAAGAAAGGCAGGTGAACAGCTTTATGAAAACTTTGCGCTTGATGAAGATTGGAAGTAATGCTGTTCGCCCGGTCCGCACAAGATAAGCATCCCTGCGTCCGTTTGTTCAGCAAATCTATGCACTTCCGGTTTTCCGGGGGTGCTTTTTGTTTTGTGACGAAAGGATTTTTGAACATGAAGATAATTGACTTTACAAAAGAACTGATACCCGCAGCATATCGTCTGGCGATGGATAACTATGCAGAGGAGCGCAAGGCGGTTCCGGCGCTTCCGGAGAATGCGATGCTTCCGCCTTTTGGTGAGCTGACAGAAAACGGATTAGGCGTGGCGGCGGTTGACGGGGGTACGCTTGTGGGATTTATCGGCGCGTACGGTCCGTGGGAACCGGTGTTCTGCACACAGAATGTCCGGGGAGTATTCTCGCCGCTGCATGCCCATGCGGCGGTAAAAGAAAAACGCGTAAAGATATATCGGCGAATGTATCAGGCCGCTGCGGAAAAGTGGGTGAAAGCAGGTGCGTCGAGCCACGCGATTACGCTGTATGCCCATGATACCGCTGCCAATGAGGCATTTTATACCTACGGATTCGGTATGCGCTGTATTGATCTGATTCGTCCGGTGGACGGGATTGCGTATCAGGGGACGAAAAACTGCGCTTTCGGTGAACTGCCGGCTGATCGTCAGAGTGAGCTTCGGGTCATGCGAAGAAGTCTTTCCGAACATCTGGCGCACAGTCCGTGTTTTATGAAAGATTCCGCAGAGGATACAGCGAACTGGATTGCCGGAAGAGAGCAAGATCCTCCCCGTACATTTGTTGCAGAGACGGGCGGAAATCCAGTCGCTTATCTGGAAATGAAGCCGGAGGGAGAAAACTTTGCGACATATACGCCCGGCATGCTCAATATCTGCGGCGCGTACTGCCTGCCGGAATACCGCGGGAGCGGTGTGATGCGTTCCTTGCTGGGATATGCGCTGTCCGTGCTGTGTGCGGAAAGTGTCGAGCGGCTGGGGGTTGATTGCGAAAGTTTTAATCCAACGGCGCTGAATTTCTGGACAAAGTATTTTGAGGTCTACACCCACAGCGTCGTGCGGCGGATAGACGAAAACGCGGTGGTTCTTCGCTGAATACCGATGAACCGTTTCTGTCTTGTGCGGTCAGGTAAATATATCCGCCTCTGCGCCGACAGGACCATCGGGAAGAATTTTCGTAGCTACGATCCCGGCTGCCTGCGCTGGTGTGTACCGGAAGCCGGCTGACGTCCGGATGCGCAGATGCAGATAAAGAAAGCAAAAAACGGTCTGTTTCCGATACGGAGGCAGACTGTTTTTGCGTAGCGAATCAATTAATTTAACTTTGTTAACTAAAGCGCGGAAAAAATATTTGCACAATCGATTACAATTTGATAGAATAAAATATGTATATCAATCATTCGTGAGGAGTATATACCTATGGATAAACTGAGAAGGATCATAGCAAGCGTTCTGGCCTTCGCCGCGCTGCTGACGTGCGCTGCCTGCGGAAAGCCGGACGAGCCTGCGATCGTAACTCTGTGGCATGTTTACGGCGCTCAGGCGGATTCCCCCCTCAACAGGCTTGTAGACGAATTCAACGCCACCGTGGGTGCGGAGCAGAATATCCGCGTGCAGGTTACAAGCGTGACCAATACCAACACCATTCACGAGAATGTTCTGGCGTCTGCCTACAATGACCCGGGCGCGCCCGAACTGCCCGATATGTTCGTTTCTTATCCCAAGACGGTGCTGGCCATGCCGGACGACAGTGTTCTGGTTGATTATTCCGAATACTTCACCGGGGATGAGCTGAACAGATTCATTCCGGAATTTATTGAAGAAGGAATGATAAATGACCGTCTTGCGGTGCTGCCGATTGCGAAGTCCACCGAGATCATGTTCATCAACAAGACCGACTTTGACCGTTTCGCTGCCGACACCGGCGCTCAGCTCTCCGATCTCGAAACATGGGACGGTCTGTACGGTCTGGCTGACGATTACTACGAATGGACAGACGCGAAGACTCCCGATATCGAAAACGACGGAAAGACCTTCTTTGTCCACGACTACCATTTTGATTACTTCCAGGTGGGAGTGGAATCCATGGGCGAGAGTTTCTTCGACGAGAACGGTCTGGCTTTCGGACCGGCTTTCGAGCGTGCGTGGGAGCCGTATGCACGGGCTACGCTGGAGGGCGGCGTGTGGCTTCAGAGCGGATACGCCACCGAGCCTCTGCGCACCGGCGATTCCATCGTGTCGGTAGCGTCATCTGCCAGTGTACTTTATTACTCCAACACCGTGACTTATCCTGACAATGTTTCAGAGGAAGTCGAGATTATTGCTATGCCATGTCCGGTCTTCGAGGAAGGGGAGAGGCTGGTTATGCAGCGCGGTGCCGGTATGTGTACCGTAAAATCCACACCGGAAAAGACCGGGGCCTGCATAGCGTTCCTCAAGTGGCTGACCGAACCGGAACACAATGTGGATTTTGTCACTTCACTCGGATATATGCCCGTCACGACCGAAGCCTTTGACAATTATCTTTCCGATGCCATTGACGGTCTGACCGACCCCAAATACAAATCGCTTTACGAGGCATTTATCGCCACACAGAGGGAGTATACATTCTATACTCCGCCAAAACTTGATAACTACCTGGACCTTGAAACCAGATTTGAGGAACAGGTTCGCAGCCGTCTTACTGCCGGCAGATACGCCAGCCTTGAGCAGGGGCAGAGCATCGACTCGCTTATCGACTCCGTGCTGGAAGAATTCAAGGACGGTTACATCGGATAAACCATACATTCATTGAAAAGGAGGCGGCAGAATGCTTAAATGGATAAAAAAGATGCGCACTCTGCTTGCCGTATCCCAAAAGGAAGTAAGCATGAGATACCGGCTCAACCTGTACTGGTTGAGCATGCTGGCGGCGCTTGTGGCAGCACTGCTGCTCATACTGAGCTTTACCGGAGTTTTCTCCAATTCCCAGCGAAAACTCGCCAGCACCCTTGAACTGCAGCAGCAGAATGTGGCGGAGCGCCTTGCTCAGCACACAGATACGCTTACAGCACAGGGGATATCCCTTTCCGAAACTCTGACCGGTGAACTGACAAATTTCCTTTCCGATGCCAATCTGCAGTTCGCTGATCTCAATAATTCGCCCGACCTCATTGCGCAGCTGGAGGAAAGAATGTACCCGGCTTTGTACACCACGCTGCAGACATCCGAGTGCAGCGGAGTATATATGGTTCTGGATGTCACAGCCAACACCGGAATTGACCGGTCGGAATCATCACGTGCCGGACTTTACCTGCGCTATTCGGATCTGAGCGGTGTTAATTCCGCAAACAAGCACGTGGTGCTTTTCCGCGGTTCTCCTCAGATCGCGCGAAGCAAGCATATTGAGATGCACAATCGCTGGAATCTGGAATTTGATACCGGACGCCTTGATGCATATGCAGCAGTGACCGGCACACCGGTCAACCGCCTTGCCGACGGATGCGTCTGGACCGAACGGATGCAGCTCAAGGATACATGGGAGAGTGCTGTTCTGCTGTGCGTTCCGATAAAAGACAACAGCGGTGAGATACGAGGCATGTGCGGTGTGGAACTCAGCGATCTTTATTTCCGCCTTGCCTATACGTCCTCGCACAGCTCATACGGCAGTACCCTTACAGTGATGACGCCCTGCGAGGACGGGACAATCAATCTTTCCGATGCCATGATCGGTTATTCGGAGGATGTTTATATCTCTTCCGAGGGGATCATGTCCGTTCAGAACGGAAAATTCTATAACACCTACTCGGTGGAAAATGAGTATTACCTCGGACTGCATGAGCGCTTGTCAGTATACACCCACGACGGGCGTCCGCTGTCGGTGCTTTCGTTGCTGCCGGAGAGCAGCTACACTCGCGTGGCCGCTTCCAGTCGTGTTCTGTGGACGGTCGGTCTGCTGGCGTTTTTCCTGATCTCACTGGGAGTGTCGCTGTATTTTTCAAAACGGTTTGTGAGGCCGATCACCGAAATGCTGTCCAGCGTGCAGCAGGATGACGATGACTGCGACCGGCGTTCCGGAATCCATGAGATCGATGAACTGATGAAATTCATGCGTGAGCGCGCACGCCGGAATGACGGAGACCTGCCGCCCAATATAGAGAAGCTGTTCCGTTCGTTCACCGGGCGGGTCAACACGCTCACCTCCACCGAGCGCACCATACTGCAATACTATATCGACGGGCACGACATCAACTCCGTTGCCGAGATGGCGTTCATCAGCGTCAACACGGTCAAGAAGCACAACACCAACATTAATCGTAAACTGGAGGTTTCCACACGGGAAGAGCTGCTGCTCTATATCGACCTCTACCGTAGATGCGGACGTATCGACGAGATTTCAAACACGGCAAAATCCGGGCAGGAAGAGTAATCCCGTGCCGGAAATCACCGGACAGTTCTGTGTGATAAACAGCTTGAAAGGCATACATGGCTCTGTGTTTTGAGCCATGTATGCCTTTTTTATTTGTAGTCCTATGAAAATATCTTACGGCTTGAATGACTTCCTGTTTGGTAAATATCTACAACCGAAGCAACGACGATGTGTGCGTATTGTATACTACTGCGTAGTATATTGGCGTTTTTTGACGGTTTTTACTACTCCGGAGCATTTACTTCAGCCGGAAAAAGCGATAAACTGCAGCCATGTTAACAACGAACGCACGATGTAAAGGTGGTGAAAAATTACCATGGAAACCATGATCCATATTCTGCCCGACCAGATGATTGACAATTCTTCCGCAGATGAATTCCGGTTCAGTATTCTCTGTGCCGAGTGCGGGGAGGCTGTGCACAGCGTTCCCGTACGGTTCTCCAAAGCGGGGGTTATGCCGGCAACCGACGGTAAGCACATTGTCTACAGTGCCCTTTATGAAAGAGAAAAGGACGCTGCCCGTCGGACGGCAGTAAAGAGTATAGGCGGACATTTCAGCCTGTGCCCGATCTGCTCCCGTCTGGTATGCGATCATTGTTTCCTTGTCTGTGAGGATCTGGACATGTGCAGTGCCTGCGCAAAGCGGCTGCATGAGGAAGGCGAGCCGGTAATCGGTCAGGAATCGAAGAACGGATAGCTGTTGAAAGCAGATTTTCTCAGCATAACACATATTTTCATAATTATTCATGTGAAAATCAGAGAATCAATTCAAGGAGGTAAAGAATATGAGCAAATCAAACGGCACCGTCAACTCTAATCTGCCGAGAATGATCGTCAGAGAGCAAACGGCAGCCAACACCACAATTCCTCCTCTGCCCGTAATGCCCGAGGGCTTCCAGTACGGCGGAGAATGGATGGATCCCCAGTGGAAGAAGGATGTGAGAACAGGAAAAAAACTGTTCCAGAACTTCCCATTCCAGATGGGAGCCATGCTGCTGGCAACGGCGGGTCTGGCAATCGGTCTTGGTCTGGCAGGCAACGCCTGCGCAGCATCAAAGAATCCCGTTGTCGATGACGGCAACAAGGGCGGCTACTCCGAGGACTATGAGGATAACGGTCCCGGCAATATGGATCTGGACGGACCGGCAGCATCTCCCGACGGTCTGCTTGGCAGCGCTGTAAGCGGTGATGTCGGCGACGTCGGAGTAACCATCAAGGGCTACAAGTTTGCGGATGACTACGACGGCGTTCCCTGCGTCATGGTCGAGTACGAAATAGTAAACAACGGCAGCGAGAATACTGTGTTCTATTTCCTTGATCACAAGGTGTTCCAGAACGGTGTTCAGCTCACTCCGTCCATCGGCAAGACTGATGAATACGACAATCTGGAGCAGACCCTCGAAGTACAGCCGGGCGGCACTCATACCGTGCATTGCCTGTATGTTCTGGGTAACTCCGAGGATCCCATCAACGTTGAGGTGGGCGATATCATGCAGATGACCAGCGACAAGGTTACCGCAGAATTCTCCCTTGCCGGAGAGAACACTCCCGCTGCTCCTGTTGAGCAGGGCAGCAGCAACGGTGCCTTTGTGGCTCCCACGAGCGACGGCATCGAGCGCATCACCGGCTATGTTGATGACGCTTACATCGAGATTTTCGATTACAACCTCTGGGAAGATGCATCCGGACAGAAGTATATCGTAATTTCTCTCGATGAGACCAACACCGGCTCTGATTCCTATCCCGCATCTGCTTTCTATGAGGTTTACGCTGAGCAGGACGGCAAGGAGCTGACCCACGTTACCGGCGGCATGGAAGGCTACGGCGATCAGTTCCTGGCCGACCTTGCGCCCGGAGAGACCCGTCAGATCCACCTGTTCTTCCGCGGTGTAAACTTTGACGGTGGAGCAGCCAGCATTGAACTTTACAACTTCTTCGATGAAGAAGAATATGTCGGCATCGAAGCACAGATGTACAGTCTTGATTAAGAAAGAGGTGAGCAGCAGAAATGAAAAAATTTGATTTCAAAGAGTTCATCAATGATTTCATCGGTGGATTCAAGCAGATATTCAAGAGTACCGATAACATCAAGGTTATTCTCGCTCTCGTTCTGGCGTTGTTCCTTGTGCTGTTCATTGCCATGGGCGGCTGTGCTTCCTGCGGCTGCCAGGGACTCGTCCGCTGTGACGGCTGCGGCAGTTCCGAAGGCGGTTCACCTGGCAAGGGCGACGATGTTAAGGATGAAGTCAAGGTCGAAACAATGTTTGACGGCATGACTCCCGCCGCTGCATCCATCAAGGATGAATTTGAGGGAGTTGCAGCGACCATCTACTATCCTTCCGAGATGTGCACTTACACCGAGGATACTGCTCAGTTCTGGGCAAACTGGGTCGGACGGATTGCTGTCGCTGCCGACGGCAAGTTCTCCATCCAGCCCGATTTTGATTACATCTCCAACTCCTACAAGGCGGACGGCTCCAACTGCTCCACCTTTGACGAGGTAAAGCAGTCCTTCCAGGAGCGCTACGGCAGCAGCCCCGAAACCTACGGCGAGCTGAAACTGGGCAAGAACAGCGGCTTCTGGTATGTCTACGGCGGCTACACTACCGCTGTGTTCCCCGTGCTGGATACCAACCGCGTGCTTGAGATCTATCTTATTCCCGCAGATCTCGATCAGAATGCTGCGGATGCCACCGCCAAGGCCTCCGCTCTGATGCAGGACGAAGAACTCATTTCCATTCTCGGAACCCTGCAGATCACCGCCATCGATGCCATTCCCGATGCGTCCACCGCAGTGTTTTACAAGAATCAGGCTGACAACACCGGTGAGCCTGCTCAGAACGGCGGCAGCGGCGCCGATGCCCCTTCCGTTCCCGGTGAGACCTACGACACCGGCGTGTTTACCACTCTCGTTCCCGAGGGATGGAAGGCCTTCCCGAGTATTGATATTTTCTCCGAGGAAGAAAATGCCATCGACCCTGAAAGCGTTCAGCTGGGCAAGGGTGCAAGTGATGAGTTTGAGCTGCTGGTCAATCCCAGTATCAGCGTCACTTATTACGGACCCGACTTCGACCTGATGACTCCCGACAGCTCGTGGTACGACAATGCGACCGAACTCAGCGGCTTTGCTCTGGGCGATTTCAGCTGGAACGGCTTTGAGGCGGAAGACTTCATGGGCGGCAAGGTTATCATCCTGTGGACCGATTCGGTCAATGGCGTTGAGTATCAGGCCAACATCAGCTACGATCCCGCTTCCCATACAATTTCCGCAAACGATGCCGATGTGCAGGCGATTCTCGCCAGCCTCAAGGCAAACTGATTCGTGAATACAAGTAAGAAATCATCAACAACCATTGAATAATTGAAAGAGAGGATATAAATATGAAGTATCAGATTATCGGCGAGCCCCTGCCCGTGGCAGTCTGCACCGTAAACCCCGGCGAGACCCTCATTTCCGAACGTGGTTCCATGGCATGGATGACTCCCAACATGAAGATGGAAACCAAGGGCAACGGCGGCCTTGGCAAAATGATCGGCCGTCTGGCTTCCGGCGAATCCGCTTTCCAGAACAGATTCACCGCTGAGGGCGGCGAGGGTATGGTGGCTTTCGCTTCCAGCTTCCCCGGTTCCATCCGTGCCTATAAGATCTCTCCGGGCAATGAGATGGTCGTCCAGAAGTCCGGCTTCCTCGCCAGCGACGAGGGCGTTGAGTTGTCCGTGTTCTTCCAGAAGAAGCTGGGTGCCGGCCTTGTGGGCGGCGAGGGCTTCGTCATGCAGAAGCTGTCCGGTAACGGTACTGCTCTGATCGAGATCGACGGCTTTGCTGTTGAGTACGAACTGGAAGCCGGTCAGTCCATGGTTATCGACAACGGCTATCTGGCTGCCATGTCCGCCACCTGCACCATGGATGTGCAGATGAACAAGGGTATCAAGAATATGCTCTTCGGTGGCGAGGGTATGTTCAACACCATCATTACCGGCCCCGGCATCATCGTTCTGCAGACCATGCCCGTCACCGGCGTTGCCAGCGCTCTGATCCCCTTCCTGCCCTTCGGCGAGAAGAAATAAGTCCTGCGCTGATTAGCCAATAGTATTAACTCAGACCCGAACCTTTTGCTGAAAGGCAGAGGGTTCGGGTCTGGTATTCTGAGGTAATATAGGATATAATCGAACCGAAAGGAAGTGGATATTATGAACAGAGTAATTTCTTTGCTTTGTGCTGTAATTCTGACGCTCGGCTGTCTTGCTGCCTGCGGTGACAAGCCGGAAACTCCGCAGACCGACAATGTTCCCGTCAGCGAAGCCACCAAGCCCAGTGTTACCCCCATACTGCCCGGCGGAGATGATGACGCCGCCGGAGAATCCCACGAGCCGATGCCCGAGCCGATCAGCGAGTATGACGAGATCAACGACGCGGATTTTGCAGACACCTACTGGGTGGCGGTGGAGTTTGTATCCACCGAATCGCAGGTAGAGGTCAATCAGATGCCGTGGGAAACATGGAATGTTGATCTTATCCTTTATGCAGAGGGCGCGGCAAAGTTCCGCAGCGTAATGTATGATGCCTACACCGAGGGCGCAAAAATGTATGCTGACAGCGGCTGGGTCGTGGATGAAGACACTGACGAGCTGCAAATCGGGCTTTACGATGCCGAAACCATGCTGTTCGGCAAGGTCAGGGACGGAAGTCTATACATCGATTACAGCGGCGGCACTCTGCGCTTTGAACGCAGTGAGACAGAACCGATAAACGGCGATGAATGGTGTACCGGCGATCTGGTGGGAACATGGAAGCTGGAAACCCATGAAATCGAAGGCTACGGAGGAACTGCAGAAGAAATGGGAATGAACGGCTCGATTTCTTTCTTTGCCGCCTACCCCGGTCTGGTTGCCAACTTCGTCGACCATGACAGCGCCGGCAACGAAATCGCTGTATGGAACGCGCCGGTGGAGCGTACGGATCTTGGTCTGTACGATGGCTGCTACAACACGCGCTGGACTGTCAAGTTCGAACTTGAGCCGGATGAGATTGCAGATAAGAGGGAATGCTGGGCCACCTTGTCTGACAGGGACACCCTCGAGGTAATGCTCTTCTCGTATCATGAAGGAGAAGAATACCCTGTCATCTGCATAAAGACATACAGCTGGCAGGGCGACGGAGCTGTTGGCTGAGATTTTCCCGCGATATATCCCGTGATATAATAAGAAATAGTTGTGCGGAGGAACGCACCGGCACTCATGCTTGCAGGTACGGGCCGGCAGTTGTGTTGCACGCAATTCCCCGTCGCAATCTGCGTACTTATAAACTTAATGAGTTCTTTCGAGACAAACACCCGCTGCTGAAACTTTTTGCAGCGGGTGTTTGCTTTGTTGAGACATAGCTGTGTTGGTCTGCGGCGGTCTTCGGAAAAACAGAACGTAAATATCATGTGTGTTCCGGAAAATCATTCCGGAGCGGATCATGAATGCACAAAGTGATTTATTGACAGAGTGAGATGATGATTTTGTTTGACAAATCATCTGTTTTGTGTTAACATTACCATGTGCGTTTTGTGTACTTCGTCCACTAATTGCACTATATCCTTTGCTGTGTATACAGCACCGGGTGAGGATGGCTCAGATGAATAACCATCAGAATAATAAGGACCGGTTCAGACAGTGGGTATCAGGAATGGTATCCCGTCTGCGACCGGTTGTCATGGCTGTTGCTGCTGCAGCTGTCGTGGCCGGCATCGTATGCGGGTGTTTCAGTATCGCTTCCGGCATTGAACAGACGGCGGTGAGCCGGAACATTCTCGCTTCCGCTCAGCCGGTGGAAATCAACAGGAATGTGGTGGTCGTGATGTGTACCGACGACACCATTGAGCATCTTGCGGCGGATACCGGATGGCCGATCGACAGGTCGTATTATACCGAACTTCTTCGGGGACCGCTTTCCGCGGCGGATACGGTGGTTTTTGATATTCTGTTTGCCGACAGCGGCGATCCGCTCACTGATGAGGAATTTGCCGCGGCGGTATCGGAACACGGCGGTGTGGTTTTCGCTCGCAGCGAGACTACTCTGCCGATAGATCCGCTGCTATATTCCGGCGCACGCGTAGGCTATGCCGTGGAGTTTGAGGAAGACGAACGGGATGCGGTCAGCCGCAAATACAAGCTCTATTTCAACAGCGACAGGTGCACAGGTCCCACGCTTATCGGCGCGGTACTGCTCAGTCAGGGCTATGCTGTTGACTTTGACGGGAACGATCGCTACACCGTGACCTCTCCGGATGGAGAAAGTATATACATGAATGTGGACGGTGAAGGTTACTTTTACCGCATTCCGGCTCAGCATGGCACCGATATACAGATGGTCGATCTCTATGACGTTTATACAGGGAACTGTGACAGCGCCTTGTTTGAGAATGCCGTGGTTTTCGTCGGCGGCACGGTTGCAGGTTTTGAGGATATTGTTTACGCTCCGGATTTTGCTCCGGGGGAGAATTACACCGGCGGCTCAGAGGCAATGCGTGTAGTCGGCACAAAATATCTTGCTGACTGCTACTGCACAGTGCTAAGGGGATTCAGTCCGGTCAGCGCATCAAAAGCAATCGAAGGAACGATATGCGGAACGGTCTTTCTGCTGGCAGCGATTCTGACACTGTGCATTTCTGTCAGGATCAACTGGGCGGTTCTGCTTGTTGTCGGTCTGGGCTGGATAGGTGTTGTGCGTTTTGTGTTTGTATCCGGATGGGCAGTGCTTCCGACTGTGGAACCGGTGCTTTGCTGCGCGGCGGCTTATCTCATGGCGCTGGTAATGCGTCTGATTCGCACATCGCGCGAGCGCACGGTCAGTTCACTGCCGCTTGAGACGCTCTACCATATGGCGTACGAACTTGACGATCCGGAAAGACCGGTGGAATTCGCGGAATACGTCCGCAGTTTTGAGAGCGGGGTGTTCAGCCGGCTGGGTGCTGCCGTGGTAGAAGCGTGTGCGGAGCGTCCAGGAATCCTTTCGGACGACGCGCTGAACAAAGGCCGGAACGGCACTGTGGTTGTGCGCGGTCGTGCCGCGGCAGAGTTCTGCGGCAAGCGGGCGGTTATAATTATTCCGCTTCCCGCGTTCGGTGACGAAGAAACGAAGTATACAGTCCTCGGTACCGCCAGACGTACGCCCGCTCACTGGGTGCAGAGCATTACCGCTCTGGTGCTGGCTATGTATGTATATAACAAGGCGCAGAGCCAGAGTCTGGAAAAGCAGCGGAACGCAATGGCGGTCATGCAGATGATCATACAGATGATCGACGCAAAGGATCCCGTTACAGCCGGTCATTCGCGACGCGTTTCAAGTTATTCCCGCCGTATTGCCGAGTGGCTGGGGTACAGCCGCAGCAAGGCTGCCGACGTGGAATTTGCCGCCCTGCTTCATGATATAGGCAAAATCGGTGTGGCAGATACCGTGCTCAACAAGCCCGGTCTGTTTACCGAAGAGGACTTTGAGCAGATGCGATCCCATCCCTCGCTGGGTGCCGATATTGTTCGCACCATCGGTCTTTCGGATGATATCGTGGACGGCGTGCTTCACCATCACGAGCGCCTGGACGGAGGCGGGTATCCCGATGGCACGGCAGGCGGAGAATACGCCCGCATCATCAAGGTTGCCGATGTATATGACGCACTGACCAGTCAGCGCCAGTACAAATCCGCGTGGAATACCCGTCGTGCACTTGATGTGATATATAACGGCATAGGCACGGAATTTGACGAACGCATTGCGAGAACTTTCATTGCCAACACCGCTCCTGCGGGATACGATCCGGAGCGCAAGCGTGAATTTCGCTCCGCTGACAGCGGTCAGGTCTCAAAACTGCTTAGCTTTGCCAGAGAATTCTGGCGTAAAACAGGCGAGCCTATCCGTGCTTGCCGGGACACCATTCCGGCGATGAAGAACTGCTTTTCGTTTGACTGCACGCGCCGGTTTATCGGCCTCGAATGGGGTGAGAGATTCACTTCACCATGTGTGCTTCGCGACACGCCAGTAATCCTGGATTACGACGAGGGTACAGGCAGTGTTATTTCGGCGCTTTCGGGAAAGGTGGACGATCAGGTGAGCGGTGCGGCGTGCTATTTCCACAAGGGATGCCTGAGTGCTGGTCTTGCTGTTATCCCGGGGAATATGGTGACTAAGGCGGAATCTAAGCTTTCGCGGATGTACGGCAGACCGGAAAACATCGAGGGGTGTCTCCTGTGGCGAGCCGCAGGTCATACAGTGGTCAAAATCCATTCAGATGGCGAAAGTGCTTTTGTGTTAATCACGAATTATCTTCTTAACGAAATATAGTACTGACGGCCTCTGGTGTTATTACAGCCTCAGCGCACGCTGTCGACAATTCACAATGCGTGTGTGATATATGTTAATTATTTATGCTTTCTGTCGGATACCGGCGGGAGCAATATACTGAAAGGATAGGGATTGTTATGAGGAAAGCGATTGCTGTGCTGCTTGCCGCTGCACTGCTTCTGTTCGCGGCAGGCTGCGGAGGGGCTGCGTCCACGCCGCCGGCATCTGCTGTTTCGTCTCCTGCTGCGCAGGTTGAAATCGGTGAGATGAACGTGTCTGTCGCGGAATTTGAGGGAACCGTCCGCATTCTTCGCGGCGACGGAACTGCCGAGATTCTGACTCAGAACAGCAAACTCGGTGCGGGTGATTCCATAATTACCGACCGGGATTCCACTGTGAATCTTCAGGTCAGTGATCTTTCTGCGCTGATTACAGTCAGTCCGTCCAGCGAAATACTTCTCAACGCAGCATCCTCCGGAGAGGAAGGAAAAGAGTTTATTCTTGTTGTGCGCAAGGGCAGTATTTCCAATTCAGTTGACGAAAAACTGGAGGCAGGAGACATCTATGAGGTGTGCACCGGTGATATGACAATGGCTATCCGCGGAACCGATGCGCTTGTCGATTGCAAAGACGGCGTTACTTCCGTAAGTCTGCTTACAGGAAAGGCTCTGGTCTATAATTATTATGATGATCAGGCGTACGTTGTTCCGGCGGGGGTCATTGGATATTTCGCTCCGGACGATGAACCGGAGTTTGAACTTATCCGGAGAGGTACCTACGCAGGAATGTCCGCGGCGGCAGAATCCATGATGGAAAAAGTGGAGGCTGACGACAAAGATTATTACCTTGCTGAAGAATTTGAAAATGAACTCAGAGACAGTTACGCTGTGCAGGCTGAATCATACAGATTCAGTGTGAATTCTCCGCTGGTGGAAAAAGAGGACGACACAGAAAGCACGACAGTATTGACCACAACTGCGGCAGTGACTACTTTCGAAACAACTGCTTCAAGTACCACCGCAAAAACAACAGCGCGGACAACAGCTCGAAGGACAACAACCGCACCGGTAACCACTGCTGCAACAACGAGCTCTGCTCCTGCAGTTACCGAATCATCGACTCCGGTGGTGCCGACTGTTCCGACTGCTCCCACCGAGCCGACCACTCCGACCGAGCCGACCACTCCGACCGAGCCGACTGCTCCCGCTGAGCCGACTGCTCCCGCTGAGCCGACTGCTCCCACCGAGCCGACGGCTCCCACCGAGCCGACTGCTCCCACCGAGCCGACGGCTCCCACCGAGCCGACTGCTCCCACTGAGCCAACTGCTCCCACTGAGCCAACCAGCGCGACACGATATTTCTATACGATAAGTGATCTGCGTTATGACATCGACGGAGAGAGCGGATCTATAGATTCCGGCTTCCGCAGTTTCGATTACATGGATGTACCGACCACTATCAGCGTCAGCGCGACTTCGCCAGACGGTCAGACTTTTTATTTCTCGGTGGACATTAATGGAAGTAATGTTGAAATCTTTATCAATCCGCAGAAGGTTTATGCCGTGAGTGCTTCCGAAGGGGAGTATTCTGTCGGCAGTGTTTACGCGATGCTGACAATAGTGTCCTTCTGATAAAGATAGCATGACTAACCGGATTACGCCCGCGGCGGGATGAGTCATTACAAAGAGATACACTCAACGGCCTGCTTCCAAAACCGGAGGCAGGTCGTTCTATATGCAGCGCGGCTTGGTTGCACGGAGTAAATTGCGCTCCGGTGCCTGATACCAGACACATTGCAGAATTGTGCTGCCGGTGGAAAATGCCCGAATGCTCTCTGTATAGATGCTTTATTTTGTATGTTGCTAATCCATGACGGTCATGCTATAATCGTGTCGGAACAAGTATGTTCGACCGACGAACGAAAATATGCGAAATATAATGAAAATGCATGCATTATTTGCTGCAAGGTGGTGGAAAAAAATGAAAAAGATTGCAGTTCCGGTTATTGCGTTTCTGCTGTTGCTGACCGTTGCCATCGGCTATGGCATCGGGCGGGCAACCAACTATATGACTCATCAGCGCTGGTGCAGTGACCATCTCATAAGCGTGGCCCAGGAGAACAGCATCACCGTTGCTGAAACGGATGATGGCGAGCGCACCAGCCTGACCTACAGCAACGTGCGTGCGTTTCTCAACGCGGTGTCCCGTACCGAGACAAGCTATACGGTTTTCGCTTTCGGTCTGGATGAAATGCCTGCGGTAACCGTAACGTTTTCTGATGGTGCTGTCATCGAGGTATTTGATGCCGGAGAAAAGGATAATGAGGATGTTGTCTATATCCGCCACAGCTGGCGAAACAAGTCGAAAATTTACCGGCTGACCGGGTATAATACCTTTGATCGCGTCGCTCAGACGATCAGTCTTGATGGCTATAACGAGAAGAATACTCCTGCTCACGACGTGCCGTGATTTATTTTTCGTCTGATACGCTGTGCAAAGTGATTATTTTCTTTATTGTGTCTTTGGCACATCGTTCAAATATGCGCTGTTAACTTATGAATTTAGCGATTTTATTTGACAAAAGCTATAAAATTTCCTATAATATTCGTGTGCGACAGTGGAATTTCAACGAAGTAAAGCGTTAAATGAGCAGTGTGCTGCGCTGGTTGACAAGACGTGGCTGTCGTGGACAGGAATGGAGCAAAGCGATGTCATTTCGTAAATATGCCGGCGATTATCGACTGGAAAATGTGACCGGCAGGTCGGGCAAACTCAAGACGGTCGCTGTCTACAAGGGCGATGGTTATGCATTTGCTGCGTCTCCGGAGGAACTCTCGGCGGTAAAGCCTGTCGTGATTGCCTGTGTGCTGCTGTTCTGGGCGGCGCAGTTTGTTGCGCTCCTGCTCAATACCCGGTGTGCCCGCTGCATGTGGGTGCTGATGCCTCAGGCGTTCGCACTGCTGGCGTTTGGTTTTGCGACTGTAGGAGCGTGGATGTTCCTGCGAGCGCAGGTTCCCATGACCCGTGAGTATGCTGAACGTATGCGTGACCGCTTTTCCGGCGGGTCCTTCATGGCAATGATGCTCAACGGTGCCGCGCTTATCGGAGCGATCATCGCCGCTTTCCTTTATAGGGACGAGCTGTTCATTCCACAGGATGTGGTGTACATCGCCATGCTGACCCTTGCGCAGGGTGCCTGTGTGTACAGCTTCATTAACCGAAAGACAACAGATGTGCGCGCCATCCCCGCCGACGGCGAATGATTCGCCGATTTATACCTAATAGTATATAACCGCGAGAATGCGGTATATAGAAATCATTATACTGGAGGAAGAAAAAATGAATGCAAAGTTCAAGAAGAGTCTTGCGCTTGTGCTGGCTTCCCTGATGACAGTTTCTGCTCTGGCAGGCTGCGGCAAGAAGCCTGAGGAACCCGTTGTGGCTCCCAGCGCAACCGATGTCAGCGTAACTGATGTCGACACCTACAAGGGTGCAGATACTATGGTGGTTGGCTACGCCAACTTCTCCGAGAAGTTCAGCCCCTTCTTCGCCGATTCCGCCTATGACCAGGATGTCGCTTCCATGGTATCCGTCGGTCTGCTGGGCAACGACCGCGGCGGCAACATGATCCTCAAGGGTATTGAGGGTGAAACCATCAACTACAACGGTACTGATTACTTCTACAATGGTATCGCTGACTGCGAAATCAAGGAAAATGCCGACGGCACCGTCGACTACACCTTCACTCTCCGTGACGACATCGTCTTCTCCGATGGCGACGACCTGACCGTTGACGACGTTCTGTTCAACATGTACGTCCTGTCTGACCCCACCTATGACGGCAGCAGCACTTTCTACGCTCTGCCCATCGAGGGTATTGACGAGTACCGCGCAGGTATGGACTCCCTGTTCAACCTGATTTTCGCCGCCGGCCCCGACGCCGTCAGCGAGTTTGCTACCGAAGAGCAGACCCAGTACTTCTGGAATGCTTTTACCGCCGGTGGCGAGGCTTTCGCTCAGAGTATCGTTGACTACTGCCTGGCTAACTATGCCGATTACGGTGCTGTTGACGTTGCTACCTCCGCTGCCCTGTGGGGTTACGAGCTGGCCGAGGGCGCTACCGCTGCTGATTTCTTCGCAGCTATCCTCGACACCTATGGCTATGACATCTCCGATGCCGGCATCAACTACGAGATGGCTACCGTTACCGTCGCTGCCTGCATCACTGAGGCTCTGGGCGATCGTGCTGACGAGTTCGCAGCCGGTATCGCTACCTCTGAGTCCGCTCCCAGCATCAGCGGCATCACCAAGGTTGACGAGAACACCATCAACGTCCGCCTCACCGAGGTTGACGCTACCGCTATCTATCATCTGGCTGTTACCGTCGCTCCCATGCACTACTACGGCGACGCTGCCAAGTTTGATTACGACAAGAATATGTTCGGCTTCGACAAGGGCGACCTGAGCGGAGTCAAGGCCAAGACCACCCAGCCTCTGGGTGCCGGTGCCTACAAGTTCGTCAGCTACGAGAACGGCGTTGTTACCTTCGAGAAGAACGACCTGTACTACAACGGTGCTCCCAAGATCACCAACATCCTGTTCCAGGAAGTTTCCGAGGCTGACAAGATGACCGGTGTTGCCACCGGCAGCCTGGACGTTTCCGATCCTTCCATCTCTGACGACGTTGTCAATTCCATCAAGACCTACAACGGCAACAATGAGCTTGACGGTCCCGTCATCACCACCAACACCGTTGACAACCTTGGCTACGGCTACATCGGCATCTGCGCCAAGACCGTCAACGTCGGCGGCGAGCCCGACAGCGATGCTTCCAAGAACCTGCGTAAGGCTTTCGCTACCATGTTCGCTGTCTATCGTGACACCGTCATCAACTCCTACTACGGCGAGCGCGCCTCTGTTATCCAGTATCCCATCTCCAACACCTCCTGGGCTGCTCCCAAGCCTGCTGACGAGGGTTATCAGATTGCTTACTCTGTTGACGCAGAGGGCAACGCCATCTACACCGATGCCATGAACGACGAGCAGCGCTACGAGGCCGCTCTCGAGGCCGCCATCGGCTTCTTCAAGGCTGCCGGTTACACCTGGGACGACGCTGCCGGTAAGTTCACCGCTGCTCCCGAGGGTGCTTCCCTGACCTACGAATTCACCATCCCCGCCGACGGCGTTGGTGATCACCCCGTATTCGGTATTGCTACCGCCACTTCCGCTGCTCTGGCTGAGATCGGCATTGACCTGCAGGTCACCGACCTTGCTGACTCCTCCATCCTGTGGGATGCTCTGGATGCCAACACCTGCGAGATCTGGGCTGCTGCCTGGGGCGCAACCATCGATCCCGACATGTATCAGGTCTATCACAGCTCCAACTGTGCCGGTCTGGAGAACTCCACCAACTCCAACCACTACTGCATCACTGATGATCAGCTGGACGAGCTGATCATGGCTGCCCGTTCCTCCACCGACCAGAGCTTCAGAAAGGCTACCTACAAGCAGTGCCTGGACATCATTCTTGACTGGGCTTGCGAGATCCCCACCTATCAGCGTCAGAACGCTATCATCTTCTCCACTGAGCGTATCAACATCGACACCCTCACACCCGACATCACCACCTTCTGGGGCTGGATGAATGATCTGGAGAAGCTGGAGATGAATCCTGCCGAGTAATCTGAATCCATTCAGATCAGGCATCTCTGCTGAGCCATTCCGGCTCAGAGATAATCGCTAGTTAGTTTTCCGTCATCAGCGCTCCGCCACGGGGCGCTGATGACACCCTTTTATGTAATACCGCGCAGTATTTACTGGTCCCTCCCGATGTTTTCCGCGCACCAGTTCCCCGGGGTCAGTATCAACGCCGGAACCGAAGGACAAAATCTTTTTGGTAGGTGTGTTTTATGACAAAATTCATAATCAAACGATTACTGACCTGCACAGTAATTTTCTTCTTCGTTATGTTCATTGTCTATGTTCTGATGTACTCGCTTCCCTCGAGCTACGTTGAGAACATGGCCCGTGAAATGGCTGCCAAGCCCGGCTCCCAGAAGAGTGCCGCGCAGTGGCTGGCAGAGCTCAACGCCCAGTACGGTATGGACAAGGGCGTTGTAGAGGGATACCTGACCTGGCTCAAGTCCGCCGTCAAGGGCGAATTCGGCGACAGCTGGGCATGGACCGTTCCCGTAACCGAAAAGTTCCAGGACGTTGTTTGGTACAGCTTCGCTCTGGGCGCAGTTTCCTTTGTTCTTGAGATCATCATCGCCATTCCTCTTGGCGTTCTTGCCGCAAGAAAGCAGTACAGCCTTACCGACTATTCCATCACTGTCATTTCACTGATCGGTATTTCGCTGCCCACGTTCTTTACTGCCATCATGCTCAAGATGATCTTCGCCGTTCAGCTGGGCTGGTTTGATATCGGCGGCTTCCAGAGCCGTGATTATATCAACATGACACCTGTGGGACAGTTCTTTGATGTTGTTTCCCACTTCGTGCTGCCCGCTCTTACTCTGACTATAGTCAGCATCGGTGGTCTGATGAGATATACCCGAGCCAACACCCTCGAGGTGCTCAACGCCGACTATATCCGCACTGCCCGTGCCAAGGGTCTTCCCGAAAGCAAGGTCATCGGCTACCATGCGTTCAGAAATACTCTCATTCCCATCGTTACCATCCTCGGTGGTTCTCTGCCCGGTCTGTTCTCCGGCGCTCTGATCACCGAGCAGCTGTTCTCCATCCCCGGCATCGGCTACACTTCCTACCAGTCGATGATCCGCGGTGATATTCCTTTCACCATGTTCTATCTTGCGTTCATTTCCATTCTGACGCTGCTGGGAACATTGATTTCCGATATCCTGTACGCGGTTGTTGACCCGCGCGTCAGAGTTCACTAAGGAGGTGCGACATGAAAAATTTCAATGAGGTCCTCAAAGAAAAGGAAGCCCGTGAAGGAACCGGCCGCACCCTCCGCGACGGCGAGATCGCCCTTGACGATACCCAGCGAGTCAAGGTGCTCAGCCCGGGACGGATGGTCTTCAACCGTTTCGTGCGCAACAAGCTGGCCATCGCCGGTACGGTGATTCTTGCTGCCATGTTCCTGTTCTCTTTCCTGTGCCCCGTATTCTACAAGTACGGCCAGACAGAGATTTTCTACAAGTACGATAAACTGAACGTGGATTACGCAAGCGTTGCGGAGCGTACCTCTTACACCAACTACATCGTTGATGAGGAAGCTCAGATCCACTACACCGTTCAGAACAAGATCACTTCTTTCATCAATGAGATGGAAGCCAACGGAGAGACCGAGCGAGAGATCGAGGACGAGTCCTCCGGTACCGTCTACAACCTGAGCAAGCTGGGCGACAAGGTCTATCAGCTCTCCGGTGTTCTGGTTGTTGAAGAAGGCAAGCTCAGCGGTTTTGCCGATGTTGCCAAGTACAACAGCCGCGTGGACAAGTACGTATATCCTGAGGGAGTCGAAGCCGACCACGCTTTTGAAAAGGACTGCGCTGCAGCCATCAGCGCCGGCGAGACTGCCTTTGTCAGCGGCGAGCTTACCTACATCGTTGAAGATGCAGGCAAGGGCTTCTACAACATCAAGGATTCCTCCTCTGCCGTGCTGAAGCTCAGCGATGGTTCCGAAGCCGACCCTGCTCTGCAGGAGGCAATGCTGTCCAATCTGGGCGGGTCCTTTGATTACAATGGCACTAAGTACACTGTTGCCGGAGACAAGGGTTCCTTTGTGCTCCAGAGCACCGGTGCTGCACAGCCCCTGATTGTCAGCTCCCTGTTCGTTTTTGACTCCTATGAGATCGGAGCGCAGCTCAGCGATGATGTCAAGGTTGGCGCTCTGCTGTCCATGTATGACGGCGGCGAATTCACCGCCGACGGCAGCAGCTACACCATCGCTAAGGAAGACGGTGACTACGTCATCAGCTCCGGCTCCGAAAAGCTTGCAGAGCTTGGTACCTACAGTATCCGCCGCTACAGCGGTGAGGACTCCCTGGCTCTTGAGTTCAAGGAAATCGCTGCTGCTACCGTCGACGAGATGATCGCCAACGGTCAGACCACCGGTTCCTTCACCTTCGCTCTGCCCCGTATTGACGAAAACGGTCAGTACGTGCTGGATGAGGAAGGCAACACCACTACCGAGGATTCCACAATCACCGTTACCCGCAAGGAAGGACAGTACGTCCTCAACTGCGAGCAGGTTACCTACCTCATCGACATCTATGCCGATCCCTCCAGAGAGCACGTGTTCGGCACTGATGCCGACGGCATGGATATTCTCGCCCGTATGATGTATGGTGGACGAATCTCCCTGATGGTCGGCTTCGTAGTCGTCATCATCGAGCTGCTCATCGGCGTCGTGCTCGGCGGTATGGCCGGTTACTTCGGCGGATGGGTGGACACTCTCATCATGCGTCTGGTTGATATCTTCTACTGCATTCCCTCCATGCCCATCCTGATCATTCTGGGCTCCATGTTTGACTCCCTCAAGCTGGATTCCTATCAGCGATTGATATGGATGATGGCAGTTCTCGGCTTCCTGGGCTGGGCAGGCGTTGCCCGTATGGTTCGCGGTCAGATTCTCTCCCTGCGTGAGCAGGAGTTCATGACTGCCGCCGAGGCAACCGGTCTTTCCACCTCCAGAAGAATCTTCCGTCATCTCATTCCCAACGTTATGCCTCAGCTGATCGTTACAGCCACCATGGGTCTGGGCAGCGTTATCATCACCGAGTCTACCCTGTCCTTCCTGGGCCTGGGCGTTAAGCATCCGCTGGCTACCTGGGGTACAATGATCAACTCCATCACCTCGTCAAACGAGAACATGATCCGCTATGCATATATCTGGATCCCGGTCGGCGCTCTCATCTGCCTTACCGTTATCGCCTTCAACTTCGTCGGTGACGGTCTGAGAGACGCGTTCGATCCCAAAATGAAGTAAGGAGGCGGGCAGAAATGAGTGAAAAGAAATCCGGCTCCAAAAAAGGATCTTATATTTCCGGCAGCGAGTCGAAGAGAATTATACGCTTCAACCGCAAGCTTACCCGCAAGCTGGAGAAGCAGCGCGAGAGCGCAAAGAACAACCCCGAAATGTATGTCACTCAGATGAAGGACGACGGAAACGTAGTCGAGTTTGACAACGTCTGCACCTACTTCTTCACTGACATCGGTACGGTCAAGGCTGTTGACGGCATCAGCTTTGAGATTCCCAAGCAGACCACAGTCGGCGTCGTCGGCGAGTCGGGCTGCGGCAAGAGCGTTACCTCCCTGTCACTGATGCAGCTGCTCCAGCGTCCTCAGGGACAGACCGTCGGCGGCGAAATCCGCTTCAACATGGGTGACGGTAAAGCCTACAACATCGTCAACACCCCGACCGATGCCATGCGTGATATTCGCGGAAACAAGCTTTCCATGATCTTCCAGGAGCCCATGACCAGCCTTAATCCGGTCTTCAAGATCGGCAAGCAGCTGGACGAAGTCATGGAGCTGCACGGAGAGGTTCTCTTTGGCGACGAATACGCCGACAAGGGACAGAAGCTCTCCAAGGAAGAAAAGAAGAATCGCCGCGCCAGAATCAGACAGCATTCCATTGATATGCTCAAGATGGTCGGTATTGCCAACAGCGAGGGTGTTTACGATATGTATCCCCACGAGCTGTCGGGCGGCATGCGCCAGCGTGTCATGATCGCCATGGCTCTGTCCTGCAATCCCGAACTCATCATCGCCGACGAGCCTACCACCGCTCTGGATGTTACCATTCAGGCTCAGATCCTCGATCTGCTCAAGGGCCTTAAGGATAAAATCGGCAGTTCCATCATGCTTATCACCCACGACCTCGGCGTTGTCGCCGACATGGCTGACTATGTGGTTGTTATGTACGCCGGCCGCATAGTTGAAAAGGGTCTGAGCAGAGATATTTTCCACAATCCTTCCCATCCCTACACTATCGGCCTTATGAGATCCAAGCCGGTTGTAGGCCAGAAGGTTGATGAACTGTACAACATCCCGGGCAGCGTTCCCAACCCGGTCGATATGCCCAACTACTGCTACTTCCGTGATCGCTGCGAGTACTGCACCGAGGCGTGCAAGGGCAACTATCCGCCCACCTACAAGATCAGCGATACACATTATGTCGCCTGCTATCGCTTTGCCGAAACCGGCGAGGAAGTGGGAACACCCAAGTCTGTGAATGTGGAGGAGTTGTAATATGAGCGAAGAAATCAAAACCACTGTCAACGAAACCACAGCAGACAAGCCCGAAACCGGCAGTGATGACCTGCTTGTGGTCAGAAATCTCAAGAAGTATTTCCCCATCAAGTCGGCGCTGCTTAAGCTCACCGTCGGCAATGTCAAGGCTGTAGACGGCGTGTCTTTCTCCATCAGGAGAGGAACCACCATGGGTCTGGTCGGTGAGTCCGGCTGCGGAAAGTCCACCATCGGACGTACCATTCTCCGCCTCCACGAAAAGACCTCCGGTGAGGTTCTCTTCAACGGTGTTGATATTTTCAGCCTCAGCCGCGACGAACTGCGCAAGATGCGTCCCAAGCTGCAGATCATCTTCCAGGATCCTTATTCCAGCCTGTCGCCCCGTCTGCCCATCGGTGAAATCATCGGTGAGGCTGTCAGAGAGCACGGCATCGTACCCGAAGAAGAGCATGACGCATATATCACCCGCATCATGCGTGCATGCGGTCTGCAGGACTATCACAAGGAAAGATATCCCCACGAGTTCTCCGGCGGTCAGCGCCAGAGAATCTGCATAGCCAGAGCCCTCGCTTTGAACCCCGAATTTATCCTCTGCGACGAGCCGGTCTCCGCTCTGGACGTTTCCATTCAGGCTCAGATCATCAATTTGCTCCGTGACCTGCAGAAGGAATTCGGACTGACCTATCTGTTCATCTCCCATGACCTGTCGGTTGTCCAGCACATTTCCGACACTGTCGGCGTTATGTATCTGGGCTCCATGGCGGAGTATGCGGAAACCGACGAGCTCTTTGATAATCCTCTGCATCCCTATACAAAGGCTCTGTTCTCGGCGATCCCCGTTCCCGATCCCGATGCCAAGATGAACCGCGTTATCCTTGAGGGCAGCATTCCATCTCCGGCCAATCCTCCCAAGGGCTGCAAGTTCCATACCCGCTGCTCTGAGTGCATGGAGATCTGCAGCAAGCAGACCCCCGAGTTCCGTGAGGTAAGACCCGGTCACTTCGTTGCCTGCCATCTTTACAACGAACAGTAAAGCACAGTGAAAAAGGATAAAGCGAAATTCGAGGATGACGGACGTACCATTGCCAACATGAATGTTGAGGGTATGCCGTGGTACAAGGGTCCGTCCCTGACCGGAACCGGCAATGACGCACAGAACGGCGAGAATCCCATAGAGGAGCTTTCGCCCTCCGGACGGCGGGCAATGACCGGAGGCATTCTCGCGGCATCGCTGCTCATAGGCAGCATTTATGCCATCGTGATTCTGCTGTTCATTCTGTTCTGTATCTACGTCTGGTTCAGATAGTCATTTACCAAACAGCCGACCTGTTCAAGGCCGGCTGTTTTTTTTGCGAAAAAATAAAATCACCATCATTTGTTAATCCTCGCGTAACATTAGGTCTGTACAATGCAGGCGAAAAGGGAAGAGTCCCTTTTTCTCCCTTTCTGATCCCGCCTGTGCAAACACATTTCATGATGCTCCTTTCTTTCTTTTATGTGTATTGCCTCACTGCGCTGTCCTCTGCCAGGGACACGCGATGACTCTCCGGTGTCTGCCAACACCGGGTCAACTTCCTTCCTATTTCCAAATAACAGTACAGGCGGCACACCGCGAAGTCTGAATGCCTCGGACTTCGCGGTTTTATTTTGCCAAAGTGACGTTTTTGACCTCATTCTCTTGTCAAAACCATAAAAAAAGTGTATTATCATATTATAGTGCGGATAAGCGATTTCGCACCATCAAATAAGAAAGGAGCGGGCGGCTGTCCGGTTTCTATAAACGGAACAGCGTCCGTGGTGACGATTATGGGTATTATCAAGGTTGCACTTAATGCTATTGGAGGAACTCTTGCCGATACTTGGCTGGAGGCTATCGAATGCTCCGATATGGGCGACAGCACGCTGTTCTGCCGCGGCACACTTGTCCATTCCGGCGATAAGCGTCAGGGCAATAAGAAGCGCACCGCTGATATCGTTTCCAACGGCTCCCGCATCCATGTCGGACACAATCAGTTTATGATTCTTACCGACGGCGGCAAGATCGTCGACTACACCGCTGAGCCTGGTTATTATGAGGTTAATAATTCCTCCGCACCTTCGCTCTTCAATGGTCAGTTCGGAGATATGTTCAAGGACATCTGGGACCGCATCAAGTTCGGCGGCACTCCGTCCACTGCCCAGCGCGTCTACTTCATCAACCTGCAGGAAATCAAGGGCATCAAGTTCGGTACCGCCAATCCTGTAAACTACTTTGACGCATTCTACAACGCCGAGCTGTTCGTGCGTGCCCACGGTAACTATTCCATCAAAATCACCAACCCCCTCCTCTTCTATGCCGAGGCAATTCCCAAGAACAAGGATAAGGTCGATATCAACGACATCAACGAGCAGTACTACGCCGAGTTCATGGACTGCCTGCAGTCCTCCATGAACCGTATGTCTGCCGACGGCATCCGCATTTCCTACCTGACTTCCAAGAGCCGTGAGCTGTCCAAGTATATGGCTGATGCCATGGATGAGGAATGGAAGCAGAAGCGCGGCATGGAGATCCAGTCGGTGGGTATCGCCAGCATCTCCTATGACGACGAATCCAAGAAGCTCATCGAAATGCGCAACAAGGGTGCCATGATGGGCGATGCAAATATCCGCGAGGGATACATTCAGAGCACCGTTGCCGAGGGCATCAACGCTGCCGGCAGCAATTCCGCCGGTGCGACTGCCGGCTTTGTCGGCATGGGCATGGGAATGAACATGGGCGGCGGGTTCATGGGCGCTGCCTCTGCCAGTAATCAGGCTGCCATGCAGAATCAGGCTGCTCAGCAGACCGCTCAGCAGGTTTCTCAGTCCGCTCCCAAGGCTGCTGACAGCTGGAAGTGCTTCTGCGGCAGCGAGAATTCAGGTAAGTTCTGCTCCGAGTGCGGCGCTGCCCGTCCTGCCCAGGATGCCGGCGTATGGAAGTGCTCCTGCGGCAGCGAAAACACCGGCAAGTTCTGTTCCGAGTGCGGTGCTGCCCGTCCCGCGGCACAGCCCGTCTGCCCCCAGTGCGGTCAGACTTTCGACAAGCAGCCTAAGTTCTGCTCCGAGTGCGGATATAAGTTCTGAACCGTCAGCAGCCAATGAGCAACAATCAGATTCTAAGCTATAAATGCCCAAGCTGCGGCGGTGGTATGAAATACCAACCGGGCAAAGGGTTCAAATGCGAATACTGCCTGTCGGTATTCACTAAAGAAGAACTTGATGCCATAAACGTCGCTGAGGGCGATGTGGTGCAGTCTGAGCCCCAGAACACAGAGGCGTCCCAGACGACAGGACAGTCGACGTCCCAGCCTTCCACTCAGAGCGGGGAAGCGGTCATTTACGCCTGTCCCAACTGCGGCGCCGAGGTGATGACCGACGCGACTACGGCTGCAACCAGCTGTCATTACTGCCATAATCCTGTGGTACTCTCCGGAAAACTCTCCGGAGAGTATAAGCCTGATCTCGTAATACCATTTGTACTCACAAAAGAACAGGCGGCAGAGCAGTTTCGCAAGCATTGTGAGGGAAGAACATTCCTCCCCAGAGGATTCTATTCCGAAGAACAGATCCAGAATCTCTACGGAGTGTACTATCCTTACTGGATAGTGGATTCTGAGGTGTCCGGATCCTACACTGCCACGGGTGAAGTGGAAAAAATAACCCGGCAGGGCGATGACCGTGTGATACATGTCACCTCCTACGCTGTCGAGCGTGCTGGCGACCTTTCTCTGCGGGACATGACCGGCGCTGCCATAAGAAACAAGGAAGCAGAACTGCTCGATTATATCCTGCCATTTGAGCTGGGAAAGACGCAGCCCTTTTCAATGACCTACCTTTCCGGTTTCCGTGCCGAGATGCGAAATCTGGAAAAAAAGGATCTGCAGCCAGAAATCGAGGAGACCAAGCGGGATCTTACCCGCCAGCTTCTGCGCAAGGACGTGTCCGGATACTCGCGTCTGACGGGTGAAGCCGTACAGCTTAACACCAACAGCGAACAGTGGAGATATGCTCTGTTGCCGGTATGGGTTATAACCTACAGCTTCGGAGACAAGATATATATGTACGGCGTGAATGGTCAGACAGGCAAGGCGTTCGGCGAACTTCCGGTGGACACCGGCAAGCTGACTCTTGCCAGTATCGCCGCTGGTATTGCGGCAGCTGTTATCGCGTTCTTTATTCTGCTTACGATGGGAGGTAGCTGATAATGCCTTTTATTGCCATCCTTATCGGACTGCTTGCGGGCGTGCTGTTTTACAGCGGCACCACTGCCAGCTATAAGAAAGCAGGTGCCGGCACAACCTATCGCATAGAAAGCAGTACCGACGTAAAGCTGAACCGGCGGATTGACAACCGCTCCGGAACACGCTCCCGCGTGGATCACGGCTTCTATTCCGGAAGTGTATCTGCCTCGGGGCGTTCCGAGGCTTACCGTATGCCCAGCAGCATCAAGCAGACTATTCAGCAGGCGGTGCAGAATGCAGCATCAAGTCCGTCTCAGGCTTCTCAGCCTCGTCCTTCCCAGCCGTCCGCACAGTCCCGTCCGCGCCCGCCTTTCGGCCCGATGAGCCGTCCGGGGGCAGGTAACCGCAGGGACAAATAAACTCAGCTAAACACAACCGGTATGCCGGCTGCCATGCACAACAGCAGGCAGCCGGCATTACGATTAGTAAATAGAGCTGTATATATTACCTGGAGGATTTAGAAATGTTCAATATTCTCGTTGCAGAGGATGACCGTAATCAGCGCAAGCTGATAGAAGCGGCGCTTACCAGAGAGGGTTACCGTGTGCATACGGCCTGTGACGGTGCTCAGGCACTGGAGATTATGGATGCCGAGAGCATCGACCTTGTGGTGACCGATATAATGATGCCTAATACCGACGGCTTCCAGCTTACAGAAGCTCTCCGCGGCGCCCGCATGAACCTGCCCATTCTGATAATTACCGCGCTGGAGAGTTTTAATGATAAGGAGCGCGGTTTCAGTCTGGGTGTGGATGATTACATGGTCAAGCCTATCAACATTGGCGAGCTGGTGCTGAGAGTACGGGCACTGCTCCGCCGCGCACAGATAGCCACTGAGCACCGTCTGAGCGTTGGCGAAGTGGTGCTGGATTATAATGCCCTGTCGGTCAGCCGCGGGGAATACAGCGAGACTCTGCCCAAAAAGGAATTCTACCTGCTGTTCATGCTCCTTTCGTATCCGGACATGATCTTTACCCGCCGCCAGCTTATTGATGAGATCTGGGGCATGGAGACCGATGTGGACGAACGTACGGTGGACGTACACATACGCCGCCTGCGTGAAAGATACGAAAACTGGCCGGAGTTTGAAATAATGACCGTTCGCGGTCTGGGATACAAAGCAGTCAGGAACGCGTGATCACGCCGCAGTATACTTCACTGGAGGATGATTTATGAACCGAAACATGGGTTTCAGATTCGTGGTGTATTTTTTTCTGATAATGCTTGCAGCCACGGTTATAACCAGCGGTGCTTCCATTCTGTTTCTCAACTACAGCATGCGCGGTGAGGTAAAGCAGGAGCAGGAGGTAACTGCCGAGGCTCTGCTTTCCATGGATACCGATGAATACGGGAACATACTGGAAAATGACCGCATCGCGATGTTTGATTCCTACAACGTGCGCCGTGTGGAGCCGACAAATGAGTATGTGCTCAAGCACAGAGAACGGCTGGACGCGGGGGAGATACTCACCGAAACCAGCTGGCTCACTCCCACCATCGGTACCACATACGTCATGCTCAACGGGAATTATTATCGAATCTCCGCTCTGCCGGACACCTCGGTTGTGTGGCAGACGATGATATCGCTTGTGCTGACAGCAGTGGCCGCATTGTTGCTGGGTACGTTTATGGCTGCACTTGCTGGAAAGCGTTTCCTGCGTCCCATACGTGAACTGAGCAAGGCGACAAAAGCCATCGCAAAGGGAAACTTTAACGTGCGCGTGTCAGTCCCAAAGAACATGGAAATGGGCGAGCTGGTTAACAATTTCAATCGCATGACCCGTGATCTGGGAAGCACCGAAACCTTGCAGAAGGATTTCATCAACAACGTTTCCCACGAATTCAAAACGCCCCTTGCGTCCATCAGCGGATTTGCAAAGCTCATGCAGAGCGATGATCTCGACGACGAGCAGCGCAGAGAATACGCGGGAATCATTGCCGAAGAAAGCGAGCGCCTTGCCCGCCTGTCGGCAAGCATTCTGCAGTTGACCCGGCTTGATAACGCTTCCTCGATGACCGGTATCACCGAATATTCCCTCGATGAGCAGCTCCGGCGTACCATCGTGCTGCTGGCATCTCAGTGGGAGCCGAAACATATCGAGATGACCGTAGAGGTGGATGACATCACCATCAGCGGCAACAAAGAACTGCTTGGCGAGGTGTGGATGAATCTGCTCACCAACGCAATAAGGTTTACCCCAGATCACGGACGCATCACCGTGCGCGCCACCGAACTGCTGGATGACATTCAGGTGGAGGTGGAGGACGACGGCTGCGGTATGTCCGCAGAGGTCAAGGCACGCGTCTTCGAGCGCTTCTATCAGGGAGACAGCTCGCGCAGCAACGAGGGCAACGGGCTTGGTCTGGCTCTCGTCAAGCGTGTGGTGGAGCTCTCCGGCGGCAGCGTAACCGTGGAAAGCTCACCGGGTTCCGGCTCGACTTTCCGTGTGCGCCTGCCGAGAGACTAAAAAATGAATACAATTGAGGAACGCGTTTTTTTCGTGTGCGTCCCTTAAATATTCGGGATAAAGCAAGCGTTTTTATTTCGGTGCATATATAGCGGATGCTCATCAACACGAGCAAAGAAGGTGAATCCATGGAAGGCGAGAGAATAATTGATCTCTGCTGGCTATGCGACACACTCATCGAAGCAGGCTGGAAAGTGACCTTTCCACTGGACTGATAGTAATACAAAAGGACGCTGTCCAGCGTGGACGGCGTCCTTTTTCGCGTCATTTTACAATCAATATCATACCCGCTGCGCACAGCCCCATGCCGATTATCTGCTTGACCGACAGAACCTCACGATACAGCAGCAGCCCCACGATGAGCAGTACGCAGGCAAGGGTAATATTGGCCACAAGCGAAGCAACACTCATCTTCCAGCCCGCACGATAGATGCAGATATAGCCGAATTCCAGTCCCACTATCGATAAACCCAGCACAAGCGACGCCCAGTTGGTTTTGGCGATTTCGGAAAAGATATTCTTGCTTTCTGATGTGACAAAAAACAGAATCAAAGAAATCACCGCGGCAATTGTGTAGGATATGGTCAGGGACGCAAAGGGATTGATATCTTCCGGCGTGGATTTTGCCGTGATATTATACAGAGTATTGGCAGCGACAACGATCAATACAGGCCAGATCATGCTCCACATTTGTATATCCTCCTCAAAAGAAAAAAGCCAGACCAAGATAGCCTGACTTTCGGTAGGTGCTCACCCGTGAGTTTTATTATAACAGAAACAGCGCGGTTTGCAAGAGTAAAAGCCGTGCCGCGAAAAACAACTGAGCTGTCGCGGATTCGCACCAGCTCAGTTGCCTCATTCAGAACACAAAATTGATCAGCAGCATATATCCGATGGTTCCCGCCGAAATGCTCAGCAGTACGTTGCGCTTCCACAGATGAACCACGGCAGTCAGTGCCACACCTATCAGCTTGGGCAGCAGGGAATTCCAGTCGAGTGTGGTGAAGTCACCGATTCCGTAAACGATCAGTATGCCAAGAATGGCAACGGGAAGGATCTTGCCCAGGTAGATAATAATCTTAGGAGGCTCCTTTTTGCCGCCGAACAGCACAAAGGGCACCGCGCGGGTGGCAAATGTACATACCGCCGCAACAAGAATAGTGGCAATCAGAAATCCGGTTGTCATTGTTCTGCAGCCTCCTTTCTGTCAAGTACCGGCTGCAGAAGGAACAGCAGTATAACAGTGGTGACCAATGCCGGCAGCAGGAAATTATCATAGCCGAAGCAGGGGATGCACACCGCCGCGACAGCGATACCCAACAGTCCGCACAGTCTGCTCTTCATGTCGCGCATCAGGTCGATGAAAATGATTACGAACAGCGCCGTCATGGAAAAATCGATGCCGGTCAGATCAAAAGGGATGCTCATGCCCAGCACCGAACCGGTAACCGAACCGAGAATCCAATAAAGGTGATTGAATTCGCCGATGAGATACCGGGCCTTGATTTCGTCCACATCCGCGGGCACATCGTTGATGGATACGTTCACCGAATAGGTCTCGTCGGTCAGCGTGAATATCATGAACGGATACCGCCAGCCCCCTTGTTTGAACTTCTGCACAAAGGAAAGTCCGTAGAACATATGCCGGGAATTGATAAACAGTGTCATCAGCGCCGTTGTGGGCAGTGACGCGCAGGAGGCTATCATTGATACCAACAGAAACTGCCCCGATCCGGCGTACACCAGCAGCGAGATTATCGCCGCCCAGCCCACACCGTAGCCGGCTTCATAGAGCATGATGCCGAAAGCTGAGCCGAGAAAAAGATATCCGAACAACACCGGCAGGGATTTTTTCATGGCGTACCGCACGGTCGCCGATTTACTGTAGTTCATATTACATGGTCACCCTGAGTCTGAAAAATCAATTATCTATTTTAGACTTTTGATTCCGAAAGTCAAGTGTCGGAGGAAAAAACGATGAAATGTGGAGCGACGATGTGACTGCCGGTCGTTGCATATATTTCAGCACCGTGATATACTCATAGTGAAAGTCAGCAAACCGCAATATGACAGGGAGAATAATATGATTTTTGACACAAGCAAACTGGAGTGGACAAGACAACCGGCGGCGTTCTCAATCTCAGAAGACAGGATAGAGGTAATCACATCGCCGCACACCGATCTGTGGCAAAGAACCTATTATCATTTCAGAAATGACAACGCACCTGTCCTGCAGATGGAGACAGACGAAAAGTACTTTTCTTTTGTAGTTAAAACACAATTTGACAGCAAACACAGGTTTGATCAGTGCGGAATAGTTATGTACCTTGACAGCGAAAACTGGCTCAAGGGATCAATTGAGTTTGAAAACGGGTGCTTCCAGCACCTTGGAAGTGTGGTTACAAACAACGGTTATTCCGATTGGTCAACTACGGAAATAGACGCTTCTGTAAAGGAAATGTGGTACAGATTCAGTCGCAGAGAAGATGATTATTGCATTGAGTGTTCAGAAGACGGTGTCGTTTTCAGGCAGATGCGGGTGTGTCACATGTGGAATGGAGGAGGAACAATCCGATTTGGAATTTATGCCTGCAGTCCCGAGGATTCTTCGTTCAGAGCAGTTTTCACTGATATGGAAATGACAGAATGCAAATGGCACGCTCACAACGGACAGCAGCCCGATCTTGAGCAGTAAGTGCTCTCCGTCGATGGTGCGCCTTTTGGTTGCGAACCGTGACGCAAACGCGCCTGAAGGTTGGTTGAATCCCGCTGGTGAGGTGATATAATTATCTCATAATTCTTCGGAAAGCAGGTGGATTCAATGAGCTTCGGAAAGAACTTGCAATTTCTCAGAAAAATGAGAAACACCATGACGCAGGAGGATCTTGCGGAAAAAATGGGAGTATCCCGTCAGACCGTGTCAAAATGGGAACTGGATCTGGCGTATCCCGAAATGGAAAAGGTGCTGGAACTGTGCCAGCTGTTTTCCTGCACCATGGATCAGCTCGTTCGCGAGGATATGGGCGTATATGACGAGGCGTATTCCGACATCCGCGTGGAGCAGGTGGATGGGTTTCGTTACATCAGATATGCAGTCATCAGCACTGAGCCTGAATCGGATGCCATAGATCACGTCCGCAAATGGGCAGTATCCCTCAATGTTGCCTCTCCGCGGATAATCGGCTGGGATTTCCCCGAGCTGTCTCAGGAGCAGATCAATGTCCACAATATGCACGGCTATGCGGCGGCACTCATCCTTGATGATGGTGTGGAACCCACCGATATTGCCGCCGGGGTAATTCGTCAGGAAGCGCAGAAATACATCGCCATCACCATCAGAGAACCTTTTTCCGCGCCATTTACCATCATTCCAAACGCATACAAAACGCTGGATGCCTACATGAGAGCCAACGGGATACAGCACAGGAAAACAGGTGTCATTCCCTGCTTTGAGAAGGAGTACAGCATCGACGGCGTGGATTACATGGACGTATATATTGCTGTTGAAGACTGAAAGCGCATAAAACGCCCCGACCGGTGAGCATCGTCACTGGTCGGGGTTGCTGATGTTTCCGATGGGCGATCAATAGTAATTGGGCATGGGGTCCTCCGGATACTGTCCGCACATATTGAGCACATAAGGCCATTTGCCGTCGTCGGCGATGATGAAGCCGTAGACGATGCCCATGTGCCGGTGCCAGTGGCGTATCTGCCCCATGATAAGCCGCATGCGGCTCATGTCGCAGCCTTGTGGAGCTTCTGTAAGCATATCGTCGGTCAGAGTATCAAGGTAATTGCAGATCTTACGGCGGATATGATCGAGATATTTCTCCAGCTGAGCACGCTCCACAGTTTCATCCCCAGGGATAACGTTCAGATCGTTCAGCCCGGGCATATGAAATTCAGGATCCCGATAATCAGGATCGCAGGGATTGATATACCACCTGTCCATGGAGTACATCATGTGATAGAGATATTTCCACATAGGAATAGCGTCATATTGCTTGTGCCACAGCCGGTCAGGCACGCATTTTATCAGATTCTCCGTTTCCCAGAGCGCACGCTCAGTGAGAAAACGGATGTCGTCACACAGCATAGGAGATCTCTCCTTTATCTATCGTATTTTGCTGCCGCTAAAAACACCGCCCGAAACGTCCGCACAGGGTCGTTTCGGGCGAATTTTTGTAATTATCATCCGACGTATAACAGAGTGTAATTAACCAGCTGCCCGTCGGTATTGAAATAAAGGGTCATTTTTGCATTGGCACCGTCTGCGTAGCCGTGGGCGATATACTCCGCGGCATAGCGTGCGGTGGTGGAGGTGGTGACAAACTCGGCGGTCAGCCAGACAAATCTGCCGCTGGGAGCTACGAATCCGTCACCATAGAAGGTTACGTCCTGCTCGTAATTGCCGCCCAGCATAGCCGCACTGCCGGCGTAGACGGTCTCCACGGCAACGTCAGCCGCGGTGCCGAAGGGAATGCCGGTGGGCGCGTCATATACAGAACTGACGCTTACCTCGGTGAGAACAGGCTTGCTGTCCTTTCCGCCGTTGAAGATTAGCTGACCAAAGGGATATTCGGCGGTGATGATGGTCAGCGCGGTGAACTCCTGAGTATCCACAGAGGTGGGCTCGCCAAAGCGGAAGCGGATGTCGTCAAGAGTGTCGGTGCCCAGTCCGAAGCCTGCGGCTACGGCATGATTGAGGCTGAATCCCACGCCGGTAGGTTCCTGAGGAACGGTGGCTGCGGTGGAGGAAGAACCGGAAAAATCATTGGTCTGTTCTTTTCCCTGACCACATGCAGCAGCGCTGCACAGCATCAGCACAACCGCAAAGCTGCAGAGAATTCTCCTGATGGATTTATTCATATAAAGCCTCCGTTATCTGACAAACTCGCCGCCGATGATGACGTGGTCAAGAGCGCGGTCAGCTTTGAGGATGAGAATGTCAGCGTCGCAGCCTGCTTCCAGACGACCCTTGTTCTCCACACCGATAAGCTCGGCAGGAGTGCGGGTAGCCATACGCACAGCATCCTCAAAGGGAATGCCGAAATCGTTGACCGCAACGTTGACGCACTGCCACAGGGTGGAGGTGGAACCGGCGATGGCACCGTCCATGGTGCGTGCAACGCCGTCGGTGACCAGAATGGGCTGTCCGCCGAATTCGTATTCACCGTCGGAAAGACCGGTGGCTCTCATGCTGTCGCTGATGAGCACCATGCGCTCCGGACCGAACAGCTTGTACAGCATCAGTACTGCAGCCTTGTGAAGGTGCAGACCGTCGCTGATGACCTGAGCGTATATCTGACGCTCGGAAGCGGCACCGATGGGACCGGGATTGCGGTGATGAATGGAAGGCATGGCGTTGAAGGTGTGGGTCAGGCAGACAGCGCCTGCATCGATAGCCTTGATGCAGGTGTCGTAGTCTGCAGCAGTGTGACCGATGGAGCAGGCGACCTTGCTGCGGGTAATAAACTCCATGCTGCCCTCAAGCTCGGGAGCGAGGGTAACGATCTTCACGTTGGGCAGGGTCTCGAACTCCTCGATGTCGGGAGCCTTGATGAACTTCTCGTTCTGTGCGCCTTTGAACTTGGGGGAGATGTAGGGGCCTTCCATATGGAAGCCGAGAATGTTCGCGCCGGGGCAGTCTGTGTCGGCGGACATGGTGCGGCGGATGGAGTCAATGTCCATGGTCATGGTGGTGGGGCACCATGAGGTGGTACCGTTTTCGGCAAGGAACTTGCACATTCCTGCAAACTCTGCGTCCATGGTGTCGTGACCGGCACAGCCGTGGGTGTGGATGTCCACAAGACCGGGGATGGCGATAGCGCCGCCGAAATCCTCACCCTCAGCGGAAGGATCATGAGCGGTGATCTTTGCGATCTTGCCGTCCTCGATATAGATGTCGCTGGGATTGCCGTTTATGCTAAGATTCTTAAGGATCATAGTATTCTGTCCTTTCTGTAATGAAAATAGCGGGGGGGTTAGAGACTTACAAGGCTTGCGGCAGCCACGGACTGACCGATTCTGCGCTCATATTCACCGGGAAGGAAGAGATTGATCTTCTCGTTCAGCTCAGGATACTCGGCGGCAAGAACCTCGCGTGCCTTGTCGATGATGATGCCGCCTGCGCGGCCGGATGTAACGCGGCCGGAGATCTGCAGATGGTCGATGTCGTAGAACAGGGAGTAGTTTGCAATGGCGTAGCCGAAATAGGTGCCGATGCTCTCAAAGATCTGCTCTGCACCCCTGTGACCCTGCTCCAGCAGATCCTGCACAACCTTGAGTTTTTCGGCAGGAGTCAGCTCCTCGGCAAGGTCGATGCCTGCTTTGGGGGCAAGGCGGATAACGGCATACTGGGAGAAATAGCTTGCTCCAACGCCGAAGTCAAGGGACCAGTCGTCACACTCGGCATTGACGTTGTAGTCAACGGGAGCGAAAGCCAGTTCGTTCTGCCAGCCGGTAACGTGACCGTCGCGGTCAACATAGCCGCCGGCCTCGCTGGTGCCCATGGCGATGCCCAGTACCGCGTTCTTGTCAAGAGCCATGGAGGCTGCCAGAGCGGCGATGTCGCCGTCGTTTGCGACTACCATGGGAACACCCAGCTTCTTGCCGGTCTCAAGATAGATGTTGCGGAAAGCTTCTCTCTGCTCCTCGGTATCCTTGGGAACAGCCATGAACAGGGAACACTGCATGGGACGGCTCTTGACGATAACACCGGCAGAGCTTACGCCCACAGCGTCGCAGCGGGGCATCTTGGATGCTGCCAGCTCAATGGCTTCCTTAACGTGCTTGTAGTGATAATTGACATCGGAATTGACCTTGGGCAGCCACACGATCTCCTGAGAGAAGACCACCTCGCCGTCCACAACGCTGGACACCTTGATGTCGCTTCCGCCTGCGTCAAAGCCTACGCGGCAGCCGTCCAGATGACGACCGATGGGCAGGGGATTGACCGAGGTTTTGGGGATAGCGTCAAAGTCGCGTTCCTCAACCTCAAAGGGCTTCTGATAAACGGTGCTCCAGAAGTCAACGTCAAATGCACGCAGACCGTCGGTGCTGTATGCTTCTTTTATGTACTCGTATATCTCGTGGTCGCCTGCCAGCAGGACTTTCCAGCCTCCGGCGACCCACAGCATGGTCTTGATCTTGCGCTCTACAAAGAACTTGTTCTTTTCAGCATCGTCACCGAGAAAGGTGTCGATGCGAAGCACCAGACCGTCCTCGCGCTCAACTGCCATGCAGAAGGGCTTTGTGGCGGTCTTGAGGAATTCGTCGTTCCATACACGGGCAGGAATAAAGTCGTGGTCAAGTACAGGCTTTATCATCAGCAGTAAATCTCCTTGTATTTATTTACAATAGCCATCATCTCGTCATAGCGCGCTTCCATATCGGCAACCAGCTTGAACTGGGCACGGGCGCGGTCGAGGTTGTGATCGGGTCGATGAATGCGGAAATAGGTGTCGCCGTTGAGATAGTCGGTCAGGAAGCGCATACCGCACTCCAGCGTGATGATCTGACCGGCCATGGGCATGAGCTCGATCTCCTTTTGAGTCAGGCTTCCGCCCAGTACCTCAAGATAACCCTTGGTGAACTGCTCGAACAGTTCAAGATCGCAGTATACGTTGTCAAGGTTCTGATCGTCCTCGGCACCGGCGTTGGTGCCGAAGCGCAGAGAATCGCCGTAATCGTACAGCATGGAGCCGGGCATGACGGTGTCAAGGTCGATGATGCAGATGCCTTCGCCGCTCTCGTCGTCAATGAGGATGTTGTCGTACTTGGTGTCGTTGTGGGTTACGCGCACCGGAACCTCTCCTGCTTCAATGGCGTTAAGGATCAGTGAGCATTTCTCCTTGCGGTCAATGGCGAACTGAAGTTCTTTTTCAACAAGACTGTGCCGTCCGGAGATGTTGTTTTCTGCGGCAGTCATCAGATCGTTGTAGCGGGAAACGGTGTTGTGGAAGTTGGGGATGGTCTCGTGAAGCTCGGCGGCAGGAAAATCGGAAAGCATATTCTGGAATTTGCCAAAGGCGCGCGCTGCGTTGTAGAAATGCACAGGCTGTTCAACCCTGGGATAGGAACTGGCTCTGTCTACAAAGGTGAATACGCGGAAATAGCCGGCGTTTTCGTCGTGGAAGTGGCTGTTTCCGTCTTTGGTTTTAACTACGTTCAGCGTCTCGCGCAGTGGATTTCCGCCTGCGGCTTTAATCTTTGCGGCGAGGTGCTGAGTTACACGCAGGATATTTTCCATGACCTGTACAGGTCTGGTGAAAACTGCATCGTTAATGCGCTGGAGGGTGTATTGTCCGTTTGCGGTGGTGACCAGATAGGTGTCGTTGATGTGACCTCCGCCAAAGGTGCGGATCTCGACTACTTCGTCATCAACGGCGAAATGATTGAAAATCTCAATGGCTTTCTCTGTATTCATCGGGCAGTCTCCTGTCGTTGATCTGCGGCATATTCCGCCGCGCGTGCGCATACTTATAATTTATATACAAATATACAACGATATATTAACAAAATGCCATGACATTGTCAACAAGCGACGCTGGCAGTGCAATAATATACAATGTTAAATATTTGTGAAGATACATATTTTTACCAATTGCCTATTGATTTTTCACGGAAAATGGATAGAATAGATTTAGCACTCGGGGGCGTCGAGTGCTAACGACAAGATAAGCAATGATTTTACAGGAGGATACAAGCATGACTATCAAACCGTTGTTCGACCGCGTGGTCGTTCGTCTGTGCCAGGCTGAGGAGACCACTGCCAGCGGCATCATCCTTACTGCTGCCGCTCAGGAAAAGCCTCAGATCGCCGAGGTTATCGCTGTCGGTCCCGGCGGCATGGTTGACGGCAAGGAGATCACTATGACCGTCAAGGTCGGTGACAAGGTCATCACCAGCAAGTATGCAGGCACCGAGGTCAAGGTGGACGGCGAGGAATACAACATCGTCCGTCAGAACGACATTCTCGCTGTCGTTGAATAATCAAGCCAACACATAACGGAGGTTAATATATTATGGCAAAACAGATCCTTTACGGCGCTGAAGCACGCAAGGCACTCCAGTCCGGTATCGACCAGCTGGCCGATACCGTCAAGATCACCCTCGGACCCAAGGGCCGCAACGTGGTTCTTGACAAGAAGTTCGGCGCTCCCCTCATCACCAACGACGGCGTAACTATCGCCAAGGAAATCGAGCTGGACGATCCCTTTGAGAACATGGGCGCACAGCTGGTCAAGGAAGTTGCCACCAGAACAAACGACGTAGCCGGCGACGGTACCACCACTGCCACCCTGCTGGCTCAGGCTCTCATCCGCGAGGGCATCAAGAATGTCACCGGCGGAGCCAATCCTATGTTCCTCAGACGCGGCATCTCTCTTGCTGCAGACGAGGTTGTAAAGTCCCTCACTGCCAGCTCCAAGAAGGTCTCCGGCACTGAAGATATCGCCCGCGTTGCCGCCGTTTCTTCCGGCGACGAGGAGATCGGCAAGCTGATCGCCGAGGCTATGGAGAAGGTAAGCGCCGATGGAGTTATCACCGTTGAGGAGAGCAAGACCGCCGAGACCTATTCCGAGGTCGTTGAAGGCATGATGTTCGACCGCGGATATATCTCCCCCTATATGGTTACCGATACCGAGAAGATGGAAGCTGTCATTGACGACGCTTTCGTTCTCATCACTGATAAGAAGATCACCAACATTCAGGAGATCCTCCCTCTGCTGGAGCAGATCGTTCAGGCAGGCAAGAAGCTGGTAATCATCGCCGAGGATCTCGAGGGCGATGCTCTGTCCACCATCCTCGTCAATAAGCTGCGCGGTACCTTCACCTGCGTGGGCGTCAAGGCTCCCGGCTTCGGCGACAGACGTAAGGAGATGCTGCAGGATATCGCTATCCTCACCGGCGGTACCGTAATCAGCGAGGAAGTCGGCCTTGTGCTCAAGGAAGCTTCCGTCGATATGCTTGGTCGTGCCCGTCAGATCAAGATTACCAAGGAGAACACCATCATCGTTGATGGTGCCGGTAATGCTGATGCCATCAAGGCAAGAGTCGGTCAGATCCGCACCCAGATCGAGACTACCACCTCCGACTTCGACCGCGAGAAGCTGCAGGAGCGCCTTGCCAAGCTTGCAGGCGGCGTGGCCGTCATCAAGGTCGGTGCTGCAACCGAGATTGAGATGAAGGAAAGGAAACTGCGCATCGAGGATGCTCTGGCTGCCACCAAGGCTGCCGTTGAGGAAGGCATCGTCGCCGGCGGCGGCGTGGCTCTGCCCAACACCATCGATGCTGTTGCCGCCCAGATCGACAAGACCAGCGGCGACGTTCAGACCGGCGTGCGCATCGTTGTCCGCGCTCTGGAGGAGCCCATCCGCCAGATTGCCTACAATGCAGGTCTTGAAGGTTCTGTCATCATTGAGAACATCAAGCGCTCCGGCAAGATCGGATACGGTTACAACATGGCTACCGATGAGTATTGCGATATGCTCACCGCCGGTATCGTCGATCCCACCAAGGTTACCCGTTCCGCTATCCAGAACGCCTGCTCCGTTGCTTCTGTCGTGCTGACCACCGAATCTCTGGTTGCTGACAAGAAGGAGCCGGTTCCCCCGATGCCCGCAGGTGATCCCACCGGCGGCATGGGAATGTATTAATCCCGAATAATCATATAACTGACGGCCTGTCGCGATTGTTGTTTCGCGACAGGCCTTTTTCTCTCCGGTGCAGCATAGATTGAGATTGCAATAATGATATATTTATACTATAATTCATGTATTGCTGTTTTTATCAGAGACAGAGGAGGGAGTCAATCATGAGAAAGATTATTATTGCCGTGTTGGCTGTGTTATTGGCAGTAGGCACAGTGATAAGCATACTTAGCCAAATAGACAACGTGAAATCCGAACCGGATATGTTCGCTCAGACCATACCGGAGTGCGATGATGCCGCGGGATTTACGGATGAGGCTTTCGATGCGGAAACAGATACGGAGGAAGATATATTCACTGCTGTTGAAAACGTGAATCTGTCCGATATTCAGGGAAACTGGCAGTCATCGGACGGTGATATTCTGGCTGTAAACGACGTCGGATCATGGTGGATATACCGCACAGATGGAACACAGCTCAGCGGTGAAACTGCAGAGATTAAGATAGAAAGATCGGGCGAAACTGCAATCACCGGATTTGCCATGAGGTTTTGGGAGGTGTACGGAACACGCATGAGCGTGACTGATTCCGATTACGGCGAAATGCTGGTCGGAGCATCCGGTGATCTTTGCGTGAAAGAAGACGGGGAAGATGAAGAACAGCGAATTTACAAGCGCATCGGGGATTTTGAGAACATCTCCACTCAGGTGAGCAGGGTTCCAGTGCTGAAAGGCGGACGGAAGTATGATGGCATGAAGCTGGTGCGCGCCGATGCTGATCTGACCGGAGGGTATTATTATTCCTATACAACTGCCGACGGTCAGACCAATATTCACAACTTTGCCTTTGAGAGTGACCCCGCTAAAGAAAACCACATGAAAGAAGAAAGCTCTTACGGTATCTTTTACGCATATGGAATCACTCATTGGGAGGTCCAGGCAACAAATTTAAAACATCGTAATGACTATTCCGAAAAAATCGGATACCCGGTGTATACCTTCGAGTGTACCTCGGGAGAATATGAATCGACACGCAGCTGGCACTTTCTAAGCTTCCGGATAGATGGCGTGGTATACATCTACTGCTACGATTCCTCTATCTCTGCAGCTGATGAAATGGCAAAGCAGTGGGAAACCGATATCGCGGGGCTTTACCTTGGGTGAGAATATTACTGACAATATGACTGCAAACGGGAGCAGCGGGGGCAAATCCGCCGCTGCCCGCTGATGGTTTATTTCTTCAGCGG
>JAZUPE010000064.1:0-54167 GCA_045605025.1 Acutalibacteraceae bacterium
GAGGTATTATTTTCGTCAGGCTGCATCGTACTGTCATGGTTGACAGTCGATTCCGGTACCTGGTTGGAGAACGGCTCAATTGCGCAGGAACAGAGCGTCAGGCCCAACAGCACGCACGCAAGAAACAATGCGATTCTTTTCATGTAGACATCTCCATTTTTTTGTTTCACGCTGATTATACACTTTATTGGTTTAATCTGTCAATGCGTTGCGGAAATATGACGGTCAAGTGTTCAGCAGTTCCCGTACCGCCTTGACCTCATTTTCCCATCCGGGCATATCAAGGTACTGGTAGGAATAAATCATAAAGCCTTCTGCGTTGATGTTTCCGCCGCGCAGACATTCTATCTGCTCAGCGATATCCCGTTCGCTCTTCTGCCATTTACCGCCGTCCGCGGTTCCGGCGGCCTTGTACAGCGCAAGACCGATGTACAGGTCGATGTCGCTGCGTGTTATCATGCTTCTCCACTCCGCGCAGCGTACGGCAAAGGGCGCGATGGTGTTGTCGAAGGTCCAGTACACCTGCGGACAGATATAGTCGATGTAACCCAGGCTGGAACACCATTTGTAAACATCCGCGCCTATGCGCAGGCAGTTGCCGATGTTGCCCTGCGGGCTTATTCCGAACCGGCAGTCGGGGTCGGCCTTTTTCACTGCTGAATAGGAATCACGAATGAGGGTGTTGATGTTCTCCGTGCGCCACTCAGTCAGCGTCTTGGTGCCGCCGGCTTCGGTGTATGCGGTGTACCGCACGCTGTCGTTAAAACTCGCGTCGGCGGCGGGGTAGAAGTAATCGTCCCAGTGAATGCCGTCGATATCGTAGTTCTCAACCAGCTCCACCATACCGTCGATGATGAACTGACGGACTTCCGGATATGCGGGGTTGTAGAACTTTCCTTTCTGGTAATCCACTACCCAGTCATCGTTGGAAATATCATCATCGCCGCGCCAGACAGAATATGGGTTGTCGTCGGATATGACAGCGGGTCTTGAACCGTTGGCAAGCTGAATGCGCAGCGGATTTATCCATGCGTGCAGCTCAACTTCCTTGGCATGGGCCTGCTGCACAGCGTATTCCAGCGGATCAAAACCGTTCGCCGGAGCGATACCCTGTGTGCCGCTGATTACGTGTGACCAAGGAAAATAGTCTGACTTGTACATCGCGTCACCAAAGGGACGTACATGGAAAATGATAGTGTTGGCGCCCAGCTTCAGGCAGTCGTCAATCATACGGTCGATTGATGCACGGTCGATGTTCTCCTGACAGAGGTAAGGAATCCACACCGCACGCATCTCCTCTCCGGCTGTAACGACAGGACGATCGGGGACGGGCACAGGAGCGGACTCTACGGGAAAATAGCGGTTCACCAGCGACTGAGGGAGAGCTCCCTCGCCGCCCAGCACATAAACGGTGGAAGGCGAATATTCATCGACAAACTCCGCCACGTCACTGTTCTCTGACGGAGGAACAAGAACGATGGGAGCATCGCAATGCGCAGCCAGAGCACCGCCTGCCAGCGCGTCGGGGAAGGATACTCCTGTAGCTGCAACGAGAGTGCCGCAATCGTTCAGATGCGGGAAAGCTGCGTTGATGGCAAGACAGGTTGCGTAGCGGTTACTGCCGGAAAGTCTGCGCACACGGTCAAAGCCGGCGGCGCTCAGATTGCTCTCCGCCGACTGTCCCACGGCAGCGTTTCCGCCCAGAATAACCGCGTTGACACTGCCGGTCGGGGTCAGAGAATCCGCAAAAGCGGCAGTGCTTTTGTCCGGCGAACCGTCGGGACGGATATATACAATTGGGCTGCGTGACTGCGCTGCGGCAGGGCCTGCTGCCAGCGCGTCGGGATAATTGGCTGAGCTTGCAAAGAATACCGTTTCAGGAGTGCCCGATATGGTCATCAGCTTCTCCGCGATCGCCACTGCCGTTTCAAAGCGGTTGGATCCGGCGAGACGGATAACTTTGCATCCGAGCTTCTCGATCTGCCCGGCAATGCTGTCGCTGACGGCGGCCTTTCCGCCCAGAATATACACGTTGCGCACGCCCAGCTTCTTCAGCTGAGCGGACACATCGCTTTCAAGCGACGCTCCGTTGCCGGTCAACAGAATGGGCGCGTCCAGCGCTCCGGCAAGAGGAACTCCCGCCAGCGCGTCGGGAAAAGAATAGGCGTTGGCGAGCAGCGCGTTTTCGCAGCTGCTCCAGCCGGCATCGGCGATGAGTACGGAGGTACCGATTCGTGTTCCGCCGCCGAGTCGGGTTACTTTCGCGTCTGCGGGCAGCGCGTAAGCGGGGGCTGCAGCGGAGGAGAGAAACAATACCGCGCATAACAATGCGGCAGCGAGACGGATAAAGCGTTTAATCATTTAACGATTCCTTTCTGTGCAGACGGTCTGCGGTTTATGCTGTGTGCGGATAATCATGCCACTCTCTCCTTGCGCGGAACGCGGAAAAGCGGTAGAATGTGTTCGTGTCAGAATTTGTGTATGGAGGTGAGCGCGGTGAGCGATTGGGTAACTCATGCCTTTGAACCGGTTTGCGATGAGCACAGCCGGGTGCTGATACTCGGCACCATGCCCTCGCCGGTCTCAAGGGAAAACGGCTTTTATTATTCACACCCGCGCAATCGATTCTGGCCGGTTATGGCGCGGGTTTTTTCGCAGCCCGTACCGGTCACTCCGGAGGAGAAGCGGCGCTTCTGTCTTGAACACCGCGTTGCTTTGTGGGACGTGCTCAGCAGATGTCGCATCGACGGTGCCGCCGATTCATCCATACGTGAGCCGGAGGTCAACGATATCGAGTCACTGCTGGCGAATACCGGGATTTCGGCAGTGATTACTACCGGAGGCACAGCTTCAAAACTGTTCCTGCGTCACTTTGCGCATCTGGAAATCCGGCATATTCCGCTGCCGTCAACCAGTCCCGCAAACGCGCGTCTGAGTCTCGACGACCTGACCGATGCATACCGCATCGTTGCTGAAATTGCAGATGGTTGAATAATCCCAAAAGTCTTTCTAAAATGACAATAACGCGGTCGGACGAGGGTATCGTCCGGTCGCGTTATCCGTTTTTCATGGCGCGCTCAATATCGCGCTTGGCCGACTTCTGCGCAGCGGCTTCGCGTTTGTCATAAAGCTTTTTGCCCTTGCACAGACCAAGCTGCAGCTTGACACGGGAACCCTTGAAATAAAGGGAAAGGGGAACCAGTGCCAGACCATCCTGTTTGACGGTGCCGTAAAGGCGCAGTATTTCCTTTTTGTGCATGAGCAGCTTGCGCTTGCGCATGGGATCACGGTTGAAAATGTTCCCCTGCTCATAGGGAGAGATATGCATGCCGTTGACGAAGATCTCGCCGTCCTGTATGCCGCACCAGGAATCCTTGAGGTTCACTCTGCCCTGACGCAGCGATTTGACCTCTGTGCCGCACAATTCGATGCCGGCCTCAAAGGACTCCTCAACATAATAATCGTGGTATGCTTTTTTGTTCTGAGCTATGGTACGGTTCTGATTATTCTTTTCCGCCATCGAGTTCTTCCCCTTCCGGATTCTGCTTGTTGTTTTTGCCTGCGGAACGGTCATCGAAATCCTTGAATACCACCAGCCGTCCTCCAAGGTAGTTGATGAGGAAGGTCAGCGGGCAGGTCAGCCAGAATGCGAGTTCGCTGTTGATGCCCCGTCCCAGCAGAATGGACAGGAACCAGTTGCCTGCCAGCACGGAAACCGCGTTCAGTGCGCAGTAGGCAAGGAAACGGGGCAGGAAAGAGCTTGCCTTCTTGCCCTCGGAAATTGCCCACTTCCAGAGATAGAACAGTATAACGCTGGATACGTAATAAGCAGTGTAGGCAAGATTGTCATTGACGCCGAAACTCAGCAGAACATATCTCAGCGCAAGACCGATGCCTGTGGTCACGCCGGTGATGATGAGATACTGCAGCAGAGTCCACAGTTCACTGTTGGCGCGCAGTTTATTGATTATACCGGCCTTTGCACTCAAAATGCGCACCTCCGCAAAAATACTCTTACATCTCGCTGCGTCCGTCGATGGCACGCCCCAGCGTCACATCGTCGGCGTATTCAAGATCTCCTCCCACGGGAATACCGAAAGCCAGGCGGGTGCATTTCACTCCCATAGGCTTGAGCAGCCGGGAAAGATACATTGCCGTGGCTTCGCCCTCCACGGTGGGGTTTGTTGCCATAATGATCTCCGTCACGTCACCGCCCACTCTGGAAAGCAGCTCCTTTATGCGCAGCTGCTCCGGACCGATGCCGTCCATGGGGGAGATGGCTCCGTGGAGAACGTGATAAACGCCCTTGAATTCGTTGGTGCGTTCAATGGCAATGACGTCCCGGGGATCCTCCACCACACAGATGGTGGAGTGATCGCGGGAATCCTTTGCGCACACCGGACACACCTCCGCGTCGGTCAGATTGCAGCAGACCGAGCAGTGGTGTATCTGGCTGCGTGCGTCCAGTATGGCTTTTGCAAAGCCTTCGGCCTCGCCCTCAGGCAGATTCAGCACGTGCAGCGCAAGCCGCTGGGCGCTTTTGCGACCGATGCCCGGCAGCCGCTCAAACTGCTCGATCAGCCGGGACAGCGGCGCAACATTATATGCCATATCTTAGAACAGGCCGGGGATGCTCATGCCGCCGGTGATGGCGCCCAGACGCTCTTCCTTCTCGGCAGCGACCATACGCAGACCTTCGTTGACGGCTGCGACGATCATATCAGACAGCATCTCGAGGTCCTCGGGATCAACGGCCTCGGGCTTGATGTTGATGGACTTGATTTCGTTGTTGCCCATGAGGGTAACCTCAACGGCATTGCCGCCTGCGGAAGTGGTGTACTCCTTGGCGTCGATCTCGTTGGTGACGCGCTCCATTTCCTCCTGCATCTTCTGGGCCTGACGGGCGATGGAATTGACGTTGTTGGGGGCGCCTGCGCCATAACCCTGGGGAAGTCTTGCTTTCATGATTGTGTCCTCCTGTTTGGAAAATAATTTCTTTTTTGTTGTGTTATTATCTGAATGGTAGTTTTCTTAAGTGTTTATTGACTTTGCGCGCTCAGTCTTCGTTGACCGGAATTCCGCCCTGACGTGCCGCGTCCAGCAGATTTTGTGCCGGTGAACGCTTTTCTTTCTGCTCCCGGTCTGAAGGCTGATAGGGACCAAGAGAATATTCCCTGCCCACTACCGTCTGCAAGGCGGCTTTTATGGAACTGCGGGCAAGATCCTTTCGCAGCAGCTCACGGGCGACTGGTGACGCGTCAATGAGCAGCGTGTTGTCCACCACATAGGCGCGGGAACCGTTGAGCATGGAGAAAAGCATGTTGTTGCGTTTTTCCAGATCGGCCATGATTCTGCCCCATTCGTCGAAGGGCTGGGCCTGATCGCTCAGTTTGCGGATCTGCTCCAGCTGTGCCGGAGACATTCCCGGATCTTTCTTCGGCTGTGGGAGTACACGTGACGGCGCGGCGGGAACGCCCTCGCTGACCGTTCGCTCAAGAGCGGCGAGACGCTTTTCGGCGGCCTCCAGACGGGCAGCGGAATCGTCTTTGTCGTCTTCGACACCGCGGCGGCATATGCGCAGTAGAGCAAGCTCAAGTTCGGTGCGCCGGTCAACGCCCTTGCCCATATGCTCAAGGGCAAGCTGCAGCGTGTCAAGAATGCTCATTACGGCCTGAATGGGATAACGGGCAGCGTCTTCGCGTAGACGGTTAAGCTGTTCGGTTGTGGCAACGATGATTTGCTCGGGATGCTTTACGGAATTGATGACCATCAGCGAACGGTAGTGTCCGATGAGTTCCGAACACAGCCGCTGCATATCCTTGCTCATCCGGTGGAGCTCGTCCACCAGAGCCAGAACACCTGCCGCGTCACGTTCCCGTATGGCGCCGGAGATCTTAAGGATATACTCAGGGTCGGCAAGTCCTGCAGCGTCGCGTACGGTGTCCTCGGTGACATAGCTGTCCCGGACCAGACACTGATCCAGCAGAGAAATTGCATCACGCATGCCTCCGTCGGCGATGCGTCCGATGAGCAGCGCCGCGCTGTCCTCCAGCTCACCGCCTTCGGTGGATATGATCTCCTGCAGACGACCGGAGATGTCCTCGGAGCTGATGCGGCGGAAATCCATCCGCTGACAGCGGGAGAGGATGGTAGCGGGAATCTGATGCACTTCGGTGGTTGCCAGGATGAATATCACGTTGTCGGGAGGTTCCTCCAGCGTCTTGAGCAGAGCGTTGAATGCGCTGGAGCTGAGCATATGCACCTCGTCGATGATGTACACGCGGTACTTCGACTGGGTGGGAGAAAACATCAGACGTTCCTGCAGATCACGAACGTCGCCCACACCGTTGTTGGAGGCGGCGTCCATTTCCACGACCTCATGGATGGTCTCCTCGTCAATGCCGCGGCAGACCTCGCATTCGTTGCATGGATCGCCGTCCTTCGGATTCAGACAGTTGACCGCCTTTGCGAGAATTTTAGCGCAGGTGGTCTTGCCGATGCCGCGGGAACCGGTGAACAGATAGGCGTGAGCCAGCCGGTCGGACATAATCTGCCGTTTGAGCAGCTCGGTCACCTGAGGCTGACCCCATACGTCGTCAAAGCTGGACGGACGGTATTTTCTGTACAGCACGCGATACATGACCTGCCGCTCCCTTCTTCACGCACGGATGCGATGGATAGAAAACGGCCTGCATACCGACATACGGACACCAGGCTTGCTGCGCGCACATGGCTGGCCGCTTAATGCTGCTCGGTTCCCCGCCTGACATGGTTCACGGGGCCATGTCGCACAGGGCCCGATGTCCGTATGTCGGTATGCAGGCTCATTCGCTAAAGTATTATACAACATATCCGCGTACATTTCAACTGTTTTTTTGTCACGGTCTGAAATAAAACGGAATGCTTTTTTCTGTGAACTCCCGCATCGGACAATGTTGACAGAAGGTCTGCGAAAGAGCATAATTATTCTGTAATCCGACAGTATGGGAAAGAGGCGGGTGTCATGAAAATCGAAAAAATAACAATCCGCGACATACCGGCAATCATCTGGGGTGAACCTTCTGGAAAAGTCTGGCTGTGTGTCCACGGCAAAATGTCCTGCAAGGAATCGGCGGAGGGTATAGCGCAAACCGCCGCACAGCGCGGATACCAGACCATCAGCTTTGATCTGCCGCAGCACGGCGAGCGGATACACGAACCTGACCGCTGCGACATCTGGAACGGCATCCGCGACCTCACCGTCGTGGGTGACTATGTCTTTGACCGGTGGAGCGAGGTTTGCCTGTACGCCTGCAGTCTTGGGGCGTTCTTCAGCCTTCACGCATATCGTGAGCGCCGTTTTAAACGATGTCTGTTCCAGTCTCCCATACTGGATATGGAATACCTTGTGCAACAGATGATGACATGGTTTGATATCTCCGAAGAACACCTTGAGCGCGAAAAGGAGATTGATACCCCCATCGACCTGCTGTCGTGGGATTATTACCGGTATGTCTTGTGTCATCCGGTCACAGAGTGGAATTCGCCGGCAGACATTCTTTTCGGCGGCAGGGATAATCTGCAGACGCTGGATATCGTGCGTTCCTTTGCGGAAAGAAATAACTGCACAGTCACCCTTTCGGAAAACAGCGATCATTCATTTATGAGCGTGCAGGATGTCCGGATAGTAATGAACTGGCTCAACGACAATATATAAATATGTATAAGAAAACAGGTGCCCCGTGAAGCGAAGAATGCATCACGGGGCGATTTTTTTGCGCCACAACAAAACTACATGTTGTTTACAACGATACTAAATGAATTATATTGATGTTGACAAATACGGTAAACGCGTTTATAATGTGCTTGGAATGATTAGCGGGAGAAGGATAATGATGATAGACCTGAAAGATATCTCCGCCGCAGAACTTGCCGGTGGGATACATGAGGATGAAACCGGCTACGTCTGCGTCTACTGCGGGCAGAGATTTGAAAAGGGTGAAGTTTTTCCTGTGAATGACCGGTTCTTTGATGCCGGTCGGGCGGCGCAGCTGCATCTCGACACCCACGACGACCGCATGGAGCAGCTTTTTGCCTCCGGAGAGAAAAATCTCTCCCTTACTGATAATCAGAAAAATCTCCTCCTCCGTTTTGCTGCCGGAGAAAGCGACGCCGATATTGCGAAATCGTTGGGTGTCACAGCCTCCACGGTTCGTCACCAGCGGTTTATGCTCCGCGAGCGGGCAAAGGCGGCAAAGCTGTATCTCGCTGTATGGGCAATGGCGGAGGATGGGAAATCCCAAAAGAAAGACGCGGCTCAGGAAACACTACTCACGCCGCATGAGGGAGCAACAATGGTGGACGAACGCTATGTAATCACCGGAGAGGAACAGCAGACCATTCTTGAAAATGTGTTTCTCAGTCTGGAACCGCTTAAACTCAAGGTGTTTTCCAAGAAAGAAAAGAAAAAGATTGTCATCCTACGCAGAATCGCAGAGGAATTCCAGACCGGTGTGCAGTATACCGAACCGCAGGTCAATGATATTCTCAGGGAAATATGGCACGATTTTGTCACCCTGCGCCGTTATCTCATCGAGTACGGCTACATGGAGCGTACCCGTGACGGCAGCGCATACTGGAAGCGCGGCTGAAGATTCTGCATAAAGCGCAGCAGGATATTTGTTGTGTTCCATTATTGCGTTTTTGCGAAAAAAGCACTATTATGGATGCATAAATAGATGATAAACTGCTGAGAGGAAGATGACAATGGGTACAGCCGAGTTTGATATGACAATGACACTGCGAGGCACTCAGGATGAAATGCGTGCCATGCTGAAAGAATTCATACGCTACTGCGGCGGGGATACTCCCGCATATTTTTCCATGCCATCAGCCATGATCGGCGATGAGCGCGTCGTTTTTGATCTGATTGATAAGGCGAAGATTGAATCGATCATGGAGAGCATACCGTGCGAGCTGGAGATTTCCGCCTGTGGACCCTACGGCAGATACCGCGAACTGAATGATGTGGATACATTCAGAGATATGTCGTCAGCTGCTCCGAATGCCTACTTCACAGCGCATATCGGAGGCTTTACCGCCTACGACTCTCAGAGCCTCGATTGTGAGCTCAAGGACGGCAGGCTCCATATTACTACCTCATATCTGTCCAACGAGGAAGGCCCAGAGGAGTATTGCGAATATTTCATGGAGCGTCTTCCCTACGAGGAGTTTATCGATATGTTCAGCATTGACCCGTCGGAGTTTGATGAGAGCGACTATGCCGAATTTGTCGAGTTTTTCATGGTCGATGAGGACGAAGGACTTCTCAATACAGAATACGAAGATTTTATCGCCGAGATCGGTGAGGGCTGTGTTGGGGTTGACGAGGAAGGCTACGCCGAGGCTCTCGCGAGGTTCGCTGAGTTGGGCATAGAATCCTATGATGAATTCAATTCCGATGACCTCGGAGATCAGCACAAGTATGAGTACGATCCCATTGCCGGAAGATACGTCGGTCCGGCGAAGTCTGAGCGCGTGAAAATTCTTGATTATGCCGGCGGTGCCACAGACGTCAACGAGGAGATCAGAGAGTATCTCAGGGTCAACGGTCTGCCCTGCGACGATGCCGCCATCGCGGCTCTTTCCGTGGAGGATGCCTACGCCGTGCTGGCGGGTACCTACGGCAAGGATAATGCCGCACCCGCAGAAGAAACTCAGGACGAGCCGGAAGATGCTGATGAAGCGCTCGCTGCTGAGCTGGTGATCGAATCGGAACCTGCGTTTGATGAGAAGGCAGCAGATGAGCCCGTCGCCGCCGCAGATGAATCTCCCAAAATTGCTGCCGCTGTTGATGAACCTGCCTCGGAAACAGAAGTGAACGAAGAAAATGCCGATGTTTCAGAGAATACTGCCGAAGAACCCGTCACTGAAGAAGCTGTTGTAGGGACTGATACAGCCGAAACCGAAGCTGCTCACGCAGCAGAACAATCCGCAGCGGGGGAAGCTCCTGCTGCCGATCCTGCGGCTGCAACCGAACAGGCCGAAAAGCGCGGCAAGGCATGGATAGCGTGGCTCATTGCGGCGGTGCTGGTTGCTGCAGCTGCGGCAGTTGCAGTATTATGCCCCTGCGTTACCGAGGCAGCTGTCTCCGCAATAACCGCACTGTTTGAGTAACCGAAATAAGCAGACACCTGTCCGGCATATTCTGTAACGGACAGGTGCCTTAATATGTTTTAAAATAGAAGAACGCATTTCTGCAGAACAACAAAAAAGCCCACCGAAGCCGGTGGGCTAAATCGTCTGGTTGTCAATCAATTAGACAGCACGGTTGACCTTGCCGGAACGCAGGCAGCGGGTGCAGGCGTGCACACGAGTGGGAGTACCGTTGACAATAGCCTTGACACGTCTTACGTTGGGCTTCCAGGTACGATTGGAACGGCGATGGGAGTGGGATACCTTGATTCCAAAAGTAACACCCTTGCCGCAGATTTCACACTTTGCCATTATACTGTACCTCCTTTGCATTAAGCTTTCGTGTTTTCGTGCAACAGTCGTATTCTACCACAGCTTTCGCACAATTGCAATAGTTATTTTCATTTCGTCGTACTAAAAGATTTACTGACCAATTGATATGACGATTTTTTGTTAATTTTCCCAAAGATTAAGTTTTTGTGAATAGTCTTTTAATAAAATTATTGACAATTACCGAATTTAGGTGTATGCTTGAGGGGCATAAAATGATTGGGGTGAAATATGGTTTGCCGCACAGCATGGTGCTCGAGGACCTGAATGACCGCTTCAGCGGCGTGTCCGACGATGAGCTGGCAGCATTGGCTGCGCATGATCCGCAGGCCTTCCCCGAACTGCTTAACAGATACTATCGTATTATACTATATAAAGTAGCCAACGTCAAGGCGTGCGGTATGGATGCGGACGATTTGATGCAGGAAGCCTCTCTGGGGCTTTACAATGCAGTACGCACCTTTTCTCTCGGTGAGGAGGCATCTTTTCGCACCTATGCAGGAGTGTGCATAGACAACCGCCTGCGTTCGGCTGTCAGGAATTCCGCCCGCGACAAGAACAAACCGCTTACACACTACATGGAGCTGTCCGATTATTACAAACAGGAGGACGCTTTCAGCGCGGCAGATGCAGGAGCAGATCCGGAATCGACGGTATTGATCGACGAAAGTGTTGCGGAGCTAAGGCAGCGGCTCAGAACGCTGCTCTCCGAAAAAGAATATCAGGTTTTCACACAATATCATCTCAACGACTGTTCCTACGAGGATATTGCAAAGAGCCTTGACATGGATGCCAAGGCAGTGGACAACGCCCTGCAGCGTGTCCGCAGAAAGCTGAAAAACGCCCTTTTGAGGGACTGATAACCATGGCGACCACAGCCGAAAGGCTGTACAGCATATATGCCCTAGTAGCTTAATCAGAGCATTGCACCGGTTTGTGGGCAAGGGTGACGGTTAACCGCCGTCCGTGGGCGAAATTCATTATTTCCAAAGCGAGGTAAAAACACATGTACGAAGACAAGACTCTCATTTGCAAGGACTGTGGCGAGGAATTCGTTTTCACCGCTGGCGAGCAGGAGTTCTATGACAGCAAGGGTTTCGTAAACGAGCCCCAGCGCTGCAAGGCCTGCCGCGATGCAAGAAAGAATGCCGGTCGTCCCGAGCGCGAGACTTTCATCGCTGTCTGCGCTGAGTGCGGTCAGGAAGCCAAGGTTCCTTTCAAGCCCCGTGAGGATCGCCCTGTCTATTGCAGCGAGTGCTTTGCTAAGAAGAGAGAAGAGCAGTAATAGCTGACTGATCTGACAATCGGATGCTCCCCGGAGCCTTTTTCCGGGGAGCTTTTCCATATTTATCCGCCATTTTCGCGGACAAACTATACCCGGAGCATTTTTGCTCCGCATCAAGCAAAGGAGAAGATTATCATGACCGTTACAAAAGACAGCATCATCGGCGAGATTCTCGATGCCGACCGCGCCACCGCTCCTTACTTCATCGCCATGGGCATGCACTGCCTGGGCTGCCCCGCCTCCAGAGGTGAGAGCCTTGAGCAGGCCTGTGCCGTTCACGGTGTTGACTGCGCCGAGATGGTTGAGAAGCTCAACAAGCACTTCGCCAAGGGCGAGTAATTCACGCGTTTACATGAGGAGCTGCCTTTGCCGCAGCTCCTCATTTTCGAGAGGGAATAAATATGAACGATGCATTTGACCGCGCGGCATTGCAGAAATTAACCGGCGAGCATCTGACTCAGGTCTGGCAGGAATTTTGCGATGCCATCGAAGCCGAATACGAAACAGACCGCCTCTGGGGCAAGGGCTTTGGCTGCTGGACATATGAATACAAGTACCGGCGCGGCGGAAAAACTCTGTGTACGCTGTACGCGAAAGAGGGCACCATTTGTCTGCTCGTAACGCTCGGCAAAGCGGAACGCGAAAAGTTTGATGCGCGCAGGGAGAGTTTTTCAGCCCGCGTGCAGGAAATATACGATAGCACTCAGACTTACCACGACGGTAAATGGCTGTGGATAGAGCTTCAGGACAGCACCATGAACGGCGAGCTGCTTGAGCTGCTGCACATCAAGCGCCGTCCCAACAGAAAATAACCACCCTATTATGGAGAATATGACTATGAATTCAAAAGCATCTCAGCTCAGTCCGCGCCTTTCGCTGTGCGCTTCCTTTGTCCGTCAGGGCAGCGTGGTTGCCGATATCGGCACTGACCACGCGCTGCTGCCCGTCTGGCTGGTGCTCAGCGGCAAAGCGGTCCGCGCTGTGGCTTCCGATATAAACGAAGGACCGATTGAGCGTGCCCGTCTCAACGTAAGCCGCAATAATCTCAATGACAGAATTTCCACCATTGTCGCAGACGGTCTTGCGGGCATTGAGCCGGAACAGGTGGACGATATCGTAATTGCCGGCATGGGCGGAGACCTGATTGCAGCCATCCTCGGCGCAGCCCCGTGGACAAAAGACAGCCGCTACCGGTTGATTCTCCAGCCCATGAGCCACGCTGAGCGCCTGCGGGAATACCTGTTCACAAGCGGCTTTGCTATCGAGCAGGAGCAGGCGGTCAGGGATTCAGGGCGCGTTTATTCTGTCATGTGCGCGTCATACACCGGCAGCGTGAACCACAACGACACCATGCTGTACGGCGGGCTGCTCATCGGCAGCACAGACGAAGCGGCGCGGGAGTATCTTGAGCGTACGGCAAATTCTCTGCGTGTACGCGCAGCGGGTCTGCGAGCCGCCGGAGACGAACAGAGCGCGCTCAGATGCAGCGACATCGCCGACAGGCTGAGCAAATAAATATCGTTCTCATAGGAAACAAAAGCACCGTATCTGCTGACTAAAACAACAGATACGGTGCTTTTTGCTGATGAATATTTACCAGAACCACTCCGAGGGCAGAAGCATCGTCCACGGCGCGGTTGCGATGGCCAGAACCATAGCAGTGCGCCTGATTTCCGGCACGTCCAGAGACCGGGTCAGACGCAGAGCCATGTTCTTGTTGAAGAAGTAAATGAGCAGTGCTCCCAGTCCGATGGAAAGAAGAACAAACAGTACGGAGAAAATGCTCTCAAATGGATTGGCCATGACGGGTTCAGCAACATTATGACTCCACCACGCGCCGAACTTAGTCTGATCGCCCAGCACCAGCGTGGGACCGACTCCCCAGAAGAACAGGAAACCGGCAGACACGAGATCGCTGATGAATCCGAAAATCCATGTCAGGACGATGGACCGTACCCAGTCACCCCATGGTTTATAATCGGATTCACCGCGCTTGCGTGCAAGCACTGTGAACATGATCAGCAGCACGACACTGTCGATCACAAAATTCACCGGCAGCGCGACAAGCCACACTGACGGCATGAACGTCAGCATCCAGATGGGGAAAAGCAGGTTGTACAGTTTCGTGCCGCCCCGGGCAGACAATGCACGCTCGTTTTGTGCGTTATTCATTCTTGATCCTCACCCTGTAAAAAGTCAGCCGATGTTCACGGCAATGGAATCGTCACGGACAGAAATAACCATGCGCTTCGGAGGTACGGAGCCATGCTCGATGAGCAGCTGAGCCAGCTTGTCTTCCACCTCTCGGCGGATAAGACTGCGCAGGTCGCGGGCAGCGCTCTTGCCTCCCTTTGCGCGCGCGGCGAGCCATGCATAGACTTTGTCCTCCACGACCAGCTCGCAGCCCTTTTCCGCAAGGGAAGGAACATATTCGCTGCACATCAGCTGTGCGATGGCGGCGAAGTCCTCGTCGGTGAGTGTGTTAAAGCACACTACCTCGTCCACTCGGGCGAGAAATTCCGGACGCAGGAAATCAGAAAGAGCCTTGAGGGCCTTTTCCTTTGCCAGCTCTCCTGCCGACTTGGCAAAGCCGAGGGAGGAAGTGTTGCTGTTGCTGCCCGCGATGGTGGTCATGTCGATAACGGTGTTCTCAAAGCTGACAGTGCGGCCCTGAGCGTGGTTGATCTTGCCTTCGTCAAGGATCTGCAGCAGAATATTCAGCACATCGGGGTGTGCTTTTTCGATCTCGTCAAACAGCACCACCGAATAGGGCTTGCGGCGCACCTTCTCGGTAAGCTGACCTGCCTCGTCGTAACCAACATATCCCGGGGGAGAGCCGATAATGCGGCTGACAGAGTGCTTCTCCATGAATTCGCTCATGTCCAGACGGATAAGAGTTTCCGGAGCGTCAAACAGCTCCGCAGCAAGGACTTTGACCAGTTCGGTCTTTCCTATACCGGTAGGACCTACGAATATGAAGCTGGCGGGACGGCGGCGGGGGCTGATCTGCACCCTGTTGCGGCGGATGGCAGCGGAAACAAGATCCACGGCTTCGTCCTGCCCCTTGATCTTTTCCTTCATGCGGTCGGCAAGCTGGACAAGACGCTTGTACTCCGACTCTTCGATACGGCTGGCGGGAATGCCGGTCCACAGTTCGATGACACGGGCAAGATCGCCCTCGGTCACGTCAGATTCGTCAGCTTCCGGACGCAGTTCCTCAATGCGCTGCTCAAGGCGCAGGATCTGGGTGCGCAGCTCAGCGACCTTCTGGAAATCAGCCTCGGTGGGAGAGCCTTCGTTTCGCTCGGAAAGATGCTCCATCTTAGTGCGGGCCTTGTTCAGTTCGGTGTTCAGCCGGACAGTTTCTTCCCTTGCCTTGTTGCGCAGAGCAGCACAGGCACAGGCTTCGTCAAGCAGGTCGATAGCCTTGTCGGGCAGAAAACGGTCGGTGATATATCTTTCGGCAAGTGTGACCGCGCGCACTATCATGTCGTCGCTGAAGGTCACGCCGTGATGATCCTCGTAATAATCCTTGATTCCACGCAGCACCTCGATGGCTTCGGCAACCGACGGCTCCTCCACCTTGACCGGCTGGAAGCGGCGCTCAAGGGCGGTGTCTTTTTCGATATGCTTGCGGTATTCGGTGAATGTTGTTGCGCCGATAACCTGCAGCTCACCTCTGGAAAGAGCCGGCTTGAGGATGTTGGCGGCATTCATGGAACCCTCGGCATCGCCGGTACCCACAAGGTTGTGTACCTCGTCGATGAACAGAATGACATTGCCCACCGACTTGACCTCATCGATCAGTCCCTTGATGCGGCTCTCAAACTGTCCGCGGAACTGAGTTCCGGCAACGAGCGCGGTAAGGTCAAGCAAAAACAGCTGCTTTTCAGCAAGACGCTGAGGGACACATCCGGCAACGATGCGCAGGGCAAGTCCTTCGGCAATGGCGGTCTTGCCGACGCCCGGTTCACCGATCAGACAGGGATTGTTCTTCTGTCTGCGGGAAAGAATCTGCACTATGCGTTCAATCTCGCGGTCACGTCCGATAACGCGATCAATTCTGCCTTCGCGCGCCTTACGTGTCAGGTTGGAGCAATATGTGTCAAGATACTTGTATTTTTTCTCTTTACGGCCTTTGCGCCCCTTCTTTTCCGAAGCGCCGTCGGCATAAGCTGCTCCTCCGGGCTGGAAACTGCTGCCGAAAAGCTGCTCAAAGGGAGAGAAAAAGTGTTTTTTTGGAGACGCATCATCGTCGCCTCCGCTCTCCTCTGTGTCATCGGAACAATCGTCATCCTCGTCCTCGTCAGCCACCGGAGCAAGGGCTGGTGGCTCACTTCCGGAAGACGCATCATCGGAAGAAAGTTCACCGGAAGGAGCGTCATCCTCCTCATCGTCAATCTCTTCGGCAAAGAAATCATCGATATCGCTCAGTTCATCGGAAATGAATCCCAGATGACCGGCAAGCGGGGAGTCTCCCGAAACCATCTCAGCCAGCTGATTTTCCATGGCTTCAATGTTGTCGTCGGTCATGCCCAGCTGCTTCATGATAGAATCGACCTGAGGGATATGCAGCTCGCGGGCGCAGGTCAGACAAAGTCCCGCGTTGTCTGACTGTCCATCGCCGAACATTCCGGAGATGAACACAACGGCCTGTCTTTTTTTGCAACGTGTACAAAGCATTTATACGGAATACCGCGATCCGCCGGAGCGGATGCCCTTTCTTTTGAATATGCAGATGCCGCCGGTCGGTTGACGGCGGCGTTTCCGGCGTTGCCGGTTATGCAATGGAGATAACCGGACCGGAGAAAAACGCCGGTAAGGTTATCGGAAGAAATGTAAAATCAGAATGTCATTGTATAGATGCCGTTGCCCATGAACAGCATCAGAATGTTCTGGTGATAGAACAGCTTGAAAATAAACGAGCTGCCGAGAGTTTTGGTGTTCAGCAGTGGAAGTTCCGGCAGAGCAGGGAGCACCAGCTGCAGCGTGGTTACGATTACGGTAACCACGATCAGACCCTTGAAGCACCCGAAAACGCCGCACAGCACGGTGTTCTGAGTAGCGCGGTCGGGGGTGTACAGGGCGTTTTCCACCATCGCGCCGATGGCGGTGACAAGATACTGCAGTCCGATAAAGAACAGCACGCAGAAGGTGCCGCGGAAGACACCCTCAATAACCGGACGGGCCAGCAGATCCACGATCTGGAAGTTCGCATCACTTGCGCCGCTGTGCACCAGCCGCTCCACCTCTGCGATAACCGCGTCGGAATTGATCTGATAGCTGTCAGCCGCGTTGCGTACAACCGACGGGAGCTTGTCCATGATAATCCTGTACCGGGATACGGTACTTTCAAGCGAATGGCTTCCGGCAACAACGCCTGCAATGTTCTCGGCAAACACCTTGCGGAACAGCATTTCATATCCCACCCCCGAAAGCATAATGCTCAGCGGAACGGTAAGGATGGCTGCAATTACAAAGCATACGGTTTCTATACCGCAGCGCAGCTGGGGACGTTTGTAATTCTTTATTACAAAGCGCGCCAGCAGTAGCAGAATAAGCACATCAATAATTATACCCATGTTAACACACTGCCTTTCGTAGCAGATAAGACCGAATATTACCGGTTTTTCTGATTTCTGGATGTGATGAAATCCACCGAACGCTCAAGGGAATCCCGGGAAGCCTCCGGCATGGGCTTTCCCGAGTTGCGGAAATCGAACGTATCGGCAAAGGCGCGCAGATCACCCACAAGGCTGTGGCAGTATCCTGCGGTCAGTTTGTTTGACACCGTGCAGAAATCTTTGTACTGCTTGCCAAGAGTTTTCTTGCCCTCGCTGATCATTCGTCTGTAGTGGGGCAGACATATATGCTCCTGAGCGGCGAACAGTGCGCGGAATTCAGCCTCGTCGCGGTAGGTGCGGTAAACCGTGTCAAGGGCGCGGGCAAGGTTGCGTTCTATCATATCGCAGACAAAACATGATCCCTCAAGAGCGGTCAGACCCTTGACGGAACCGGCGTCAGCAGAACGCAGGAGTTTCTTCTCAATCTCCTCAAGATGGGTGGTCAGAGTAAGACACACCGGCAGACGCTGTCCGGTTTTGGCAAGCATCTGGAAGAAATGACGCTCGCAGAAACCGGTTCTGTTGGTCATCTCACGGATATCCGGCTCCATCATTGCGGCGCCGGTGATGTAGTCCACATATTTTTCCTCGATGGTGTTGCGCATGCGGCAGATAGGGCATCCGCCGGTCTGCTCGAATATTTCATTTACGGGAATGGTACAGATGTTTTCTCTCATAATCATGCACCGGCATCCATATGATGCCCGCTCCTTATTATTTTGTCATTATCCACAGGGTATTTATTGAATTATAATTTTACCATATAACATGATTGTTTACAATATATCACAGGCGAAAAAATGTCCCTATTTTCGGAAAAATGCAGACCGTGACCGCCGGAATTACGTTGCTCCGTCCACGTTATACATTTTGAAACATATGTTAATTATGATGTTTTTCGATTGTATTCCACCTAAGGAAATGATATTATTGAGTTAGGAAATACTCTGTTTTCAGGGAAGGATGAGTGAGGTTGGCTGTCAGGGATATACCCGAACTCAAAAGTGATATTCTGTCGGCGGCGAAATCTGCGGATACCGCGGTTCTTGTGCACAGTTACGAGGATCCGGATCTTATGGACATAGCCGACTGCTCGGGCGATTGCGTTGACCTTGCCTGTGCGCTCCGGCGCAGTAATCACCCACGGGCGGTGGTGTGCGGCGTAAGATTCGTCGCGGAAACAATTGCGCTGCTGTGTCCTGACAGAGAAATTATCCTCGCACACCCTCAGGCGCGCTGCCCCATGTCCGGTCAGGTCTATCCCGGCAGAGTGCGCGCGTGGAGAGAGGAGCATCCGGAAACCTGCGTTGTGTGCTCGGTGCATTTCGGAGCGGGAATCAAGGCGGAAAGTGATCTGTGCATCACCTTCAACAACGCCCTTAAAGTGCTGAGCGCATCAAATGCCCGCAGAATGCTGCTGCTTACCGATAACAATCTGGGGCAGTGGCTCAGTGAAAGACTGCCGGAAAAAGAGATAGAACTGTGGCCCTGCAGCTGTCCGGCGATGAGCGGCGCGCGGGCGGTGGATATTGAGTTGTGCCGCACCAAATGGCCGCAGGCTCTCGTTGCCGCCAACGGCTGTCTTCCTACCGAAGTCACGGCGGCAGCGGATATGTCCGGAAGCACAGAGCAGATTCTGGAATTCTGCCGGCAGACCGACCGCGATGTCATAATCGCCGACGAAGTCAGCGTCTGCAGTTCCCTCAGAAGACAGTATCCGGATAAAGGAATCTGGCAGCTTGCTCCCAGCAAGCTTATATGCAGCAACATGAAAATCACCAACCTTGAGATACTTGAAAGAGCGGTGAAGGGCGAGTTCGGGGTCCGTGTTGAGGTTGATCCCGGACTTGCGTCAAGGGCTCTGGTGCCGGTTAGGCGAATGCTGGAACTGAGCGGGGTTTCGGATTTCTCCTGAGCCTTAGTAAGAACAGCAAACGGTGGGCGGTAGTTGTTGTATATGCATAATCTGTCAACAATGTCACGATGAATTTATGTGAAGTATACATGAACAATAGCAAAAAGACTTTCTTTTTTTGAAAATCTATGATAGAATATAGTCGCGGAAATAGTGATACTGAAGAACCGGTTCCTGTGTGAAGCAATGTTGTGTAATCGACAGAAATTCAGATTATACAGCGTTCCAGGTCAGATTCCTGTGTATATTGAAGGATTCAGTCAACGAGACCGCCGACAAGGGCTCAGCCGTGTCAGAGCGGCCAGCCCAATGCAGCGTATAGCTTGGAGTGAGGTATAAATGAGAAAACCACAAACCCCTGAAAAGAAAGAAGAAATGATCCGAATCGGCAGCCGTCTTAATGAGATCAGACGCGAAGCCGGACTGTCTCTCAGTGATGTTGCCGACCGTCTCAGCCGTGAGTACGGAGCCAACACCAACAAAGGAATGATCTCAAAGTACGAAAACGGAATCCATGAACCGTCGGCAAGCACCATCTACTGCCTGAGCAGGATTTTCGGTGTGTCGTCTGATTACATCATGTGCCGCACGGACGAAAAGTATGAGGCCGCTCCCACGCAGGGCGCGGAGGCTACCGGTTACTGCGTCAAACTGTTCACCTCTATGACCGACCGTGACACCGGCGTTCAGGATGAAAACAGAACCATTCTTATTCCTAAAGACTGGCTGGTGGGCGGACGTGAGTATTTTGCCTACCGTGTCAAGGGCGGAAGAGCAGCTCCCCGCTATTTTGACGGAGATATCATCATCTTCGAACGCAAGATCAAGACCCGCAAGGATCAGGTCGCGCTGGTAAGCGTCGGCGATGCCGAAGCAGTGCTTTGCCTCGTTACCAAGAAGCGCAACGGAAAGATCATCAAGCCCATCGATCCTGCGTATGACAGCCATTTCTACACCACCGAGGAAATCGCGGAAATTCCCGTAAAGATTCTCGGCGTGGCGGTAGAACTTCGCCGTCAGGATTTTGAAGACTGATCAGTAACTATACGGACATAATCAATCATCGAACCACAAAGGGTTTGCGGTGCAGACCCCTTGTGGTTCGTACTGTTTTTTCGAGGTATTCTTGACACCGGCTGCCGGGAGTGGGTATTATATATGAGGCGAATACAAAAAAGGAGGGATCCTCATGCAGGAAAAAAGACCGGGCGACCTTGCGCGGCTGAGAGCAAAGGCGATGAAACTGCCCTTGCGCCCCGGAGTATACATCATGAAGGATTCCTCAAACAGGATAATATATATCGGTAAGGCGAAGGCACTCAAGAACCGTGTCAGTCAGTATTTCGGCTCGCAGAACAAGCACTCGGGCAAGGTGCGCACAATGGTCAGCAAGGTGTGCGATTTTGACTATGTTGTCACCGATTCCGAATACGAAGCGCTTGTTCTTGAATGCAACCTCATCAAGCTTCACACGCCGCACTATAACATCCTTCTCAAGGATGACAAGGGCTATCATTATATCCGCATCACCAACGAGGATTATCCCCGCATCACCGTGGTCAAACAGCTTCCGAACGATGATTCACGGCTGATCGGACCATATACAAGCAGTTCAACTGTCAACGGTTCGGTGGACGAAGCCAACCGGATTTTCCGTCTGGCCACTTGCAAACGCCGTTTTCCTCAGGAAATCGGTAAAGGAAGACCCTGCCTCAACTATTCTATCAAGCAGTGCATGGCGCCATGCCGCGGAAAAATCACCCCTGAAGAATATCACGAGGCGGTGGATCAGGCGATCGAATTCCTGCAGGGCGGCACTGAGCAGAGCGTTCGCGCTTTGACCTCCCAGATGGAGGAAGCAGCCGAAAATCTGGAGTTTGAAAAGGCCGCACAGCTTCGTGACCGGATTAATGCTCTCAACGGCATCGGAGCCCGTCAGAAGGTGGTCATGGCAAAGGTGGAGGAACAGGACGTTTTTGCCGTCTCTCAGAGTGCAAAGGACGCCTGCTGCGTGGTGTTTCGCTTTCTTGGAGGCAGAATGGTGGACAGCCAGTCTTTTATGCTGGGAGAAATAGAGTCACCGCAGAATGCCTTGAGCCAGATGATCCGTCAGTATTACTCCATTCGCGACCGGATCCCCCCGCGCATTGCTCTTGACGTGGAGGCGGAGGATCAGCAGCTTCTTGAGCAGTGGCTCAGTGAAAAGGCAGGACGCAAGGTGACCATCACCGTTCCGCAGCGTGGTGAGCAGGCGCATCTGACGCAGATGTGCCGCCAGAATGCAGCCGAACATCTTGCCAATCCACGCGGGCGTCTGGGATCCCACGCGGCTGCTCTTGACGAACTTGGCCGGTTGCTGGGACTTTCCAAGCCGCCGGAATACATCGAAGCCTACGATATTTCCAACACCGCCGGCGAAAGCAATGTGGCGGGCATGGTGGTCTTTGAGGATGGTCTGCCGCTAAAGTCGGCATACAAGCGATTCAAGATCAAAACCGTTGTCGGACAGGATGACTACGGCTCCATGCGCGAGGTCATCTGCCGCCGCATACAGGAATACCGCGCACATAAAGGGGAGGAAGGCTTTGGCAGACTTCCGTCGCTCATTCTGCTTGACGGCGGCGAGGGTCACGTTGCGGCAATAAAGCCGCTTATCGAAGCCAGCGGACTGGATATTCCCGTGTTCGGCATGGTAAAGGACGACAAGCATCGCACCCGCGCCATAGCAGCTGGCGGCGGAGAGATTGCCATCTCCGGCAACCGCGCCGCGTTCACGCTGGTGTCCTCCATTCAGGAGGAAGTGCATCGCTTTGCCATCGCCTACCACAGACAATCCCGCAGCAAATCTGTCAAAGGACTTTCACTCACGCGCATCGATGGTATCGGCCCTGCACGTGCAAAAGTGCTGCTGCAGGAGTTCCGCACAATAGGCGCGATAAAGAAAGCGTCGGTGGATGAGCTGGCAGCGGTCAAAGGAATGACCCGTTCCGCGGCGCAGGCCATTTATGATCACTTCCGCGCGGAGGAAGAATGACAGCGCATCGCCGGCAAATGAAGAAATAAAAAACAGCGAGGAGCGCTACCCGTATGGGTATGTTCCTCGCTGTTTTTTGTAAGCATAAAACGGATAAATGAGAGTTACGGAGTGACGGTTTCGTTGCGGGAAAGTGCCTGTGCGCTTTCAAGCAGATTGTCAACCCACATCCGGCTCAGCACTGCGTCGCCGGCACCGTCGATCTCAGCAAGATAGCGGCGGGTTCCGGCAGGATAGTACCGGATGACCTCGCTCTCCCGCTCAAGCCCGTCAAAGAAAGTGATAGTAACCGTCATGTCGGGCTCGTCCGACTGGCGCTGTCCGCCGTAGCTCACCGCTGCCGCACGGTTGAAAACCTCCAGAAATCCTTTGTAATTGCTCAGCGAAAGCTGGGTGTCGCCGTAATAGACGCGATACTCATAGAGAGTATTGTCGGTTTCCATGGGCGTGCGCTCCAGACGGAATTCAAGGTCGATATCGCCCGACTGGACGCGTATGGTGTGAACCGCGTCAAAATACCGTACATGAACCTCCGGCGAGCGAAGGGATTCAGGGCCAAGTGACGCGATCATGGGGAACGTATCTGCGGAAAGCAGAAAGACGCAATCAACGCCGTCTGCCATGGCGTACATGGTCGCGGCATCCTCGCGAGCAACGCGCAGGGTTTTCCACTCGCCGTTGCGCTGGTGATGGATAACCGCAAAGGGTTTGTCAAGACCGTACTCCGCAATCTGCTTCTCCGTGGGACGCGCCGTCATAACGTCGTCTGCCACCAGCTCGGTCAGCTCGTCGGTGAGCAGTGTTGTCAGATAGTTGTCGGTCAAGGCGGAGCAGGGTTCCGTGACAGCGTAATTGCAGCCGTAAAACGGATTGCTCTTGTCCATGGCATTGCATCGCTTGATAGTAAACTTTTCCGGAAAGGCTGAACCGGAAAGATTGATTGTTCCGATGGTCACTTCGTCAACATCGTCACCGAAGATGTCATCGCTGAGCCAGAAATAGTCTCCCTGAAAATAGGAAGTGTCAAACTCATTGATAAACACACCGTCACGACCATCAAAGCGGAAGTAGTAGATGTTGGGGCTGCTGGATATGCTGTTGCCGACAAACAGCCGGCAGGAGGAACCGTCGGTATATTCACACTCAATTGTAAGCTTCGGGGGTTCCAGTCCGTAATCGGCAAGGCTGAGCCCGGCTTCGGAATGGAGGGAGTAGGTGTAACCGAACGAAAGGGAATTATACCAGACCAGCTCAAGGAAATCTGTTTCCAGAAGCAGGTCGGACAGGGAATCAATGGTCAGCTGACCATCGTCATCCCTGCGGATAAGATAATCGCCCTGATCGCTGATGAGTCTGAGCGTTTTCAGCTCGTCCTTATCCACAAGCAGTTCGCCGGCTTCGTTTTCGTGAATGTGCACGCCGCCGGCATCGCCGTGAGATACTGCGCTGTTGCTGACAGTGTCGGTGTCGGAAACAGGATCCTGAATGTTCCCGCTGCAGCCGTCACAGGTAAGCGCTGCAAGGGCGATCGCGAGCAGAAGAATACCCGCGCACATGGCAATGATGATTTTCAGATTACGGGTCACAGTCTGCGCCTCCTGAGATATACTGCCAGTCCAATCACCGCGAGAGTGATGGGAACAACATAGCCGAAAATTACGGTCAGCACCGTAACATCACCGCTTTCGATAGAGAAATCAACGGCAGTGAGAGAAACCGCAGAGATGTTGAGGTTTTCGTCGGTGATGCCGCAGCGCTCGTTGCATATCTTCATCATCAGATCAAAGTTGCTGTAAGCCTTGGATGAGAAGAATTCGTCTGCGCACAGTGCGACGGGCGCTACAATCACGTCGCTTCGCAGCGGCTGTCCGTCTGCCGACTCGTTGTAGAGGGTGGACTGAGCCATGATGCTGTGATAGCCAGGCTGGGATTTTTCTCCGTCCGGATTCACAGAATAACCCATCACAGAGGAACTGAGAATGGTGTTGACCGCGAAACCGCCGAAGCTGTCCCGGGGGATCTGAAGTTCAACGGCTCCGGCAACGGGAGCGTATTCGCTGGTGATGAAGGAATCGATATATTCAGCGGAATAATAGGTGGAATAGAACATATCGTCGCTCTGGGTGGGAATGACCGACGCAGGATCGCCCTCATGCACCACGTTGCGGGTGAGCACAATGCCCCACTCCTCGGTAAGAGCGGAGAGATTGGGCATCTCCTGCATGTAAGGAGATGTCAGTATGAGTACCGACTTGCCATAATTGCCTCCGTTCCGGAGAAAATCGGAAAGCTGGTCAAGGCCTGCGGCGGTGATATCGTACTGCGGCGCGGCAATGATAACCATGTCTGCTTCAGCGGGAACAGGATCATAACCGAAGGAAAAATCCGCACTGTAAAGAATGTCGTATCCGTTGATCTCCAGCGCGCTGAGCAGATTGTCAACCTCGCTGCCGCCCATCAGCGCGTCAATGTATGCCACACAGGGATTGACCTCCATGGACACTGTCTTTATCAGCGAGGACAGCACACATTCGGTCAGAGAACTTGCAAGATCAATACTGGTGCTTTCGGTCTCAACCGAACCGGAAAGGCTGGGCAGCATCTCATAGAACGAGGTGACGCGGGTGCGGTATTCCGAACGCACCACAATGGAATAATCCCCCACCGAATCACGGTAGTCAGGAATAAGGTCGAGAAACCACGGATCGGTGTTAAGATCAATGAATTCCACGCGGATGTTGTCGCTGTACTGCTCGTATCTTCTGATAAGCTCGGTGGCCATCGGAATGTGACCGTAGGGATCGTCGTTAACCGAAACGTACTCGCAGCTTGCCTCGCTTGCAAGAATGTCGATCTCCACGCGAACGTCAAGATCTCTGAGCAGGTCAATGGTAACATCGCTGAGACTGTAGATGTGATTCTTGGTAAGATCGGGACTGAACGCGGTGTACTTGCCGGTCAGTGCGATGGCTACGATATTCAGCAGCACCGCAAAGCAGAGCACCAGCACCGTGATGATGGTCGCGGTGCTTCCGCGCCGGAAGCGGTTGGTTTTTACTCCCTGCCGCAGATCGCTCCAGGTATCGGCAAAAAAGCGTTTGGCTCTGCCGGAAAATGCTTTCAGTTTTTTGCTCATTTTCGCCACCTCCCGTAATCAGTTCCAGCGGCGGCGTTCAAGGGTCTGCATGGTAAAGAACATAAACAGTCCCGTGACGCTGAGGAAGAAAATAATGCTGGAAAAATCAAGTATTCCCTCTGTAAAGGGCGAATAGCGGCTGACGAAAGATATCCACTGAACCACCTTGAGAATTAGCGCGTTGCTTGTAAGCAGCGGAATGACGTCAAGGATAATGAACACGGCGGAAATAAAGAACGAGCCGATTGCAGCCACAACCTGACTTTCGGTCAGGCTGGAAATAAACATACCCACCGCAATGAACGCGGCGCCGAACAGCAGCGCGCCTGCCACGTTGCCGATGACCAGAGCCCAGCCGGGAGAGGAATAGAAGCTGAACACCACTGCGTACACAAGCGTAAAGAGAACGCACCCGCCGTAGACAGTCATAGCGGAGACGAACTTGCCGGCAACCAGTGACGGCAGGCTCACCGGAGAGGTCAGCAGAATCTGATCGGTTTTCTGGCGGCGTTCCTCACTGAACAGCCGCATGGTGAGTATGGGCAGTATGAGCATGATGATGTTTATCATGCTGTAGTATATCTGCGGAAACAGCGACGACTGACCTCCCACCAGCACCGAACGGAAGAACAGCGCGGAAAAGAACAGATATACCGCGCAGAAAACATAGCCGATTGGGGAGCGGAAATAGGCGCTCAGCTCCCGTCTGATAATTGCGGACAACGCTGATTCCTCCTTTACTGATTGGTCAGAGTGATGAATATATCCTCAAGGGACATGCTCTGCTCACGCAGTCCCAGCATAGTCCAGCCTGCAGAGGATATGCATTCGAAGATTGCCTTGCGGGCATCTTTGCCGGGTACGGTCTCAATTGTGAATTCCAGCTCGCCGTCCCGACGGGCGGTGCAGCGCGCGGTGCGCACTTCGCCAAGCGCTGACAGTGCCTTTGTCAGCGCCACTTCAGGCGCGGCGGCAGTCAGCACCAGTACCGTTCCGTCAGCCATGCGCTTTGCCAGTTCGGCGGGGGAGTTGTCGGCGACGATGCGCCCCTGATTGAGCACGATAATTCTGTCGCAGACCGACTGCACCTCGCTGAGGATATGTGTGGAAAGAATGACCGTGTGCCGCTTGCCCAGTTTTCTTATAACGCTGCGCGTCTCAACAATCTGGCTGGGATCAAGTCCGACTGTTGGCTCGTCAAGAATTATCACCGGCGGGTTGCCCACCAGTGCCTGAGCGATTCCCACGCGCTGCCGGTAACCTTTGGAAAGATTCTTGATCAGTCTGCCGCGCACGTCGGAAAGACGCACCAGTTCACATATCTCGTCAAGGTGCTTCTGTCCCAGCATGGACTTTTTCAGCCGGGCTATAAATCCGAGATATTCGTCAACGGTCATATCCGGATACAGCGGCGGCTGCTCGGGCAGATAACCGATGCGCTTCTTTGCTTCCATTGGCTGCTCGTAGATATCGTATCCGGCAATGGAAGCGGTGCCTGCCGTGATCGAGATATACCCGGTTATCATGTTCATTGTAGTGGTTTTTCCAGCGCCGTTGGGACCGAGAAAGCCAAGAATTTCCCCTTCGTGAGCGGTGAAGGATATATCATCCACCGCGGTAAGAGGGCCGTATTTCTTTGTCAGATGGGATACTTCGATCATGTCTGTCACCTCTTTGATCTGCAGAAAAAGAATTACTGATCACACTTCGCGGTTACTCGTAGCGTGCCAGCAGCGCAAGGGCATTACCGCCCATTACTGCCTCAAGAGCATCTCCGGAAATACCAAGCTCATTGAAACGCTCCAGCTCCTCAGCGTGATCCCACATGGGAAAATCGGTACCGAACAGCAGGCGCTCGGTGCCCCATTTTTTTACAAGACCGCGGACGTATTCTCTGTCGTTCTTCATGCCGAGAGTGGAGCTTGTGTCAGCCCAGCAGCGGCGTGGCAGCAGGTAATCCAGTGCTTCGTCCCAGACCGTGTAGCCGCCGAAATGAGCGGCTATGCAGTCCAGTTCAGGGAAGCTGTCCAGCACTTTGGCAAGGCGGGCAGGATGCGACCAGTCGTAACGATAATCGCCCATGTGGAAAAGAATGGGCAGCCGGCCCTGAGCGCATTCGTAAATGGGCATGGCGCATTCATCATCGATGTTGAACCGCTGGAAATCCGGATGCATCTTTATGCCCCTGAGTCCCAGAGCAATTATGTTGTCGATCTCTGCCTGAATATCCTCCACTCCGGGGTGCATGGCGCCGAAGCCGATAAATTCCGGATGCTGAGCGCACTGTTCCGCGATAAAGCTGTTGATGGAGCGCACCTGAGCAGGTGTGGTGGCGACGGAATGGACGAAGTACCTGTCCACGCCTATCGCTCTGCCGCTTTCCAGAAGATTTTCCGGAGAGCCTACATAGCGCATTCCCACATCATAGAAGGCTCCGACGCTGTCGGTTGCCTTTACGGCTATTTTTGACGGAAAGATATGTGCGTGTGCGTCAACGATGGTCATGTTTATATCACCTTGCTGTTATGTATTTATGTTTTGCTGTGAGTTACGTAAAACGCAATTATATATTATATCATACATCTGTGCCGATGTGTGAAGAAAGAATGATTAATTGTAAATTTACTTCGGAAGTATTTACTTCCCGTTTATGAAAGCGTTGACCCGGCTGTTGAAATCCTTTGCTTCTTCATATGCGCCGTGTCCGTATGCGGGGTAGACAAACAGCCGGCTGCCCGGAATTGCGCAGGACATCATCACCGATGCCGCGTTGGTGACTATCTTATCCTCACCGCCGGAAATGATGAGTGTCGGGCAGCTTATCTCACCCAGACGGTCGTAGCAGTCGTGGGTAAGGCAGGCGCGTGCCATGGTCAGGAAGCGGTCAGGATTTTTGGGCATGGTAATCTTTTTGAGAACCGGATAGTACTTGCGGTGTTTTCTGAGATAATCCTCGCTGTAGGAATGCTCTGCGGTGTCAACGGCAATGCTGCCGAAGTTGCCCTGTTCAGCGCAGGCTATCCAGCGGGAAACTGCGTTTCTTATGGTGTCGTTCGGGCGGGCATAGGTCACCGCAAGCACCAGATGATCAACCTTTTCGGGATGGTTGAGCGCAAGATACTGGGCTATGGTTCCGCCCTGAGAAACGCCCATGACATCAGCTCTTTCAATGCCCAGCATGTCCATAGCACGGCTGAGATCGTCTGCCATTTCCCGAGAGGAATACTCTGCGGGCAGTTCGTTTTTGCGGCTGAAAACGTATACGCGGTGAGTCTTGGTGTACTCCCTGTACAGTCGGGAAAAAGGAATCGCAAGGCCTTTTACGGTGGTCAGACCGTCTCCCAGACCGGGAATCATAATTAAGACTTTTCTGCCCTTTCCGAAGGCGATATAGTCCATCGTGGTGCCGTCCATCTTCAGACGACCGTTCTTTGCTTTTCCGAACATTTTCGTTTCCTCCGTTGTTATCTGATTCTGAGAATAAAAACGGCCTGCTTACCGGTCGCGGCAGCGATCGGCAGACAGACCGCCGTAGTGGTGTGTTTATTCTGATTGACCGCTTATCGAGAGTTGATCTGAACAACATAATAACAAATCCGCGTAGGTTTGTCACCACCGTATGCGAATAAAAATTGTATTTAATTGCTTTGTCGGGGTATTCCTTCGCCGCAGACAACCGCGATGTTCCAGATTTTTCTCATTATTACGGTGGTGTTTGCGGAAAGAATAGCCCTGTCGGCAGTTTTTTGCCGGCGACAATTAAATTCAGCGAGGGATTAGTAATGAGAAGATATATTGCTTTGCTGGCAGCGTTAATGACCGCGCTCATGCTGCTGACCGGCTGCGGCTGTATGGGCTGCGGAGGCAATGACTATGCCGACGATGGAGTAATCGACGGTTCCGGCAGCACCAACAGCACTGACGACGTTGTCGGCGGAGACGAAAACAATACCGCGGACGATGCCCTGAATGCAGCGGACGATCTGATGGACGGCGCACGCAATGCGGTCGATGATGTCTTCGGCGGCAGCGGTTCCACTGGAGATTATTCCGCAGGTAATCAGAACGGTGCCGGTAGAACCGGAAACAACGGAGCAAACGGAAACGGCTCCTCCGGAATGTCCGGCGGCAGCACAGGAAACTGACGCAAAAAGCCGCGGCAGACGTAAACATCGCCTGCCGCGGCTGTGATTTGAAATTGCAGTCGGGTTTCCGATCAAGCGCTACATATCCGGATTGCCATCGGAGGGCATATCCTCCAGACCGAATTCGCCCAACATACGGATATTACGCTCCACCACGCCCCGGCCTCTGTACAGATATGCCCGGTCGTTTGCCGACATAAGATCATTGACGCTGACCGACGGGTTGGCGCGGGCGCGGAACGGCTCGATGTATGTGTCCTCAGCGTCCACGTTCAGCGGACATACGTCCTGACAGGTGTCGCATCCCCAAACAAGACCGCCCTGCCTGAGCAGTGCGATTTCGGCTTCGGAAAGCGTTCCCTTGCGCTGGGAAATGTCGGAAAGGCAGATCTTTCGGTCAAAACCGCCCTCCGCGCGCAGCGCTCCGCTGGGACATGATCTGATGCATCTGCCGCAATGACGGCATTCTTTAATTTCTCCGTCGCTGGTGGAGGGAATGACCAGTGATGTCACAATGCTGCCGATAAAGCAATAGCTGCCGTAGCGTTCGTTGATGAGCAGTCCGTTGTCACCCAGAACGCCGAGACCGCAGCGTGCCGCGGCGTACACCTCGGGAATAGGGGAATTGTCGATAAACCACACAAAATCAAAATCGCTGCCGAACGCCTTCTGCAGCGCTCCCACCGCGGTGGTAAGCATGTGTCCGGCGATTTCGTGGTAATCTGGAACGGCCGCGTATTTTGAAAGGTTGCCCTGCTCAATCGGAACCTTATACGGGAACAGCACTGTAATGATGCTCCGGGGATTTTCCGGCAGCCGTCCTTTTGCAAGACAGTTCAGCAGCTTGTCTGATACATCGGAAAAAGGACGTACCCCGAAGTCGTAAAGCCCGCTTGCGTTGAGAATTATTCTGAGCATTCCGGTCATTTGTGCTGCACCTCCTTCTGCGTAAACATGAATTGTCCCATGCACAATAATGATATCGTGTGTGCATTATAACACATTATTTCTTATTTTCAATAGAAATATGTTAATTTCTTCCAATTGATACCGATTTTTCTTTCCCAACAGGTGCCGATATTCACAACAATCACAATTTTGTTCCGGTGTCGAACAAAAATTCCGCATAGCTATGGACTTTCTTCGCAAGATAGAGTATAATGATGCTGTATATTCAGCATATTGACCACAGATATTGCGGACATCTGCGGTCAGGTTCTATGGCTTGAGCCCGTTAACGGGCAGGTTTGAGGAGGATTCCCATGTTATCAAAACTGTTGCCAAAGCAGGCAGGACAGGCTGTGCCGGTGCTGCTCTCGCTGCTGGCAGTGTTTGTTATCGCGCTGGCGGGCATTGCGGCATGCTCGGAAGGCAGCACGGAACAAGCGGTAATGCCACCTGTGGCAAGCGAGACGGTCGTGGTCACACCGTCATCGCCCGTTCCACACGATGACCCCAATATTCGCGGTTTTGTGACCCGTGTTACAAATTCCGCGGAAAGCACAGAGATTCTGGTTGAATACTTCTGCCCGGAGGGGGCAACCCCGAAGTACGTCTTTGACAAGGTTCTTGTCAAACTGGATACCAACACAGCTGTGGATTCCGATAACGGTACCATAGTGAACATAGGCTCGCTTTCTGTAGGTTCCACCGTTGAGGTGTGGTTTTCGGAACCTTCCGAGGAAAGCTATCCCGTGCTTGCCTACGGTCAGGCGGTAAGACTTATCACTGCCGGCGATACGATGAACGGAATGGCCGGACTGCCCCGTCTTGCTGTTATCGGCTCAAGTAAGTCTCTTGCCGGCACCCTTGACGTTGAATGGCCCTCCCGAGGTTATGACTATGAGTGTACTCTGAGCGATATGCTCGACACCATGCGCGGCGCGCATATCACTGCCGTGCCCGGCAAGGCGCTGACACTTAACTTCAGCAATGCTCCCAGAAGCTGGTATGCATGGTGGGCTGAATCCCGCAGCTTCTACAGCCCGAAGCATGAACTGGAGATCGGTGAAAACAACGAAATCATCATTCCCGCTGACGCTTCCGGCGAACTGTTCATCTACGTAAATGCCACATGGGAGCGCGGTTCTATGGTTTTCGGATTCTCGGTATCCATCGTTGAACCAAACTGACGGATTGACGGTATATTTTCAGAACGGAGCTGTTCCAGCAGAAAAGCGCTGTGAAACGGCTCCGTTTTCTTGACATAAAAAAAGAAAATATCGAAGGCAATAATACGAAAGGATCTGCCTGAAATATGCTGAACTGGCATGCACTTACCGGGCGGGAAACCGCCGAATATCTTGTGACCGATCCTGAGACCGGTCTGTCTGAAGAACAGGCAACACAGCGTCTGGAAAAGCACGGTACAAATCAGCCTACGGGCAGTGGTCAGAAAACCTATTCCCGCGCACTGATGAATCAGCTCTTTGAGCCGATGTCCGCAGTGGTGTTTGCTTCTGCTTCCATTGCAGCGGTTGTTGCTATCAATGACCGCAAGGGAGGCAACTGGCTGGAACCGATAATGATCGCCGTGCTTGCTCTGGCAATATGTGCGCTGAGGGCGTGGAGAGAATATTCCGCGGCTCTGACCAACTATCGTCAGAGCCGGCTTAATCCGCTGACTGTACGTGTGCTGCGCGACGGTGTTGCTGACAGCATTCCTGCGAGAAAGCTGGTTCCCGGCGATATTATTCTGCTTAGCGAGGGCGACATAGTGCCCGCAGATGCCCGCTTGCTGAGCGCGACATCACTTGTGTGTGACGAATCAGAATCAGAAAGCGGTATGTCACGTGCGGAGAAAAGCGCCGACACACTTACCGATGCGACCGCGCCGATCGACAAGCGAATAAACATGATCTATTCCGGCTGCCCGGTTATATCCGGCAGCTGCAAGGCTATCGTAACAGCTACCGGCGCCACGGCCACGGAAGGACGGTCAGCCGCGTTGCTGGAAAACTCCGACCGTCCCCAGAATGTTCCGATGATTTCGTCCGACGCGATGAGAGTATGGAAAGTTGCAGTTTTTGTGGCGGTGGGAATTGCCGTTCTTGCAATGGGGCTCCTGCGGCGCACCCATGACCTGAAGGCGGTCGAACTGATAGTCACCGCAATCACACTGGTTTATGCAGCGCTTCCTACCGGAGTGTTCAGTGTGCTGGGCAGTGTTTTCTCCCGTGGCTCGCTGACCATGGCACGGCAGGGAGTAGTAGTTCGTAACCTGCCGGTAATTCCGGCAATCGGAGGTGCCTCGGTGGTCTGCACCGGAAAAACCAGCATTCTCACCACCGGAAGAATGGCCGTGGGCAGAATCTGGACACCCGGAGGACGACTGCTTTCTCCGGAAGGTGATGAACTGATAGATGCCGCGGATCGCAGACTGCTGGAATATGCAGCCATTTGCAGTGATGAATCCTCGGACGCCATGGGCAGAGCTATCGTTGCTGCACTGGATCAGCTGTCACAGGAAAGTGACCAGCTTAACACACGTTATCCGAGAATCGCAAGAATCCCTTACGGGTTCGGACGCAGGCTGATGACAACTATTCACCGCACATCAGAGGGATATCTGGCTGTCACTAAAGGGGCTCCGGATACGCTTGTTCCGCTGTGTGCTTTCTGCGACACAGAAACGGTTACAGCTATCTGTGAGCAGATGAGCAGGGACGCGCTGCGCCCTGTGGCAGTGGCTTACCGTCTGTATGATGAACTCCCGGAAGAACTTACTGGTGATGCGCTTGAGCAGGACCTCGTCTTTGCCGGAATTCTCGGAATCAGCGATGAAGAAAGATCTGACAGCGCGGAGGCGGTGGAGGAGCTTTCCCAGGCTGGCGTACGTGTTGTAATGACCTGCGGCGAATACCCCGCCACAGCGGAAGCCTATGCCCGCAAGCTGGGAATTCTCAAATCCGGAGATGACACTCTCACCGGCGCACAGCTTGCCCAGATGTCAGAGGTTGAACTCAACGCCCATGTGCGTCAGTGCGCAGTATGTGCCCGTCTCTCAGCCGAGGACGAACGCAGAGTTGTTGAGGCGTGGCAGAATGCCGGCGAAGTAGTGCTTGCCACTGCGGCGCGGGTGGAGGATCTGCCTGTGTCAAGACAGGCTGATGCCTCATGCTCTCTGGGAGTTACCGGACACAGCGCGGCGCAGCGGGCTTCCGATGCCGTTCTGAGCGATGACAGTTTTTCGCTGATCTCCGATGTCGTGCGGCTGTGCCGCTCCACCTGCGACAACGCCCGAGCGGCGGTGAGAACGCTGCTTGCCTTCAGCATGGGTGAACTTGGTGCGGTTCTGTTGAGTGTATTGTTCATGGGAACCACCCCGCTGCTTGCGGTACACATGCTGGCTGCCCTGCTTTTCGGCGGTGCTCCGCTGGCTTCTCTGCTGGCTTATGAACCACCCGACATCAATGTCATGAACCGGGCACCAAGACGGCGAAAGGCCTGCATTCCCATGAGAGAAACCGCGGTTTTCGCGGCGGTATGCGGCGTTATTATCGCCGCGGCAACGGTTGCCTCATACGCTGTAGGCAAGCCCAGCAATGTAGATGCCGGGCGGACAATGGCGTGGGGTACGCTGTGCTTTTCCCAGATATTCTGTGCTGTCAGTCTGCGCTCCGACCAGCTGCTTTACTATGTCGGACTGCGCACCAACACCCGCCACACCGCACTGGCTCTGGCGAGCGTTATCTGCGTGATCCTTGTTCTGCTTCTTGGACAGGAACTTTTCCTGCTGGTGGACCTTACCGGTGTGCAGTGGCTGATAATGATTGCCCTTTCTGTTGGAGCCATGCTGCTCTTTGAACTTACTAAATTTCTGCGACCTTTCATTCGTCAGCTCGCCGGACTTCCGGAATCCTGACGGGAGAGCGCATTAAAACGCTGAGGATAACTGCAATGACAAAAGAAATATTCCTTGCTTCCGCTTCACCCCGCCGCCGTGAACTCATCGCCGCTCTCGGAATGCCGTTCGTGTGCGCATCCCCCGAGGCGGACGAGACCGTCCCTGCGGGCACAGCACCCCGCGATGCTGCAATGCTCATTGCCGGCCGCAAGGCCCAAGCTGCCGGACAGATGCCGGAAGCCGCCGGCCGCGTAATCGTTTCAGCCGACACGATTGTCGTGGTGGACGGACAGATATTCGGTAAGCCGTCCGATCGCGATCACGCGGCATCTATGCTCCGTACGCTTTCCGGCAGGGAGCATCAGGTCATGACCGGCGTGTGCGTGATACTTCCCGACGGAACCTCCGGCTGCTTCTGCGAATGTACCGGCGTGCGATTCTATCCGCTGAACGACACCGAGATCGAAGCGTATATCGATTCGGGCGAACCCATGGATAAAGCCGGCGCGTACGGTATTCAGGGTATCGGAAAGCTGCTGGTCGAGGGGATCAGCGGCGATTATTTCAACGTGGTAGGATTGCCTGTTGCCCGTCTGAAAAGATTTATCGACAATATGCCCCGCTGACCATATCTGACTTAATCAACGTATCACGGAGCCGCTCCTGTACTGCCTTCCGCGGGACAGGCGAGCGGCTCTGTGTGTTTTTCGCAAATCGTGTAATAGTCTGCGTCATGGCGAATATACTGTAATATATGCCTGTTTTTGTGCTTATCGGTTGAAAAACGCCGTAAACACGGGTATAATTATTTTGGAATAATGTAAGCAGCCGTTGACGGAGAAACGTCAGCCGCTATGTGTTTCCCACGAAAGGAGCGTTCTGCCATGATACGACCGCACATGAATATCGACTCCTTCTTTGACAGCATAAAAGGAAAATCTGTTGCCTTCTGCGGCATGGGAATTACTAACACTCCGCTTGCGGAAATGTTTATCCGCAGAGGGTTTGACGTGACGGTATGTGACCGCCGTGACCCTGCCGTTCCCGGTGCAGCTATCGAAAAACTGCGCGCCATGGGCGCTTCGGTGCGCCTTGGTGCCGGCTATCTTGACGGGCTTGAAGCGGACATTCTGTTCCGCACACCCGCCATGAACTGGAACGATCCCGCCCTTGACGCAATGCGCAGGCGCGGAACCGTTGTAACCAGCGAAATGGAAGTGTTTTTCCGGGTGTGTCCGGCTCACACCATCGCCGTGACCGGCTCCTGTGGAAAAACCACGGTATCGACAATAATCGCACGCATGCTGGAAACCGCAGGCAAAAAGGTCTGGCTGGGCGGAAGTATAGGTCGTGCCATGCTTCCTGACGTAGAGAAGATGAGCGAAGAAGACTGGGTGGTATGCGAACTTTCCAGCTTCCAGCTCATTTCCATGCGTGAGTCGCCGGAAATCGCGCTCATCACCAATGTTTCGCCCAATCATCTTGATGTCCACCGTGATATGCAGGAATATATTGACGCAAAGGCCAATGTGTTTCTTCACCAGTCTGCCTTTGACCGTCTGGTGGTCAATGCCGACTGCATGATAAGCTCTACCATCACCGGCAAATGCCGCGGAGAATGCGTGAGTTTTTCACGCACATCCCGTCCGGAATACGGTGCCTTTGTTGACGATGACGGAGAGATTTTCTTCGCCGGACGAAACGGACAGCGGCGCATAATGAACGTACGTGATATCCGCGTTCCGGGAATGCACAACGTGGAGAATTTCCTCGCGGCAATCTGCGTTACCGACGGACTTGTATCAGACGAGGACATCAGATCCACTGCTCATCTCTTCTGCGGAGTGGAGCATTGCGCGGAGTTCGTCCGTTGCGTGGACGGTGTCTGCTACTACAACGACTCCATCGCCACCACGCCTGACCGCACTGTCAGAGGAATGCTCTCGCTGTTTGACCGGCGGGTTATTCTCATTGCCGGCGGGCATGACAAAAAACTGCCTTTTGACCAGTTGGGAAAGGCTGTCTGCCGCAAGGTCTCCGTTCTGATTCTCATCGGAGACACTGCGGATGCAATAGAAGAAGCTGTTAAGAATTTCCGTGAGTATGATCCCGGCAGCACACGAATTCTGCGTGCTGAAGATATGCCGCAGGCGGTGGCGCTTGCCGCAGAAAACGCCGGAGACGGTGACGTTGTTGCCTTGTCTCCTGCCTGCTCCTCTTTTGATATGTTCAGCAATTTCGAAGACAGAGGCAGGTGCTTCAAACAGCAGGTTGAACGTATCCGCTCAAGAACCGCTTCTCATCAGGATGATGACGATGACTACAATCTGTAAAATGATATCAGATTCCGAAAAGGAAGTTGAAGCCCGTGCAGAAAAACATGGACAGACCCACTCCGGACGGTCACGACTCATCTGATTCCCGTACCGACCGAACAATACAGAACGCGGCAATTATCGCGGTTATCGCCATACTTGCCGCCCTGATTCTGTTCTGCGCGCTGCAGAACAGGCTTATTGCCGGCTGCTCTCCGGAGACAAGCGCCAGTGATGCGGTAAGCGCCGCGGATATTCTGTCCGATACAGACGCGGCGCAGGAAGCGGAACCGGTATCCGACGCAGACCTGCCTGTCTCCACCGCGGATGTGATATCCGACACCGATGTGGTGTATTATCCCGAGGTGCACATCGATGGTATCGTGCTTCCGGAAAAATTCGGCGAAGGGCTTTTTGACGAGCAGGCAGCCATGTGGCTTATAAATGAATACCGCCGGCAGAACGGGTTGTATGAGCTGTTCACCGACCCTTACCATCTAACGCTGGTTGCCCGCCTGAGGTTGGAGGAGTGCCTTGTGCATTTCTCCCACGACCGACCTGACGGAACACGGTTCTTCACCGCGTTCAATGAGGTAGGCCTGTTTTACCGTCACTGCGCCGAGAATCTGGCGTACGGGCAGTACACCGCGGAACAGGTGGTTCTTGACTGGATCGAATCGCCGACGCATCGGGATAATCTTCTTTCCACTTCGGTAACGTACATGAGTGTACGTACTGCACTTGGTGAGGACGGAATCCCTCGCTGGGTATTCGAGGCATATTCCGCATCAAGATAACAAACATTCCAGAAAAGAGAGAAATAAGAATATGCTTGGAAATCTTTTGACCGTGGGCACACAGGTGCTGATACTGTTTGCCATGATCGCGGTCGGTTTTGTGCTGAGCAAGACTAAAATGATAAACGAACATGGTGTTGGAGGAATGACCAATACCCTGCTGTGGGCAGTTACTCCGTGCCTGATAATAGAAACCTTCTGCCGCGAATTTGACCCCGATCTTGCTGTGTCTCTGGGAGTCTTCGCTCTGGGTGCGGCTCTTGGAACGGGAATGGCGGCGGTAATCGCTCTGCTGCTGTTCAGAAAGCGGTTTGGCAAAGACGCTCCTGTGATGACCTTTGCCGCGACCTTCCCCAACTGCGGATTCATGGGTGTTCCTCTGGCTCAGGCGCTGTTCGGCGCGGAGGGAGTAATGTATGCCTCCATCTTTGTGGTGGTGTTCAATGTAGCCCAGTGGACTTACGGCTGCATGATCCTTTCCGGCAGCAAGGGCGTTTCTGTAATGCGTCTGCTGCTCAATCCCGGTATTATCGGACTGGCTGCCGGCCTGCCTCTTTTCCTTTTCTCGGTGCCCATGCCTGAAACCGTATCACAGATCATAGGATCTCTGGCGGATATCAACACTCCGCTGGCCATGATCGTTATCGGCTGCCACCTTGCCGGCGCCAATCTTCTCAAGGCTCTGACCGACAAGCGGGTGTATTCCGTGTGCGGTGTTCGCCTGCTTCTGGCTCCGGTGCTTTCGCTGCTGCTTGTGTGGCTGCTGCCCGTACCGCTCAGCAGTCTTGCCTGCTCGGTGCTTTGCATTGAGCTCGCCACACCTTCCGCCGCCACGTCGGTACTTATCGGCACCCTGTGCGGTCACGACGGAGAGCTGCCCAGCCGGTGTGTGGCAGTCTCCACACTGCTTTCAATCCTTACACTGCCGGTGATTTCTGCGGTGTGCCAGTATGTAATGTAAACTGCGGCAGTTTTCTGCCGGACTGATGTTCCGATAAATAATCTGCGATGCACCTGTCACTGTTCTCCTGTCCGGTGAATATGATGCAAGTGAGGCTGGCGAGCGGGGACTGATGCCGCCTCGGTGCAACGCGGAAAGAGCCGTTCGTTCCCCGCGCGACCACGACGGTGCTTTCCGATTCAGATACCCGCCCGGCGGCTGCGCGTCCGGAGCGGACAGTCCGGAAACCGGAACACGGGCATAAGGGCGGCACAGCGCTCCCGGAAGCTTTGTTTCTTAATTCCGGGCTGTTCGCCGCGCTGCTTCCGGGCGGCAGTTCTGTGCCGTCGATCCAAATTTACTACGAGGTAACTGATGAACAATAAACTCAGCGCGGACGAGTTTTCCGCACAGATAAACGCCCTGCTTGATGAAGGCGATTATTCGCAGGCTCTGAGCCTGTGCAACAGCTTTGATATACAGAATGAGACCGATCCCGACATGAAGGTCACCGTGCTGGTAATGCGCGCATTCAGCCACATGGCTGCGGGTGACACCGAAAGTGCCGTTGCCGACCAGCTTTCCGCGTTCAATGCCGCGGATGATCTTACTGCCCTTGACCAGATGAGCATCGCGGAGGACGCTCTCAAGGCGCAAATGCCCTTTGATTTCTGCGCCAGACTGTTCTCCTGCTCCGGTGAACGACTTGAGCGGGAGGGCGAAGATTACGCTATGGCGGCAGGCGCGTTCAACAAGGCGGGAATATGCCTTTTCCGCCAGGGAGCTCATACTTCCGAGGAGAAGCACTGTTTCTACAGAGCCATGGACTGCATGAATTCGATCGGGCGGGAGAATCTGACCACGGAACACCGTGATGTGCTAAAAGCGCTCATACAGAGCAATCTTGCAGAGTGTCTGTCGCGCGAAGGAGAAACCGCGGAGGCGATGGAGCTGTATGAGCAGGCAGCTGAAGTGTTCCGCAAACACCTCAGTGACGAGGATAACATGTGCCTGACTCACTACGCGATCTGCCAGCGCTGCCTTTCGGATATATACCGGACAGGTGATGAGAATATTCATGCTCATGCCTGCCTTTCCCGCTCAATAGCCGAGCTTGAGCGCAGGCGCGGCAAGCTGCCGGATCAGCTGCTGCTGCATCTGGCGGTGTGCTATAACGCGCGGGGCACACTGCGGTTCCAGATGGGCGACTATGAGGGTGAGGTAGAAGACTGCACCCGTTCATTGCAGCTTCGTGAGGAACTGGAGGACGAACCGAACGCCAGAGCTACGGTCATCTCCAACCGCGCAGAGGCATATGCCATGCTCAAACAGTTCGATCATGCCCGGGATGATTTTCTCAAGGCGGTGGAGCTGCTTGATACGATTCCCGAAAGCATCCCGGCAGAGATTTCCGCTGCCACCAGACTTTATTCGCTTGGTCAGCTTTGTACCGAGCAGAACCGACCGGAGGAAGCTTCCGATGCGTTCCGTTCGGCAGCCTGCAGACTGGCTGATATCCGCGCAAAGAATCCTGAAGATACCGAATACACGATGGAGCAGCTGACAGATATCGAAGCCCTTGCGCGCATGCGGCTTGGCGCCGCGCTGTACCAGTGCAGCGATCGTGATTATTTTGAAGTCATGAGCGAGGGGCGAGAGGCGGTACTGCTCACCGAGCAGCTGCCGCTGACCGCGGAGCGCGCTGCCCGTCTCGCCGCGCTGCATATTTCTCTTGGTGAATTGCTTGAGACCTTTGACGAACAGGAAGCCGCGCGCATCGAATACGAAATTGCCGAGGAGTACCGAGACGAGGGAATTGCCCTTCTGCTGTCAGAGCCGGGTTCCGACGATGGCGAAGAAGACATATATGAGGAATTCGAGAACGACGGCGGTATATGGGAAGATTTTGGCGATAACACTCCTCAGGGCTGACAGACCGCTCCCTTCAAACACACTTTCAATGATGCCGTTCCCGCTGCCGGCCAGCGCGGGAACGGCATTTTCGTCCATGGCGCACCGTGCGGAATAATTGATCTGTCCCACGGCAGCAATCAGACAGAACAGCGTCAGTGTGCTAAGCATGGATATGATGAATCTGCGGGTGGTAACGGATAATCTCATTTCTTTTTCCTTTCTGTTTCCTGTCAGTGCATTATTTTGCTGACACATCGTAACTCAGCAGCAGATCGGCGATGGCGTCACCCATAAGCTCCGCGGAAAAAAGTGCTTCCTCCAGAGTGTTTGCATCAGTGCCGAATTCCAGCAGCAGTGAGTTGGGAGTCATGTGCATGTTGTATCGGTAGGGGGCGAAATTGACCGGTCTCATCAGCCCGGGATGTTTCTCCTGTGCCGACTGCTGAATCTGCAGAGCCATGGTCAGATTCTTTTCCCAGTCAGGGAAATACAGTCTGCCGTTCGCGTCACAGCCGGTGATTATCATCACCTGAGCGGCTTTTCTGCCGTCTATGAGTGCGGTGGGTTTCAGCTTGGTTCCGTCGTCATATGTGATAGCATCGCGGTGTACATCCAGCACCATCTCGATGGACGGGTATTCTTTCAGATATTTCTCTATTGTGTCAAGCGCGCGGTCGTAGGAGCCGTTGTAGCGCGGGTGGTCGTGTGTTTCCGTGGCGTGGAGCGTGCGAATGCCTGCTGCTTCCAGCTTCTGAGCCAGCACATCGCCCACCGCGACGACGCTCTGCGAACTGTCGGTGGTTCTCGGACTGTAATCGGGACTGTAGAATCCGTTTGCGCTCTGAGCATAGCATTCGGTGGTGTGAGTGTGTACAATGAGCACCTGATATCCCGCGTTCAGTTTGATCCTGCAGTCGGCTTTTTTCTCAAGCAGACTCTCAAAGTCCGGAGTGTATCCGGTGGAGTTTTTTACGTATATTGATCCCACTTTCGTGCCGCTGTCTCCCAGCTGTTTTTCCAGAACCGGAAGTGAACCTTCAGACGGTGAAGCCGATGTGGTTGGCGATGCGGTCGCAGAGGTGGAAGCGGCAGTCATTGTTGTGGTGGTTGTGCTGCCTGATGTCACAGGGGAGAGAGAACTTCCGGACACGGTTTCCATGCTTTGCTCCGGAAGCTGAACGGACATTGCCGCCGCGCTGATGCGCTTCATCACCGGCAGCAAGCCGTCCGTGGTCAGCCACAGCGGCAGGGTTATCATCGCCGCCGCAAGCAGCAGCCCTGCGGCGATCCGTACCAGCGGCCGGCGCTTCACTTGTCTGCCGCGGGCGGTACGCTTTGCCGGTTCAACTGCAGTCTGTACCGGAATACTCCTGTCCGGAGAGGGAACTGCCATAACAGAGTAAGTTCGTCCTGTGCTCCCTGAATCCCCTCCGGCAGCGTTGCCGGAAATGGAATCTGATTCCGTCCTGTATATTGCCATTCTGTTTCCTCCTGCCTTTTTGCTATAACAATATGCGGCAGGACAGGCATATATGAGCGGCGCTACAGCTCGATCAGTTCTGTCGGATCGATTGACGGGTGCAGAGCCTGATTGATCGCAAGTGCGGTGAGACGGGCGGCACGATCGATAAGCAGATCGATCTCCCTCGGCGTAACGATCATTCCCCTGCCGTCTGGTTTTGCGGCGTTTCTGATGCCGCCGGTCAGGTCGTAGGCAAGGGTGGAAGCGTCCACCACAGTAGGAACACCAACGGCAATAACGGGCACTCCCAGCTCATTTTTTGAGATAGCAGGACGGCAGTTGCCCACGCCGGCTCCCGGCTGGATGCCTGTGTCGCTTATCTGAACAGTGCGACCCAGTCGATCAAGACTGCGTGATGCCAGCGCGTCGATCACAACCACCACGGCGGGCTGTACGGAACGGCACACTGACGCTATCAGTTCCACGGCCTCCACTCCGGTCTGTCCAAGCACACCGGGTGCGATAACCGCGCAGGGGCGCAGCCCGCCGGTTCCGGTTGTTCTGCTCATCTCGCGCAGAATATGACGTGTAGCGGGAATCATTGATGCCGCTCTCGGACCGAGGGCATCCGGCGTGATGGAATGATTGCCGAGTCCGGCAATCAGAACCGTGCCTTCCGGCGGCAGCAGTTCAATAAGTATCCGTGAAAGACTTTCATATTTCTCCTCCGGAAGAAATGCGTGGTCGGTGAGCGGCGGCAGTGTGACGGTAACGTATCTTCCCTTCGGTCTGCCAAGCTGCCGCGCAGCATTGTCCGTTTCTATGGTCATGTCAGCAACGGTAACGCCGTCGTCGTCAGTTTCCGTGCATCGCACTCCGCTGCACTCCGGAAATTGTTCTCTGGTTTCCAGCGCAAGATCGGTTCTCAGTTCCATACCGTTTCTCCCTTCCGGTTGTGTAGTTTTGGTGATCTCCGGTTAGCATTCCCTGAGATGCAGGGAATAATCACACTTTTTACGGCTTGTACACATCGGCAAAAAAGCTGTTTGGGTATTGACCTTTTGGGATAATTATGTCATAATTGACAGAGATTATAATGTGTATATGTATCCCGCCACCGGCATGGATGAATATACGCGAATATACAGTCAGGGAGATGCCTTATGCGAGTTTGTCTCAACTGCGGAAAAAACATTCGTGATGGTGCAGATTTCTGCACTTCCTGCGGCGCACCTGCTCCTGCCGCCGCTCCTGATTTCAACGCCGAAAACGCACAGACCGGCAGTGATTCGACTTCCGCCGGATTCAATGCCGGTGCCGCCTCTTATGGCACCACGGGCGGACTTTCTACCGACGTACCGCTGATTACACTTGCTCCCGAGCGCAATCCGCTTTCCAGACAGCGGCTGCTTCGCACCGGAAAGCTGATGCTTGCGGTAATTGCAATCATAGCGATAGCCATCGGCGGCGTCTTTGCCGCAGCGTATCTGAGAGTCAATCCCGCCAAGGACAACCCATTTGAGGAGTCGTCTCTGTCCGGTGAAAGCTATCGCAAATGCCGCGCGCTGGTTAACGATGTGCGCAACGACAATTTCGACCTCATCATCGAGGATGTTATCCAGATGCAAGGCGATTTCAAGGATTACAATTTCCTGATGCGCTATGAGGAACTGTTCAAGGAAATCGTTCCCGATGACAGCAGTGACCCGACCGCAATTTTGTACCGGAAGTGCTGCTATTGCGTGACCTACGCCGAATTCCTTGCCAAGAAGTACGAAAACTATTCCAGCAGTGGTCTGCTGGCTGCCCTCTATCTGGACGATGCCGAGCGTTACCGCAGCCACGCTGATACACTCTGGGAAAAGCTGGAAACCGCCCAGACTCAGGAACATCTGCAGATAATCATCGATTACTGCCGTGATAACAAGATAATCTATCTCAAGGATTCCGAAACGGTGTCGGTTTCCGATGCCGCTGCGTAATCCGCAGCATGTACATATTCCGCGTTCCTGCGGACATCGCATGATAAAACACAATTTTGAAAGGATAGGTAAATATTATGAATTGCAGATTCTGCGGTAATTTTGTTCCCGAAGGAAAAGACAGCTGCCAGGTATGCGGCCGCCGTCCCGACGAGGAGCCTATCGGCAAGCTGCTGAGCGAAAATCAGCCTGTCACTACCATGCAGACCGTTGAGCCTGCTCAGACTGCTGAAGCTCCTGTTGCAAGAAAGCGCCCCACCGGTCTGTTCCTCCCCCTGCTTATGATCGCTATCAGTGCTGCCGGCTGGTTCTATGGCATTTCCACCGGCATCCATGAGGATTTTGCCACACTGTATGCATCTGTGTTCGGCACCGGAACCCATGCTTCCGACAATGTTGTAACCTTCGACGGAGCCAGCGAGCGTACCGGTCTGCTGCTGATTGCCGCAGCCGCTCTCCTGCTGACTGTTATCGGTGTTGCCGGCGTTGTCATGCTGCTCAAGCGCATTTACAACCGTATCAAGTACTGATTAATACTGTCCTGCGGAACAGTTTCCGCACAAGCTGAAATACTTCCCGGCTGAACACCGGATCATTTTTTCCCGAAAGGAGTTGTCGGATATGGTGTGCGGAAAATGCTCCGCTATTAATGACGACGGCGATCGTTTCTGTTTCAAATGCGGTGCCCCGCTTCCCGGCGGAAATCAGTCGGACAGCAGTGCCGGTCCTGAACCCCGCGGAACACAAGCTCAGTCTGCCGGCGGCGAAAATTTCAAGCCTACTACCGAGGATCGTCTTGCCATCAGCGCTACTACAACGCTTGCAGCTAAGAAAGCGCGAATCTCCGATGTCAAGAGCATGCGTCCCCTGACTCAGGCTGCCTACAATATTGTCGAGTCGGAGCGCGGTCCGGTCTATTCAACGCTGATTTCTCTGCTGCACATAATCATTTCTCTGGTGATTGTCGCCGATATCATTCTGATTTTCGACACCGTCAATCTGATTGTATCCTCCAGTACCAGCAGCAAGATCGAAGGCGGTCTTTACGACACCGTATATAAGGATCTGACCGGAGAGAACCAGATGCGCCTTTTCTGGGCTCTGGCTATCTTTGTTGTGCTTGTCCTTGCCTTCGTTGCTATCGGTCGTCTGAGCATCCGCATCAACAAGGTTAACCGCAAGAGAAAGCGCGAGAACCTCAATTCCAGAATCGGCTGATAAACCAACCACTTCTGGTCAATCAAAATCAAAACCGCCGCACGGTCTGCAGCCCTGCAGATCATGCGGCGGTTCTTTTGTTTTGCGTTTATTCGCTGTCGGGGTTTATAAGAACGGGCTGCCCGAGGAAACCCTTGTACTTCACCTCCGCGGCGTGTCTGAGTCTGTAGGATGCTTCACCTCTGCCAAGTGCTTCTGTTATGCCCCTGATCTCGTTCTGCACATCTTTTTCGGTGGCGTACCACCCCAGAAGCACGGCGTGCTCTCCCCAGAAGCTGACGCGGTCAATCCCGTTGAGAATGAATCGGGGCTGATTTTTTCCGGGAAAGGCTATGGGTGAGCATTTCACCGAGCGGCAGATGACAACATTCTGACCGTCAAAGGTGGTGATGGCAATTCCGCCGCCTGACGGGGCATACACCGCGGGTTTTTCCTCCGGCGCTTCCGCTGTGTTGGAAACGTCGTTGAGCAGATAGTCCAGCGAGATGTTAAGTTCTCTTGAAATGGCGATCAGCTTTTCGGTTTCGGGGTAGCCGCTGTCCGATTCCCATTTCGATACTGCCTGACGGGAAACGCCCAGAAGTTCCGCGAGACCTTCCTGAGTAATGCCCCTCTGTTTCCTGATTTCTCTGAGATTATCTCCAAAACTCATTTTGAGAATATCCTTTCGTGATTTGATGGCTCGATTATACACCCGTAGGGTAAATTTGGCCACCAACCTGCGTTTGCAATTGCGCAACGCAAGGTTGCGTTGGCTTTGCTGTGCGGTTTTTGCGTGTATCAGCTGGCAAAAACATAAGGGATACCGAGAGCGCCTTCAAAGGTGTACACCAGAACCTCGTCGCCTTTTTCGTAAGAATAATACCTCTCGCTGCCGGTTTTGACCTGCATCTCCCTGCCTCCGGACAGCCGGAGCTTGATGTAATAAGTGTCCGGACCGCGCCTGCTGCGGGAGATGTGCTTGTCCACCATAACTGCCTGCTGTGCGGCCGGAGTGGAATTGTCAAAGTCATAATTGATCTGCGCGGCGACACCGAGCGCGTAAAAGAGCAGGAACATACACAGTATTGCAAGTATCGACTTGCGTCTGCGCCACTCCTTTGTACACAGCATCACCGCTCCGAGCAGAAAAGCAAATCCGATTGCTCCCGCAAGGATCAGTTTACCGATTCCGGTGATGTTGAAATCCATAAGCGAGCGCAGCGCAGGAAGCAGGGAGGAAAAGAGTACCAGCGTAAAAATCGACACCTTGCCCTTGCACTCCTTGTTTTCCAGCATAGTCAGCTCGCCGGGGAAGCAGATATATGCGGCCAGCAGCACCGGCAGCGCGATAATCGACAGAATAGAAAATAGCTTGTATGGCACGTCGATGAACATCCACGGCAGATTGACAAGGCCGAGATATACGCCGAAGCATATCTTAAGCACGCGGAAAATCCTGCCTCTTTTCCCGTCAGGCAGAACGGTATCCTCCGCGGTTTCTTCGGGCTGGGATTTCGCCTTGATAGCGGCTATCGTCACCTTGCCTGGTGCAATGTCCTTCAGAAGACCGGCAAGAGATGATTTTTCGTCAGCTGCCATAAGGTTAAAACGGTATTTCTTTCCTGCGGTTTTTATCACCGCCTGTTCCCTGACGATATTGGGAAGCTCCCTGATGTGTATCGACCGGATGGTATCGACGGGAATGATGATGTCCGTTTTGTCCGGCTGGCGGAATTCCTCGCCGGTCTGCAGCAGAGACTCGTCGATGCCCTTGAAATCTGAGCCGACATAATAGGCTATCAGTTCCTTGCCGCGGCAAACCAGCTGATAGCGTTTGCTGTTCCAGGGGTTGACCACCAGTGTCAGCGGACGGAGTTTTTCCGAAAGGCGCTGATCTTCTTCGGTCAGTTCGGTTTCCGGTTGTGCGGCAATCTCAGTATTTTTCTTCTTCGGTATTGCGCCCCATATAAGAAGCGCGCCAAACATCGCCGCGACAGCTATTCCGTTCCACGGCTTCGGAAGAAGGCGGGGAATCATTATCAGTGAAAGGCCTGCATAGCTGAAAACAAAGCCTTTCCAACCAGTCAGCATGCTGGTGAGCGCACCCAGACCGGTTCCGACGATGCCGACAAGGTATATCGCGCGCTGCCACATACGTGTGTGCGCTCCGGTGAGAATGCCGTCAAAGATAATGCCCAGTGTGATTGCGGCAATCAGCACAACTACGCAGACCGCAATACGGATCTTAGTTGATTTCTTCACTTTTCCAGTCCTCTCTGATTTCAAAAAATGCGCCCCGCATGGCAGCATCCCAAGGATGACGTCACGCGGGGCGCAGTGCCGTTTGATTAAAGAACGAAGGTGCCGATGATACGAGCGATACGGCTGATGTCGCAGCCGCCGGAGAACTCGAACACGATCTTGTCGTCCATACCGCTGAAATAGAGTTCCAGCTCGGAATCGAGATCCAGAACACCGGCAGTCTCAACGGAGAACAGGTTGATCTTTCTGTAGGGCAGGGAGGTGAAATCCTGCTTGGTACCGGTCATACCCTGAACGTTGACGGCGATAATGCGCAGGTCGGTAAATACGACATAGTCACGCATAGCCTTGTATGTACCGATGATATTCTCCTCGGGCAAAAGCAGGGAGATAAGGGCATCGCCAACTGCGCTGTTGTCAACTCTCTTGAGCTTGAAAAGGGAACCGTTTTTGAAATCGATCATAATAGTATCCTCCTCGATAAGCTGATTTCCAGAAGCCGCAAAAGGGCGGCACACTGCATTATGTCAATCATACCACAGTGTGCCGCCAATTGCAAGTATTTACTTATTCAGTCCAGAAAAGCTCGTCCAGTGATTTACCCAGCACCTTGCATATTGCGATGCAGAGGTTGATGGTGGGATTATAGTCGCCTTTTTCAATGGCGCTGATGGTCTGACGGGAAACGTTCACGCGGTCGGCAAGATCCTGCTGAGAAAGATCCATCGCGGCACGGGCGGATTTCAGACGCAGATTTTTCATTCGTCATCAGCCTCCTCGAGCGCAGCCTGATTTTTCTGCCGGGCGCTTCGGATTGCAAGACCGATGCACACCACAGCAGCAACAGCGCCGATGGCAAGATTCAGCACAGAAACGCCCAGCTTGCCTTCTTCAAGCAGTCTGCCGTCCAGAATACTCCAGACACCCATGGCGAGGTTGACTCCACTGAGGATTCCGAACAGAACCTTTCGGCTAGATGCGTTTTCGGTGAATCCCACAAAGGCATCCTTGGCAACACCAATGACAGCGAATACAGCCACGCCAATGATGATGCACAGTCCGATGCCGATGGAGGTGTCAAGAACAGGATTCTCCACTATCTCGGAGTAGAAGATATAGCACACCAGAGCGAGCATGAGGGTGTAGAAGCCGGCTCCGAGAGCCTTGCCTCTGGCGATGAGCTGACGCTCGTCAAACTGCGCGGACTTGCTGCGACCCTTTACGGTGACAGTACCGGTGACAACTGCGATGACAATCATAATCGCAAGCATGATGATGAATTCCAGCATTGTTATTTCCTCCTGTAGTTGCGCGGTGGCTCGCCGCTTCTTTGTTCCGATTTCTTTGATTGACAGTCGATAGATAAAATCCCCCGCGGTGAGATTTCATTCTGTGACGAACAAAAGCGCTTTCGTCTGTCGATGGCATGAGTATACCATCGCGAAAGCGCTTTGTCAAGTATATTTTACAAAATTCTTTTGATGAATGATTTTTGCGTTCCATAGACGCGTAATTCTATTACGATTTGCGTCACTCGGCAGCGGGTTCTGTCGCAGCCGATTCCTCCTCCGGCGGCAGAGCGGCTATTGAGGCTGCGAAACTTTCCAGCGCGTCGCTGACGCTGTCCATCAGCTTCTTCCCCTTCTCCGGTTTGACGGTGAGGTAGGGTCTGGTTCCTGCAGAGAGCATGACCCTGCCTGGCATGGAACTGATCATGGCAGAGATCTTCCGCATATCCATAAAGGAAAGGAAGAAGAGAATATTGCCGGCACCGTGTTTGACGTCGCTTATGCCCATTGCTGCGGCGCGGTTGCGCACCAGTGCCACGCGGATAAGTCCCATGACAGCCGCGGGGGGATCGCCGAAGCGGTCGATGAGTTCGTCCACAACGTCGGATACCTCATCGTCGCTGCGGATGTCTGCGATGAGGCGGTATACATCCAGTCGCAGGTGAGTGGCATCAATGTAGCTCTCCGGAATGTGAGCCTCGATGGGCAGATCAACGGTGCACTCGGCGGCAGGCTGGCTGGGCGCTTCGCCCTTTTCCTCCGCCACGGCTTCGTTGAGCAGCTTCATATACATATCATAGCCCACGAGGTCGAGGTGACCGGACTGCTCTCCGCCGAGAATATTGCCTGCGCCGCGCAGCTCAAGGTCGCGCAGGGCGATTTTCATGCCGCTGCCGAATTCGGTGAACTCGCGTATAGCCGAAAGACGCTTGGACGCTATTTCAGACAGTTCGCGTCGTCCATTGAATGTGAGATAGGCGTAGGCGCGACGGCTGCTTCTGCCCACACGTCCGCGTATCTGGTGAAGCTGCGAAAGACCGAAACGATCGGCATTCTCCACGATGAGAGTGTTGGCGTTGGAAACATCCACGCCGGCTTCGATGATGGTGGTGCACAGCAGCACGTCGATTTCGTGATCCATCATGCGCTTCCATTCTTTCGATATCTGCTGCTCGGTCATCTGTCCGTGGGCGATAGCAATGCGCGCGTCGGGCACCATATCGCTAAGCGCTGCGGCGACCTTCTCAATATCGGAAACCTTGTTGTGCAGATAATACACCTGACCGCCCCGGCGCAGCTCACGGCGGATGGCGTCGGCGATGACCGCGCGATCGTATTCCATTACGTAGGTCTGCACGGGGGAACGATCGTGCGGAGCTTCCTCCAGCACGGAGATATCACGCAGTCCGGATAGAGCCATGTTGAGAGTGCGCGGGATGGGCGTTGCGGAGAGAGTGAGCACGTCCACCGAGCGGAAGGCCTCCTTGAAGCGTTCCTTGTGGGCTACGCCGAAGCGCTGCTCCTCGTCAATTATGGCAAGACCAAGATCACGGAACTGAACGTCCTTCTGGATGATTCTGTGGGTACCGATGAGCAGATCGACTTCGCCCCGCTTGAGGGCGGCAAGAGTGGCTTCCTGCTGTTTGGGCGTACGGAAGCGTGACATGAGGTCGATGCGGAAGGGAAAACCGTCAAAACGGCGCAGCGCGGTTTCATAATGCTGCCACGCAAGGATGGTGGTGGGAGCGAGAATCGCGCACTGCCTGCCTTCGACCATGCACTTGAACGCAGCGCGCAGAGCCACCTCGGTTTTGCCGAATCCCACATCGCCGCACAGCAATCGCTCCATAGGCACCGGACGTTCCATGTCCTTCTTTATCTCGTCAATGCAGCGCAGCTGGTCGTCGGTTTCCTCGTATTCAAAGCGGGCCTCGAAATCACGCTGGAATTCGGTGTCCTCGTCAAAGGGATAGCCGTCGGCACGCATACGCTCGGAATAAAGCTTGATGAGCTCCTTGGCGATATCCTTGACAGCCTTGCGCACACGGCTTTTCTGCCGCGCCCAGTCAGTGCCGCCGAGGTTAGAAAGGCGCACTCCGCTTTCTTCCTTGGCACCGATGTATTTGCTTACCATGTCCAGCTGTGTGACCGGTACATAGAGCACATCGCTCTTGGCGTAGGTTATCTTGATGTAGTCCCGGCTGACACCATCGGTGTTCAGCTTGACGATGCCGCCGAAGATGCCTATGCCGTGGGTAATGTGGACGACATAGTCTCCGGTGGAAAGCTCGCTGAGGGACTGAATATCGGCTCCTTTTTTATAGCGGGCCTTGGATTTTTTGCCGGATTTTCTTCCGGAATAGGATGCGCCCCTGCCCCAGGTGATGACGGCAACCTTTGCCGCGGGATATTCAAAGCCTGCCGGCAGCGCGCCCTCGGCAACAAATATCTTTCCGCCGCTGATCTTTTCAGGATCATCGCTGCGCACGGCATCGAAGCCAGCGTCACGCAGGTCATCGCACAGGGTATCGGCGGCTCGGGAATAGCCGGCAAACACCATCACCGAAGATCCTGCATCACGCAGGGCGTTCAGATCTTCAACCAGCAGTGATGTCGTGCCGTCCCATGGCGGCAGCTGACGGGCATCCATGCTCAGCACCTGACGGATGGGCGTGTCGTAGCTGCCGTGGGGGAAAGAATCCATGTATATCGCGCTGCCGAAATGATCGGTCAGCTCGCTTTCAGTTATAGTGAAACGGGAGAGCGGCCTGCACAGTACGCCGTCCTCGATGAGTGCCTTGATCTCCTCGGACATTCTCAGCGACGAGGAATGGGCACGTTCGCGTACCGCCGTGTGCTCGCTGACAACCACCAGCGCGTCGTCCGGCAGATAGTCAAAGAGAGTGGCTTCTCTGCTGCAGATGAGCGGCAGGTATTTGTCGCAGCTTGCCGGTTTGAGTCCGGAGCGAAGACTTTCAGCTTCGTTGTACAGGCGCTCGCGGGCAGCTGCGTTGGCGGCTCCCCTGAGAGAGCCCGCGATTTTTGTCACCGCGTCGCAAAGTGCTTCTGTGTCCTCCACCGTCAGCTCGGCGGCAGGATAGATGCGCACCGGCGCCTCCACCGGTTCAGTGCGGCGTTGACTGTCAGCGTCAAAATAGCTCAACGTGTCAATTTCGTCACCCCACATCTCGCAGCGTACGGGATTCTTCGATGCGGTGGGATAGAAATCCACGATGCCGCCGCGTACCGCAAACTGTCCCGGTCCCTCGACGCTTTCGGCGCGCTCGTAGCCGCCTGCGATAAGCGAGGCTATGATGATGTTGACGTCGGTCTGTCCGCCTTCCTCAAGGGTGACGGTTCTGCCCGAAAGCTGCTCCGGAGGCAGAGTCAGCTGCATGGCTGCGTCTGCCACGGTGATAACGACATCGCACTCTCCGGAAAGCAGCGCGCACAGAGCGTCAATGCGCTCATGCTCGAACTCACGGGAGCGGCCTTCCAGCGGATGAAAACTCAGATCGCGCACAGGATAATACCTTGTATCCATGCCCATGCCGCGCAGAGAATCAAGCAGGTGGGACGCTTCCGATTCATCGCCGGCGATAATAAGAGCTTTGCGTCCGGTCTGTCGGCACAAGGAGGCTATGATATGTGCCTTGTGCATGAAGCTGCAGCCGGTCAGTTCCAGAGGAAGTGTGCCTTTGCTGACACAGTCCAGCAGACCGTCGTAAAACTGCTGCCCCTGCAGCATGGGTATCAAAAATCGCATGATGTCCTCCTGTGATAATTCAGAACATGACTTTGAGCCCCGGCTTTCACCGGGGCGGGGGTGTTGGTGTAAGATTTTTATCGCCGCTGCGAACGGGTATGGCTACTGGTCAGGGTCATTTATGTGATGACGGCGGCAGTATTCTGCCAGCCTGACTGCGTCCACCTTCTCCAGTTCCCGCGAACCGCCCAGTGATTCCAGATGGTGGCGGAACTCATGAAAGAGGGTGGAGCGTATATGAGCCTTCATCTCCTCGTCGGAACAGTGACCGAAAGATGCGTTCATTGATCCGAAGTAGATGACGATATGCCGGCCCATCATATAGGAGCGGCAGTATTCCCCCATGATGTACAGCGGTGCGCCGGGGACGCTGGCAGGGTGCATCTTTGCACGGGACTGCAGGATTATTCCGCCGTTGAGTTTGCGGAAAAACTCCTGAGGAATCTCGTCGGCAACCTCGTCTGCCAGTTGATTGAAATGTTCAAGCGTCATACATAAAAGCTGTGCGCCGCGCAATATAGAAAAAAGGACATTGCGCGGCGGGTTTCGTATGGTATAATATATGTCGGTCACAGAGTATATTGCTCTGCTGTCACTATTTTATCCCACAATTTACGGATAGTCAACCGGGATGTTCCGGTTAATTCTTTGAACGGAGGCTTTGCAATGGCATCACAGAACCTTTCTCTGCGTATTGCGACCATGGGGGACGCGGGCGCGATTCTCGATATCTACAGCCATTACATAAACAATACGGCCGTCACATTTGAAAAAACGGTTCCCGCCGCGGAGGAATTCCACGCCCGGATCCGTGATGTTCTGGCAGAGTATCCCTATATCGTATGCGAGGACGGCGGCCGCATTATCGGCTACGCCTATGCCCACCGTCACCAGTCCCGCGCGGCATACGGCTACAGCGCGGAACTGTCGGTATATCTGCGTCCGCAGTACATTCGTCTGGGAATCGGACGCACTCTTTGCCGCGCTCTGATCGATATACTGAAGCTCCAGAATGTGCAGACGGTCTATTCCGCTGTCAGCCAGCCGAATGATCCAAGCTGTGCCATGCACAAAGCGCTCGGATTCTCTCAGACCGGTGTATGGCACAATACCGGCCGCAAGCAGGGCCGCTGGATTGACATCGTCTGGTATGAGCTGGCAATTGGAGATTATCCCGATGATCCTGCACCGGTTATTTCCTTTGACAAAATTGACAAACCTACGGTGATAGGTATTCTGCGGAAATATTCACGGGAACTGATTTCCCCGGAAACGAAATAATATCACCCACTCAGCACTGCAGTACAAAAGAAAAACACAGTGAACCTTTGCACAACAAAAATCAAAACCACCCGTTGAACGGGTGGTTTGAACAGGCCCTATAAGGGCCTATCTCCTGTGGTCGGCGGATTGTCAACCAAGTGCAACACTTTAGGAACCGAAGAATACCTCTCTGGGAGTTCTCCAACCGAGACATTTTCTCGGACGATTATTGATCAGATCCTCAACGACTTGAACATCAGAATCAGTAACCGTACGAAAATCAAATCCTTTTTTGAAAAAGAAACGAATAATATCATTAGTGTTCTCATTAGTGCCTCGCTGCCAGGGCTTGTGAGGCTCAGCGAAATACACTTCTGCACCAAGGTCAGCTTCTAACCGGCGAAAATCCGCAAACTCTGAACCATTATCAAGACTGATGCTCTTTACTGGTAATCCGGAAAGAAGCATCTCAATAACCCTGCGAGTTTC